>NZ_CP033459.1:730042-1460084 GCF_003265305.2 Pseudoprevotella muciniphila | reverse complement strand
ACCCCGAACTGCGCCTCAACATCCACATCACCGACAACGACTGCTCCCTCTCGCTCGATGCCAGCGGTGAGAGCCTGCACCAACGCGGATATCGTGTAGCAACAGTGGAAGCACCCATCAACGAGGTGCTGGCTGCGGCGCTCATCAAACTCAGCGGCTGGCAATACGACTGCGACCTTATCGATCCTTTCTGCGGGTCGGGCACCATACTTATTGAGGCTGCCCTGATGGCACGCAACATCTATCCGGGCATCTTCCGCAAAAAGTTCGCTTTTGAAAACTGGAAGGACTTCGACCCCGAATTGCTTCAGAACATCTACAACGACGACAGCAACGAGCGGGAATTCCAGCACAAACTCTACGGCTACGACATCAACAACCCCAATCTTGAAGTGGCTGCAAAGAACTGCAAGAGCGCCGGAGTGGCAGACATCATCGAATTGCAGCAACGCGACTTCAGGAAGTTTGTGAAGCCTGAGGAGAAGGCAGTCATCATCACCAATCCGCCCTACGGCGAGCGCCTCGTGTCGCAGGACACTCTCGGTTTGTACAAGATCATCGGCGAACGCCTGAAACACGAGTTCGGAGGCGGCGAGGCGTGGATCATCAGCAGCCGTGAGGAATGCTTCGACCAGATAGGTCTGAAACCGAGCATAAAGATTCCACTCTTCAACGGCAAACTCGACTGCGAATTCCGGAAATACCAAATGTTCGAAGGCAAGTTCAACGACTTCCGTGCAAAAGGCGGCGATGTGAAGACTGCCGAGGAACGTGAAAAGATGGCAGAAAAGAAGCGTTTCCGTCAGAACAGAGAATCGTTCAAGCAACGCTTTGAAGACGAAGGGCGCGACTACGTTGACCAGGACTTTGTGGATGCTAACCCCGACTTCCTAAAACTGCGCAACCGGCACAACGACTTCGAACGCTTCCGCAGAGGGCGTGCCCGCCACGAGGAAAAGCAGAAAGACGAGCGCGCCGGTGGTTTCAGCGGTGAAAAGAGAGAACGGCGCAACAAGCCGTTTGGCAAAGGAGGAGCCGGACATAAAGGCGGAGGACGGAAATTTACCGGTGGACGCCGGAAAGACTATGACGGGGACTAACAAAAAAAACAACTCTACTTTCTGAAGTTATCGTAGTTAAAGAAGTTAGCGAAGTTAGCGACGCTACTTTAGACCGATAAATAATACAATACATAAAGGCATCAGCATTAGGTAACGTCGTTAACTTCGAGCGAAGCGATAACTTCAATAACTTCGCTAACTTCAAAGAAAAGAGGCAAAGCCGTTAACTTCGATAACTTCATATAGGTACGTTCAAGAAAATCTGACATACACAAACATACGGACATGAAACTGATAAAAATCATGGTAGCAGCACTGCTGCTCACGACCATTCCCGCTATGGCACAACAAAAGAAACAATTCACACTCGACGACCTCGTTCCCGGCGGCTCCAACTTTTGGAACCTATACCCTCAATACATGTATGCTGCATGGTGGGGCGACTTGCTGGTGAAGACAGAAGTGGACAAAGCAAGCGTCATCAGCAATCAGAAAGGAGAGACCATCGAACCGCAGACGCTCTTCACCGCCGGCGAAGTGAACTCTGCACTGACCGACGAACGAGTGGGCAACCTGATGCTCGCCACATTTCCCTATCCCGACAAGACGCAAGCCATGCTGCCGACGAGCAAGGGCAACGTGGTTTACGATTGGGAGAAGAAAGAAGTGGTGTGGCGTACCAGCCGTCTCGAAGGCGCTTCCGACGAGGAAATGGAAAAAACGTCCAGAAACACGGCTTTCGTGCGCAACTGGAACCTCTTCGTCCGCACGGCAGATGGCGAGGAACTGCAAGTGAGCACCGACGGCTCGCGTGAGTTGCAATACGGCAAGAGTGTTCACCGCGATGAGTTCGGCATCTCGAAAGGTACGTTCTGGAGCCCAAAAGGCAACCGGCTCGCCTTCTACCGCATGGACCAAAGCATGGTGGCAGACTATCCGCAGGTGAACATCGACAAGACACCGGCAGAACTCGACCCCGACAAGTACCCCATGGCTGGACAGACAAGCCATAAGGTAACCGTAGGTGTGTATGACGTAGCGACACGCGAAACGGTATATCTGCAGGCGGGCGACCCTACCGACCGCTATTTCTCAAACATTGCCTGGGCACCCGACGAAAAGACCATCTACATGGTGGAAAGTCCACGCTCACAGGACAAGATGGAACTCGTGTCGTACGATGCCACGACCGGCGCACGCCTCAAAGTGCACTACACCGAGACCCACCCAAAATATGTGGAACCGCTCACACCCATCACGTTCCTGCCATGGGACAGCAACAAGTTCATTCTCCAGAGCCAGCGCGACGGCTATAACCACCTCTACCTCTTCGACGTGGAGAATGGTCTTGAGCGCCAACTCACTTCGGGCAACTTCGTGGTGCTGGAACTCACAGGGTTCAACGAAAGCGAGAAGAGCGTCATCATCAAGAGCAACGAGGCAAGCACCATCGGCGAGAGTTACTACAGCGTGAACGTGAAGAACGGCAAACGCACACTGCTCGACAGCGGTAGCGGCACACATCGCGCACAACTCTCTGCCAACGGCAAATACCTCTTCGACAGATGGAGTTCACCGAAAGTTGTAAGCAAAACCGACCTCGTGAACACTTCCAAGCAGAAGACTGTGAACCTCCTCACCGCCGACGACCCCTGGAAGGACTACGATGTGCCTGAAATCACGGGAGGCACTCTCAAAGCCGCCGACGGCACTACTGATCTCTACTATCGCCTCATCAAACCCACCAACTTCGACCCCGCGAAGAAATACCCAGTCGTCATCTACGTTTATGGCGGACCGCATGCACAAATGGTGGAAGATGCCCGCAATTACTCGGCTGGCGGATGGGAAATCTATATGGCGCAACTGGGCTATGTGGTCTTCGTGATGGACAACCGCGGATCTGCCGACAGAGGACTGGAGTTCGAGAACGTTACCTTCCGCCACCTCGGACAGAACGAGATGAAAGACCAGATGAAAGGTGTGGAATTCCTCAAGAGCCTGCCCTACGTGGACGGCGAGCGCATCGGCGTACACGGCTGGTCGTTCGGAGGGTTCATGACCACGAGCCTCATGTGCAACTACCCCGACGTGTTCAAGGTGGGTGTTGCCGGCGGACCTGTCATCGACTGGAAATACTACGAGGTGATGTATGGCGAGCGCTATATGGACACACCGGATGAAAACCCCGAAGGCTATGCAGAGACCTCACTCCTGAACAAGGCAGACCAACTCAAAGGCCGCCTGCAAATCATCATCGGCTACAACGACCCCACCTGTGTGCCACAACACACACTGTCGTTCCTCAAGGCATGTGTAGATGCCGGTACACATCCCGACTTCTTCGCCTACCCGGGACACGGACACAACGTCTTAGGCACAGACAGGGTACACCTGCACGAACGTATCACGCGATACTTTGAGGACTACCTCAAACCCATTCGCTGAACATAGCGACAAAAAGCAGGCTCACAGACCTGCTTTTTTTATTGGCGCACGGTAAACGGGCAGAAAGCCCCATAGATTACCCTACCCATAAAACACCCATATAGAAAGGCTTATGACTAAGTCCATAAAACTTTTATCGGACACCAATAATTCTTTTCCATATTTTTCTTTTCTTTTTCAATAATAATATGTAAATTTGCAGACAAATCGTCTTTCCGATGATCACACAAGACGCCCGCGTCTCCATCCCTCCCCATATATGAGAGAGACGCCCACGCAGGAGCCTTGCGACAGACCACCGCTAAGTCATACATCACGGCACGCCTGCAATTCCTACGACAAGGGGATGCAGGCGTGCCGTTGCTCTATAAAACTGAAGAAAACGATAAAAATATAACAATTATGAACAAAACAAGACTTTACAACCTCATGCAGGCATTCTTACTGACAGTGCTCGCGGCGGCTCTGCCCTCGGCGGCATGGGCGCAGTTCGGAGGTGGAAGCGGTACACAGTACAGTCCGTACATCATCTCCACCACCGACCACATGACGGAACTCGCCAACAATGTGAATGGCGGAAACGACTACAAGGAAGTTTTCTTCCGCCTGGACGCCGACCTCGACTACTCGGGAAAGACGTATCATGTGATAGGTTATGAAGAAAACAACGAAGAAGGATGGATATATGCTTTCCGAGGCAATTTCGACGGAAATGGACATACCATTAGCAACGTGACTATCGGTGCCAGTGGGCGAACTTCAGCTATCGGCTTGTTTGGTATCTTAGGCAATGGTGGAGTGGTCAAAAACCTGACGCTTGGCGGCACGAGTTCCATCAAAGGGCAAGCAAATGTAGGAGGAATTGCAGGCAAGGCGTTAGGAACAAAGATTTCTAAGGCTTATGTTCATAATTGTCATGTAGAGAGCGGTGTTACAATCGAGACGAAAGGTCCAGCGAATATTGAATGCATCGGTGGCATTGTGGGACTTGGCGATTTATGTGAGGTAAAAAGTTGCACCAACGCAGCCACAATAAAAGATAATTATAATAATTCGTATGCTGTAGGAGGTATAGCCGGCTGTTTACCGATAGGATGGATTGAAGATTGCGTAAATTCAGGATTTGTGTCGGGCTACCAGGCCATAGGCGGCATAGTGGGAAGGGCTGGATATGTAGGTAGTAGTAGTAGCAATGTATATCTAAGGAACAATGTCAACTTAGCCTCCGTAACGGGAAGTACTGATGTAGGAGGAGTTGTAGGATATAATAGAGCCACTTTGGTATTTACAGGCAATGCTGTGGGCGACAACTGCACCATCGGCGCGATGGGCGTGAATGGTTCGACGCAAGGCACCGACGAGGGCTACGCCGTGAAGCACATTTACTCCTGCAAATTTCCAAGTTCGTACGATGGAGGAACGTACATCACTTCGCCCTACTTTACCTTTGGCGGCAACGATTACTTCGTAGCGGGAGACTCCGTGGAGTTCTCCGAACTGCATACCTTCGGCAACACTGCCGCAGACAAGATGTGGCAGTTCGTGGCGTTCACAGCAGACAATGAGAAGTACACGCTGCTTTTAACTGACCACGGCACATGGGCGTTCACCATGCCCGCTAAGAACGTCGAGATCTATTCAACCATCGCCTCCAACATCACCTTGCGCACTTTCACGCTGTCCACGCAGACCCCCCTCGCCTTTACCGGAGAGAACGTGCGTCCAACGATTACTATCTGGGACAGCCGTGGCGCGAAATACCTCAAGGAAGGCACTGACTTCATCACCAACATTCCTGCAGAGGGCTACAAGGACTGCGGACGCTACCCCTTCACCATTTGGGGCATAAATGACTACGGCGGACGCATCGACACCGCCTTCGTCATCGCCATGCCTTGGCAGGGCAAAGGCACAATGGCAGAGCCTTACCTCATCTACACCACCGACGACTTCGATGCGCTATCCGCTCTGACCCACAAAGGCTACGACCAGAAAGGTGTGTATTTTGAGCAGATGGCTACACTGGACTACTCGGGCAAGACTTTCACACCGACCGGCGGTTTCAGCGGTGTCTTTACCAACTATACTACAAGTGTCTTTACGGGCGTGAACATCAGTGGTGATGTAAGACATGCCGCCCTCTTCGGCTATGTAGGGAATGAAGGTGCAGTGCGCAATGTGTATCTTGAGAACAGTTCCTTCTCGAGCACCAGGGGTGATGCCCGCATAGGAGGCATTGCAGGCACAAACTTCGGTGAAGTGTCGGGTTGCCGCGCCGGTAGCGGTGTTTCCTTGCGCGGTACCAGAGCAGGTGGCTTTGTCAGTGAGAATCAAGGTTCGGTTTCGGGCTGCGAGTTCAGCGGCACGCTGGGTTATAACGATGTGACTAATGCTGTCACGTTGGGCGGCATCGTGGGTAATAACCTTGCCGGCGATGTTCAAGGCACATTCTTCGGCACCATCTCAGCATCTGCTGCCACGAACAGTAAAATTGGTGGCATCGTGGGTAGCAATGGTGCAAACACTTCGGGTGCTAACTTCGGCAATATGAAGGTGGGCGGCACGGGCAACATCGTGGGCGGCATCGTGGGTCTGAACCAAGCCGGCCGTTCTGTCGTACAACACAGTGTTTCCGACTGCCTGATGAAACAGGTCAGCGGCACGGGCAACATCGGCGGTATAGTAGGTCTGAACGGTAAATCCCAGTCAGGTATTATCACAAACTGTTACTACATCGGTGCCTGCAAGTACAGCGGTGTCAACAATGCTGACGTGGTGGGACAAGCCATGCGCGGCTGGCCCATCAGCACCAGCGATGCTATCTATTTCTCACCTATCCCTGACGCTTCGGACAACATCATCGGTACATACTACGATGACGGCACGAACAACTACTACTATGTGGGTGCAGGCGAAACACTGCGCTTCGTGCTCTACGGCGGTATCAACTACACCGCCAACGGCACATCGCTCGCTGTGGCTGGTCATGACGATGACTACGGTGAAGACTACTACGAACTGACCATGCCCGCCAAGGCGGTGTACATCGCGCCAGTCGGTCTCACACTCACGCTTTATGACAAGATGGTCAATTTCGACAACGCAGGCTATATTGCCGCAGCAGACGGCGAGCAGCGCGACGTAATCATAGATGGCCGCACGTTCTACAAGGACGGCGAGTGGAACACGCTCTGCCTGCCATTCGCCATTGACGACCTCACGGGCACTCCGCTCGAAGGTGCGACAATCATGGAACTCGACACTGACGGCATAAACGGTCTCGACCCTGCAACAGGTACGTTGCACCTGACGTTCAAGGACACGACAGCCATAGCGGCAGGCAAGCCCTACATCATCAAGTGGACAAGCGGAACGGACATTACCGACCCTGTCTTCAAAGGCGTAACCGTCAACGCGGCACAACCCGCAGAAGTAACGGCACAAAGTGCCGGCTACGGGGCTGTAACCTTCAAGGGCACATACATGTTCCCATGGGTAAGCGCCTACGACAAGACACAACTCTTCCTCACAACCGGCGACAAACTCGTCTATCCGACCGAAGAACGCCGCCTGCTGCCATTCCGTGCATGGTTCGTTGTGGACGAGAGCATAGCAAACAACGTGCGCGGCTTCAGCCTCGACTTTGATAACGGCAATCCATCCATCACAGGTATTGGAGCTACGAACGTTGCGCCTTCCGCAACCCCTTCTGCCATCTATGACCTCCAGGGTCGCCGTGTGGCACAGCCTCAGAAGGGTGGTATCTATATCATCAACGGAAAGAAAGTGGTCTATTAACCCTATAATACAATTCAGCCATGACAAAGAAAACATATATATCCCCGGAGATTTTCACAACAGTGTGCATTCCTGCAAACATTATGGCAGTCAGCAACGTCAACAGCAACACCGGCATCAGTGGCGGCGGCGGTGCGGGCAGCGGTGTGCCCCAGCGCAGCCGTGGAACCGGCGACTGGTTCGGAAAAGACTTCTCGCCCTTTGGCGACAACACATCCACAGACGAAAGTTTTGCGTCTTTTGGAGATGAATGATTCAAGTTTCGCAAGTTGTCAGATATTTTTTATCTTCAAGAATTTGTGAATTAAAGAATTTATTTCACTACATGATTATATAAAACGTCATGAATAGAAGAAGTTGATTGTACAGAGAATAATAATTCTCAAATTCTTAAATTCTTGAGAAAGAGTCACTTCATAAAGTTGAATTAAACAAAAAGCCCAAGTGGGCGGAAAAGATTACAGGCAGGGGGTTCGCGTAATGAACGTTGTTCATGAAGCGAAGCCTCTGCTTGTAGTCTTGTCGGAAGTATATCAAGACGAATGGTGTGTGCTGTCCAAGTCAGGAAACATAAGCGCTGAAGGCGCTTTACTTTAACAATGCGCCACCCGTGCCACCAACAACAAATCTCACGAACAGTTCAAAAATAGATATTTTATCTTTTCTTTTTCAATAATAATATGTAAATTTGCAGACAAATCGTCTTCCCGATGATCACACAAGACGCCCGCGTCTCCATCCCTCCCCGTATATGAGAGAGACGCCCACGCAGGAGCCTTGCGACAGACCACCGCTAAGTCATACATCACGGCACGCCTGCAATTCCTACGACAAGGGGATGCAGGCGTGCCGTTAATTTATAAACATCTTGCGGATTTTAGGTAAACAGAAAAAAACAATAAAAAATAACGATTATGGACATGACAAGACTACACAACCTTATGCGAACACTGATACTGACAGTGCTCGCGGCGGCTCTGCCCTCGGCGGCATGGGCGCAGTTCGGCGGCGGATCTGGAAGGGCGGAAAGCCCCTACATCATCTCCACCACCGACCACATGGACTACCTGGCAACGCAAGTGAATGCCGGCTATACTTATAGAAATAAATACTTCCTCCTTGCCAACGACCTTGACTACGCGGGCAAGACTTACAATGTGATAGGTCGTTATGTTAAAATGGAAACGGGTGGGGCTTCTTATTATTTCCAAGGCATCTTTGATGGAGGAGGACATACCATTCGCAACGTGACTATCGATGCCGGTGCGGGATCATGGGCTGATGACAATGCCTACATCGCCTTATTTGGCAACGTAGGCCCCAGCGCAGAAATCAAAAACCTAACACTTGGCGGCACGAGTACCTTCAAAGCGCGTAAGGACGTGGGAGGAATCGTGGGTTCTGCGGACGGAAGTGAGACTTCATGGATTTATATTGGTAATTGTCATGTGGAGAGCGGTGTCACAATTGAGCCGAGCGAGCCATATAACAATGAAAACATCGGCGGCATTGTGGGATGGGGCAATTGTTGCATAATTGAAAACTGCACAAGCGCAGCCACAGTGACAGCCCACGATGAACTTTCGCATTTTGTGGGAGGTATAGTCGGCAGAATATATGGGAAAGCAAGGATTGAAAATTGCGTCAATTCCGGATCTGTCTCGGGCAACTACGCTGTGGGAGGTATAGTGGGAAAAATCGATAATGGAAAAGGGACAGATTTAAATATAAAGAATAATGTCAACGTGGCCTCTGTGACGGGTAATCTATATGCAGGCGGCGTTGTAGGAATGCTTGATGGCAATGCGACTTTGACGGGAAATGCCGTGGGCGGCGCCTGTACCATCGGCGCGCTTGGCGTGGAAAATTCAACGCAAGGCACTGACACAGGCATCGACGTGACGCACCTCTACACGGTTCACTTCCTTAGTTATATTGACGGCGAGATAGCCTCACAGCCCACCAAGACCATCGGCGGCACAAACTACTATGCTGCAGGCACACCCATCACGCTCACCGGGCTCTACACCTCCGGCACACCTGTGGTTGACGGTTACAACAAGGGCACGATGTGGAACTTTCAGGCCTACATTGACGTCAACAACTACGTGGAAGTGATGCCGCAGGAAGACGGCACATGGAGGTTCACCATGCCGGCAGCCAACGTGTCCATCGTTTCTCAAGGCGTGAAGGACATCAGGTATGAAGACTCTCCCAACTACACGCGCGTCAAACTCACCCCCGCCTCCGCTTCCTACACAGGCACGAGTCAGAAACCCACGGTAGGCGTCACGTGCCGCTCAAGAGACCTGACCGAAGGCACGGACTTCGTCACCGACATCCCTGCGGAGGGCTTCAAGGAAGTGGGCAAGCACCCCTTCCGTATCTGGGGCATCGGCGCCTACGGCGGCCTGCGCACCGACACTTTCGTCATAGAACGTGCACCGCTCACCAATCTCACGCTGAACGAAACGTCAGTCTATCACGACGGTGCGGCACATAAGCCTGCACTCACCGTGAAGGCGGGCAATAAGACACTTGCCGTAGGCACGGAATACCAGACCGACCTGCCTAACCAGGGCTTCACGGACTTAGGCGTCTATACCATCAAGGTATGGGGCGTGGGCAACTACACCGACACGCTCACCGCCACCTACACCGTCTGCCATCCGTGGGAAGGCATGGGTACATACAACGAGCCCTTCCTCATCAAGACCACGGACGACATGAACCGCCTTGCCACACTCGTGAACGGCGGCAAGACCTACGAGGGCGTTTACTTCCGCCAGGTCAACGATCTCGACTTCACGGGCAAGACCTATACACCTGTAGGAAATGCCGACAACAGGCCTTTCCAGGGTACATACAACGGCGACTTCCGCACTATGACCGGCATCAACGTGAGCGGAGGCAACTATGTAGGTGTGTTCGGCCATGTAGGGAGTCAAGGCACCGTCCGCCACGTCTCACTCACAGGCACCAACAGTTTCAGCGGAGATTATGTGGCTGGCAGCATTGCGGGCAGGAATTCCGGCACCATTGAATGGTGCAATATGCAGACAGGTGCCAATGTCAGCGTAAGTGCAGCCGACTTCGGTGGCGGCATCGTGGGTGCTAATTACGGCACCATTAACGTTTCCGACAACCGTGCAAACGTAACAGCCAAATGCGCCGGCGGCATTGCAGGCCTCAATTCGAATAACGGGACGATAAACGGAATGAATTATGCCACCATTACAGGCTATGCTTATTGTGGCGGCATCGTGGGTGAGAACGAAAGTGGAACTATTTCCGGCCAACACTTAGGAAGTGTGAACTGCACGAACAGTTACGGTCATTGCGGTGGTATCGTAGGAGACAACTTTGCTGAGGGTATTGTGGAATACAGCCTCAGCAACGACCTGATGACGGCAGTGGTGGTAGGCACCAGCAAGGGCGCCATCGCCGGACGGAACGATGGCACCCTGACAAGCAACTACTACATCGGTAACTGTAAGTTCAAAGGCTTAGGCAACGAAAACAACGACGTTAGCACCGACGTGACAACCCAGGCCATGCGCGGCTGGCCCATCAGCACCAGCGATGCTATCTATTTCTCACCTATCCCTGACGCTTCGGACAACATCGTCGGTACATACTACGATGACGGCACGAACAACTACTACTATGTGGGTGCAGGCGAAACACTGCGCTTCGTGCTCTACGGCGGTATCAACTACACTGCCAACGGCACACCGCTCGCTGTGGCTGGTTATGACGATAACTACGGTGACGACTACTACGAACTGACCATGACTGCCGCGCCGGTGCACATCGCGCCAGTCGGTCTCACACTCACGCTTTATGACAAGATGGTCAATTTAGACAACGCAGGCTATATTGCCGCAGCAGACGGCGAGCAGCGCGACGTAACGATTGATGGCCGCACGCTCTACAAGGACGGCGAGTGGAACACGCTCTGCCTGCCATTCGCCATTGACGACCTCACGGGCACTCCGCTCGAAGGTGCGACAATCATGGAACTCGACACTGACGGCACAAACGGTCTCGACCCTGCAACAGGTACGCTGCACCTGACGTTCAAGGACACAACAGCCATAGCGGCAGGCAAGCCCTACATCATCAAGTGGACAAGCGGAACGGACATTACCGACCCTGTCTTCAAAGGCGTAACCGTCAACGCGGCACAACCCGCAGAAGTAACGGCACAAAGTGCCGGCTACGGGGCTGTAACCTTCAAGGGCACATACATGTTCCCATGGGTAAGCGCCTACGACAAGACACAACTCTTCCTCACGACCGGCGACAAACTCGTCTATCCGACCGAAGAACGCCGCCTGATGCCATTCCGTGCATGGTTCGTTGTGGACGGGAGCATAGCAAACAACGTGCGCGGCTTCAGCCTCGACTTTGATAACGGCAACCAGTCTGTAACAGGCATTAACGGTGCTGAACCCTTGAAGGGCGATACCAAGCAGTCTGCCATCTATGACCTCCAGGGTCGCCGTGTGGCACAGCCTCAGAAGGGTGGTATCTATATCATCAACGGAAAGAAAGTGGTCTATTAACCCTATAATACAATTCAGCCATGACAAAGAAAACATATATATCCCCGGAGATTTTCACAACAGTGTGCATTCCTGCAAACATTATGGCAGTCAGCAACGTCAACAGCAACACCGGCATCAGTGGCGGCGGCGGTGCGGGCAGCGGTGTGCCCCAGCGCAGTCGTGGTCTTGAACTCTGGTCATCATCTGACATGTGGGGCGTAAACGACGACAACGACTAACAGTATCCAAAAAAACCACGTTTACTACACCTAATTGAAAGTGTATCAAAATTGAAGGAGTCGCCTGAAGGCGAGAAATCTTGCTCAAATTAAACATTATCGTCTGAAAATCGATTTGTCAGATTTGAACAGATTTGTAGTATTTCTGCGCGATAGCGCACTCCATTCGTTCTGATACACTTTCTTTATGTGTGAAAGAAGAACAACATTCTTCAGAAAGATATTTTTTGTATTTTTGCAATATGAACAAGGTGCTTTACGTACATGGTTTTGCTTCTTCCGGTGCATCGGGCACCGTGAAGTGGCTGCGCGACCATTTGCAGGGTACTACAGTGGTTGCCCCTGATATTCCTACCGAGCCACTCAAGGCGATAGAATTGCTCCGCCGTGTGGCAGCGGACGAACAACCCGACCTTGTCATCGGCACTTCTATGGGCGGTATGCTGGCAGAGCAGTTGCACGGTTTCGACCGCATTCTGGTCAATCCTGCCTTTGAGATAGCCGAAACACTGCGCACCAACATCGGTCTTGGCATGCACACCTTCTTCAACGCGCGGCAGGACGGACAGAAGGAATTCCTTGTTACGAAGAAAACGCTCGAAGCCTTCCGCGAAGTAACAAGCCATTGTTTCGAGAAAACGGACGAGGAGGAGCAGGAAAGGGTATATGGGCTTTTCGGCACGGACGACGACCTCGTACACACCTACCCCCTCTTCTGCCGGCACTACCGTCATGCCATCCGCTTCAAGGGTGGGCACCGCCTCGACGACCATGTCCGCACACATGCCCTGATGCCCGTGGTGCGGTGGATAGACGACAGACAGCAAGGGCGACAGCGACCTATTCTCTACATCGCCCTCGACGGAGCCTTGCGCAAGGCGGACGGCAAACCGCTGGGCAGCAGTGTGAATGCCTTTGAGCAGTTAGCCGCCATTTACGACGTCCGCGTCGTGGCATCCTGCCCTTGGATTTCGCCCGAGAAGATGCAGGCAGACAGGCTGTGGGTGGAAGACTATCTCGGTGTGCCTGCCTACGACAGACTGGTCTTCTGCAACCATGCCCATCTCCTCTACGGCGACTATTATATCACGCCTGCACCCGACCCGCGTTTCCTCGGCACCTCGCTGACCTACGGCGACGATACGTTCCGCACATGGGAGGACGTGCTGACCTACTTTGAACGCCTCGGCGGACAATGACGCCACATACCATAACGACCACTCATTAAAATAAATGCAAAGACTTCTCCTCTCCGTATTCTGCATCATGCTCGCCATCTCCGCTTCTGCCCTGCGCAACCCGAAGGTGGTAGCAGACATGCTCAACCGCATCGGCGGCAACGGCGCGGCGGAGCGGTTTGAAACAGAAGTGGATGCCGCGCTTGCAGGAGATGATGCAAAGGAAGTCTTTGTGATAGGTGCAGAGCATGGCAAGCCTAAAATCAGCGGGTCGTCCATCCTTGCCTTAACGACGGGTATCAATTGGTACCTCAACCACTATGCCCACATCCAACTGACGTGGCACAACATGAAGGTGAACCTCACGAAAGCCTCCCTGCCTGTGCCGCAGAAAGAAGAACGCCACGTCTCTACTGCCGACTACAGATACTACCTCAACTACTGCACTTTCTCCTACTCCATGGCATTCTGGTCGTGGGAGCGCTGGCAGCAGGAAATCGACTGGATGGCTCTTCACGGCATCAATATGCCACTCGCCATCGTGGGTGCAGAGGTGGTGTGGCAGAAAGTGCTGCAAAGCCTGGGCTACAACGAGGAAGAAATCAACAGGTTCGTAGCGGGACCGGCCTTTATGGCGTGGTTCATGATGGGTAACCTCGAGGGTTGGGGCGGACCGAACCGCCCATGGTGGTACGCACGGCAGGAACGCCTCGGCAAGCAGATCTTGGAGCGTGAGCGGGAGTTCGGCATGGAACCGGTATTGCCCGGCTATTCGGGCATGGTGCCGCACGATTATTTCGAGCGTATGGGGCTGCCCAAACAAAAATCCGGGCAATGGCACAGATTCCAGCGCCCGGGACTGCTCGTACCCACCGACAGCAAATTCGCCGAGATGGCAGCACTCTACTATGAGAAACTGGCTGAGGTGATGGGCACGTCCGGATACTACAGCATGGACCTCTTCCATGAAGGCGGTACTACGGTTGGCATCGACCTGAAAGCGGCTTTCTCGGGGGCATACCAAGCCATGCAAAAAGCCGTGCCCGGCAGCAAATGGGTCATTCAGGCCTGGGGCGACAATCCGCGCCACGAATGCCTCGAAAGCGTACCCAAGGGCGGACTGATCGTCCTCGACCTCTTCAGCGACGGCAGACCCAACTGGCAGAGCGGTTACGAGGGGCATGAGTTCGTTTATTGCATGCTCAACAACTTCGGCGGTCGCAACGGCATACATGGCAGGCTCGACAGCACCATAACGCGCTACTATAACGCCCTTGCGCAGTATCCGCAAACGTGCAAGGGCGTAGGCGCCACACCCGAAGGCATAGAGACCAACCCTGTGCTCTACGAGGCATTGTTTGAATTACCTTGGGCAAAGATTCAGAGTCCAAGCGACTGGACGGACGAGATGGTCCTGTCGCGCTACGGCATGACGAACGACACCCTGCGCGAGGCGTGGCAGTTGCTGCGGAAAGGACCGCTCCACTGCAAGACGAGCCAGCAAGGTCCGTCGGAAGCCATACTCTGTGCCCGCCCGGGGCTGGAGGTGAAGTCCGTCTCCACGTGGGGCACCGGTGAGCAGTATTATGAGGTGCGCCATGTGCGTCGTGCTGCAGCACTACTCCTCTCGCAGCGCCAAAAACTGGCAGCCAATGCCAACTACCGGTACGACGTGGTGGACCTCGTCAGGCAGTCGCTCGTCAACGATATGGGCACCCTCCTCGAAATGGCAAACGCCTACTATTCCACACCCGTGGGCGATGACTTCAGGTCAACTGCCAAAAAGTTCCTCGATTATTTCGACGACATCAACACCTTGCTCAACAGCCACCCGGCATTCATGCTCGGCACATGGACGGGGAGCGCACGCAGCGTGGCAGCCAACAAGCCTGGCACTACTATCGATGATCAAAACTGGATGGAATGGAACGCCCGCATGCTCATCACCACGTGGGGCAACGAACAGAATTGCAATGCAGGGCGACTGTACGACTACAGCCACCGCACATGGGGCGGACTCGTCAAGGACTACTACAAACCGCGATGGCAGGACTTCTTCGGGCGGCTCATCAACGGCGAGACACCGCGCACCAACCACGAACTCTACGAAATGGAGAGCAAATGGGTCAACGACTTTTCCATCTCCTACCCCGACCGCCCATCAGGCAACCCCGTTATGGTGGCGCACCGCATATTTTCGAAGTATTATGGCTATGTGGAATGAAATGAATCATTACCTCCTAAAACAGAACTAAATACTACACTAACCTATTATAGACATCAAAACATTTGAACCATGAAAAAGCATACTTTTTTCTACATTTTTATTCTGATTTTCGCATTCCAAGCCACTGCTTCTGCTCAGGATTATTCGCTTTTTGGGCTGAAGGGCAAGGTGCGGACGGCTACTATGACGGACGATGAAGATAACACGAGAATAGAGATACAGTTTGATGAGAATGGGAAACTGACTTCCTATAATGGTTATTTGATTAACATTTCTTCTGATGATTGGACTCGGAGTGGGAATAGCATAACAGAAAAAGCATATTTTAGCGATTATTATTCCTACAAACCGATTTGTTCTGAGAGTCTCGAGTTACAAAACGTAGATGTAAAAAGTTCTTTACTTTTCAAAAAAGGGAAACTTTATTCAGAATCTATTTCACTAAATGGCGGACCGTATCAATGTCCAACTGGTACAGGTGTTTGTACATCAGAAACATGTACCTTTGAATATAATAAGAATCATGTAAAAAAAGATATTTTTGTATATAAAGAAGAATGGAGCGGCTATCAAGGGGGGATTTATGGTGGCCCATGGAAAGAACAGTCTACATGTAGCGACAATTACACATACACTTACACCCAGTTCGATAAATACGGTAATTGGACTGAGCGCAAGGATCAGAATGGAAATATCGAAAAGCAAAAGATAACATACGACGAAGAATGGTTGGAAGAACAGCATAGGGCAAATATCCTGCAGGAAGGCACGGCTGCAGAAGTTTATGAAATTGCATTAGACAGTGACAGCCCCGACTCAATCCGTCAGGCTGCCGCAGCGCGCTGGAGCGAGTTGCGACTTGAGGAACTTACCGCTTCGAAGAATATCAAAGGCTTGGAAGATTACATCAAGAACAGTTTCCCATCGGCAGAGCAAAAGGACAAGGCGAAAGCGCTGTGGAATGAAACCAAGATGGAACAATACAAAAACAGCGAAGACCTCTACGTTTTAGAAAACCTGCACAACAATCCTCTGACTTCCGAAGCCAACAAGAAGTCCATCCGCACGCGCTGGAACAACCTTTCGTGGCAAGAGGCGGCAAAGAAAAAGAGTGCCGATTTCTACGCATACATCAGCACATCGCCCATGGCATACGAAGAAGTGGCAAAGAATGGTTGGATCCAAATGTGCGAAATGAAATACAGAGAACTCATCGATGCACAGACCGACTTCACGAAAGTGGATCAGTACAGAAAACTGGCATACGATGTCAAAAACCGTACTTTCAACTATTCAGGAACAGGAAAGGCCGTGTTCGACGATGCCTACCAAAAGCGTATCAGCGAGAAGAAAGAGACTCTTCGGCAGAACAAGATAAACGAACTCCTGAAAGAATCCTTGCAAGCGATAGATGAACAAAGATATGCTAAGGGCTTGAATCTGGCAAAAGCCGTTTTAGAGATAGACAAAGACAACAAGACAGCCCAGAACCTCTGCTGTAAGGCAGACCACGGCATCCTGAGCGACAAGCTCAAAGCCAACACCGCCACTCCGAAGGACTGCAACGACTTCCTGCAGAAATACCCCAACAGCGAGTACAGTTACAACATTACCTCCGTCCTCAACGAAATGGTAGAAGAAAAGATGAAAGACTATAAGGTTCTTTCTTTGGGAGAATTAAAATCCTATACCGAGATGCCGCTCGATGAGAAACTTAAGAAAAAGGTGAACAAGAAGTACGAAAAGGTTGCGGAAAAGAGAGAAAAGGAGTACGAGAAAATGGTGAAGAAAAGCCAAAAGAGGTAAAAGAAATTATCCTCATATTTCGCAAGATTTTCATAACTTTGCCTTTTAAACGTTTAAGGGTGTATTAAAGCCCTTTAATGATAGGACAAAAGGAATGAGGATTATTGAATTGATAGCGCAGGAAGAACGCACCGCCTTTTCGTTTGAGGTGCTGCCGCCCATGAAAGGGACAGGGCTCGACCGGCTCAGGACTGTGGTGGACAAACTGCGCGAATTCGACCCGAAATATATTAACATTACCACGCATAGCGCAGAATATGTGTATGAGGAACGCGCTGATGGGCTGATGCAGCGTCACGCGGTGCGTCGCAGACCCGGAACGGTGGCTGTGGCGGCAGCATTGCAATATGAATACGGCATACCCGTAGTGCCGCATGTGCTCTGTCAGGGCTTTACGCGCGAGGAGACGGAATACGTGTTGCTCGACTTGCAGTTTCTTGGCATGACGAATATCCTCGCCATGCGTGGTGACAAGCCCAAGATGCCCAATCTCTCCAAGCCGCTGCAGGAGGGTGAGGTGAATGAACATGCTACCGACCTCATTGAGCAGATCAACGACTTCAACAACGGCCGTTTCATCGATGGTACGGCAATGAAAGAACAAGGTGTGCCGTTCAGTTACGGTGTGGCATGTTATCCCGAAAGGCATGAGGAAGCGCCGAACATGGAGAGCGACATGCATTGGTTCAAGCGGAAGGTGGAACTCGGTGCGGACTATGGTGTAACGCAACTCTTCTACAACAATGCCGCCTATTTCGATTTTGTCGGTCAGGTGCGCGCCATGGGTGTTGACGTTCCCATTATTCCTGGCATTAAGCCCTTCTCCAAACTCTCGCAACTCACGTCTATACCGAAGACCTTCCGGGTAGAGATGCCCGAAGCGTTGACGAAGGAGGCTTATAAGTGCAAAACTGATGAAGACGCCTATCATCTTGGAGTGGAGTGGGGTATAGCACAGTGTAAGGAACTCATTGCGCACGGTGTGCCCAGCATTCATTTCTATTCCATGGGTGCTGCGGAAAGCATCAGGGAGATAGCACGAGCGGTATATTGATGGGCTGTTCTATGAATTAGGGTTTAGTCTTATGATTAGTCTTGATGATTATTGGTTCTTTTGTGCATCTTTTGACCTAAGTCCTTGGTACATAGCACGCTACGCACCTGTGAACATAAATCAAAATCTACACTAAAATAACTCAAAAATCATTCAAACCTAATTTATAGAACATCCCTTGATTTAGCAGACGATAACAATCAGCGACATGAAGTTTTCAGAAGTCATCGGACAGGAAGAAGTGAAAGATCAATTGCTCAAGCAACTACGCACGGGAAACATACCTCATGCGCAGTTGTTTCACGGACCTGAGGGCGTGGGCAAACTGCCCATGGCATTGGCATACGCTTCGGCACTTCTCTGCACCAATCCTCAGAATGGAGAAGCCTGCGGGACATGCACGGCATGCAAGATGACCAATAAACTCCAGCACCCCGACCTCCATTTCGTCTTTCCTATTCATCAGAGCAAGAAATTCAGTGACAACTTTATCTCACAATGGCGCGAGCAGATAGAAGAAACACCCTATTTCGCAATGACCGACTGGCAGGAGAGACTGAATGTGGAAAATCAGCAGGTACACATCTTCGTGGCTGAGAGCGACCGGATACTCCGCAAAATCAGCCTGACTTCGCAGCAGGGCGGCTATAAGGTAATGATTATATGGCAGGCGGACCTGATGAATGTGGAAACTGCCAATAAACTCCTGAAAATACTTGAGGAGCCCACTCCGCAGACGGCATTTATCCTCATTTCCAACCATCCCGACCGCCTCTTGCCCACCATTCTGAGCCGCACGCGCCGCATGGAATTCCGTCCGCTCACAGAGGGCGAAATCTCCACCGCCCTCCGGCAGCGCAATGCGTTGCAGCCCGATGATGCCGCCATCATAGCACATCAGTCGGCAGGGAGTTATGTCAGGGCATTGCAGCAGATACATATCAGCGAGGAGAACGAGACCTTCTTCGATTTCTTCGTCATGCTCATGCGCCTGGGCTACGGCAGGAAAGTGAGAGACCTCTCGCAGTGGACAGACAGAGTGGCAGAGTGGGGCAGGGAAAGACAAAAGCGATTTCTTGCCTATGCCCAGAACCTCGTGCGCGAAAACTTTATCTACAACTTCCGTGAGCAGGAACTCATCTACATGTCGAAGAAAGAAAGCGAATTTGCGAAGAACTTTTCCAGATTTGTCAACGAAAGAAACGTCTATGGCATGATGGACGAACTCGCCGATGCAGAACGTGACATATCAAGTAACGGGAACGCAAAGATTGTGTTCTTCGACCTTGCGTTAAAAATAATTATGCTTATAAAGAAATAAGTAACAACATTATGAAAGATTTTCAGACCTGCGACAGCCTCAGAGGCATCAGTTGTAACGGATGCGGCAGGCAGGACAAGCAGTTGAATACATACGACTACATGGCTGACGTGCCGGGCAACAACGACACGACAGACCTCGTGGAGGTGCAATTCAAGAACACCCGCAAGGCGTATTTCCACAACGAGAACAACCTCGATCTTGTCAAGGGCGACCTCGTGGCTGTGGAAGCCAGTCCCGGGCACGATGTAGGTGTCGTTACGCTTACGGGCTCGCTCGTGCCCTTGCAGATGAAGAAAGCATCGCTCAGACCCAACACGGAAATCCGGCGCATATACCGCAAGGCGCGTCAGATGGACCTTGATAAGTATGAAGAGTCGAAAGGCCTTGAGCAGGACACCATGATTCAGGCGCGCCAGATAGCCAAGGACCTCGGGTTGCAGATGAAGATTGGCGACGTGGAATATCAGGCGGACGGGCAGAAAGCCATTTTCTACTTCATAGCCGACGGACGTGTGGATTTCCGCGAACTCATCAAGGTATTCGCCGAGACCTTCCGTGTAAGAATAGAGATGAAGCAGATTGGTGCTAGGCAGGAAGCAGGACGCATCGGAGGTATAGGACCTTGTGGCAGGGAACTCTGCTGCGCTACGTGGATGAAGAACTTCAACAGCGTATCTACAGCCGCCGCACGCTTTCAGGACATCTCGCCCAACCCGCAGAAACTCGCAGGGCAATGCGCAAAACTCAAGTGCTGTCTCAACTATGAAGTGGACCAGTATATGGAGGCGCAGCGCATGTTACCGGCAAAAGACATACAACTCGAAACAGCAGACGCCACTTATTACCTCTTCAAGGCGGACATCCTCTCGGGTATGGTTACCTATAGCACCGACCGTCGCATGGCAGTGAACCTCGTTACCATTCCGCGCGAAAGGGCTCTGGAGATTATAGCACTCAACAAGAACGGACAAAAGCCCATCCACCTCGAAGCAGACGGACCGGTAGAACCCGCCAGGTCCACCGACCTCGTGGAGCAGGAAAGTCTCACACGCTTTGACAAGTCGAAAAAGAAGAAAAACAAGAACAAAAAGCGTCGCCAAAATCAGCAGCGAGGCGCAATGAACGGACCGAACAACTGACAATAAAACAGAAAGATACAGCGTGAAGAAAGGAGCAACCATTGCAGCAACAATCATCTTCATCCTCACCGCATGCACACGCATGCCGGTTTACCACCAGTACCGTTCCACCCCCATAGGAGGCTGGAAACGGGCGGACACGCTGTGCTTCGACATAGATACAATCCGGAAAACACAAACCTGCCAACTCAGCGTAGGGCTCCGCACCAGCACGGCAGAGGAATATCCCTTCCTCGACATCTACCTCGTCGTGGAACAGGAATGGAAGAAGGACAGTGCCACCGTGCTTCTTCAGGACACCATAAAATACGAGGTAACCAACAACGAAGGCGATGCGCAAGGCGACGGCATCATGCTCCGGCAACTCACCACCACCATCCCCAAAACCTTTACCTACCAAAAAGGCGCAACAGGAAAAATAAAGATCCGCCACGCCATGAACCCCGAAAAAGTAACAGGCATAGCCGACGTCGGTGTCGAGATTTTGCCTGTGGAGTAGTATAAAACCTTTTTTTTCTTTTACAAACGAATACGCACGAACTATTCGCAATTATCGATGTAATATTAGGCATTCAATCTTTTCAGGGAGTGTTCTGTAAATTATGCTTATATGTTTTTTGAGTTATTTTGGTGTAGATTTTGGGCTTAAGTCCCTTTTTGTCGCTTAAGCCGAATTTAGTTAAATCTTGTCATATACTTTTTGAAAGTTTATTCAGATATTCGTTTTTATAGGCATACAGACTACTTTGTTCATTTACTCCCACAAAACATATACTATCTGCCATTTCGCATACATATCTGTTCCTGACCATTGCCGTTGCCTTGGACTGGTGGGGGGCATTACTGACAGAGATTATCAGCAGACGGTTTTGCGCCAACGGTTCTTTCAATCTATCGGGGACATTCCGATACATCCGCCGAGCCAGTACAAGAATGATTGGCTAACAACCTTTCAGCAGGAAGTGAAGCACGTCTTGTTCCAACTTGCTACTTAAGCCGCTGACAACACACTCCCCTTGATTGCGCATCTCCGTTGCCCAGTCATAGCACCGTAGCACCGTCTCCGGCGAGATGGTGCTTGATGCCAAGAAACCCGCCTTTTTCAGTTTCAGCAGTTCCCGATTGCCAAGATACTCCACTCCCAACATTTGGTATTTTTTCCATCAATCGTTATTCCTGTTCATAATAGTACGAATAGTCAATGCCTTTCATGAAGATTTCGCGGTCATCAATCTTGTCTGTCAGGGCACCTTTCAGCAACTCGTGAATACGACAGCTGTCAGTATGGCTTGCAATCATGGCATCAAGGTAGTCTTTCTTGTCTATCTTGCTCCAGTCCACGCACATCTTCATACGCTTTTTGAATATCATGTCGAGCCAGATACGTGTCGCTCGCCCGTTACCTTCCATAAAAGGATGAGCAGCATTCATCTCCACATATTTTTCTACAATCTCATCGAATGTAGTTTCTGGCATTGCCTCAACAATCTTCAGATAATTGTGCAGATGTTCTGCCAAGCAGAACAGGGTATTGCCCTTTGCGATTGTTTTCGTACGGATCTTGCCAGCAAAATCGTAGAGCCCACCAAAGAGGTATGCATGGATCTGTTGCAGCGACTTCACCTTGCCCACGTCTTTGTCTGCCACCAGATTACTTTCCCATAGCGTATATGCTTTCTTCCGGCTCTGCCCGTCAATGGTGTTGTCGCTGTAGGTAAACCAGTTAAGAAAGGCCATTGCCTGTTGGTTCCGGATGGCTTTTGCCAATTTATCCACGCCAGCCTGACTGATGACGTCTGTTCGGTATTTCTTTCCGTCAGATGCTGTCAGTTTCAGTTGGGTAGTGTTACTAACCACCTCGCTCTGTTCTTTCCGTAACTTGGACTTCAGATACTTCCAGTAGTTGCGGTTTTTCTCATGGTCATCTTGTTCGTTGATTGACCCCAATATGTCAAGAACCGAGAACCACCAATGATTGTTCTCTTCGTCCCAAACAGCACGTACCTTATGGTCTTTATAAAACCGAATTGATATCTTACTCATATCGTTTCTCTTTTCTTCTGTTTAAAACCATCACATTTCGAGTTGCCCACTATCTATATTGCAGTTACCCACTAAGTGCTTGGGAGTTAGCCAATAATTAGAAAATATTGTTTTTTATAACACATAGTTCTATAGTCTGTTTGAAATTATCAAGTAGGTATTTATTCAACTGCTCTATTAACTTATCAGGTGTCAAAACATCTTTGGGAGAACTGCCGACAATGAATGGGATGTATTTCTCCTTCTTCAGTTCGGAAATAATATTAGCCTTTTGATTTCCTTTGCCTGAGTGATGATGAATTTGACCAATTACAATCAAATCATATTTTGTCTGCCCTTTCTGTAATGATTTATAGATATTGGCATTCTCTAATTTCGTATTACTGATAAAGTCTACATCCCACTCCGTCGTTGAAACTCCAATCTTTGCAAAATAGGAATTCAACTCGTATCTTATTTGAGATTGATTAGAAACCTCTCCTAATATACAAATGTGGAATGGGGAGTCAATACCAATCTTTCCAATTGTATTTGTAGAAGGTTTAGAAACATTTGATAACACGTCAAGATTTGTCTTATATTGCTCAATAATTATTCTTGCTTCTTCCAGGTCTAACTCAAGCAGCTCACGTTTCTGTTTCTCATCATCTAATGCAGAGACAGACTTATCATATTCTTCAAATAGTTCTCGATATTCCTCTTCTAATTTGGTCAGTTTCTCATTGCTCTTCATTTTATCTTGAATCTGCAATTGCTGACTCTTAATGAACTTCCTCAAATTATGTTCATATATGGACTCATAGTTGTCTAAATCCATATCGTTTAACTTCTTGAAGAAGTCATAATAACAATTAGGAGATAAGATGTAGAAACGAACCTTTTCTTCGCTCTCAAGCCTCTCTAAATATTGTTTTCCTGCCAACAATTTATAATAATTGTCAGCTTTGAAATCTTTATCATCTTTAATCTCTATAATGATAGTCTCTTTTTTGGTCTTAAGAATAAAATCAGGGAAGAAACCATAATAAAAGCCATCCTCTTTCTGATATGCAATGCAAAAATATTTGCTCTCGCTCTTACCGTTCTTGTACCACCATTGCAAGTAGTCATCAGCCTCTTCTAAATTTGATATGAAAGTCTTTTCAGGTGTGGACAATTCGGTTTTCCCATTCTTGTCTTTTTTTGCAATAAAGCACCCTGTATCTTCTTGCTTTAAAATAGATTTAGCACTGGGTCTGACTTCCTCACAATTAGAGAATATATCAACAGAATTTGGCACTTCCCAATTCTCATTTTTTGTTATCTCATCTTTCTTTGTCGGTAAATTCTTATAAAGACCTTTAGCTTCTTCTATAACTTGTTTAAAATGGGCATTGTTATTCTGACTTGAACTCATTACAATCAGTTGAATAACATCATCATCGGCAATGTTAAGTACATTTTTAAACCAACTGCGAATAGCCGTTTTAAGAATACTCTGAGAGCGAGAAATTTCATAGGGATTCACCATTTTTCGCAAAAATCCATCATACATACTTTGTATCTCAACCTTGCTTCTAACAATTTGTTTCTTATCCTTAAATTTCGCTGCTTGTTCTTTATCTACTTCACTGAAGATAGCATCCAATTTTATAGTTTTCGAAATTTGTGTAACATCACAATTGATTTTGTCTTTTAACTCATATTCTTGTGCAGCCTGAAAGAAAACGGTTTTGAAATCACCCGACAACCTTGTTAGTTCTCTCTTACGACGAATATGCTCACTGAATAGTTTGGGCCTCGAACTATATATGTCGTGGTCAATTGTTAATCGTTGCTGACTTACATAATCCTTTGCCAAATCTTCGACAATGGTAAAGTTATCTGACGCAGTATAAACATATCCATAGTTTAATTCTGGCTTATCATCATAATGCGTCTGTTCTGGCATACGCATAATTCTGCCCAAAGTCTGAATATTAAACTCATATCTTTCATTATTCCATTCACGCTGAAGGAAAAGAATGCTTGCTCTCGGACAGTCCCATCCTAGTGCTATAGCTTCCTTAAATATCAGCACATCAACAGGGCTACTATTCAATTCCACTTCCTCTTTATTCCGATGGTCCTCGGATAGCCAAAGCGCAACCTTTCCATTTTGAACGGTCAAACCTTGTTCGCTCAAGAATCCAATAATCTCATCTTCTGGATTGATGACGTCATTAGGTCTTTTATTAGGTATCTGAACTAACAAAAGCGGATTGATGTCTTTTCCAAGACTCCTGTATGCGGTTTGAAGTTGTATGCGTTTCCGCAATGCCATTGTTAATATATCCTCATTGTTTTTAATTGAAGAAGGTTTTTCGTCGTTAATGTGGACTTCTTTTTTTATCATACCCTCGTCAATAACTCTTCTTAACGGAATATCAATTAGTGTCCCCGATGTGTTCTTAGGGGTTGCGGTAACTTCTATAATAAGTCTGGGACTGATAATATCTATCAGTTCTTTAGACTTGTCCGTACTTGCATTCCTATGACTTTCGTCAATCAACAATACAATTGTATTTCCTATATCTTTTGTGTTCTCTACAACGGATTGTAAATTCCAGTTTTGTTCATTATCAACACGGAATAAAGAGTTTTCTTTGTTGATACTTTCCCAGTTAATGAACATTATTTGGTTTTGTTCAATCGTGTTATCATTCAAATCCATATTGGTTATACACTCAAGCAGTCTTTCGTCTTCAAAGTATCGAGACAAACTATTTAAACTCTGCTCGTGCAAATTATTAACGGAAATCCAAATGAAAGAGAAAGCAAAATCTGGATTATCTTTCACCATCTGAGACAACGCCTGCGAAACCATGTAAGTCTTGCCGGATCCTGTTGGTGCTTTGAAAACGATGGTGGCACTATCTCTATACTCGTCAGTTATTAATTCTTTTGCTGTATTGGCGAGTTTACTGATGTAGTCCTTTTGATATGGTATTTCTTTCATTTCTTCTTCATTTTTGAAATCTTACGATATACGTTAATTATAGCTTCTGGTATTGGCTTTACAGAGTAATCAATGTTTAGTTCCACAAAGTCTTCTGTGTCATAAGTGTGGTCATAACTAAACACATAGATAACAGTTTTCTGCTTGACTTTATTATTGTTTAAGTAGTCAACACAATCACCAATGCTATCTTCATCATAAATAATTGCCATTTGTTTTTCCGTACTTTTAAAAATAGAGAAATCAAAAGTTCCTTTATTTCTTCTACGAACTTCTTCAAAGCAATCCTCTGCTACACAAAGAATCTCTGTACTGCGGTTAACTAATTCCCGTTTATCACTATCCGATGAAATTACAGGTACAAACGTTTGTGTGTAATACTTCAGATTAGCAGGTATTCCCTGCACATTAGAATATCCTTTTATAACCTTTTCAATTCTTGGATATGTAACTTCCGTACATATATTATTCTCGTTATTCGTGCACAAAATGAATTTACGATGACCACCATCTTCTTTGTTCATTTCTAATACAGCATGACCAGTTGAAGCACTACCTGCAAAGAAATCCAAAACAACAGAATTTTTACTATGTGACAGCAATTCTTTTATCAGTTCTATAGGCTTTGGGTTTTCAAAAACATCTTTCTTTCCAAATAATTTAGTAAGTAAACGCGTAGCATCTCCTGTTTCTGCAACATAATAATAGATACTACGATTCTTCAAGACTTTGACATCGTCACCATCGTAATATATTTTTTCATAGGGTATCCACACGCCATCATCATCTGTAGCCCATTCCACAAGCTCCTCATCAATTAATTTCTTCATTTTCTTCTTCCCAACCCTCCATCGGCCAGGACTTCCATCAGGTGCAATAGGATATATTCTTTTTTTATCTGGCGCTTTTATAGAAAAATACATGGTTGGTCTATCTTCACGTTTAGCAGCAGAACCCCATTTTGCCAATTTCACCAACCTATATTTCCCTTTCTCATCTTCTGATTTGTAGCCTTTGGCAGACATTGGTATTGTCTCGTCGATCCACATAAATGCAGATGTCCTTCTATAGCACAGAATATACTCATGTTCAGTAACAAAAAAATCATCAGTCTGTCCTCCCCCTGATTTCTTTCGCCAAATAATCTGCCCACAAAAGTTCTTTTCTCCAAAAATAGAATCGCACAAAAGTTTCAATTGAGCAACTTCGTTATTATCGACAGAAATAAAAATGACACCCGAACTTTTCAACAAGTTCTTAGCTAGCCGCATTCTTTTACTCATAAAAGACAACCATTTGCTATGCCGATATTTGTCATTTTCATCGACCCAACTGTCATTGTATTTCCACTCTTTCTTTTTTCCCGTATTATACGGAGGATCAATATATATTACATCAATACTCTTTTTATGTGTAAAACTTAGTGCATACAAAGAATGATAGTTGTCTCCTTCAATAATAATATTGTATGGCAAAGAAGGGTCGCAGACAATCTCTCGTGAACAATCCTTCTCCAACAAAGGAAGTTTAGACTCACACCGTTTCGCGACATCTTCTTCTTTGTCTTCCCAAACAAGGCCATATCGCTCCTTTTCCAATTTTAGTATCTTATCAATCAATTGCTCTTTTGATAAACTCTCGTATTGTGATTTGTTCATATATTTAATGTGAGTTCGACATAAGAAAATGTCGGAAAAATTTGTGGGAGAGAGAATTTTGTTATATCTTTATCGCTGAAAATCAATTAATTAATAATATAATCTCAACTCCCATGACAACTGCAAATTTAGTAGAAATATATTGTATTTTTGACGAATTCTGTAAAATTTTCAATCCGGAACTAAAAAACACCTTATTGCTGCGGATGGAAAACAGCATCGCAACCGCTCCTGCCGTGTTTCGGACGCAGAGATTATGACAATGCTCGTACTTTTTCATACATCCCATTTCAGGAATTTGAAAACGTTCTACCTTGGTTACATCTGCCGGCATATGCGCAAAGAGTTTCCAAATACGCTCTCTTACAACCGTCTTGTGGAACGTCAGCAAAAAATGCTTATACCGAACTCACATTAAAGACAATTCAAAAAAGAGGAAGCGCCTATTGACGTTTCCTCTTTAATCTGATTGTCTTTTGAAACCTTTTCTTGCGTTATGCTTCTGCTTTTGGTTCAACCGATACGACGCTGCGGTCGCGGTTGCCACGGCGGAACTTCACGATGCCATCAACGAGGGCATAGAGTGTGTTGTCCTTACCCATACTAACGTTTGTACCGGGATAGTGTACGGTACCACGCTGGCGCACGATGATGTTGCCTGCTACACAAGCCTGTCCGCCAAAAATCTTAACGCCTAATCTTTTGCTGTGTGATTCGCGTCCGTTCTTTGAACTGCCGACACCTTTTTTATGAGCCATTGTTTCTGATTTTTTTGATTAAGCAATTACTTGTTTGATAGTTAACTCTGTGTACTGGTGGCGATAGCCGTTGAGTTTGCGATGACCCTTGCGGCGCTTTTTGTGGAACACCAATACTTTGTCGCCCTTTACGAGCGGTTTTACAACTTCGCAGACTACTTTTGCGCCTTCTACGGCGGGCGTGCCTACGGTGATTGTGCCTTCGTTGTCAACGAGGAGGACTTTTTCAAATTCAACAGCCTGGCCTTCCTCTGCTGTGGGGATGTGGTTCACGAAGAGTCTTTTGCCTTCTTCAGCCTTGAACTGTTGACCGTTAATCTCTACGATTGCGTACATTATTATATCATTTAAACGGATTTTTCCGGGAGGCGGATGCCGTTCGGCACCACTTGACTTAGCCCCTTCGGACTCTAAAGCGCGGCAAAATTAGAAAGATTTTTTTAAACGACAAAGTGTAGTGACCATGTTTTTTACGAAAAACTCTCTGAAGAGGTCTATCAGTCGTTGCGATGTATGAGTCGGTGCAGTTGTGCAGCGTGTGTTGGTCGGTTCTTGTCGAAGATGGGGAGGACGGTATTGTAACCGTTTTCTGTAAGGTCGTTGGCGAGGTCGGTGTAGTTAGTGAGGAACCGTCCGAGCACCTCTTCGATGCTGTCCGCACTTCTTGGTTTGATTTCCAGACAGTTGTGGCCGTCCTTCATCAGTCCCGGTATGCCGCCTACAAGCGTTGTGATGATGGGTGCTCCGCTCATCATGGCTTCGTAGAGTGTGCGCGGGAAGCCTTCGTGGTAGGTTGGCAGGATGTATATGTCCGCCTTGCGCAGTGCTGCAAGCACGTTTTCTTTTCCTTCTACTCTTCCGTGCATGGTTACGCGGTCGTTGAGTTTCAACTCATTTATCTTCTGTCGTATGATTTCTGTGGGTGTGCCGTCGCCATAGATGTTGAGATGGAAATCGGGTATATCTGCGTTGTCGGTGAGCCGGCGAGTGGCTTCAAGGAGTTCTATCAGCCCTTTTTCCAGATCAAGGCGTGCAAGGAAAGAGACGTTGTACGTGGGCTTGGCAGTATGCGTACGACGGCAGAGGTCATCCTCTGAAAGGTCCACCATGGGCTTGATGGTCTCCACCACAGCCTTCTTGGTCTGCGCCTGAATGTTGTGCGTGAAGAGGTCGGTGCCTGTCAGCACGATGTCGGCATGTCGGTACAGGAAGTGCGAAATTTTGTCGTCAATACCCACCATGCCGCGCACATAAAGCCCGTAGCGCTTGCGGAAGATGGCACAGATCACTGTCAGCAAACGCAGCGATGAAGGATAGTAGAAATAGACGAAATCGTGCCGGAACAGTTCGATTGTTCCCTTGAAAAACAACTTCAGATAGGTAAGAATCTTATTCTTCCCCCGCTTTACATGTGCAAACTGCAAGCCGTGTTCCTCGATGTCGAAGGTACTGATGGTGCCTTTATTCGGGATGGACATCTGAAACAGTTTTACATTATTCCCGCAATCGCGCAACTCCTCTGAAAACGATCCTATTCCACCGTGGCAGACATATCTGTCGCCCTCCCGTAGCATGGCGCTATTATCGATGACAAGTATTTTTTTCATAAACATCGAAAAGAAAAATCAAGGAGGCCTGTGCGCAGTGCCACTGACCTCCTCATTTGTGTATGCACAGTGCATTTTGCTCTGCCTGGCAGTGCCCGAAGCGGGACTCGAACCCGCACAGCCATTTCTGGCCAAAGGATTTTAAGTCCTTCGTGTCTACCATTCCACCATTCGGGCAATGCGGGTGCAAAGTTATGATTTTTTGGAGAAAAGCGAAAAGAAACCATGAAATTCTTTCATCTGATGCCATGAAGAAGCATAAGTTTTTTTAATTTTGCAAAGAAAAACTGCTACAAATGAAAAAAATATTCTTCATCATCATCCTGACTTTGCTTTTCGCTGCGGGCATGCACGCGCAGATGCCGAAAGAAGAAGCGGAAGCCACTCCTAACTACACACAAGCCCTCGAAGCCGTGCAGAGCGGCAATGACATTGATCGCGCCATGTCTCTGCTCGAAAAGGAGGTTAAAACCAATCCCACGAACGGCTATGCTGCATTGCTGCTGGGGCGCATCTATCTGCTGAATGAGAACAATGTGGGTGCCATCAGTTCGTTGACCAAGGCTGCCAAGGCTCTGCCCAAGGGCGATAAGGAAAGCCTCGTAGGCTGCTATATGGCGAAAGGGTTGGCATACACTTTTATGAATGACAACAGCAACGCTCTGAAATGTTTCGAGCAGGCGAAGAAAACCGACCCGAAGGCAGGTGGTCCTTACTTAGTGATTGCTCAAATCTATGAGGAACAGGGCGATTCTGCAAAGGCTGCACAGACGCTTGCCGAGGCATTGAAGGCTGATCCGACGAATGCGGAAATTCATGAAGAACTGGGCAAAAGGGCCGCAAATGCGGAGCGACACAAAGAGGCTATAGAGCATTTCAGCATGGCAATCGCGGCGAATCCGACGAATGAAGATTACCTCGTGGAACGTGCCGTGGAATACTTTCAGACGGACAATGCCGGCTGTGGTGCAGACGACTTGCTCGATGCCTTCCAATATTGGATTTCAGGCGGCATGCAAGGTGGTGAAAAAATAGAAGCCGTGCTCAGTATTTTCATCGAATATGAGCATAAGACATTGCTCTCCAAAATACAAGAGCGGAATGCCGACGAAGAATCCTTTATCTGGAATATATTGGAGCGCGCCGTTTACGGAAAGATACCCGACCGGAAGGCGGCTTTGGCCTATTTTCAGAATCTTTACGAAAAAGAGGGTGCAAGTGTTGGACTCCGACTTGCTCAGGCCTACTACGACAATGGGCTTTACAGCAAGGCTTTGGAGGTAATAGAGGCAAATAAAGATGCGTCCGAGGAAGATGATGATTATCTCAATCTGGAAATAAAAGTATTACAAGGATTAGGGGAAAAAGAAAAACTGATGCGTGTGCTCAATGCTAATTTCCCCGATAACGATGGAGGTTCTTTTCCCTACATTATCCGGACAGCGGAAGAATACTATGATGGCAACATGGAGGCTGCTCTCGCTGCCATCGACAAAGCGCTTGAATTCGATGACATGAAGGAAAAGTCTAAAGCCTTGCTTTTTCGTGGTGTAATCTTAAAATGTATGGAACGTGAGGATGAAGCCAAGAAGGAATTCAATAGAGTTCTCAAGATGGCAGAAGAAGGAGAAGAAGTTGAAGAAAGAGATATAATGCTTGTAAACGCTTACTTAGGCAACTCCGAACAGGTGGAGGAAATTATTGGGAAATCAGATACTGATGATAACGATGATTTGCTCGCAATGGCTCAAACACGAGCCATTCAGGGGCAATATGACAAGGCTCTGCTTTATCTTGAACTGCTCAAGGAGAATGGTTATCCGCACTACAAGAGTCTTGGCAGAGACCCTGTCTTCCAACCCATGAAGGATATGGCAGACTATCAGCAACTTATGGCGGCCTGGAAGGCTGTCGTTGGAGAATAATTCCTTGTCCCACCTTTTCTGCATGAATACAGTCCGGAAGAATTCTTTAATGGCATGGTTCCTGGCGAGTCGCCCCAAGACATTGTCGGGTGCAGTGCTTCCCGTTGCTTTGGGCATAGCGTTGGCTTATACCGATGGAGTGGGGAAGATGCTGCCGGCTGTCTTGTGTGTGCTTTTCGCCCTTGTGATGCAGGTGGCAGCGAATTTCATCAACGACCTGTTCGATTTCCTGAAAGGCACTGACGGAGAGGACCGTCTGGGCCCGGAGCGCGCTTGTGCACAAGGTTGGATTACACCGTCAGCCATGAAAATTGGGATAGCATTAACAATCGTGCTTGCCGGCGGCATAGGACTTGCACTGCTTTGGCAGACATTCCTTTCTCGATGCAGTGAGGCATGGTGGCTCGTTGGCTTGGGTGTGGCGTGCATCGTGTTCGCTTTTCTCTATACCACCCTGTTGAGTTATTGCGGTATGGGCGATGTGCTGGTATGGGTGTTCTTTGGTTTTGTACCGGTTTGTGGCACCTATTATGTGCAGGCAGGCAACATCTGCAGTCATGCGCTTTGGCTCAGTGCAGCGGTGGGGCTTGTGGTGGACACGTTGCTTGTCCTGAATAACTACCGCGACCGCGACACTGACCGCATGAGCGGTAAGCATACGTTGATTTCCGTGCTTGGCGAACGCTTCGGACGCTATTATTATCTGGCAGTTGGCATGCTCGGAGTGGTCTGTCTGGTGCCTGTGGCTGTTGATGGTGCATGGGGTGTCATGATAGGTGCCTTATACCTGTTGCCACATATTACCACCTGGCGGACGATGACGCGCATCTTTTCAGGTAAGGCACTCAATAAGGTGCTGGCACTGACGAGCCGCAACATGATGATTTTCGGCATACTCGTCGTGGTGGGACTTATTTTATCCCAAATCGGTCATTAGACCGAAAAATGGGGTTTTATGGTCTCTTATGTCATAACAGCATATATTTTGGCGTTTTGTCTGTCTGTCACTCTCGACGTAGCCCGCTACGCCTTCGAGTGCCAAAAAGCCAAACCACCAAAATCTATACTATTCTGACAATAAATCAGATGACCGATTTGGATTTATAAAATACCCCATAGGACACCCTGCTGCACGTTTTTTAGCCTCTGTGATGGTGAAAACGCAGTAAAATAGTATTTTTGCACCATAAAAGTATATTTGAGTAGCACTCATGAAGAATAAACATTACAAGGGATTGCGTAAGGAGCAGGTGGAGGAAAACCGCCGCAAATACGGCATGAACATCGTAACGCCCTTTCATCGGCACTTTGCGCTGAAAGGACTCGCAGAAAAACTTAACGACACTATTGTACGCCTGATGCTTCTGGCACTTCTTGCCAGTTTCGTCCTTGCCGCTCTGGAATATTTTTCCACACCGATGAGTGGTGGCTTCAACCGCTCTGGCGATGCAGGCGTGTTTCTTTTGCCACTCGGCATCCTTGTTGCCATCCTCCTCGTTGTCGGGGTGGGCTATTGGCTGGAATACCGCTGCGAATGTGCTTTCAGGAAAATAGCCAAGGCAGACGACCGTGCGCCGGTTAAGGTGCTTCGCAACGGCTGTCTCACGGAAACAGAGCGCAGAAGCATCGTAGTGGGCGACCTCGTGTTCATCAGTGAAGGCGACGAAGTGCCGGCAGACGGCGAACTGCTCGAGGCAGTGAGGCTCGTTGTCGATGAGTCGCAACTCAGCGGTGGTGAGAAAGTAGCAAAACAGTCTCCCCGGGAAGGTGAGGAATCTACAGCCACTCAATACGTGCTTCGTGGCAGTAAGGTACTTCGCGGACACGGCATCTTCCGTGTGCAATTCGTAGGTAACCGCACACAATACCATGGTGTGTATGTGCATCCAACCATAGATAACAGCAATCAGAGTCCACTGAACCAGCGCACAGCGCGTCTTGAGCGTCTGATGAACTATGTGGGCTACGCTCTGGCTGTGGCGATTGTAGTGCTGCGAACGGTGCATTTCCTGAGTGATGGCGCAAGTGCCAATCTGGAGTTTTGGTCGTACTTCGTGAATACCTTGCTCTTGGCGCTCACCATGGTGGTTTGCATTGTTCCCGAAGGCTTGTCAATGAGCAGTACACTGGCACTCGCCCTGAGCATGCGCCAGTTGCGCAAGGCTTCTATCCTCGTGCGGAAGTCGGCTGCATGCGAAACGATGGGGCGCTGCTCCGTTGTATGCGTAGAGGCAGACGACTGGTTACTCTCTGATGACAGGAGTGTTGCAGCATCTCACATATTGGGTATTGATGGTCAGCAACTCGGCACGGACAAATCCTCCCGGCTTATTTCGGAAGGCATTGCGGTCAACACAATGGCATGGCTCGACATTTCAGACTACAGTGAGGTTTCGGCTGTGGGCGATCCTACAGAAGCCGCGCTTCTGAAATGGCTATGGAAGAAATCGACCGACAAGAGTTATGAAATGCTTCGCCTGAACGCACTCGTAGTGGACCGTCTGCTCTATTCCTCCGAGCGGCGCTATTCAGCCACTGAAGTGTTCTCCGGTGAGGTGCCTGGTGCAAGAATAGTGTATGTTTGTGGCGACGCCTTGACTGTGCTGTCCATGTCGGCTGATACGGCAGACGGTAGCCAGCGCGAAGTGCTTGAGCAGGAAATTCTCACAGCGCAGCAGAATGGTCTTTACACTGTGGGTTTCGCCTGTCAGGAACTCAACGCGACAGAAAAAGGCATTGACGGCGAGACGTGTGTGTCTGGACACCTTACATTCCAAGGCTATATGAGCATTGCTCTCCACGAGCGCGACGATGTGCTGGCTACGCTTGCAGAATTTGAAGAGGCGGGAGTCGAGGTGAAAATAGTTACTCAGAAACCGCTTGCCGTGGCAAAAGTGTTGGCAGAAAATATCAGTCATCTTTCAGACGGAGAAACAGTCAGTGCTTCTGACCTTCGCGATTTGAGCGATGACGAATTGCAGTCCCGTCTGGAGCATGTTAGGGTGGTGGGCGACGCTCTGCCTTCTGACAAAGAACGCATCGCAGTACTGCTCAAGGCGGTGGGACACACTGTGGCTGTTACGGGTACCACAGTGGCAGATATAGGTCTGCTGGAGAAGGCGGACGTGGGTCTGACAAGTGGTAGTAGTCCGCAGATGGTGAAGGATGCCAGCGACATCACCCTGCTCAATGGAGAATTCCAGAGTGCTGCTAAGGCTGTGATGTGGGGAAGGAGTGTTTATCTGAATATCCGCCGGTTCATCATGTTCCAACTGTCAGTATCCATTCTGATTGGAGCCGTAATACTGTTGAGTGCAGTGCTCTCTGTGCATAGTCCGCTTAATGCAATCCAACTGCTGTGGGTCAACCTGATAATGGACACTTTCGGCGCGATTGCCCTGGCTTCGCTTCCTGCTTCGCAAGGCATCATGAGACGAAAGGCACAGAAGAAAAAAGACACACCACTGGTAACGCGCGGCATGTGGATGCGCATAGGCGCCTTTGCCGCCGTGGGCTTCGTACTGCTTGTCGGCTTGCTCTTTGCTTTTTCTTGGTTCGAAGTGGGCAGCAATCTGCTCGATTGGTCTGCACGCGCTGAAGCAACTGCGTTCGCCCACCTCAACGGCATAGAAGAAAGCGCATTTTCCACGCTTTTTGTGTTCTTCCTGCTGATGCACCTCTTCAACTCACGCACACTTTACAGCGACAAAGGCCTTCTCGCAGGGCTCGGAAAATGCACAGGACTCTTGCTCGTGGCAGCAATCATAGTGGTCGTACAGGTGATGATTGTCAATTTCGGCGGCGATCTGTTCGGCACAGCCCCAATGGGGTGGATTGACTGGATCTTGATCGTAGTGGCAAGTATGATAGTTCTCTCGTTGGGATTTTTGAGATAGGAAAGTTATATAAACATTAAAACCATATTTAAGATGAAAAAAATTATGATGGCAGCCGCTTTGTTGACGCTGTGTTCCTGCACGGGTACACAAGGGCTCGGTCAATTTGGAAACGTATTCAACCAAGGCAGTACTACACCAACCTCGAAAGTGGGGACAACCAGTAAGCCTGCCACTTCTTCGAACGGCAATTTAGGTTTCGGAAACATCCTCAACACCATTCTTGGCAGTGGTAAAGTGTCGGAGAACAGTATTATAGGCGACTGGCACTATGCCGGCTCAAGTTGTGTGTTCGAATCAGAGAATATGCTTAAAAAGGCGGCAGGTACGGCTTCTGCCAACGAAATAGAACGACAATTGGACCAAAAACTCTCCGCCGCAGGCTTCAATAGTAATTCCTGCACCTTCAAGTTCAATTCCGACAAGACATTCAGCGGAAGAATAGCAAACAAACCTATTTCGGGGACCTATACGCTGGACACCAACAAGAAGATGATTACGCTCAACGTGATGAAAATCAAGAAGGTGAACTTACATGTGGCACAGAGCATGAAAGGCATCAGTCTGCTCATCGAGGGCGACAAACTCAAGAATCTGCTCAGCATAGCAGGCGGACTGACGGGCAGTGCCTCCATCAAGGCGCTCAGTTCGTTCCTCGGCAGTTACGACGGCATGCTTGTGGGTATTGAACTGGAGAAATAATCTTTGCAGTATTAAGAAAAAATCACATATAATAGTCATCGCAGTCAGGCGATGGCTATTTTATTCTGTCTAAACAATACTCAACTCTATCAAAGGACAGAAAAGCATTATTAATTCTTTTTAGCATTATGCGACTGCGTAAATCGAAAAAATGTGTTTATTTTTGCACCGTAAAACAACTATCACATTATGAAACGAATTTTCGTCAGTCTCCTCGTCATTGTTATGATGCTACCTGCCCTTGCACAGCAACTTCAAGTGGAGAAACGTGTGAACAGTCTGCTGACCTTCCCCGAATTCCGCAAGGCAAAGGTGTTGCAGAGTTTCAACAGATCGGTGGAAGCCGATGCCAATATATATTTGGGTAAGTCAACTCTGGTCTATAAGGACAGCAATCAGATAAAGGAAGCACTCAATGCCAGCATCGTTGGCGTGCAGTTTGACGATAGTACAAAATATATCATTATCAACTATGCCGACCGTCGGATGGCAAAAGTCGTTTCGCAGCGCAACTACAATTTTCTCCTTTGTGTGACTACTGTGGACCTTGAGAAATACAATGAAGAAACACGTGGTGGTGCCAATCTGCCATTCTTCGAGATAGATGGTGGTCTGTATGGTCCTTCGGCATTTTTGGAAACTGATGGCGATAAATGGGAGGATTCAAAGGGCTATCCGCTCAAGGATCAATATTTCTTCAGTGTGAAAGGTACCATTGTACCTGCAAACGAAACGGCCATTAAGCCATACATCAGTAAGGATTTCAAGGAGGCTTTCAAGAACAAGATGGCAGACCGCTGGTGGAGTTGGAAAGACCCAAATAACCTGAAGGACATCCTGCTCTTCCTGCCAGAATAAATACTGATTTATATAACTTTCCAGAACTACAGAACCGCCACGAAGCAATGCTAAACGTGGCGGTTTTGATTTTTTATTTACAAATCATTATGATTCTGTAGTGTCTTGATGTGACGTGTCAAAGGAACCTGAATTTAAGTCCAAAGGACAGCCTTAACCAATCTTCGAGTCCAAGATATTTGTTGGGTATGGCACTCGATAAATAGAGGTCGCAGGTGCTGATTTCGCCTAATGCAGAGATTGACTTGATGAAACTGCGCTTATGGTCTGGTATGTCGTAAGTGAAACTCTCTCCAAGGAATACATGAAAGCGCATCTTGCTCATAAAACCATAATAGCCTTTGGGATATCTTGAAGGTTTGTTTACCCAAAATTCGTTGCCAAAAACAAAGTTTGCGTATAAACCTGTCTGAAGTGGTTCGAAGGTGAAATATCCTTTTTTGTCCAGATTGATGCTCCAAGGGTTGAAAGTTTGCTTGAGTGTCATCGTAACTTTCACAGAACCGGAATAGTTCTTCGGTATGAAACCGAATAATACGTCCGTTTCCCATTGCGAGTGTTTGCCATAGTCCCAACCTATACCCAGATTAGCCAGTCCCATATCACCATAAAACTGCAATTTGCTATGAGTGGGAATCAATCGCAAGAATAAGTTTCTGTAACTCTCTATGCGGTCGTCGTAGCGTTTCTTTGGCTTCTTTGGTTTCTCGGTTTTCTTTATGGTGCTATCTTGCAAACAGATATTCAACGAATCACCATCTGCCGTCGTGGCCATTCCGTTGGGCGAAATGTCTTCTGCATGCACTCCCATTGTCAAAGTGAGAAACAGGAAGCCACTTGCCAACATCTTACTAATATTCCACTGCCTCATAGGTGTAATCGTTTTCGTTAATGGTGAAGAGCAGGTAGATGCGCTTGGCAATGTTCGGACACTCATAATACAGCAAACCATCGCCGAACAGGTCTTTCACGCTGATATTGTGCGAGTGACCATAGAGACAGAACAATGTGTTAGGAAAACTCAGAACATATTGCTCGAACACATTCATCACGTTGTTATTGAATATTTCGCTACCAGGCGCGCAATGCATCAGGAAAATGGTCTTTTCGGCTTCTGCAGGAAAATCAGCCTTCTGGCCGTCGAGAAAGAAGAAGTCGGGAATGGGCTCCGAATAGTCATAGTCCAAAGCATTTGTGTTGAGTACGATAAAGCGCACGTTGCCCGCAGTAAAGGCGAAGTTCGTATCGCCGAATATCTCACGAAACACGTGTTCACCCGTGCCGAGGTGGTCGTGGTTGCCGATGGCACAAATATATGGTACCTTGAGTTTGCTCAGGATGTTGCGCTGCCAGATAAATTCTCGGGTCATGCCGAAGTCGGATAGATCGCCACCATGCACCACGAAGTCGATGTCGTCGCGCCTGTTGAGTGCCTTCACGGCGTCCTCCGTCTCGTCATACCATCGCTGCGTGTCGCTGATCATGGCGAAGCGGAAACTCTTCTTGCCCCGCAGGCTGTCCTCTATGCGCGCTATGTTGCGTTTGTTCACTTCGCGCTCACCAGAGACGTGGGCATCGTAAGGATGCGCCTCAAACATGTCGCACGACGTCAGGAGCAACACAACGAACAATAACAGTAGGCTTCTTTGCTTCATTATCAAATAATCAAACAGAAAAAGTTAAAAAGTGCAAATTTAAGATTTATATGAATAAAACTGTCCCTTTTCGTGTGGTTTTGTCAATAAAAATTCGCCACGTAGATTCAAGTAGCAAGTGCAATATTAGTCTAAAAGTTTGTAAAATTCGTTTTTTGGGTTATTAAAGTTGAGTTTTTTTCTTGGTCTGCTGTTAATTTGCTTTTGTACTTCCATAAGATATTTGTCTGTGTATTGTTCTAAATTCGTTCCCTTAGGTATATATTGTCTGACGAGTTTGTTGTAGTTTTCTACACCTCCCTTTTCCCATGAGCTATAAGGGTGTGCAAAAAAGATTTTCGTGGAGAGTTTCTTTGCCAATTGACTATGCCTGGCGAACTCTGTTCCATTATCTGTAGTAATAGTGAGTACTTGTTTCTTGTAAGGAATCAACATTCTGTATACTGCTTCTTCCACGCCTTTTGCCTCTTTTCCATCAGGCAGCCTTTTGACCATCCCATATCCAGTACGTCTCTCGTAGAGTGTAACTAGCGCTCCTTTCCCATCCTTACCGACTATGGTGTCCATTTCCCAATCTCCGAAACGCGTGCCGTCTGCCTCTTCCGGCCTAAGGTCTATACTCACGCGGTCTTTTATGGGAATCCGTTTTCCCTTGTCTGTCTTCCGTCGCTTCTTCATTGCGTGACGGCAGAGTTTCCAAAGCATCCCTCCGCACTTCCTGTCGGTTCTGATGAATGCGTATATTGTTTCATGGGAGACGCATTCGCGCCCTTGTCTCTTTATATACCCGCATATCTGTTCGGGCGACCATTTCTTTTGCAGCAGACTTATGACTTCCCGCTTAAGGGCGTGTGTGAATCTTCGCGGTTTCTGAAGACGCGTCTTGCGGCGGTCTGCTTCGCGCTGTGCCTTTTCTGCATTATAAACCTTGGCACCGCCATTTCGATGGATTTCCCTGTAAAGGGTGCTTTCGTTCACCTCTATGAGGGCGGCGATCATCTTTTTGGTCAATCCTTGCTTTAATCCGTTCTGGATTGTGTACCTTTGCTGCGAGGTTAGCTGTTTATATTTCATATGCAACACAAAAGTAGTTAATCTCAGGGAGATGAAAATCTCCCTTTTGCTTTTATGTTGCTACTTGATGTCTCTGACTTACCTTTCAATCAGTGAATCCCACAGGACGAGTCTTGCACTTCTTATTTGAATTTAAGCCATGCCGTGAGAAATGACTAATTTAGCGCAGAAATCAGGCGATTGGCACAGAAGTTGCCCAAACGATAGTTATACAACAATTCAACATAGGAAAATATGCTACTTTATTGGTTAATATTCGGCGGTGTAGCCCTGATGAGTTATCTTGTTCAGGCCAACCTGCAGAAAAAGTTTAAGAAATTTTCAGAAGTACCAACCTCTTCCCGCCTCACAGGGCGCGAAGTGGCAGAAAAGATGCTCCGTGAAAACGGTATTTACGATGTCAAGGTAACGAGCACTCCCGGTTCACTCACCGACCATTTCAACCCTACTGACAAGACGGTGAACCTCAGCGAGAGCGTTTATAACAATTACAGCATCATGGCAGCCGCCGTAGCCGCGCACGAATGCGGACATGCCGTGCAGCACGCGAAGGCATACGGTCCGTTGCGTATGCGTACCGCCCTCGTGCCGGTGGTGTCGTTCTCGTCGAAAATCGTGATGTGGGTGCTTCTTGGTGGTATGTTGCTCGTAGAAGTATTCCCCGCTTTGCTGCTGTTAGGCATCATCCTCTTTGCAGCCACCACATTGTTCAGTTTTGTAACACTGCCGGTGGAAGTCGATGCCAGCCGCCGCGCTACGGCATGGTTGGAATCTTCGGCAACGGCAAACGCCACCGAACTGCCCATGGCAAAGGAAGCCCTCCACGCCGCAGCCTACACCTACGTAGCAGCCGCCCTCGGCTCATTAGCCACACTCTTCTACTACATCATGATTTTCCTCTCCCGACGCGACTGATAACGGAAATCAAGAACAAAGACAAAACAACTTGCCGCTTTGCAGACTCTTGTAGTAAGCAAGGCGGCAAGTTTTTGTAAATCAGACAATTCTTTCTCGGAAGTCCGCATGTCCTGCGTCGGCCTATTTGGCTACCTTGTCAGAAAATCGTAACTTTGCGCGAACTTAAACCATTCAGCATGAAAAAGATGAAAAGATCTCTTATTTACACCTTACTGCTGTTGTTTGTTCCTATCGTAGCGCAAGCACAGTCGGTAAATCTCACGCCTTGGCCTAAGTCCATTACGACAGGTAGCGGCATGTTCGTATTCCCTAAGACTTTCAACATCAACACCATCAATCTCGATGCTGCTCAGATGACGGAAGTAAAGAGTTTCGCTACGGATTTTAGCAATGCAACCGGCCTGACAGCCACAGTGGCTTCGGACGACAGCGCACCTGTTAATGTGCTTTATTCAAGTTCTGTGACTGATCCTGAAGGTTATAATCTTACCATTACCTCTTCCAAAATCAGTTTGCAGGCCAGCACTGCAGTGGGTGTGTTCTATGGTCTTCAGTCGCTTAAGAAGATGATGCCCGGCAACGTGATGCTCGGTATTTTCAAACCAGGCGAATACACTGTGCCTGTAGTAACCATAAAGGATGCTCCACGCTTCAAGTACCGTGGTTTTATGCTCGATGTGAGCCGCCATTTCTTCGATGTCAATGAAGTGAAGAAAATCTTGCGTCTGATGTCATACTATAAGATGAACTTCTTCCATTGGCACCTTACCGACGACCAGGGCTGGCGCGTGCAGATAGACAAGTATCCCAAACTGACCACCGTTGGTGCCACTCGCAGCAATTCGTGGAACAGTAGTTTGAAATATGGCCAGTACTGGACCAATAGTCAGTATGGACCCTATTTCTACACGAAGGATGAAATTCGCGACGTCGTGGCATACGCCGAGAAACTCCATATTACCATTGTGCCTGAAGTAGATATGCCGGGGCACATGTGTGCAGCCATTGCTGCCTATCCCGAATACAGTTGTACGCCGAACGGCAACCACAGCGTACAAATTAGCGGTGGTGTGTACAACGATGTGCTCAATGTGGCTAATGAGGGCACTGTGCAGTTCTGTAAGGATGTCATCACCGAATTGGCAGAACTCTTCCCGGGCGAACGCTTCAACATCGGAGGCGACGAGTGTCCTACAACGGCTTGGGAAAATAATGCAGAATGTCAGGCAAAGGTAAGTAGTCTTGGATTGTCAAACTACAGACAGTTGCAGAGCATTTTTATTAAAGAGATGAGCGACCATCTTGTCTCACTCGGCAAGAAAGTTAGCGTATGGAATGAAGCAATTACCGCAGGTAATGCTAACACTGATTTGGTAGCGCAGACTGGCGCAATCGTTTATTGCTGGAATCCTACTGCTAATTCTGCCGCTAAGGCAAAAAATCTTGGCTTGCAATGTATCATCACCCCATGGGAGACTAATGCCAGCTACTACATCAACCGTAAGGCTAATACGCAGGACTATGGTGCAGGGTACGGACAGGCGGACAACCTGAAAATCATGTACAACTACCAGCCTATTGACAATGGCGTTACTTACGGTGTGCAAGGCACATTCTGGTGCGAACACGTGAGCGATGTGGACCATCTTGAGCACCTTGCCCTGCCGCGCCTCATGGGTATTGCTGAGAGTGGATGGACACCATTGGCAAGCAAGAATTTCAACCAGTTTGTCAATCGCATGAAGCAGGATACAGCCATGCTCAGGATGGGTGGATACAACTACCATCCACAGTTCATTGAATATGAGGGAGCGGAACCCACCGCCAGCGATGAAGACCGTGTATATCCGGTGAGTTCTACCGGTTTGAGCGGGGACAGCAAAAAATATTACCGCATTGTAACGAAAGCCACCGATGAGCGCGCAAACCGTTGTTGGGAACTGATTCGTTCTGGCTCTCCGCTTCTGACCACCTATAGCAGTTATTCTCCTGCTGTAGGACAACTCTGGACAAACACCCAGGCAGCCACAACGGATGCTGCCTACGATTACCAGATGTGGGCATTCGAGGAGGACCCTAATAACCCCGGCAAATATGCTTTAGTCTGCAAGGCTTTGCCGGACGGTTCACTCAAGCAGAACGCTACAGCATTCAACACCAATGGCTACTGGAGTTACGACAACAGTGCAAAGCATTATAATTTCATACTCGGCAGTGGAGGATATGGTGCTCAGGGAGACAATTACTATTACACCATTTGCAGTGACCAGAGCACCAGTCAATATATGAACCATTCCATGAGCGGCAAGGGTTACCGTGTGAATTGCTACACCGACCCTGCCAGCGGCAATGGGGGGCTCTGGACATTCGTGCCTACTTTTGACATATCGGACATTACAAGTACTAAGCAGATGCGCAAGGAAGCACAAACCTTGTTGACGAAAGCCAGAACCTACACCTCAGAGACTGAAAAAAACTATGGCGCATTTTCACAAGAAACGGTTGATGCACTGAATGCTGCACTGAGTGCTGACAATGATAACGCAGTAGCAGAAGCATTGGCAGCGGTAAAGAATTCCATCTTGCTGCCACAGAAAGATGACACTATCCTTATTGCAAACACATGGGACACCTTCAATGGTGCCACAATCTGTGTCAGGGAGGGGAATTCCAACCTTGGAAACACCGAAGAAGTCTTTGCAGAGAACGCATGGGTAGTGAATGCTGCACGTGCCAACACCAGTGCCGAGATGAGCGTCAATATGCGGCTCGTCAGTGCAACAACACGTGGACGCTATGTGGGCAGTCCGGCTTCAAGCGCTACCGGAAAGCTCGGAAACCTCGTCAATACGGTAAGTGGATACATCACCCTGACGTATAACCCTGAAGAGGGCGATTTCATCATCACGAATGCTGCCACGTCTTCGTCCACGCCTCTCCGCTATTATCCCATTTCAATCCATTCCACGAGCGAACCGGGCACCATCGGCTCAGATGCCAGCGCCATACGTCCGCAGGGGACGGGCTGGCTGCCAAAGGCCGTCCGCCTGTTCACGTACAACTGCATGACAGTAAGTGGCACAGCTCTCGGCAAGAAGTATTACAGTTGCCCCATCGAAGAGTTGGCTACACCGGCCACACCCGAATTTGAAGGGCTATATCTTTCGAGCATGGTGAATACCTCCGGCAATGCCTACAACCTGATATATGACGACCAGCCAACGGGCATCGCATTGCACACATCAGGCAAAGCCGCCAACGGAGCGACCTACGATCTTCAGGGTCGCCGCGTAAGCAAGGCGGGCAAGGGCATCTATGTCATCAACGGAAGAAAAGAAATCAGATAGTTTCTATCTTGCATACATTATAAGCACAAAAAACAAGACGCAATGCGCCATCCTTTCTGTAACGGAGTGGCGCATTTTAAAGATAGAAGATGACAGGACTCATTATGCTTTTTACGCTTTTAGCGTATTTCTCTCTCCTCCTGTGGATTTCGTATCGCATGAGGAACTCGGGCAGCAATGATGCATTTTTCCGTGCAGGTCGTCATTCTTCATGGGGCATGGTGGCGTTCGGTATGATTGGCGCCAGTATCAGCGGGGTATCGTTTGTCAGTGTGCCAGGTTGGGTAAACAAGACGGACATGACCTATCTGCAGATGTGTGCCGGTTTCTTCTTCGGCTACTTACTTGTGGCATTCGTGTTGCTGCCGATGTACTATCGCCTGAAATTGACAAGCATCTACAGTTATCTGCGCACACGTTTTGGTGCTTCCGCACAGACCACGGGTGCCTCTTTTTTTGTGATGAGTAGGCTCACGGGGGCTGCAGCGCGCTTGTATCTGGCGTGTGTGGTACTGCAGGAATTTGTAAGCGAGCCGTTGGGTGTGCCCTTCTCGCTGACGGTGATAATTGTACTCGTGCTCATCTGGCTTTATACACGTCGCAGTGGTATGAAGACCATTGTGCACACCGATGCCCTGCAAACGTTGTGTCTGTTGCTGGCTTTGGTGGTGATGTTCGTCATCGTTATCGTGAAGATGGACCTTTCTACGCAAGGCATAATAGATGTAGTCAATAACAGTGGGATGAACCAAGTGTTCTGTTGGGAAATAGGCAGCAAGCAATACTTTTGGTGGCAATTCCTAAGTGGCATATTCGTTGTGGTGGTCATGACTGGGCTTGACCAGGACATGATGCAGAAAAACCTCACTTGTCGCAGCCTACGGGATGCACAGAAAGATATGTGTGCATACGGCATCTGTTTCTTGCCAGTCAATTTCCTTTTTCTCGTGTTAGGCATCTTGCTCTACACCTTTGCCAACCAACACGCCGTTACGGCCACAGGCGACGAACTGATGCCCGCATTGGTGAAAAGCGGGCTGTTGGGAAACGTAGTCATCATCCCTTTTGCCATAGGCATTGTCTCGGCAGCATTTTCAAGCGCCGATAGTGCTATGACGTCGCTCACCACAAGCATCTGCATCGATATCCTTGGTGTGGAACAGAAAGGGCGCTCCAAACCCGATGCCGAGCGAATCAGAAAGCGCGTACACATTGCTGTGGTTCTCGCCTTTCTGACGTTTATTTTGCTTTTCCGCGTCTTGAGTAGTCAAAACGTTATCAACACCATCTATGTCATGGCGTCCTACACATACGGTCCCTTGCTTGGACTCTATGCCTTCGGAATGTTCACGAAACGCACCGTGCGAAGAAAATCAATACCTTACATCTGCATTGCAGCACCACTAATTTGTGCAGCGCTCGATTATTCTTCACCCCGTCTTTGGGGATATACCTTTGGCTACGAACTCTTGATGCTCAATGGTTTGATTACTTTCATGGCACTTTATCTCGCATCCATCGGAAAGGAACTAACACCAAGCCATGAAACGCTTTAACTATTTTTATGAACGAAAAACAGTCTTATAAGGGATAAATATGGTTGGTTTTGCCTAACTTCGCACACAATGAAAAGAATTGCATATTTCATCCTGTTTTTGCTTTTGACAGGCACTGCCTCTGCGCAAACCATTATTGATTTGAGCAAGGGTGGCAAGGTGCGCAACAAAACCACCGACGACTATAACCTCGATGAAGCGGTTGCACGACGCATCAAGAAAGACTCTCTGGCATACAATGACCGACTCACACTCGCTTTTAATGCCCTTAATGCAGACTCCCTTTCCGAGGCCGAAAGTCTCTTCAAGGAAGCACTAAAGTTGCGCCCTGATGCGAAAGGCAACCATGTGGTGCGTGCAAATCTCGGACGCATTGCATACGTGCGAAACGACTATCGCAAGGCGGAAACGTATTTCAGCGAGGCACTTAAAGCCGACCCGGACATGGACGATGTGCGTTTCCTGCGTGCGCAGTGCTACCACGAAATGAAGGACTATCGTCGCTCACTTGAAGATTGTAAAATATTGCTCGAAAGCAAGCGCAGTGATATAAACACGAAGCAGGTGCGTTTCCTGAAGTCGGCAGCAGAGATGCGACTGCGTCTCTATGCTGATGCGAGGAACGACTTGGAGGCCATCGTGTATGAAGATCCCGAAAATACCAGTGCGCGGCTGTTGTTGGCATTGGTGGACGAGAACGATGGGCGGCAACAGATGGCACTTGAGCGGCTTGATGCGCTTGTGCAGGGCTATCCCGAACTCACTGACGCACGGGTGGCACGGGCAGAACTTCTGTACAGGATGGGCTTTCTGGACCGTGCGCTCATCGACTATGATGCCGCCATATCAGCGCAACCCAATGATGGTACCCTCTATGTGGGGCGCGCGAAGATACTTATCACGCTGAAGCGCATGACTGCTGCTCGTAAAGACCTCGACAGCGCCGTGGCAGCAGGTGTGTCGGTCAGCGAAATGCAAAGTATGTACAGGGCATTGTCTAAATAGTATATACCATAATCATGAATAAGATAAACAGAATTTTCTTTGTCCTTGCATTGACGTTTCTTGCAGTGCAGGCGATGAGAGCCCAAATGCCGCAACCTAAGTATGAAGTAAGGGCGGTTTGGCTGACCACACTGATGAATCTCGACTGGCCAAAGAGTGCTGCCACAACAGCAGAAGGCGAAGCGCGGCAGAGAGCCGAACTCGTACAGATGTTCGATGAGTTGCAACAATGCGGTATCAATACTGTGGTGATGCAGGCGCGTGTGAGAAGTACAACGGTTTATCCGTCGAAAATAGAGCCGTGGGACGCTTGCATGACGGGTAGGGCAGGAAGAGCGCCCGGTTACGATCCGCTGGCGTTCGCTATAGAGGAATGTCATAAGCGCAACATGGAACTTCATGCCTGGGTGGTGTGTTTCCCCATTTGCAAACTGCCGGCAGCGAAGCAACTCGGGAATGCGGCATTGCCTAAAAAACGTCCTGAATTGTGCCAACTTTGTGACGACCAGTGGATGATGGACCCGGGAGTGCCTGGCACAGCCGATTACATCGCCTCCATTTGCAAGGAAATCGTGGAAAATTATGATGTGGACGGCATAAGTCTCGACTATATCCGTTATCCGGAATCGTCTATACCATTCAATGATAACAAGACCTATCAGAAATACGGCAAAGGACAAAACCGAAACCAGTGGCGCTCGGAGAATGTCACGCGGACAGTTCGTGCAATCCACGATGCAGTGCGTTCCGTAAAACCTTGGGTAAAACTGAGTTGCTCTCCGGTGGGCAAGTACTGCGACCTTCCCCTTCATAGTTCAAAGGGCTGGAACGCACGCGATGCCGTACATCAGGATTGTGTGGCATGGCTCGACGAAGGACTGATGGATATGCTCATGCCGATGATGTACTTCACGGGTGATCATTTTTATCCTTTTGCTGTGGATTGGCAACAACGTGCCAACGAAAAACCCATCGTGCCGGGACTGGGCATCTATTTCCTGAACAAGAACGAAAAGAACTGGAACCTCGATGTGATTACCCGCGAGATGAACTTCCTGCGCTGGCTTGGTATGGGGCAGGCTTATTTCCGCACACGATTTCTGCTGAACAACGAAAAAGGTCTTTACGACTATTGCAAAGACCATTTCTACTCGCGCAGTGCACGCATACCGCCCATGACGTGGGTAAGCAATAAACTGCCCGCCACACCGCGCCTGCAATCCACGCAGAACAAATGGGATATACGTTTGAGTTGGGACGCACAGCCCGATGCCGTACACTATAATGTATATCGTTCCGACGTACTTTCTGAAAACTTGGATTTTGCGCAAATCGTTGCAGAAAACCTTAAAACCACAGAATTTGTCTATGCGCCAGCCTTGCCCGATAAACTTCGCGGCTGTTTTGCCGTTACGGCTGTTGACCGATATGGTAACGAAAGCAAACCTGCCTTGGTGAATACGCTCAGAAAGAACATAGAAAGCAACAAACGGCAGGATATGGCAGAAGTGGATGGCGTGATGGACGTGGGCAATGTGGATGCCGAAGAACTCGTAATTCTCGACATGGCAGGCAGAGCGGTGCTCCGGCACCCCAATGCCGACAGGCTTTATCTCTACGGTATAGCCCGCGGCTGCTACGAACTGCGTGCCATCGACAGCCAACACCGTACACACCCCCTGAAACTCTTCTGGAAGAAGTAGTGGCAGAGTGGTTATCATATTTTCAATATAGCGGTAATCTGTATTGATACACCTGCGGGTTGCAAGGCATCGTGTCCTTACAACCCGCAGGCGTTTGGAGTTAAAAATACGTGTCAGGCGATGGTGATGAGCACTGTGCCTTCGAGCACACTGTCGCCTGTCTGTACGGCAATACCGCTGACAACACCATCGTTCTCGGCTGCAATGTTGTTCTCCATCTTCATGGCTTCAAGCACGACAACTGTTTCGCCTTTCTTCACACTTTGACCGAGTTCCACCTTGATGCTTGTGATTACACCAGGGAGGGGCGCTTTCACTGCTACGCCTTCGCCGGCACCCATAGGTGCTGTCGCTGCTGCTTTTGGTGCTTCCTGTGCAGGAGCGGCAGGAGCGGATACAGGCGCGCTGGCTCCCTCTGATACAGAATCGGGCAGGGCGCTTTCCACGAGTGTGCTACCAATCATTTCTACATCGAAAGGCAGACCGTTTACTTCAACCTTTGCTTTGTTACCATTGATACTGTCGATGGTAACGTCAAACTCGGAACCGTTGATTTTATATTTATATTGTTTCATCGTTGTTTGATTTTTTCGGAATTCTATATTCTGCCATCGAGCCTGTTCATCAGTTCGTAGGGACTGTTCCATGAACTCTCGGTGTGGCTGAGCGTGATGACGCCTGCTTCATCATCGTGCACATCCTCCACCTGATATTCTATCAGTGCAAGGGCGATGACTGCAGCGTATTGCTTCATTTCCTCATCAGTTGGTGTGGGGAAAGCGCCGTCCACCTGCAGTTCGGCAATGGTGCCGCTTTTCTCGTCAAGGCGTATCGAAAGTTCGCTGCCGTTGATGGTATATTTAAATGTTTTCATACTCTTGAAATTCTTTGAGTTGGTGTACGTTTGTATGTGGAATTACAAAGGTATGTTGCCGTGTTTTTTTGCAGGACGTGTCTCGCGTTTGTTTTCCAGTTGTGCGAGAGCACGGCAGATGCGGAAACGTGTGTTGCGCGGCTCGATAACGTCGTCGATATAGCCAAACTCTGCAGCCTTGTATGGGTTGGAGAAGAGTTCGTTGTATTCCTTTTCTTTCTCTGCAAGGAACGCCTTGGGGTCTTCGGCTGTTTTAGCAGCCTTGCCGTCGATAATCGCCACAGCACCTGCGGCTCCCATTACGGCGATTTCGCTTGAGGGCCATGCGTAGTTCAGGTCCGCCTTGAGTTGCTTGCAGCCCATCACGATGTGGCTGCCGCCGTAACTTTTGCGCAGGGTGACAGTAACCTTGGGCACCGTTGCTTCGCCGTATGCGTAAAGAAGTTTTGCGCCATGGTCGATAACGGCATTGTATTCCTGTCCCGTACCCGGGAGGAAGCCTGGTACGTCAACGAGCGACACGATAGGAATGTTGAAGCAGTCGCAGAAGCGTACGAAACGTGCTGCCTTGCGTGATGCGTTGCAGTCGAGCACACCGGCATAAACGCTTGGCTGGTTGGCAACAATACCCACGCTCTGACCATTAAAGTGTGCAAAGCCGATGATGATGTTCTTGGCAAAGTTGCGGTGTACCTCCATGAATTCTCCGTTGTCCACCACAGCGCCTATCACTTGGTACATGTCGTAGGCTTGGTTGGGATTGTCGGGAATGATTTCGTTGAGGAGATCCTCCTTGCGGTCGATGGGGTCGTTGCAAGGTACGCGCGGTGCGCGTTCGCGGTTGTTTTGCGGAATGTAGTTGAGCAACTGGCGGATGATGGCTGCAAATTCTTCTTCGTTCTTTGCAGTGAAGTGGCACACACCGCTTTTAGTGCTATGTACGCTCGCGCCACCGAGTTCTTCCTGGCTGACATCCTCACCAGTAACGGTCTTCACCACTTTCGGACCTGTGAGGAACATATAACTCACGCCTTCGAGCATCACGACGAAGTCGGTCAGCGCCGGGCTGTAAACCGCTCCACCGGCGCATGGACCGCAGATACCGCTGATTTGTGGTACCACACCACTTGCCTCGATGTTGCGCTGGAAGATTTCGCCGAAGCCTGCAAGAGCGTTGATGCCTTCCTGAATACGAGCACCGCCAGAATCGTTCAGTCCGATGCATGGTGCACCCATCTTGAGGCTCTGGTCCATCACCTTGCAAATCTTCTGCGCCATGGTCTCGGAGAGAGAACCTCCGTTCACGGTGAAGTCCTGAGCGAAGATGTAAACCAGTCTGCCGTTGATTGTGCCGCTGCCGCATACCACACCATCGCCAAGATATTGCTTTTTCTCCATGCCGAAGTAGTGGCAACGGTGGAGTTTGAACATATCCATTTCCTCAAAACTGCCCTTGTCGAGCAGGAGGTCTATGCGTTCGCGGGCAGTGAGTTTGCCTTTCGCATGTTGTTTCTCAATCGCTTTCTCGCCACCGCCCAAGCGTGCTTGCTGACGGAGTTCGACGAGTTTCTTGATTTTGTTTTGTTGTTGAGTCATTGTATTGTTATTTCGGGGAGGGTTTCCTGCCTCTTCGCCAACTCAGTGGCAGAGACCAAGTGCCTGACCCTGTTTTATTTTTTCAAAAATCAGCGCGAAGTTAAGAAAAAGTTTTGAAATAAATAGTTCAAATTGAACTAAATGATTTTTTTGCTTATTATTGTATGTTTTGAAGCAAAATTTGACGACTGGGGATTATATATTAAGGAGTAGATAGTCATTGATAGTTGAGAATTCTCTGTCACAATCTGCGTCTTCGCCGGGCCGAGCAATGGCATAATTCGTATCAGGATGAGCGATAATGTTTTCTTGTTAAATCTGTGTCTTTCGCGTTCCTTACCCCTATCGCGAAGCGTCATCCCTGTTAGTTTTTTATTGGTGTCCGGTAAAAGTTTTATGGACTCAGTCATAAGCCTTTCTATATGGGTGTTTTATGGGTAGGGGTAATCTATGGGGGCTTACGCTTTTACTTTGTAGCGTCAGTTTTAGTGCTCTGAATCAGGCTGAAAGCCTTACAGCACATAGCCCATGGCAACGCCATGGGTATATGGATGTAGTTGAGTACGTCCTGAAAGGACAAAAGCATTATGAATCAAGTCTTTACGCCAAAACTTTTTGCCTTTATATCTGCTTTTGCGCTTACAGCGCGCCAATGCCTTTAATCACATTCACCCGGGACGTTGTCCCGGGCTATGGGCTTTGGGGCTTTCAGCCCGTTTACCGGACACCAATACCAGTTTTTACACCTTATTTTGCTAACTCCATATTGCAAAATGTGATAGTTGCAATAAAAACAATAAAAAAATCAATCAAAAAAAAGTGTCTGATTGTATAAAATTAACGTAAAAAAAATATATTTGCAAATTACAAGTTGGAGTATGCTTGTTTAATCAGGTTAAATCCTGTTTCAGGCTTTTCTCTAGAAACCTTGTCGGCCTTTCTTGTTGATTCTTATTATTTATCACAGATAGATTGAGAGATTAACGGAGAGATTGTGTTGAAATATTAATTAAAAATTATAATAGATTGACTGATACAAATCACAATCTGAAAATCAGAAAATAAACAATAATCAAATAATTTATGTGTATGAAAAAGACATTACTCATTTTGCTTTGCCTTTTTCTCGGCAATTTAACGGTGCTTCAGGTTGCAGCGCAAGAGACAGTGAAGAATCGTGCTTATTATGAGAATTTAGGTTCCGCTGTTCCTTATGCAAACCCGAAAACTTCTGCGGGTGAAGACTCTCTGTATGGCGGTGGTCATGGTCTTGTAATCAGGGCTTCTGTGTCGCCGACTTGGACCTCCACCTCGCTGGCTGGCTCAGGAATAGCAGAAGACCCGAATAAAGATCAGTTCTGTCTGACCACTCCTTATCGTGCCATCTTTAAGGATGACTATTGCAACAGCACAGGCTACTTTACTCATGATGCACCTACCCGTGTTTATTTGGGCGGTTTCAAGCCTATTGGTGAAGGCGGTGTGGAAGAAGACGTGTATTTCACCGTGCTGCGTACCGGCACAGCCAATGGCACTCCAGACGAAGAGTGGCAAGGGCGAGGAACTAACCATCCGGATTTAAGGCCAAATGGAACGGTCGGTTTTCACAATGGTGAACTCATTGGTGGCTACGTTGTGGTTGGCAAGGGTCTCACTCCAGGTCAGTTGACTAACGTTCGCAATAAGATCCAAGCAGAGGAAAGTGGAGACTCACCGGAATATGAGTCCTATGAAGAGTCTTTTATTACCGGTATGTACTTGACACCCACATTCTGTAGTGAGACAGCTGCAGAGAATGCGGCAAGCTATGCGAACGTGCCGGGTGGAAGCCGGACGATTACCATTCCCAGCTTCATTATGCTGGACCAGGAATTCGCTGATAGCGAAAATGAATTAGGCGCAACGTATAAAGGCCGTCACCTTATCCTCAAAGTGGTCGGCATCGACTTCGGTGCGTTCAGTGATGTGGAGCACACGCACTTCATCTTGCCGAAGGGCATCACCTATATCGGCGACAGCGGTCTGCGCAGGACGGGATTCTCCGCTCCCAAGAAAATTTCGTTCCACAAGGGCAGCAATGTATATCCTTTCATCGGCGAAACCTGCACTGACGAGGAATGGGTAGCCAACAATAACATTGAATCCCTTGGTCATTATGCCATGTCGTACGCGCAATACGACTCCATATATCAGGTGATAAATTCAGCCAAGTTCCGCGAGTTCGGCGAGCGTTGTTTCCAAGGTTGGGATAATATCACGAAAGTGGATATGAACAAGACACCATTGGTGAAGAAAATAAGCAAGGGTGCTTTTGCTCAGTGCCACAATATTACAGAAGTGATAATAAGTCCTAGCATTCAGGAACTTTCCGACCGTGCATTCTACGAGTGCACCTCACTCACCGACCTTTCTTTCGTGGCATCTGGTGGCGATCCTACTGGCGAAACCATGGCGCTAACCCGAATTGGCGACAACGCTTTCGAGGGTGCCGACATTAGTACATTCCTTCCCCCTGCAAGTCTGAAAAAGATAGGGAGTTATGCTTTCTATGGTAACAACCTGGGTGCGGGTGGACGCTTCGACTTGCCTACTCACATTGATAGCATTGGTCAATATGCATTTGCTAAAAACAACATCTCTTATATTCCCTTTGTGGCAGGAACAGATGCTGCCCCCGAGAATCCTGTCAATTCCAATGGACTCTTTTTGGGTTATCGCTCGTTCTACGAGGACGGGACAGACGTTACTGTAGAGTTTAATGCCAAAGTTCCTCCTCGTATCATTTCGGACGGTCGGCCCTTCGATACTGATTCTACCCATCGCGTGCGCATCATTGTGCCTTTGAGTTGTGGAGAGCGTTATGTACATGGCATCGATGAGAATGAACAACTTCTGCCAATATTAGGTCTGTTCAGCAAGGAATATCGTCATCATGAGTATCGCGTGAAGTTCGATCTGACCAAAGAATATACCAAACCGAATTACGGCCATTACACCAGCAAGGATGGTGGCACTTACACTTATTCGAAAGCTCCCTGGTGGGTAGCCAGCACGTCTTGGACATTAGATAGTTATGTGTTGAAACCCTCCCACGGCGGTACGGTTGACACTTGGGCTTCCTCTAATACAACGAACAACATGGGTGAAAGCAAAACGCTGTGGACACCTACCATTGATTTCTATATAGATCCAAACGACAGCACCGTACATGGCGCGCAGCATGTGTTCCCACGCACGGCTCACCAATATTTCGACAATGAAAATCATGACGATGTACCCAAGATTGCAACGATGGAAGTTGAAGATGCCATCCTGCCGCCGGATGAAGGCATGTTGTTTGCTTACACACAACCAGCCATCTATCTTATGCCGCTCTATGCTGACTACGGGGAGATTGCCAAACTGATAAAGACAGTGCCACAGAAATTTGGTGTAGAGGTTGGCAGTCCAGGAGTGACTGATCCTCCAACCAGTCTGACCCGTGTCAATATCCACAGCCGTTTGCTGACGTTCGACTCAGACGAAAACCTGCGAGACATGGCAGGCAAGCCCTGGCTCGATTTCAACGACCATACTGCCAGATGGCGTCAGATTGCCGTATGGAATGATGCAGGCACAGATTATGAGATAAAGGAATATGACTTGCTGAACATGAGAGACCGTGCAGGTAATCCTATCACAATTGACTTCAGTAAAACGGTTACTGTCCCAATAGGTTATTATAAAAAGTGGGCTGCTAAAACTGATGGCACCTCCTTATATGAAGCTGTTGGCACCGGAGCATCACCAGATAAGGGTAGTGATGGTAAAAAGAAGTATGAAGTTACAGCTCCTATTACCGTAAAGAAATACGATTATTGGACAAGTAGTTCTGGAAGGCCCTATCGCTGTTCAGCAGGATTTAATAGATTCACCATTCCTGCTGCTATAAATTGGGTTGAGGCTTGTGAAGCGGGTACAGGTTATCTGAGGACGTTGCTCGGCAATCCGACTGGTGTGCAATGGGTTACTCCCAATTACTCTAAAATTAATGATAAAACAGAGATTGGTTCAGATGGTCTCCATAAATTACTTTACTATCGCTTTGTACCTTGTACCCACAAATATGTAACAGATGTAGACATTACGATTAAAGGTGTATCCTATGTTAAGGGAGATACTGTCTATTGCGGAAACGAAAAGAATACCCTACCACAATCAGAACTTGGTGTAACATGGGGCTATGGTTTAGCACATATTGAAGACTGGCACTGCCGCCAGTGGATTGATATCTTCGACCTCATACAGGAATGGGGTACGGACATTGGTGAAATTAAAGCTCGTCATGATTTCCATGACAACCACACCGACCACGGCAACATCCTCGTGCCCTGTGTAGAGCCTACATACGTCTGGCCATTCTGGGAAACAGTAACGCAAGAAACTTATTTAACTGACTCTGCTTCGAATCCGCTTAAGGTTTCGGTTGCCCGCAAATACTTCCAACAGGATTCCGGCGAGTGGGATTATACACCTTATTACGTATCAGGTCGCCCATCTGTAGTGATGAATGGAGACGAATATGCAGACGGTTTCATCTCCTTCGGCTTGAGCAACGGCTACTTCGTTCAGACACAAAATCCCGGCTATACCAGAGCAAACCGCGCATACTTCCGCGTACACAGTTCTGTACTCATGAAAGACCTGTATAATCCAACAGTTTCTCCGACCAACCGTATGGTTATTGTGGATGAAGACCACATGGGCAGCGGACTTGGTGAGATTTCAACCGGTCTGAATGGCGTGAAAGCAAGTCCTGTTCGGGATGTATGGTACACCATTGAAGGGCGAAAACTCAATAACCAGCCTACTCAGCGCGGTGTCTATATCAATAACGGACGTAAGGTTGTCATAAAATAAACATAGAAAGTATATTTAACTATATTATTTATGGAATCAAAGAAGATTTATATAAAGCCTCAGTGCCGAACGATACCATTCACCTTTGGAGAATTCTTTGCCAATACCGGTGGCGACATCCATGGTCCCGGCGGTGCTCCCCCCGTAATTGATCCGGGAGGCTGGGATACGCGAAAGTTAGATTTAGATTTAGATATGGACGAAGGTACTTCCAGCAACTATTGGGACTGGAATTGGTAATAATGGTGAAGTAATCATTACATACATTTCAAGAAAGTGCCGCCTGTATTGATATATGGGCGGCATTTTTTTTATTTTTCAAGAATTAGAGAATTAAGGTTCGCAGCGCAGCAATCCGTGTCTTCGCCGAGTGGATCAATGGCAACATTCGCGTCAGGATGGGCGACAAGTCTTCGTGTTAAATCCGTGTTCTTAGCGTTCCTTACCCCTATCGCGAAGCGACAAATTCTCTGATTCTTAAAATCTTGACTAACAAATAATCACTTAATCTTTTCAAAACACTTCTTAAACCTTTTGATTTTTCATTCGTCATAATGTTATAAAACCGAAAAAGTAATTCGGGTTTTCTAAAAATCCGTTGCTAAGGTTAAGTAAAACAAAAAGTCAAACCTGATAAAAAAGAAAAGTCATGAAACGCTATCATTACATCATCGCATTGGCTATGGCAGCCTCTTTCAGCCTTTCGGCAAGTGCAAATAACAGTTCAAAAGCCGGTGTAAACAGCAAGAACGCAGTTATCGAAATGCAACATCACAAGGAGAAAAGTGCCTCAATAGCCATCTACAACTACAACAGTCTCAGCAGAAGTAAAATAGTAAAGGCTGCATTGCGCATAAAAGGAGTGAAGAATGCCAGATGGAACAGGGCCAACCATTCGCTCATCGTGGTTTATAACGACAGAGTGGTTTCGCTCAGCCAAATCCGCAATGCTCTTGCAAGACAGGGATACCAACTCCAGGCAGGGAAAAACCATGGCGATAAAAACGCAGGATGGAAGCATGGAGGGGCGAAGAATAACGGCTCCAACAACCACGGCTCCATGAACCACGGCAATGTAGGACACGGACAGAAGAACGACAAAGGGAAGGCTTCCAACCACGATTCTAAAGGCAAATCAGGTGGTTTCGGCAAGCAAGGTGGCAGAAAATAATTCGGTGATTGCTACAAACGCTAAAATCCGGGAGAAAAAAATCTGTAAGATGGAGGACACTTGGTAAGCAACCTGCATAAGGAATCAAATCCTACGTGCAGGTTGCTTTTTTGTTTTTAGAAATCAGACGGAATTCGGTCTGATGAGGGGGTGGGGCGTTATTCTATGGGTGTTACGCCCTTCTTGAGGATAATGTTGCCGTATTTTACCGTTTCGCCGGTAACGAGTACGGCGTAGGCTTTCTTTGTCCTTTCGTAGAAGGCGAAACGCTCTTCATGTCCGAAGGCTTTGATTTGCGGGTTCGTTTCGTTCACGGCTTTGAGATAGGATTCTTCCACAGCGGGGTCGAGTGTGTCGCCCGGTACGGCAGCCATCATCACGAGGGGATGCTCCACGTATGCGTCGAGTTCGAAGAGAGGGAGTATGGCTCTCAACAGTTCGGGCACACGCAGTCCGTCGGCTCTGATAACCCTGTCGTTGAACGATTCTGCGGGGAAATGTGCGTCGCTGAGCACTATTTCGTCGCCATGTCCCATGCTTGCCAATATTTTAAGCAGTTCGGGACTGATGAGTGGTGAAATTCCTTTTAACATGGTATATTATTTTTTATGGAGAGTGCTGTCTCTGTATTTATTTTCAAAATCGCTGACCAGTTTTGCGAAATTGTTTGGCAACAGGGCAAAAGTCTCGTCGCGAAGGTCCTGTGGTATGCCATAGAAGGCTTCGGCTATGCTTCCCGTGATGCAGCCCAGTGTGTCGGAATCGCCACCGATGCTGATGACGTTGCGTATGGCATCCTCAAAATCTTCTGCGTCGAGGAACGCCACTATCGCCTGCGGAACCGTGTTTTGGCACACAGCACCCCAGCCGTAGGTGTCGCGGATGCTGTCGCAGGTGAATTGCAGGTCGTAGTGGAACTTTTCTTCAATGACCTTTCTGATGGTTTCCTTGTCTTTCCCCTGTCGAGCCATGAGAATGCACAGCGCTGTGGCTTGTGCGCCCTTGATGCCTTCGGGATGGTTGTGGGTACATTCTGCCGAAGTCTTGGCAGCCTGCATCACTTCTTCCTCTGTGTCGAAAGCCCAGCCTACGGGTCCCACGCGCATGGCAGAACCGTTTCCGCAACTGTTGTACGGGCTGAAGATGCCTGCCTTGGTCTGTTCTATCCAGCAGAGGAAGCCGCCGCCATAACTGCCCATGGGGCTTGGGTATTCCTGTGCATATCTGCTGTAATAGTGTGCCACGTCTCCCCCGTGGAGCAACCAGTCGGCTGTGGCGAGGGTGAGGATGCTGTCGTCCGTGAAGGTGCATCCAGAAGAAAAGAAAGGAAAGTCCTTGGTCTTGATATTGTTGAATTCGTAAACACTGCCTACGATGTCGCCGATAATGCTACCTAACATAGTGTTTTATTTCCTGTTTTGTTTCTATTCCGTCTCCGACACGAAACACGCCACGAGTCCATACGTGATGGTGGGGCGAATCCAGATTTCCGTGAGCAGGTAGTTGGTGTATTCGTTGATGGGATTTGTATAAATCACATAGTTGTAGAGCGCAGCAATCGCCATGTCAACTATAAAAATCATCCACAGGTTCCGCTTAGAGTACGTCTTCCATTTTTTGCGGGCATAGAAGAAGGTAAGCATGAGCAAGAGCAGCACTGAGAGTGTGAGGCATGCCAAATGGAGAGCATAGCAAGATAGTGGGGGCGGGAAGAGGATGTCGCGCAGCAAAACCGTAACGCCAATGCATACTGAACACCAATAGTTGAACTTCCGGGCATCGAGACGATTGAAGAAGTACATCCATATCATCGCCAGGCACGCTATGTAGAACACGTTAAGCACTAATTCGGGCCAAGCCTCGCTAAGACCAAAATGGTAAACCCCATAGAGCATAACGCCCACAGAGAGCGCACCCGCCACTGCTGTGATGCCGATGTCTATGATTTTCCCTTTCTTCTTAAATCTTGTCTTCATATTTACATCATGATAGATTCACATTCAAGGTTTCCTGGCACCCGCTATGTGCAGAGGAAGAGAATGATGGCTTGTGCACAGAGTATGCGCAGGAACATGGAGAGCGGATAGACGGTGGAGTAGCCCACGTTGGGCGCGTCCGTCGATGACGTCATGTTGGCATATCCCAGTGCGGGTGGGTCGGTGGTGGCACCTGCCATCATACCCATGAGGGTGAAGTAATTGAACTTATAGACTTTTCTTGCCACGAATCCCATGATAAGCAGTGGAATGGTGGTGATAAGGAAACCGCACCACACGTATGTCAGTCCGTCGCCATTTGTAACCGTTGACCAGAATGTTGCTCCGGCTTTTATGCCCACTGCGGCGAGGAAGAGCGCAAGACCTAATTCTCTGATGAACAGGTTGGCACCGCTCGTCATGTAGGTGTTCAGGTGGAGTTTGTAGGCGTATGCACCGATTAGGATGGCTATGATGAGCGGTCCGCCTGCGAGTCCGAGTTTTAGAGGCACCGACATGCCGGGTATGGCTATGGGCAGCATACCGAGCACGATGCCAAGGAGTATGCCGAGGAAGATGGCACCGATGTTGGGGTGGTCAAGGCGTTTCACACTGTTGCCCAGCACGTTAGCCACACGTTCTACGGCTTCCTTCTCGCCCACGACGAGGAGTCGGTCGCCAATCTGTATGCGCAGTGCGCGGTCGGCGAAGAGTTCCATGCCCTGACGGGTGATGCGCGTAACATTGACGCCATACACCGAACTGAAGTGCATTTCTCCAAACGTCTTGCCGTTTACGCTGTTCTGTGTAACGAGTATGCGCCTGGACACCGTTTCGCTGCGCTCCTCTTTCCAGTCGTAACCTTCAACGGTTTCGCCAAGGAATGCGAGAACAGCGTCGCTGTCATCTTCTGCACAGACGAGGTTGAGGAGGTCACCATATCCTACCACGGTGTCGTGGCTTGGCGTGATATAGTTGCCGTCCTTGAGTATTCGTGTGCAGACGAATGTCCTGTTGAGGAATTCCCTGATTTGTGAGAGTTTCTTACCGTCAATGCTGTGGTTGGTCACCTTGATGCTCATGCGGTGTGGTTTTGCGTGAGGATTGTCCTCCTGCAATTTTCTGATTTCTTCTTCTTCATCTTTGAGGCTGATTTTGCAGATGAAGCGCAGAAGAATCATTGAGCCGATGATGCCCACAACGCCAAGCGGGTAGGCACAGGCATAGCCGCTCGCGATGTTCAGGTCGCCGAAACCGCCAACAGTCTTGAGCGCTTCTTGTGCAGCACCGAGACCGGGCGTGTTCGTTATGGCACCGTAGAGCACACCCACCATCATGGGGAGATCGTTCTTGTCGCCTTTCGATGCGAAAACGAGATAGTAAAGCCCCAGCATGACAGCCACGTTAAGCAGCACGATGCCTATGGCGATGTAGTTCATCTTCATGCCGCCGCCCGATTTGAAACTCTGGAAGAAACCCGGTCCCACTTGCAGACCGATGCAATAGACAAAGAGAATCAGTCCGAAGTCCTGGATGAAGTTGAGCACTTGCCCCGGCGCTGCAAGATTTTCCTCATTAGCCATACCGGAGTGCGTATAGATATGCCCCACAAGGATGCCCACGAAGAGAACGAATGTAACACCTAGCGAGATACCTGCAAATTTGACCTTTCCCAATGCCACGCCAGCGGAAATGACAATGGCAATAAGCACCATGATATGTGCCAAGGAACTTGTGTCAGTAAAAATATTAATGAGCCAATCCATAATAAGATCTGTATTGTTTGTGTGCAAAATTACTCACATCTGCACAAATTAACAATTTTTTAGAGAAAAACATTGGACGTTTTTCCGGCGTTGGCGTCTTCTGTTACAAAATTTTGTCAAGTGCGATTGAAGAAAAATTTAAAAAGCCGGGCGACCTTGTTTATTGGTTGTCCGGCTAAATGGTTAGGAAAACATGCTTATTCCATTTCGCTGCCGTTGTCGTAGCCGCCGTTCATGTCCATGTCGTCCTGCTGCTGTGCCTGGCGTTTCTTGGGCTTCTGCTTCATGTTGCCGAAGTTCCAGGTGAGGGTCAGGTTGACGTTGCGTCCACCGCGCCAGAATTTCTGGTCGCGTGTGAATTGGTCGGTAACGGTAACGTTGCGGAACTTGCGTGTGTCGAAGAGGTCGCGGCAGTTGAGCGCAACGGTGAATTTGCGGTTGAGGAAGGTCTTTCTCAATCCTGCATCGAAACTGAAGTTTGAGCGGCGGAAGCCCTGTGCGGTTGACTGTCGGGAGCGATAGTCGGCAGTGAGTTGCAGTGTGAAGTTGGCAGGGAGTGTGAAACTACCCATGGAGCGCAGGTTCCAGCAGAAATTCTCGTTGCCCTTTCCGCTGACTATCTGGTCTTCCACGAGGAAGTTGTAGCCGTGCATCTTGAAGTAGTAGAAATTGGCTGTTGTGGTGAGGTCGAGGATTTTGAAGAGTTTGTTCTTTGCCACTATTTCCAGACCTGTGCTCACGCTTTTTGATACATTTTCGTTGGTCTGGTACATCAGTCCGTCGGTGTTGTTGCGATACTGTATGCGCTGCATGACGTTGGTCGTCGGTCTGTAGTATGCACTGACGCTGAGCGAATGGAGTTCCCATATGCGCAGATAGTTGAGCGAGAGTGCGTTGGAGTATTCAGGTTCAAGGTGTGGATTACCCATGTCGATAATCGAAGCATCGCGGGTGTTCTTGAAGTTGTTCAACTGTCCGCCAAACGGACGGCGCAGACGTCTGGAGTAGTTGAGTTGTATCTGGTCTGCCTTGGAGAGTTGGTAGTTGAGGAAGACGCTCGGGAAGAGTTGGAAGAAGTCTTTCTTGAACGCGGGATTACGCTTGGTGCGGTCCGTTTCCTGTTCATAGTTATAACTCTCAGTGTTGACCTTCCAGTATTCTCCTCTCAGTCCTGCCATCACGCCGAGTTTCCCGAACTGCAAAGACGCCGTGGCATAGAGTGCATGCACATCGAGCGAATAGATGAAGCGGTTGAAGAAATTCTCGTCCATAACGAGGTGTGCACCATTCCAGTCGGTATAGTCGGCTTCCATGCTTTGCGGTGTGTTTTCGTGGCTGAGCCTTGCGTCGTAACCCGTCTGCAGTTTGAAATTGTCGGTGATTTGGTTTTCGTAGTCTAATTTGAACTCCATTGACCTGTTACGGATGAGGTTGGGACGGAGTTGGTAACTGTATTCTGAAGGAGTTATGCCATCTGCGTATGTCGTACTGTCTTGATAAACCGCTTCATCGTTCATCATCCAGCGGTTGTATTCCGCAGAAGCACTCAGGAAATGCGTCTCGCTGAAATTGTGCTGGTACACAAGTTCGCCGTGATACATTTGCATATTGCCGTCGGTGGCTGTGCGGCGGAACATATTGCTGTTTTCTATGCCGGTGCTGAGTGTGCCGTATCGGTAGAGAGTGGAATTTACACGGTTGTGACCGCCCTGCATCATCATGCCGGCAAGGGTGATGTCGTCCTTTGGTGTTGCGTGGTAGGTTATGCCTGCCCGTGTGAAGAGGTTGTTGCCACGACTTTGGTTCTTACCGTCATAATTCTGGAAGATGTCTTCGTCGGTGTAGGTCTGGCGGCTGTAACTTCCACCGCGATTGTTGTGACGGTGGCGATAGCCGAGATTCAAATAGGCATCGAATTTAGAACTACTGTAGTTGATGTTTCCACTGGCATTAGCACCGCCATTGGTGTTGCCCCCCACTTGTACCGAACCATAATAGCCTGCCTTGCGGTTTTTCTTCAGCACGATGTTGATGATGCCCGCCGAACCTTCTGCGCTGAATTTGGCAGAAGGATTGTCGATGACTTCTACGCGCTCAATGCTTTCTGCAGGGAGTTGCTGCAAGATTTCATAGCGGTTCTCGCTGGTCAGTCCGCTGGCACGTCCGTTAATCCATACTTCAACGCTGGAATTGCCGCGAAGAGAAATGTTGCCATCTTGGTCAACTTCCACAGAAGGAATGTTTTCAAGCACTTCATCGGCAGTGGCTCCTGTGTTGGCTATTGTCTGGTCCACATTATACGACTTGCGGTCCACTTCAAGACGCATGGTTGAGCGCTGTGCCGTTACAACAGCCGTACCTTCAGATGTCTTTACGAATGTGAGCGTGTCGAACTTCACGGCGTGGTGTACGGAGTCGAGTACAACTTGCCAACTCTCGGAACTATAGCCGAGATGGCTCACTTTGATGTTATATTTACCAAAAGGGATGTTTGTGATGGCAAATGCACCTTCAACGTCGGTTGTAGATGTTTTGATGGCCTTGTTGTCCTGCATAATCTGGACGTTAGAAAACGACAAAGGCTCGTGGGTCGTCTCGTCATAAACATTTCCGCGAACACTGCCTTGTGCTATTGCTATAACAGAGAGCATTGCTGCGAAAAGGGTAAAAATAATTCTGTTCATAAAATTTAGATAGCCTGTGAATGGATGTATTGCTGTATAAACTCCTGACTTTTCAGTGGCCATTCAAAACAATACACTATAATTTTAGTCATTAAGACTGTTTACGGTTAAAAAAGTTTAAAAGAGTTTGTATCTTTGCAGCGATTTTTTAAGAAATGCAGCAATTACAAGAATTAGAAAACGAACTTATCCTCTTTATAAACTATGATGGAAGTTACAATATCGACCGGTTTTGGTGGATGTTTTCCAGCAAGTTTACGTGGATTGCCACTGTTCTTACAATTGTGGCATATTTTGCTTGGAAGGCAAAGAAATGGAGAGAAGTATTGCTCATTCTGACAGCCTTCGTCATCATGGGGCTATTGACCGACTGGGTGTCCTCAAATGTTTTCAAACCAATTTTTGCCCGATTACGACCTTCACATAATCCCGATATCATAGATTCACTCTATCTCTACGTGGATAGCGCAGGCCATTTATACCATGGCGGGACTTATGGTTTCTTTTCAGCACATGCCGCAAACAGTTTCGGTGCAATAACCATGTTAGGACTTATTTTCCGAAGAAAATGGGTAATTATTGCCGGAGCGATATGGGCATTGGCATTTTGCTATTCCCGCCTGTATCTTGGTGTGCATTATGTGGGCGATGTACTTGTTGGAATGATTTGGGGCTGCTTGGTAGGTGCATTAGTGTATCACGGCTATGCAAGGGTTCATCGTAGGTTAGAAAAGAAATGGAACCTGTTGCCCATCAGAGAGATATACGACCAAGAGCCTTGGCCTGTCATTATCGTTCACTACACTGCCATTGCGGTAATAGCCATTATTGCATTTTTCTAAAGAATACTGTTGACATGATACGCCCATTTCGTGCGGAAGACGCTGCTTCTATAGCCGAAATATACAACTATTACGTGCTGTATACAACCACGAGTTTCGAAACCATTGCAGTCAGTGCAGAGCAAATGAGAGACCGTCTGACCGCTTTCAGCCGAGAGGCTCCCGTGCTTGTAGCAGAAGAAGATGGTGCGATAGTGGGCTATTGCTATGCTCACCCATGGAAAGAGCGTGCGGCTTACAGCCATACTTATGAAACCACAGTCTATCTCACACAAGAAGTATTAGGCAAAGGCTATGGACGTATGCTGATGGAACGGTTGATAAAAGGTTGCCGACAACTTGATATTCGCGTGCTCATCGCATGTATCACGGCAGAAAATACAGCCAGTTGCAAGTTCCATGAACAACTTGGTTTCAGAAAAGTTTCTGAGTTTCATCAAGTTGGTCGGAAATTCGACAAATGGCTCGATGTGGTGGATTACGAACTGATTCTCTGAACAAACCTATACAGATTATGAAGAAAATATTTCCTTTTGCAATGCTATTGTTCGCGCTTGTACTTTGCAGTTGCGGACAGGATGAGAAAGCGAAGCAAACATTTGAATACGACCCAGGCTATACGTCAGAAGCATCAGTTGACACTGCGGCGAATGATTCGATTGGGGCAGTCGTTGACAGTGTTCCCCAATCATCAGATGAAAAGTTAAAGGCCTCCTCTTCAGGAACTTCTGAGAAGAGTGCGTCTTCATCTCATAGGCGGCGCGCTTCATCTGGTCGTTCCAATACGGAAGATAACAGTTTCAAGGACGACGGCATGCGTGGCTTTGATCCTGCATCAGAAAACGACATGCACGATAACGGCATGTCGCGTTTTATGGAGAATAATGACAATGAGGGCTGGGACTGATTGTCCTAAGCCTGTGCTAAGCGTTTCAATAATTCTACAAGCACTTTCCAGATATTGTCCACAGTGGAGAGTTCCACCCTTTCGCTCGTGGAATGTGGCTCTATGATACGTGGTCCGATAGGCACGATTTCTATACCAGGGAATTTTTCTACAAAATAGCCCATTTCCATCACAAAGTGCATCTGCACCTTTCTTGGCTTAAATCCTAATACATCGATGAAAGTTTGTTCCACTAGATGAACATAGTCCGACTCTGCGTTCTCTTCCCAAGCGGGCGTTGACATTATAAAATTCGTCTTTGCTCCGTATTTCTTAAATATCTGGCAGATGCTCTCACCCAGAGCAACCATATCGTCATAAACAAAACTCCGTGAGTGCGCACTGATGAAGAAGTGGTCTTTTTCCGTCTTTAAGACTCCCACATTGCTCGATGTTTCCACTGTCCCAGCCATGTGCTCGCTCATTTTCAGTACACCGAAAGGCAATGCTTCAAGACATTCGAGTAAGGCGTCAGTTGCATTGTCGCTGATGGCATTTGCAGGGCGTTCTGCATAGGTACAGGCGAGTTTCATGTTGGGGTCATTGGGGTTGACCGGCAGTAGTGTACCTGTCATCGCTTCAATGATCTCACTGTTTTCTTTTGGAACACCGATAACGGCTTCTGCGTTGGCGGCTATGGAGGCATTTGCTTCTCCTGCATTAATGGTGCAGAGTTGCAGGTCAGGGCATGCTTCTTTTATCGCCGACAGCACGCGTCCCATGGTCTTTACGGCATTGTTGCGCCCTTTGCCTATATCCACACCGGAATGTCCGCCGAGTCCGCCTTCTATGCTGAGAACGAAGAAATCATAACCGGGCTTTGTCTCTTCATGAGTTAGTGGCAGTTCCGCCGTCTGCAAGTATGCACCTGCAGCACCCACGGTAATGGTATCGTAGTCTTCCGAGTCAAGGTCAATCATCTTGCGTGCCTTGACAAAGTCTGGCGACACTGCAGCGGCTCCTGTCATGCCGTCTTCCTCGTTTGTAGTGATAAAAAGTTCGAGCGGACCATGTACAAGGTCGTTGCTCCGCATCACTTCCAGCGCCATGGCAAGTCCCAAACCGTTGTCAGCACCAAGCGAGGTGCCGCGCGCCTTCATCCAGCCATCTTCTATGTAGGCTTCAATAGGGTCGGTCTGCGGATTGAAAGTTTTTCCTTTTTCTGCCACACAGACCATGTCCATGTGTGCATGGAGAACAATGGGTTCGGCATTCTCGCAGCCTGTTGTGGCGGGTTTTCTGATAACGATGCAGTTTTTGGCATCGCGGTCATAGTCGAGATGGTGTGTCTCGGCAAAGTTGCAGAGCCAGTCTGCTATTTTTTCTTCATGCCAGGAAGGGCGGGGAACATTGTTGATTTCCTTGAAAATATCGTAAATCATAGGTTGTGTGGAGTGTTGCTTTTGTCCTTCTTGTCTTGTTCGTAGCAGTGGCGGCAGAGGGGCTCATATTCGGCTTTCTCTCCAAGCACCACTCGCCGTTCGTCGGCTATGGTGCGGTGCGACACGTATGCCAAGTCGCCGCAGCGCACACAGATGGCATGCACTTTCGTAACGTCTTCTGCTATGGCGCAGAGTGCAGGCATAGGTCCGAAAGGCACACCCTTGAAATCCATGTCAAGTCCTGCGATAATGACACGCTTACCCCTGTTGGCGAGTTCATTACACACACCGACCAATCCTTCGTCGAAGAATTGTGCTTCATCGATGCCTACCACGTCGGCTTCGTCCGTCATTAGCAGCAACGATGTCGATGAGTCGATAGGGGTGGAAGCAATCGCATTGGAGTCGTGCGACACTACGTCTTCTTCGCTGTAACGGGTGTCGATGGCAGGTTTGAAGATTTCCACCTTCTGCTTGGCTATGCGCGCACGTTTGAGACGTCGGATGAGTTCTTCGGTTTTGCCGGAGAACATCGATCCGCAAATAACTTCTATTCTTCCGCGGCTGAAAAGTTCCCTGCCGCGATTTTCTTCATATTTTTCCATGGTGTTGCAAAGATAAATAATTCGTTGGGAAGATAGATGCTCTGCACCGTATGTTTTTCGGTTTCCAAAAAATATGCTATAAATTTTTTTATTCTCACATATAATTATTACTTTTGCCAAAGATTCAGAAACACTTAAGTATTAACTATTTAGACATTTTACAATGAAAAAAACATTTTTCAGTTTTGTCATCGTAACGGCAGGTCTACTTACTATTTCGTGTGGCAACAACAAATCAAATGGCGCAGATGGCAAAGACTCCACAGCCGTTGCGGCAGAAGAGAATCCTAAAGGTTTTACCACCTACACCAATGAACAAATGGGATATTCGGTTAACATACCGGATTGGATGACCCGTCAAGATCCTACGGTGGGAGCCGAAAGTGGTACCATTTTCGTTAGCGACCCCAATTCGATAGATGCCATCCGTATTGAAACCAGCGGCGGTAATGATGGTTCCCTTGGTGATCCATGGACTGCCGAGAGTGTGAAGAGGAATTTTGAAAGTGAGAAGGAAATGGGAGGCAAAGGTGAATTCGTTGAAGAAGAATGTGGCGACAACTACTATTACTATAAGCGCAAGAGTGAGGATGGTGAGGCTATTACGACGAAAAAAGAGGTTTTCAGTGGAATGAAACGTGCTTCTGTGGTCATCTACTATGATAATAAAGATGCCGAAAGAATTGGCGGAGATGTTGCTAAACAAATCATGAAATCTCTTAAAATCAAATAAAATGAAAACAATTAGTAAAATCTTTTTGAGCATGCTTCTGGCGTGCGTAGGTACAGTGGCTGCCCATGCCGACTCTCCGCTGACATCCTCTGATTTTGCTCACTGCTATAATGACATAGACATGGTGGCAGAGGCTATTGCTAATCCGGGAGAGGTAAACCCGACTGTGATGAACTATCTGGCAGACAAGAATGTACCCGTTGACGAGCGCGTGGCAGTAGTCAATGCCATCGGCTGGAATTTTAACGGTCTGACCACAGGCGACCAGTTCGGCACGTATCTGATGAAGCGCTACAAGGCGAAGAACATGAAGAGTTTAGCCAAGAAGTTGGACGCCGGTACACTCGTGGTCTGTGCTTATGCCAAGGCGATGAGCAACTATTTCAATGTGGACGAGGCTGTCGAATTGGCTGAAATGGCAGTAAAGAAAGACCGGACGAATAGTTTCACCATCCGTTACATCGCAGCCCTTATCAAAGCCCAGAAACTGATGGACAGCGATTGGGGTGCTCTGTACAGGGTAGTGGAGAATGTGTACAACGATGGCAGCCTTAGAGTAGATATGCGCCAATGCGCCATCGATGCCATCTGGGACTACATCAAGTTGTACGCAGAGTATTAAAGAGTATTAAGAAGATATTTTCAGTTTTCACGTTGGGAGCGAATGTCGTTCCCAACTTTTTTGTTATTTGAATGTGCATGTACGCAAATTTAGATAAGAGCAATCGCGCGGTTCATAGGAAAAATGTATTTTTGCACAAAGAAAACAAAACGAAACGAAACTAATACGCAATAACATTATGTTAGCAAAACTCTTTGCACAGAAACTCCTGGCTGTAGAAGCCGTGAAACTGAGCCCAGAAGCACCATTTACCTGGGCAAGCGGTTGGAAGTCTCCTATCTATTGCGATAATCGCAAACTATTGTCATATCCCGACATCCGCACATTCGTGAAGTTGGAGTTGGCTCGTCTTGTGGCAGAAAACTTCGGCGAGGCAGAAGTGGTGGCTGGTGTGGCTACCGGAGCCATAGCACAAGGTGCTCTCGTGGCGGATTTGCTCGGTTTGCCTTTCGTCTATGTACGACCCAAACCGAAAGACCATGGCATGGGCAACCAGATAGAAGGTCAACTCGATGCCGCAAAGAAAGTGGTAGTAGTGGAGGACCTTATCTCGACAGGAGGAAGCAGTCTGAAGGCAGTGGATGCCATCCGTAAGAATGGTAACGAGATTGTTGGCATGGTGGCAAGTTACACTTATGGCTTCGATGTTGCAGCAAGCGCCTTTGCCGATGCCAATGTAAAACTCCTTACGCTCTCGGACTATAATGCCGTCATCGAAGTGGCAGCAGAAACGGGCTACATCAAACAGGAACAGATAGAGACTCTCGCTGCATGGAGAAAAAATCCGGCAGAGTGGGGAAAGTAGTTAATCGTCTTTTTTAAGAAAATAAGTAATGACAAAATACGAAAGCGAAATACATGTAGTGGCACGCCCCATAGATGAGGCATACGCCAAGTTTTCCGATCTTAATAATCTTGCCGCAATAAAGGAAAAACTGAATGACCCTGCCTTTGCAGAGAAAATGAGTCAGGAATTAGACGAAGAAAAGCAGGAGCAGGCGCGCAAGATGATTGATGGCATGACTTTCGATACCGACACAATGAGTATATCTTCACCATTGGGAGACGTCATGCTCCGCATCATTGAGCGCGATGCACCCAAACTTGTGAAAATGGAAGCCGAAAACACACCGATACCTCTCAATATGTGGATACAACTCGTGCCGATTGATGAAAGTTCCTGCAAAATACGCGTAACGATAGGCGCAGAAGTAAACTTCCTGATGAAAGCCGCGGTGTCAGGTCCATTGAAGAAGGCTGCAGATGGTGTGGCGCGTATGCTGGCGCTTGTGTAGAAACACCATATTTTTGTACAAATGAGATTTTCTTGGTCGTTATTGGTGCTTTCTTTAGCATTTCTGCTTGCGGGCTGTGATGCACAGGAAGAATATAGTGACTTCCGTGCCAACTTTGTGTTCCAACAGAGTCTCTCTGTGCCGCAACTGCAAGCCGCATTGGGCGGCAGTCCCGGCACGTTCTGCACCATACGCAACTCGGGGAACAACTACATCTTCGAGTGCAACGATGTGGCAGGAACTTTTACATATACGAAAACTGCCGTTGACCAGCGCCTTACACCCATCTTTATAGCAGGTATTATTGTAGGTACGCCCGTGCTCGACCAGCAACTCACTGCCTACGACCTCGCCTGTCCCAACTGCAACAGAAACTATATCACGCGGCAACTGCAGTTTTCTGACGAGCGCACCACACTCTTCTGCCCGCGATGCAAGTGCAAATACAGCCTGCAGACGCAGCAAGGACTGCTTGTGGAAGGCAATACTTCTGCCGTTACGCTCATCAGGTACAAAGCCACATACGACGGCATGAATAACCTTTATGTGCACAACCCTTGAGAAGGTACAGTCAACTTGATGGCAAAGGGTGTGCTTTGTTCTTTCTGACAAGATGACATGACATGGTTATAGGTTACATCGTGCTCAATCGCCCTATATAAAGAGGGTGGGCAGGTGTAACCTATAGCCATGTAACTTTTATGTTTTTTTTGTCGCCCTTATCAACTATCAATTCTCAACTGTCAACGCCGAGTTCGATGACTTCAACGTCTTTGATTTCTGTCCTGTCGATAGTGAAACGCACGAGAGTCCTTGCCTTCTGCCAGCCCTGTATGCCTGCTGCCCCCGGGTTGATGTGCAGGAGTTGCAGGTTCTTGTCGTAAACCACTTTCAGAATGTGCGAATGCCCGGAAATAAAGAGTTTAGGCGGGTTGTTGAAAATGTTCTGACGTATGCTCCTGTCGTAGTTTCCCGGATAACCACCGATGTGCTTCATAAGGATTTCCACTTCTTCGCACTTAAATCTGATAAGTTCCGGATAGCATCGGCGCAAATCTTCGCCATCGATATTGCCATATACCGCAGTGAGTGGTTTTATGGCATTCAGACGATCTGCAATTTCCGTTGTCCCGATGTCTCCTGCATGCCATATTTCGTCACATTCTGCGAAATACTGCTCGTAGCGGCTGTCCCAGAAGCCGTGGGTATCAGATAGAAGTCCGATGCGTGTCATGGCGGTTCAGTCTTTGTCGAGTTCCAGTTTCTTGATGACAAAATCCTTGATGAAATCGAATGTTCCGTCCAGTCCGAGCACACTTGAATTGATACAGAGATCGTATGTGGCGGCAGCACCCCACTTTCCGTTGCAATAGAAGTTGTAGTAGTTGGCGCGTTTCGTATCGCCATGTGTCATCATGCGTTTTGCCGTCTTTTCGTCGGTCTGTGCGTTTTCCATGATGCGCTTGATGCGGTCTTCTTCATCGGCTGCAATGAAAACATTGACACATCTGGGGTGGTTGCGCAACACATAGTCGGCACAGCGTCCGATGAAGACGCATGAGCGGTCTGCAGCCACCTTGCGTATGGCATCGCTTTGTATTCTGAATAGCGATTCGTCGGAAATCTGGTTGCTGTAGAAGTCGCCGCTCATGGTGGGTGCTATGCTGTTTATCAATGAGCGCAAAAAACCTTTGTTTTCATCGCTTTTTTCGAAGATTTCGGGTGTGAATCCGCTCTCTTTTGCAGCGAGCGCGAGTATTTCCTTGTCGAAATAACTAATATCGAAATGTTCGGCAAGTTTCTTGCCAATGTAGCGTCCGCCTGCTCCGAGCGACCGCCCGATGTTTATAATGAATGGCGATTTTTTTTCCATACGTCCTGTGTTTTCTATGTGGTTGTTTGAATTGTTATTTTCTTGAATTTCCTTACCTCTCTTATGAGCATGACAACAGCCACGATGAAGGCGAGTCCATCGCTCACGGGGAAGGCATAAAGCACACCGTCCACGGGGTTGTCCGTCATGATTCGAGGCAGTATGTATATGGCTGGTAAGATAAAGATGAGTTGTCGTGTGAGTGACAGGAAAATGCTGATGGTAGGTTTTCCGAGACTCTGGAAGAATGCCGTGGCGATGATGCAGAGTCCCACGAGGGGGAATAACATGCAGAGTATCCGCATGGCATGTGCCGACATTTCTATGAGTTTTGGTTCGTCTTTGGCAAACATGGCGCAGAAAGGCTCAGCAAAGAACATCGCCACGATGAAGCCTATCAATGTGAAAGCCGTGCCGAAAATGAGCGACTTGTTGAGCACTTCGATTACGCGGTTGTATTTCTTTGCGCCGTAGTTGTAGCCCGCTATGGGTTGCATACCTTGATTAAGACCAATGACGAACATGACGATAAACATAAGCAACCTGTTGGCAATGCCGAAAGCCCCTACTGCATAGTCGCCGCCGTAGTGGGTAAGGCTTCTCGTCATAAATACGCTCACAAGGCATGCGCAGAGGTTAATCAGGAAAGGCGACATACCTATGCTGAGCGACTGTGAAATGATTTTTCTGTCGGCTTTGAGGTATTGCCTTTGTATGTGGATCATGTCGTTCTTGTTAGAGAACAGCCAGAATTGCCAGAGTAGCATAATAAACTGCGCCATTACCGTTGCAGTCGCTGCGCCCTGTATGCCCCAGTTGAAGACGAAGATGAAAAGTGGGGCAAGAATGCAGTTGAGAATGACTGTCCCAAATGTGGCATACATCGCTATTTCCGGTCGGTTCGTGGAGCGCAGGAGCGCGTTAAGCCCGAGGTAGAGGTGTGTCACGACGTTGCCTATGAGAATGACAGTCATAAAGTCGTATGCAGGTCCGATGGTCATGTCGCTTGCACCAAAGAAACGCAGAATAGGTTTGATGAAAGCCCAAAGCAAGCCACCGAGGATAAGCCCCATTGCCACATTCATGACCAGTACGTTGCCGAGTATCTTCTTGGCGGTTTCGTATTCCTTTTGTCCGAGCCGTACAGACATGAGCGTACTTCCACCTACACCCACCATAGCGCCGAATGCTGCGGTGAGCGACATGACGGGCATGGTGAGGCCGAGGGCGATGATGGCTTCAGGTCCTACACCTTGTCCTATGAAAATGCCGTCGATAATGTTGTATATGGAAGCAGCCGCCATCGCTACGATGGCAGGAGTGGCATATTGCCACAGTAATTTGCCTATGGGCTTCTCGCCTAATATAAGGAATTTATCAGACTCTTTCGACATTTCTTTATATTTAATGCGAAGTTACACAATATTGGGAATAATTGCTCTTAACCGTCGCATTTTATTGTCTTTGGCAAAAATTATTCCTCATGCACTGACGAATCATGCGAGAGTTCTATGTCGCGCGCCATGTAGGTCTGGTTGCCGGCTACGTCGGTAACATAAACCATCAGGTGATAGTGTCCGGGTGTGGCATTTTCGGGGATTACGATGTCGCGGTGCTCGACTTTGGCGTTTCTCACACCGCCGAGTTCATACGACTTGTTGAAAGTGAAATACACTGGGTTTTCTTGCAGTTTCGGCGCACCGTGGGTGTGTCCGTTCGTGGCATTGTGTATCTCCAGTTTGTACGACTTCAGGGCTGTGTCGTCGCTGAATTCTGCCTTGAAGAGTACACCGTCCTCGTCGCCGATGAGAAGTGTGGCGTCTTCTTCTGGTGCTATGACGTTGATGGTTGGTCTGGTGGTGTCGCCGTCGTCGCCGCCGCACGATGTGGTGCCAAAAGTCAGGAAGGAAAGGATTACAGGAAAGATAACGTGCTTGATATTCATTGTTTTCATTGTTGTATTATTTTGTTGTTATTGAAAAGGGTATTTTTACTGTTAAGGAGAAGTTGCGGCCGGGCTCCGGTATTTCCACCTTGCGGTAGAAACTCAGGTGGTTGTAGTACTTCTTGTCGAATACGTTATGCACTTTCAGTGATATGTGTGCCGAGGTGCCCAGTATGTGCAGACAGGCATTGGCGCTGAGGTGGAGCAGGGTAGCGCCCGGTGTCTTGTCTTCGTTCTGTGCGATGTGGTTCTGTCTTGCAATGGTTTGCAGTTCAGCACTGATGGCAAACTCCCGTTCTTCCCAGGAAAGCGTGTTGCGCAGGGTGGTGGGGGGAGAGAAGGCGAGTGCTGTCTTGGCGTCGTTGTTCCTTGTGTGGACATATTCTCCGCTGAATTCGTATCTCAGGTTTTTCCAGAGATTGACCTTTGCAGAGAGTTCGCCGCCAATGAATGTGGCGGAGGCCTCCTTGTAGCGGTAGATTTGTCCGGCATCGGGCAGCAAGGACCATTCGCCCGTAGGTTGCAGGAAAATGTAATTGTCGAAAAGACTGACGAAGGGCGATGCAGAGATGAGTATAGGGCCCAAAGAAAGAGAGTATTCTGCATCGAATTGCCAGCCGTGCTCTGAAGAGAGATTGTTGTCGCCCTGCTCGTGGCGGAATGTGCCGTGGTGCACGCCGTTGGCAGCCAATTCGTTGGCGCCGGGCAGTCGGAAACTGCGCCCCACATTTATTTTCAGGAGGTGAATCGGTGAAGGTTGCCAAACAAGCCCCATCGCTCCGCTGACATCGCTGAAACTGCGGCTGACACGTCGCGACGACCATCTGTTCTCTTCTACAACGTCGTCCGTATAGCCTTGTTCCCGTAGATAGTCGGCGAGATAGACGTTGTCGTAGGGCTTTGCAGAAATGTGCCCCCAGTCGTATCGCAAACCGCAGGTAAGCGTGATTTTTTCGGAGGGTTTCCATTCTCCCAGCCAGAATAGGCCTGCCGTTTTGCGGTTGTATTCCGGCAGTAGGAAACCATAGCCGCCAATAGTGTTGTCTTGGTATTGCCCGCCTGTGCCGACGGTCTGGGAAAATGTTTCTGTTGTTTGCCATTTCAGGGCAGCGTTGGCAGACAGGGTGTGGAGGTTGAACATCAGTTCCTTGTCCGGGTCCTTGTAGGGTGCAGCCTGGGTGCCGTAGTGGGTATGGAATGCACTCCATTCCTCGCGGTGGTTGTGTTGCCAGCCAAGGTCGGCAAAGAGCGCAAATTTACTCCATTTCACTTCTTGGTGCGTCTGCACTTTCAGGTGGTTCACCTTGCTGTATGGCAGTTCTATGTTGTAGCGTTTGCCGTCGTCGATAAGTGAGGCAATGTTGGGCACACCATGGGCACCGGCGAAGAAACCGCTCTTCTGAAAGGCATTGCTCACCATAAGGTTGCCTTCGTAATTGCCTTTCTTGTAGCCTGCGAAAATGCTTGCATCGCGCTCAAATCCTGCCGTGTTTTTCAGTCGCCTGTGCGTGATGGGCAACTTCTGTGTAAGATAGAGCACGGTGTCGGTAGGCACGCGGTAGTCGCCGAAGTGCTGTTCGGTATATCTGCCCTGCACGAGCCATGCGTCCTTGCGGAAGCCCAAAAGCAGCGAACCGCCTAATGAGCCGTTCACAGTCTTGCCGAGGAGCGAAAGTTCGCCGAACACTTTGTTCTCCGTGGGATATTTTGGTTGTTTGATGTCGATAACACCACCCATGGCATCACTGCCGTAAATCAGGGATGCGGGTCCTTTCAGTACGTTCACTGCCGACACATTGAAGGCATCGATTTCCAAACCATGATCGGCGCCCCACTGTTGTCCTTCCTGTTTCACTCCGCTTTCTGCCACGGCGATGCGGTTGAAGCCCAGACCACGTATCATAGGTTTGGAAAAGCCCGAGCCGATGTCCATGGATTGCACACCTGGCACGTGCTCCAGCGCTTGCACGATGTTACCGGTGAAATGTGTATCGAGGAAGTCCTGACTGACCGAAACGGCTGTGAGGCTCGTACTCTTCGAGAGTCGGGCCTGGCGGCTGCCGAATACCACTGCCCGCTGCCGCACTTCAGTCGTGTCAATCTGCCCCACTGCCGGCAAGGCATAGGCAAGCAACAGACATATTGCTGCTATATGCGATGAGATTTTTATTGTTTTTATCACCTTGTTTGCTTTTGAGTTATTATTACGCCAAAATGGCAACTGCCGTGAGATAAGGCTGTTGCTCTGTGAAATAGCGCAGAAAAAGATTTTGGGGGGATTAAGCCAACAAGGCAGGTGGCCCGCGGTGTGGCACGGTGTACGTCAGCAACTGCAAACGTGTACGGCGCACAGCGGATTTCAAGAAATATACAAAGCGCTGACAAGGAACGAACAGCAACACAGTCGCTACGACATACGGCAACGACGACATCTCGCACAGCAGACAGGGATGCCCCGTCATGCCGAGATGCCCTTCATGCAGGTGCGTCGGAGCGTGCTGCACACAGGCATTGCACTCGGTGTGCGAAAAGCGTGTCTCTTCGTAAGTGTGGAACGCCATCAGCGCCCGGGTAACGATAAAAACCGCCAGCAACAACCAAGCAAACCATCTGCGCCGTATGTCAATACTGTTTCGTCTCATGCGTTCAGAATCAGGGCAAAGGTAGTAAAACTATGTGAGTTGGAAGATAGCAGGTGGTGAAAAAGTTTTTGCGTCCGTACAGGACTGCTTTATCAATGAATAATCTGATAGTTTTACAAAGTGTTTGCAGACATTAAGAAAAGCGATTTTTAGTGTTTGAAAACATTCTATTTTTAAAATTTAGTGTTTGGAAACACTTTTTTTTATAAAATTTAATGTTTGGAAACATTTTTTTTATCTTTACAGCCGAATAACAGTTAAAGCTTAAAGTATGGAAGAACAGATAGGCTATTTTATTACTATTATGGATGTTTGGGCTTTCCTATTGACAGATCTATAAGCAGAGAATGGCAGGTGGAGAGTCTTGTGTATCTTTCAACCTGTGATATTAAGCCTATGGCGCAGTATAGTTGATAGTTGAACAGTCGTAAAATTATCTTGTCGTAAATGTTTTTTTATTGTAAAAATGCGTCATATTCCGTTTTTTTCTTAAATTTGTGGCATCAACTATTTTAATGAACCAACCTTATTAACAAACAATCAAACATCATGAACTACAAAATTATTGACATTGAGGGGATCGGCGCTGTTTATGCTGAGAAACTCACCGCAGCAGGCATTAACACTACAGAGGAACTGCTTGAAAAATGTGCAAAACCTGCCGGCAGAAAGGCTCTGGAAGAGGCTACAGGCATCAGCGGTAAACTTATCCTGACTTGGACTAACCATGCCGACCTGATGAGAATAGACGGTGTAGGTCCACAGTTCTCCGAACTGCTTGAGGCAGCAGGTGTTGATACCGTAAAAGAACTCCGGAACCGCGTGCCAGCCAACCTGCAACCCAAACTCGAGGAGGTGAATGCCAAGAAGAACCTCGTGAACCGCGTTCCTGCACTCAAGGAAGTAGAGAAGATGGTGGCTCAGGCTAAGGAACTGCCCGCAGTAATGGAGTATTAATCCCAAACAGGTAACATCGTCAATTATGAAGCGGTTTTTTCTGCTGCTTGCCCTGCTTACCATAGCAGTGGGCATCAACGCACAGTCGCTCAGCGTGTACGTGAGCGATGACTCCGGCTCAAGTACGAATATACGTAATTCGCCCAAGGGAAAGGTGGTTCACCGCATACCACAAAGCACCATTGCCATGCTTGAAGTGGAAGAGCCCCGGAATGGGTGGTGGCGCATCTGCGACAACTCGTACTTCTCTGTGGCAGATGGGTATGAGGGCCTTTCGAAACTCACCGGCTCCCGCACCGGCTACTGGATACACTCTTCGGTGATAGTCGTAGGAACACGCAACTATGGCGGTGAGATGCTCTATCTCTACCAACAGCCGAACACCAAAAGCAAGAAGGTGTACACCATCAAGGAAGAGATGACCCTCCATCCGCTTGAAGTACGAGGTGGCTGGGTGAAGTGTACCACTTCTGATGGCAAACAGGTAGGCTGGATACAGGCAGAATGGCTCTGTGGAAATGCACTGACCAATTGTTGCTGAGCCTTCCTTGGACAGAACACCAATCGGGGTATTCCTTTTCGGAATATCCCGTTTTTATTGTTTTACATACAACTACGTTAACTAAATCTTTAGATAAGTGCTTGCGAAATCAAATATTATGGTAATTTTGCGTAGAAGTTGTGCATGTAGGTGATTTTAGTTGATTTTAGTTGATGTTAATGTTACTGTACATTGCTAAAAATCAACGATGTGTACATTAAAATCTTATAAACTTTAATTCTGTCAAAGGGTTTTATTATGAGTAGCAATGAAGTTTTAAATTATTATCCACTAATAAAAATGGATAAAGCTCTAGTCTATCTTCAAGGTTTAACTGGTTTTAATGATTTAGTTGATAGTTTTTCTAAAATGAATGATAAACAGAGAGCAGATTTTAAATACCCTAGTTATGTATCAGAGACGATGAATAAATTTAAAAGTGGAGACAGAAGATATAATAAGAATTCAGATTATTATAGAAATCTTAATACTATAGTCACCGCTATCAATATTCTAAAAGCTTGTGCTAATCTAAACATGGCGATTATAAGTATGAGTGATAAATATAAGACAAAAAATATATCTTATCATTACTTGTATGCTCAATCGTTTAGTTCATATGCAAATGAAGATGTTTTGAGAATAAAAAAAGCAGCCATTGAAGCAAAGAATAGGATTAATTGTTTTAGTAAAAAATATACAATTCAGGGCTTTGAAGAAAGTTGTATAAATACAGTAAAATATGGTGTTTATGCAATATGTAATAAGTTCATGGTAGAGACAAGGACAATTACACAAAGAACAACAGAAGTAGGTACTAATATTATAATGTCAATAATAGGTTTTGTGGTTTTTTGTCTTGCTTTTTGGGTGTTAGCCAAATGTGCGTCAGGACACTAATATCGTTTAGCGGTTTTTAACTTTTTTATGATTTTCAAAAACTATTTAATTTTACATGCTTTTTTGCAGAAAGAACAATAACAACTAAAATCAATACCATCAATGACAAAGAAAAGGTTTATCGGCGAGAATCCGCGTATCGGTATTCGCCCAGTGATTGACGGTCGCCAGAATGGCGTTCGTGAGAGTTTGGAAGACCAGACGATGGACATGGCAAAGAATGTTGCTGCCCTGTTTTCTTCAGAACTGAAGTACAGCGACGGCACCCCCGTGGAGTGTGTCATTGCCGACGGCACCATCGGTCGTGTGGCAGAGGCTGCTGCTTGCAGCGAGAAGTTCAGGAACAACAACGTGGGTGTGGTGGTCAGCGTAACGCCATGCTGGTGCTATGTGAGCGAAGTGATTCACTACGACGGCGAGGTGCCGCAAGCCATCTGGGGCTTCAATGGAACCGAGCGCCCGGGTGCTGTGTATCTTGCCGCAGCGCTTGCAGCGCATACGCAGAAAGGTATGCCTGCTTTCGGCATTTATGGCCACCACGTGCAGGATGCCGACGACAAGACTATTCCTGAAGATGTGCGAGAGAAACTGCTCCGCTTCGCGCGTGCCGGTATAGCCGTGGCACAGATGAAGGGCAAGAGTTACCTGAGCATCGGTAACGTGGCAATGGGTATAGCCGGGTCTATTGTTGACCCCAATTTCTTCCAGGAATACCTCGGTATGCGAAACGAACAGGTGGATATGACAGAAATTATCCGCCGTGTGAACGAGGGCATCTACGACAAGGAAGAATACGAGAAGGCAATGGCATGGACACGCGCCAACTGTATGCCCAACGAGGGCGAAGACTTCAACCGTCCTGAAAAGGTGAAGACGCGCGAAGAGAAGGATGCCGACTGGGAATACGTGGTGAAGATGCGTCTCATCTTCGAGGACCTTATGACGGGCAATCCCAAACTCCGCGAGTTGGGCTTCAAGGAAGAAGCACTCGGCCACAACGCTATCTGCGGCGGTTTCCAGGGACAGCGCCAGTGGACCGACCACATGCCTAACGGCGACTTCCCCGAAGCACTGATGAACACTTCCTTCAACTGGAACGGTCCGCAGGAACCCTTTGCTTTCGCTACGGAGAACGATGCCTGCAATGGCGTAACCATGCTCTTCGGAAAACTGCTGACCAACCGTGCCGTTATCTTTGCAGATATACGCACCTACTGGAGCCCGGAGAGTGTGCTGCGCGTAACGGGACAGCCTCTTGAGGGCGGTGCTGCAAAGGGTATCATCCACCTCATCAATTCCGGTTCATGTTCGCTCGACGCAGCAGGTCAGATGACCAATGCAGAAGGCAAGCCCGAAATGAAACACTTCTGGGACGTGAACGAAGACGATATCAAGGCTACACTCGGTGCTACAACCTGGTATCCCGCCAACCGCGACTATTTCCGTGGAGGTGGCTATTCGTCCAACTTCCTTTCGAAGGGCGGTATGCCTTGCACGATGATGCGTCTGAACCTCGTAAAAGGTCTTGGTCCTGTGCTCCAACTGGCAGAAGGCTACACCGTGGACATCACTCCCGAACAGCATAAGGTGCTCAACGAACGCACAGACAAGACATGGCCCACAACGTGGTTCGCGCCTCGTGTAACAGGCAAGGGTGCCTTCAAGGATGTTTATAGCGTGATGGATAATTGGGGTGCTAACCATGGTGCAATAGCATACGGCCACATCGGTGCCGACCTTATCACGCTCGCTTCCATGCTTCGTATCCCTGTTTGCATGCACAATGTGGAAGAAGACACCATCTTCCGTCCTAGCGCATGGCGTGCGTTCGGCATGGAACCCGAAGGCAGCGATTTCCGTGCTTGCAAGAACTTCGGTCCACTCTACAAATAACCCATTTAACTTCAATAACTTCGATAACTTCAAGCAATTAGAATAAGTATAAGTAATGAACATCAGTAAAGAACAAATCAGTGCATTCGTGGCTGCGGCCCGCAAGGTCGGTGATCATGGTCTGACACGTTGCTCGAGCGGCAACCTCTCGTGGCGCGTAGGCGATGTGGCGCTCGTTTCTGCCACAGGGTCGTGGATTCCGGAACTGCGTGAAGACCAAGTGGCGATTTGCGACATTGAGACAGGACAGTCGCTCAACGGTGTGCGTCCGTCGATGGAGAGTGGCTTCCACCTCACAATTCTGAAAAACAGGCCCGATGTGAATGTGGTGCTTCATTGCCAAAGCATTTGTGCCACAACTATTGCCTGCATGGATCCCAAACCAGAGAATCTGAACGTGACGGCAGAACTACCATGCCATGTGGGCAAGGAAGTGCCTGTCATCCCTTATTATCGTCCAGGCTCGCCCGAATTGGCTCATGCCGTTGTGGAAGCCATGAAAGACCATGATTCTGTGCTCCTCGCTAAGCATGGACAGGTATTTGTAGGTAAGGATTTCAATGCGGCAATAGAGAAGGCAGAGTTCCTTGAAATGGCTTGCGAGATAGTCCTTCGCAGCGGTTTCCGTCATACCGTGCTCACGCCGGAAGAAGTGGCAGACATCGAACACACGTTCCTGGGAAAGTAACCATCATAATGCGTATTTTTACATGAAATATATTGCAGCAGATTTCGGTGCAGGAAGCGGGCGTGTCATTGTGGGAGAAAGCACGCCTTCGGGCATCGCGCTTACAGAAGTGCATCGCTTCCCCAACCGTCAGATAACACTCGGCGGAACAGTCCACTGGGATTTCCTTGCCTTGTTTGAAGAACTCAAGACAGGGCTGAAAAAGGCATTCTCAAAGTATGACGATATTGTTTCCATAGGTATCGACACTTGGGGTGTGGACTTCGGACTGATTGACCGCAACGGCTCGCTCCTTGCCAATCCTGTGTGCTACCGCGACGCTCGTACCGCAGGCATGCTTGACAAGGCTTTCCAATCCATTCCGAAAGAAGAATTCTTTGCCTTGACTGGCAATCAGTTCATGGAAATCAACACCGTTTTCCAACTTTTGGCGATGAAGGAACGTGGCGATGTGGCGCTCGAAGTGGCGGACAAATTGCTGTTCATGCCCGACCTATTCAACTACTACCTCTGCGGCGTGGCGGCGAACGAATACACCATCGCCACGACATCGCAGATGCTTAATCCTTCCACGCAGGAATGGGACGCAGAGGTGTTCAGTCGCCTTGGACTGCCTATTGGCATCATGCAAAGGATTGCGCCAGCCGGAACCATTCTCGGCGAACTCCTGCCCGATGTGGCAGAAGAAGTAGGTGCTCCTGCGGGGATAAAGGTCGTTACCGTGGGCAGTCACGACACAGCAAGCGCCATAGCCTCCATATCGCCCGAAGTGTCCGACGGCTGGGCTTTCATCTCTAGTGGTACATGGTCGCTTATGGGCATCGACACACCGTCGCCAATCGTTACACCTGACGCCCTGGCATCCGATTTCACCAACGAAGGCATTACCAACGGACACATCAGTTTCCTGCGCAACATCACGGGGCTTTGGCTCCTCCAGAACCTGGAACAGGAATGGAAGGCAGCAGGTGAGGATTATACCTACACATCGCTCATTGCCGATGCGGAAAAGAGTACAGTGGACAGCATTGTGGACGTGGATGCACCGTGTTTCTCCAAACCGCGCAGCATGTCGGTAGCCATTCGTGATTATTGCAAAAATGGCGGAATGCAGGTACCCGAAACCAAGGGCGACTTCATGCGTGTTGTCTGCATGTCGCTCGCAGCGAAGTATGCCGATGTCAAGACAAAGTTGGAGCAATGCAGCGGACAGACAATAGATACCATCTATGTGGTGGGCGGCGGTTCGCAGAATGTCTTGCTCAATCGTTTGACAGCAGAAAAGACTGGTTGCCGTGTGGTGCCTTGTGAAAAGGAAGCAACAGCCATCGGTAACATCATGGTGCAAATGTCAATACAAAACAATTCAACTTTCTGAAGTTATCGAAGTTATCGAAGTTAAAGAAGTTAATGACGATACTTTGGAACGATAAATAAAATCAGCATAAGGTAACGTCGTTAGCTTCGAGCGAAGCGATAACTTCATTAACTACGTTAACTTCAAGCAAATGGGACTTACTTGAACAGAATTAAAACAGAAATATTACATTTTTTGCATGGAAAATAATCTTCAAAACGGAGGCATCAGGCAAAAACTCGTTGAGAAAAAATATCTCAAGACGTTTATTCTGATAACCTCCCTCTTCGCCCTGTGGGGTTTTGCAAACGACATTACCAACCCCATGGTGGCGGCATTTCAAACTGTGATGGAACTCTCTGCCACGAAGGCCTCGATGGTTCAGTTCGCTTTCTATGGCGGCTATGCCACCATGGCTGTGCCGGCAGCGCTTTTCATTCGCAAATACAGTTACAAGAGCGGTATCGTGCTCGGACTTTCGCTTTATGCCACCGGTGCATTCCTGTTCATTCCCGCAGCGGCATACCAGGAATTCACCTTCTTCTGCCTCTCGCTCTACATCCTAACTTTCGGACTTGCCTTTCTCGAGACGACAGCCAATCCGTTCATTCTTTCACTCGGTTCGAAAGAGACCTCTACACGACGGCTCAATCTCGCGCAGTCGTTCAACCCGATGGGTTCTATCATCGGCATGAGCGTGGCATCGTTCATAGTGCTGCCCCAGTTGATTTCCGACCGCAGGAATGCAGCAGGTGAGATTATCTTCCCGTCGCTCTCCGACGCTGAGAAGGCAGGCATCCGCTTGCACGACCTTGCCATCATCCGCGACCCATACGTAGCCATCGGTCTCGTGGTAGTGGCATTGCTCGTCATAATCATCCTGACCAAGATGCCGCAGACCAACATTCAGGGCGAGAAGATAAGCAACGCGCAGACATTGAAAAACCTTGTATCCAACAAGATTTATCGTGAAGGTGTCATCACCCAGATGTTCTATGTGGCAGCGCAAATCATGGTGTGGACATTCATCATCCAGTATGCAGACAACATAGGTATCAACAAGGCAACAGCACAGATGTATAATATCGCTGCCATGGCAATGTTTATCACAGGGCGCTTTATCAGTACATTCCTGATGAAGTATGTGAATTCCAGTTTGCTGCTGGCATGTTTTGCCATAGGGGCTGGTTGTGCTTCGCTCGGCGCTATTCTCATAGAAGGTATTGTTGGTCTTTACTGCCTCGTTTGCATCAGTATCTTCATGTCGCTGATGTTCCCCACCATCTATGGCATTGCGCTTGAGAATGTGGACAGCAAAGACACCACACTCGGTGCGGCTTTCCTCGTGATGGCAATCGTGGGCGGTGCGCTCATGCCGCCACTCCAGGGCATGATTATTGACCGGAAGGAGATAGCCGGCATGGCTGCAGTGAACGTGTCGTTTGTGCTTCCGCTCATCTGCTTCGTTATCGTCATGATCTACGGACTGCGCACCTATTTCTTCCGCAAGAAATTGGCTGCAGGTTAACGTTGGTTTCAGAACAAAACAAAAGGGCGGGTCATAATCGTTTTTATGATCCGCTCTTTAATATAGTGGGGTAATGTTATGCCTTAGAAGCCGCCCCTGCCTCCGCCGAAGCCACCGCCTCCTCCGAAGCCGCCACCTCCACCAGGTCTGCCACCTCCTCTGCCACCTGGAGGAGGACCATCGCCTGGGCGTCGACCGCTTGGTCCGTTCCTTTGTTGGAGCTGTTTGTCTCTGCTTGTGCCGCCGAAGATGTTGAGTTTGTAGGTGAAACTTACCATGAAGTAAGAGTTGATGGCATTAGTTTCTCTGTCGGTTCGGCTTGTGGCTGAAATGCTGCGACTGATGTTGCTCTGTCTTTGCAAGATGTCATTCCATTGGAGTCTTATGGTGGCTGCCTTGTTGCTGAGGAAGCTGTATGAAAGTTGTGCGTTCCAGAGGAGTTCGTTGGTGTTCATTTCCTTAGATGAATAGCCGCGACGCGAACTCATTCGAATATCTGTGGAGAATGAAATACCGATGTTTGTATGGAGATTACCATTTAGTCCGTAGCTGAACTGCCAAGTGTCCAATTTGTTGTTTGAGGTCAATGTGCTGCGTACGTTCTGATATCTTATATTTCCGTTAGCGCCTATGTCAAAATATGTGTGCTTGTAGGTTAGCGTCAATGCTTCGTTTAATGTGAATGTACGAGTATTCCCCTTTGTACTAGTGCTGGTGGCTCTATCGAATATTTCTTGATAGTTTGTGGTTTCAGCATCCATTAGGCGTGGTGTGTACACGGCATCATAGAGCATGGGTGTGTTGTTCCCTGATCTGTATGTACTCATATAACCCACTTGTCGTTGGAACCCGAAGTCGGTGTATGTGGTTACATTAAATAGTTTTTGAGCATCAATTGGCGTGTTGAACATGAAGTTCCCATTGATATTCCAGTTTCCGTTGATGTTGTCTGGTCTTGTGTAGCGCACACCTGTTGCTTCATCATAGACGGTGCGACTGCTGATGGAGTTGAGCGTTTGGTTGAAACTTAATCGCGCGTTGATGCCTTGCTGCCGGTCTGTGTTGTAGCCACGATAGTTGGCATTGAAAGAATTTGCCCATGAAGGCTTCAGATTGGGGTTACCTCCTGATATGCTGAGAGGATTAGAGTCGTCCCATACATCAAGTAAGTTGGTCATAGATGGTTGTGAAGCCTGTCCGCGGAATCGGAATTCAAGGTTGTTTGTTCGCGAGAAACTATAGCGGAAGTTGAATTCGGGCGACACGTTGAAAACGTCGCGTGTGACCACGGTGTCAAGCAGTGCGGGGCGGTTGTAGTCCATCTTTGTGTGCTGTGGGTTAAGCGATACACCGATGTTAGTGCGTATTTTTTCACCATTATAGCGTATGCCGAGTGTAATGTTGTGGTTAGAATAGTGGTATTTGGCATACTGACTGTTTCTTTCGTCGCGTATGGCAGAGAGTATTTCAGCGTCGGTGGGTGCTGAGCCGAAATTTTCTAATGCCCAGTCGAATGAATTGTATCTGTAAGTTGTATCATCCATTTCGTGTAGGGCATAGCGTTGACGTTCTCCGTCGGTGAATCGATGAGAATATTGATAGCGTGCTTCTGCAAACCATTTCTTTCCGAGCGGTTCTACATAGCCTAAACGCACATTATAATTCCAATTTTTTGAGGGATTATAAGAATAGATGTTTTGGAATGTGGTCCTATCTTGCTGGAAGTAGTCAATGTTTGAAATAGAGAAAGAGCGACTTTTGCTGTTACCAAATCCTCCGTTGAGGCTGATATTGAAGTTACGCCCATTTTTTCCTATTCTGCGTGTCATGTTGAGTCGGGCGTTAGTACTAAAGCTATGGCTCTTACTTTTGCTATAATTCGTGTTGCGGTTTACAGTCATGGCACGTAGCGCGGGCATTACGTTTGTGGCAAATATACTATCAAGCACATCGCCTGTACTGACAATGTTTTCAAGTGTGAAGGGGTCGTCGTTGAATGTGGCGCTGAGACTAGTACCGTTGCTTCGGCTGTTGGAGTAGGACATGGTGGGTTCAAATGAGATGGCTGTCATCGAGTCGGGGCTCCAATCCAGTTCTAAGTTTGCATTTAAGTTTGTATTAGACCCGAATGTTTGGCTTTGGCTTACTCCGAAGGATTGTACAGAACTTGTTGAACCTGTTGAGAGGAAACTTTCAGAAGCTGTTCTGGAATATACGTCTGTGCTGCGGTGGTTGAAGCGGATGTCGCCTTCGATTTCAAAGCGTCCTGGCGCAAATCGTTTTTTGCCGTTGTCCCACTCTGCGCTGAAATTAATGCTCTTTGAAGCAGTTAATCCGTTTGAGCCTCCAAATCCTCGGGGTCCTCCAAATCCTCGGTCGCTGACATTGTTGGCAGCCGCCATAAGGGAGATGTGGCTCTTGTCAGTAAAACGAGAGATGAAGAGTTGTGCACTGTAGCGGTGTTCTGTACCGTAGCCTCCCGTGATGTTGGTTATCCATGATTGGTTGAGCTCGCGCTTGGTCGAAATGTCCATCACGGTAACTTCCTCTCCATCGTCAATACCTGTCTGCTGTGTATAGTCGCTCTTTCGGTCGTATGCCTTTATTTTGCTAACGAGGTCAGTCGGTAGATTCTTCATTGCCACATCGGTGTTACCTTTGAAGAAGTTTTTGCCGTTGATGAGGAATTCCGATACGGTTTTCCCGTTCCATGTGATGGTACCTTCGTCGCTCACTTGCACTCCGGGCAACTGCTTGATGAGTGCTTCAAGAGTGGAACCTTCCGGCACACGATAGGCTGAAGCGTTGTACACTGTTGTGTCCTCCACCTGCTGCACCTTTGCCACTGTGGCTGTAACGATGGCGCGGTTGCCTGTGCTGTTTTTTGAACCAAGGAGGACGGTGTCGAGGTTAACGACTTCTTTGTTTTCTTCCACATTGAAAGTGGCAGAGAATGTGGAATAGCCGATGTAAGAAATGCGTAGTTTGTACATTCCTGGCTCTTTGACAGGGATGGTGAACACACCTTTTTCGTCGGTGTTTGCCCTTCCCACAATGGCTGTGTCGCGCATGATGGCAGTTACGGCATATTCCAAAGGCTCGCCTTCATCAGCGTCGAATACTGTACCGGTTACGGTGATTTGCGCCTGTGAGGTCAGTGCGGTGATGAAAACGAGTGCTAAAAAGAAGAGTTTCCTTCTCATAAGTATGTAAGTTTTTTATTTATTTCAGCAAAGAGACATAGACTTTATATACACATATAGTGAAAACTTGCAGCATTACTGTTGAGTTATCGTCAGTAATTCCGCACGTTCTTCCCATCTTGGTTTCATGCAAAGCGTTCTGTAACTTGCAGATTTGATAATTAGACGCAAAAAGACGGTATTAGTTTAGTTTGTTTTCACTTTTTTTCGAAAAAAAAACACATTCCTCGCATGAAATGAGTAATTTTGCGTAAAACCTAATGTGGAACAGATTATGAAATACGCGAATTATATCTCAAAGATTGAAATCCGCAGTTTGTGGAGCGGACGTCGTCATGTTAAATGGACGCTTCGCCCCGATGTGAACGTGCTTAGCGGTAAGAATGGCGCAGGGAAGAGCACCATCCTCAACCGCATCGTGCAGAACTTGCGCAACGCACCATATTCAGGAGAGATAGTAAAAAACGAGTTCGCCGATGTCAAGGTGGTGTTTGACCCCAGTGATGCCACATGCATACGTTATGACATTATCCGCAGTTTCGACAGAATACTGATGGACAACGGGCGCACACAGGTCATCACAGACGAACGCATCGTGACAGAACTCGATTGGCAACTCTATCAGTTGCAGCGCCGCTATCTCCACTATCAGGTGAATGTGGGTAACAGAATGATTCAGTTGCTCACGAGCGGCTCGCCCGATGCGCATGAACAGGCAGTGAAGGCTTCTGCCATGAAGACGAAATTCTTGGATATGGTGGACCAACTCTTTGAAGGGACGGGCAAGAAAGTGGACCGCCAGAGCAACGAACTGCAATTCCTGCAGTACGAAGAGGTGCTTAAACCATACCTCCTCTCAAGCGGTGAAAAACAAATGCTGATTATTCTCCTCACGGCACTCACGGAAGACATGCAGCCATACGTTTTCCTGATGGACGAACCCGAGGCAAGCCTTCACTTCGAATGGCAGAAAGACCTCATCACGATGGTGCGCACGCTCAATCCTAACGCACAAATCATACTTACCACGCATTCGCCCGGTGTAATCATGAAAGATTGGCAGCATGCCGTGACCGAAGTAGACAATATAACTACATAAGGGCTATTTTCAACAATTATCTGCAACATGTCGCGAAAAAGAAACAGAAACGCTGCTTATGGTACCACTAACATGGGTGGTGGCCTGACGAGTTATATCAATTCGGATTATGTTTCCGCATTGAATAAACTCAACGGGGCGGGTGCGCGCAAGAAAATCGTGGCATACGTGGAGAGTTACAACGACATCTTCTTTTGGAGCAACCTGCTTCGACCCCTCGAGAACGAAAAATTCTATTTTGAGGTGATGCTGCCCTCCAACGAGTCGCTCGGCAAGGGAAAGAAAATAGCCATCGGCAATCAACTCGGCGACAGACTCGGCGGCTGCATGATCGCCTGTGTGGACGCCGACTACGACTACCTCATTGAAGGCTCTACACCCACCAGTGTCGAAGTGTGCAGCAACAAATACATCTTCCACACCTACGTCTATGCAATAGAAAACTTCCAGTGTTACGCCCCATCGCTGCATGGCGTGTGCGTCATGGCGACGCTCAACGACCACCGCATTTTCGACTTCGAATCCTTCCTCACAGCCTATTCGCGCATCATCTGGCCACTCTTCGTATGGAACGTCTGGGCATATCGGTATGGGCAGTACAAGAAATTCTCGTTGCTCGACTTCTTCAATATCGTAGGTCTGAATGATGTCAACCTTTATCATCCGGAAGCGAAACTCAATGCGCTTCAGCACCGCGTCAATGCCAAGATATCACGACTCTACAAGGAATTTCCTGAAGGTAAGAAAACGTACAAACCCCTGCGCGACGAACTCTTGCAAAAGGGTCTGACACCCGAAACAACCTATCTCTACATGCGCGGACACGACTTGCAGGACGGCATAGTAACACCCCTCATGACCGCAGTCTGTGAACGCCTGCGCAGAGAGCGGGAAAGGGAAATCAGAAACAACGCCGTACACCGCACACAGTTCCAGAACGAACTCAGCGGCTACCAGCACTCCACCGCTGCCGTAGAGGAAATGATGCGCAAGCAGACCGGCTACACCGCAGCACCGCAATATCAACAAATCATCGCCAATATCAAAGACTTCCTTGCTGCTGAGGGGCTCTTGGAGCTGGGAGAAAGTGTAAAATAATCTATATCAAACTGATATAATGAAGAAAATGGGAATACCTCTTATAATAATCGGCGCAATTTGTCTCGCATTAGGCATTTATTTTGTGGCGCGTTCAGACAGCAAATCGCAGAAAGAAACGAGTTCAGTGGTCAATGAGAATTACAAGATGGGCAAGGACTTCGAAGAATACGTTGTAAATCTGCTCAACCCCAGACAGTTCAAACTTATAGAAAAAGTGAACGATTATAGCGGACAGTACCATAAAGCGGAGCGTAACAAATATTGCGATATAGTGTTCCGTGATAAAGCCACTAATAAAGAGTTTGCCATAGAATGCAAATATCGCTCATCGTGGCACGAGTATAATGGCGACATGAAGGTGTCGTGGGTGGAACAATATAAGATTGACGACTACAACAAGTTCTCGCGTGACAAAAATATGTCAGTAGTCGTGATGCTCGGTGTAGGAGGAACACCCGACCACCCTGCAGACTTGTACTGCATACCTCTGAGAGCTCTTCAAGAACCTTTTCCTATTCGTAAGTCTTATGCAGAGAACTTTCGCCTAAATCCCGACAAACCTATTTATTGGTCGAATAACATTCATAATCTGGAGAATAGATAGAAGCATTATATCATTCTCAACTCTGAAAAGAACGAAGATTTGAATAGCGAAGACCTTTAGGGAGTGGGAGAGTAGAACGTTGACTGTTCTCGCCACAATCTGTGTAATCGCCAAGCGGAGCAATGGCAAAATTTATGAAATCCTTGCTTTAACAAGCGAGTAATCTTGATTTGTAATTCGTGGTTTTTTTCGGAGTTCCGAGACCCTATCGCGAAGCAGAGAATTTGTCCTTTGTGGTCTTTTGCTGTGGGTTAAATTGATGGCTATTTTATGGAAATTCATGGAGGAAGAAGGCTAAGTATCGTTCGTGGTTCATTTCAGTTCGTGTACGTGTTCCTTCAGTTTTTATTATTTTTGCCCAATAAAAGCATTTAGTCATGTCAACTATAATATATCCTTCTCCGATTTTCGGACCTGTTCACAGCCGTCGGCTCGGTGTGTCGCTGGGCATCAACCTGCTTCCGGGCGACGGTAAGCAGTGTAGTTTCGACTGCATCTACTGCGAGTGCGGTTTCAACAAGGACCACGTGACACATTCTCCGCGTCCCACGCGTGCCGAAGTGGCAGCAGCGCTTGAGCGACAGTTGCAGAAGATGGTGGCAGAGGGCGTGCTGCCCGATGTGATGACCTTTGCAGGCAACGGTGAGCCCACGCTTCATAAAGATTTTGCCGGAATCATCGACGATACCATCGCGTTGCGCAACCGCTACTGTCCGAAAGCAAAAATAGCCGTACTGAGCAATGCCACGCAGTGTATGCGCCCCGCCGTGCATGATGCGCTCATGAAGGTGGATGATAATATCCTGAAACTCGATACGGTGGATGCCGAATATATCCGCCTCACGGACCGCCCCGTGGGGAAGTATGATGTAGAAGAAATCGTCAGGGCTATGGTGGCTTTCGATGGACATGTCATCGTGCAGACCATGTTTATGAAAGGTATGCACAACGGCATTTCGGTGGACAACACCAGCGATGAATTCGTACTGCCATGGCTGGACGCCCTGAAGACCATCCGTCCGCAGCAGGTGATGATCTACACCATCGACCGTGAGACACCCGACGCCAACCTCCGGAAAGCCACACACGAGGACCTGGACCGCATTGCAGACATCCTGCGTGCTGCCGGTTTCAACACTTCTGTATCTTATTGACGCTCTCAAAACTCCATTATGAAAAGGAATAGTACACCTTCGCAGCATCCACTCCTTGAAAAAATTGTCAACACGGGCTTTCTCGAGTTCGTGGGCGACGGGCTCGTTATAGCCGGTCTGAGCGGTGGTGCCGACTCCGTGGCTATGGTGCTGGCGCTAAAGGCACTTGGCTGTCGGTTGGTGGCAGCGCATTGCAACTTCAGATTGCGGGGCGAGGAGAGCGAGCGCGATGCGGACTTTGTGCGGCAATTCTGCGAAGAACAAGATATTCCTCTCGAAATGGTGCAATTTGATACACAGAACGAGGCTTCGCGGCTCGGATGGAGCATAGAAATGACGGCTCGCGAACTGCGTTACGACTGGTTTGAACAGTTGCGCCAGAAACATGATGCCGTATGCATAGCCGTGGCGCACCATCGCGATGACAGCAACGAGACGCTTTTGCTCAATCTTTTGCGCGGCACAGGGCTGCGAGGACTGTGCGGTATGTCGCTGAAGAACGACCGAAATGTGGTGCGACCACTCATAACATGCAGTCAGAGCGAAGTGCTCGATTTCCTGAAAGCCTGCGGCGCAAAATATGTGGAGGACAGCAGCAATACCGATACGCGGTATAAGCGCAACAAAATACGCCACGAAGTAATACCTCTCCTGCGCACTATAAACCCTTCCATCGACAGTTCGTTGCAGCAAACGGCAGACCACTTGCGCGAATATTTCCAGTTTGCTGAGAGTCATCTGCAGAAAACTATCGCAGCGCACGAAACGGTTGTGAACGGCATCCATCGTCTGCCGCTCGATTGGCTCAGAACGGAGCCGTACGGTCACCTCATCGTGCGGCATTGGCTCGAAGGCAAGTTTTCTTCGACGGAGGTGGACGAAATAGCGAAACTCAACGGCAGGGTAGGGGCATTGTACAAGAGTGCCACGCATATTTGCACACAGTCCGCCTCCCACCTTGAATACTGTCCTGCTTTCAGCCCCTTGGCAAAGGCGTTCCTGCCTGACGAAGGCTCTTTGGAATTGCTGGGCTTCGGAACCCTCTCTGTGGCTGTAACAGACAACCGCTTGATAGACAAGATCCGCCCATGGTGCGCCAAACTTGATAAGCGTGCCGTCGTGGGCAGGTTGTGGGTGAGAAACACTGAAGAAGGCGACAGGTTTGTGCCTTACGGCATGAAAGGCTCGAAACTCGTGAGCGACTACCTTACTGATAAGAAACTTTCGCGCTTGGAAAAGATGAAAACACTCGTTGTGGGTGACGATAATGGCATCCTCTGGGTAGTAGGGCATCGCATCGACGCAAGGGCTGCCATAACAACAGAGACAGAAGATGTTTTATCGCTGGATATGCGTTTAAGCCGAAGAATAGTGAACTAATTCGGTTTTTTTTTGTAACTTGCAGCCCCAAAGGGAACTTCACGTGAAATTTAAGGACCTCATCATAGTTTGCAAGATACTTGCGGCGGGTATTGTGCTTGCCGTTGCTGCATCATGTACCGGCGAAGACCGTTCCGGTGAACAGCCCTTTAAGCCCACCGTGAGAACGCTGAATGTGGAGGTGGCAGATCAGGCTGTAACCGTTACTGGTGAGATAGAGGCTTCACCTAACAGTAGCATACGCGAATGTGGGTTCGAGTATTGGTCCGACAACCTTTCCGCGGTGAAGGTGCTGTCGGATGATTCTACATCCATTTTCCGCGCCACAGCCGACTCGTTGGAGCCTGGCGCATACAGTTGCACTGCATTTGCTAGAAACGGTATGGGCACATCGCGTGGCGACACACTATCTTTCAACATCGATTAACAGCCTCATACAGGCAACATACATATATTTACCATGAAAAAACTGACTACTTTATTATTGGTTCTATCCTTTATTATCTTTGCACCTTTTGGCGGCTTGACGCTAAAAGCACAGACTGAAAGCGGAGAATCAGTGGATGAGAAACCTCTCCTGACTATAGGATGTCTGTCGGATTTACACAACCAGCAAGAACTCATCTCTTGTGCCATAGACTCCATACGCGTGCGCGGTACTGTGCTCAACACGATGGCTAAGATGAAGGCAGACGAAGACCTTGATATTATTATCATGGGAGGCGACTATACCAGCGACTGTACCATTGACAAAGCCCATTGGGAGCGCATACGCGACTTGATGCGGCAAGCCACACGCGGAGGATTCAAAGATACGCGCACCCTTCGCCCTGTACTTTATGCCACAGGTAACCACGACTATGAAGTAGCCAACCTTAATGGACTGCCGAAGCCTTACAATTCAGCGGAATACTATCCCGTGATGGAGGAGGACGTGTATCCACTTTCCGACGATGACAAATTCTACGAGACGTGCGACAATGGTACGTTGGGAAAGACTTCCGTGCTTGCGGCGTTTCATTATGTGGTGGATGGCTTCGACTTCGTGGTACTCAACTGCGGAAAATACCAATGGGCTGACGCATGGGACTACCAATACAGTCAGGAGTCAGTGAACTGGGCTATCATGAAGTTGCAGGAGATTTATGCCGACAATCCCGACAAGACTGTGTTTTTCTTGCTCCACATTCCTTTTGGCGACTCGAAGGGTATCAGCGCCTACTCCAAGGGAATAGAGTGTAAAGACCCGAGAAGTACGGGGTGGCAACTCAAGCAGGAACTGGCAAAGCACCCCAATCTCATCATGCTTTATGGGCATGACCATCATACCGACTATGCCTATTCGCGCTATCGTACGTCGCAACGAATCACTCGTTACGACAATGCCGGTAACATCATCTCTACGACAGACTCCACACATGTGGATGGACCTCTCGAGAACCTCCGTTCAGACAGTGTCGCGCGGGTTACCTTCAAGAGTATGCAGAGCGGCAAATATCTCAACTATTCTACTGAGAACAATCTGTCAACTCAAGACGCGCCCACAGAAGTAATGATTTCTGCAGCATCGAACAATGCAAATGCATTCATCCTTCAATTTGCGGACAGATACCTGTTCTGCGGTAGTTCTGCCACATTCTCGGGCGGCGAATCTGCTGTGCCCATCTATGTTTACAGATATGTGCGTTCCACATCTACGAGGGTATATGGCAGAAGGGTGCAGAATTTCAGCGATTTTGTACCTGGTGAGAAGTTTATTTTCGTGGCTCAGGCAACGAAGGACAACCTCTATTATGCTTTGTGTAGCGATGGAACAGGAAGCGGAAACAGTTCACGTCTCAATGGTGTGAAAGTGCTGAGCCCAATCACCAGTCCGAATGTATATTTCGACTTAAGTCCTGGTGAAACAGCCGTTTGGGAATTGGCTGCAGACAGTGGTCAGATTGCAGGGATAGTCCCCATTACGAACGGTATCGTGTGTCTGCGCAATCAGGAAGATGGCAGGTATCTTTCCTACGACTCCCGAAGCACCTGTATGTCGGACAAACCAATGCTGTGCGAACTGTCTATGAACGGCACTGTTGCCACAGTGAAGTTGGATGGTCTGCCTTTAGGTCTGGGCAGAAGCGGATCTGTTACCCGTGTTGATGGCGGAACAGTGAAATTCTTTGAGGTGGAGTATGCTTCGGCGGATACTATCACAGCAAATCTTTGCAGCGCTCTGAAAATAGGCGGAAAATACATCGTTGTAGTCAACAATTCTACCAATTCGTATGCTATGGGTAACGAGTTGGTGAACAAAGGTACCGCTTATCAGATGCTTAGGAGTGTGCGCATTACGCCTGAGGGCGACAAATTGACCATGGCACGAAATGACAAAGTGATATGGAACATTGAAAAAGCACCGGAAGGAGAACCTTCGTTTATTTCGGCTTTCATGGGGTCTATGCGCTATGCCTTGAACACCATTGATACTCAGGTAAACACCTCAAACTCGCGAATTGTGCAGGCTCTTGTAATCTATGTATACAAAGACCGCATCGTGTTCCAAATGAAGAATTATGGCGAGAGTGGCACGTTCAGCGGCATTAACGTCACGAAAAATCTTGCATCCTACACAGTCTATCGCAATGTGGATAATTCTACAGTAGGTATCGAAACGCCTTCTGTCATAAAAACCTCTAAGGCTGCAGGCATCTACGACTTGCAAGGTCGCCGTGTTATGAAACCCAAACGCGGACTCTACATTGTGGATGGAAAGAAGACGTTTGTGAATTGAAAGTTTTCAGAAATCTCCAAACATAAAGCACCGCTGCCAGAATGTTGGTAGCGGTGCTTTATGTTTATATGTTCAGACTATCTGATGAAGGTCTTTACATCATGCCTCCCATGCCCGGGTTAGCCATAGGCATTTCGGGATGTTCTTCCTTCTTGTCGCAAATCACACATTCTGTGGTGAGGAACATGCCTGCCACGCTTGCAGCATTTTCGAGGGCAACACGTGTTACCTTGGCGGGGTCAACCACACCGGCTGCGCGGAGATTTTCGTAAGTGTCGGTCTTGGCATTGTAGCCGAAGTCGCCCTTGCCTTCGCGCACCTTGTTCACAACCACAGCACCTTCAAGACCTGCGTTGGTGCAAATCTGGCGAAGGGGCTCCTCAATGGCTCTGCGGATGATGTTGATACCTGTTGTTTCGTCGGCATTGGCACCGGTGAGACCCTCGAGGGCAGCCTGTGCGCGGATGTATGCCACACCGCCACCGGTTACCACACCTTCTTCAATGGCAGCACGAGTAGCACAGAGTGCGTCGTCGCAACGGTCTTTCTTTTCCTTCTGTTCTGTCTCGCTGGCTGCACCAACTTCGAGCACGCAAACACCACCGCTGAGTTTGGCAAGGCGTTCCTGAAGTTTCTCTTTGTCGTAAGAAGAAGTAGTGTTGGCTATTTCGTTCTTAATCTGATGTATACGGTCTTCAATATTTTCTTTGCGACCTTCGCCGTTCACGATGGTGGTGTTTTCCTTCGTGATGGTAACCTTCTCAGCAGAACCGAGCATTTCGATAGTGGCTTGTTCGAGTTTCAGCCCCTTATCTTCGCTGATAACCACACCGCCAGTCAGTACGGCAATGTCCTCGAGCATGGCCTTGCGACGGTCGCCGAAGCCCGGAGCCTTGACAGCGCAAATCTTCAGTTGTGAGCGCAGGCGGTTCACTACGAGTGTGGTGAGCGCTTCGCTGTCAACGTCCTCTGCAATAACGAGGAGTGGACGGCCCGATTGTACTGCAGGTTCGAGGATGGGGAGGAAGTCCTTGAGGTTAGAGATTTTCTTGTCGTAGATGAGGATGTAAGGCTTTTCCATGACACACTGCATCTTTTCTGCGTCGGTAACGAAGTAAGGTGAGAGGTAGCCACGGTCGAACTGCATACCCTCAACGGTCTTGAGCACGGTGTCGCGTCCTTTGGCGTCCTCAATGGTGATAACGCCGTTTACGCTTACTGCGCGCATACCGTCGGCGATGAGTTTGCCGATTTCTTCGTCGTTGTTGGCACTGATGGTTGCCACTTGCTCAATCTTGTCATAACTTTCACCAACTTGCTCGGCTTGCTTCTTGAGGCTTTCTACAACTTTTGCTACAGCCTTGTCGATGCCGCGTTTCACGTCGAGGGGATTTGCACCGGCTGCCACGTTCTTCATACCTTCTGCAAGGATAGCCTGTGCGAGAACTGTTGCTGTGGTTGTTCCGTCGCCGGCATCGTCGCCAGTCTTGGATGCAACACTCTTAACGAGTTGTGCACCAGCATTTTCGAATGTACCATCGAGTTCAATCTCCTTTGCCACGGTCACACCGTCCTTCGTGATGCGGGGTGCACCGAATTTCTTTTCGATAACAACGTTGCGGCCTTTAGGACCGAGTGTTACCTTTACGGCTTCTGCCAATGCGTCAGCACCCTCTTTGAGGAGGTTGCGCGCTTCTACGTTATATTTAATTTCTTTAGCCATTGTCTTCTGAATTTAATAGTTTGTTGACTTTGTTTTTCTTTTCTTTAGTTTGTCTTTGGAAGAATGATTAACAGATAACGGCGAGAACGTCGCTCTGGCGCATGATGAGGTACTTCTCACCATCGAGTTCCACTTCTGTGCCGCTGTATTTGCCGTAAAGCACGTTGTCGCCTGCTTTGAGCACCATTTCTTCGTCCTTGGTGCCGTTTCCGGCTGCAATGACTTCGCCCTGAAGCGGTTTTTCTTTTGCTGTGTCGGGGATGATAATGCCACCAACTGTCTTTTCTTCTGCAGGAGCCGGTTTAATCAGTACTCGGTCTGCCAATGGTTTGATTGTCATGATGTTTTGATTTTTATAGTTGTTTTTATTGTTTCTTGCTGAATATAGAAAGATGTTTTTTATCTTTCAGAAAGGGTTATATGCGAAAACCGTGCCAAAACGAAATATTTAGTATTTAAAAATCACCGACACAAACATGTCGGTGATTTAATATTGACAGTGAAGTGAATAATTTTATTTAATATAAACTTTCTTACCACTGCCTGTGATGTAGATACCCTTCGTTGGACGCATCGCGCGTTGACCTTGCAGGTTATAGAGCGTGTTGTCTGCACCATTGCCGAGTATGACAGCATTTTCAATGCCCGTGGTGTTGAGCGAGAAGACAAGTCCGTTTCCGGGCGATGTCAGTGTCGGCAGGTCGCTTGCAAGCATGTAGGCGCGGTTGGCGGGCACTGTGGTAACAGTTCCTATATAGATACCTTGTCCGCTCGTACTATTATTCGTAATGTTGGCTACAGTGCCTGCTGTGATGCCGGTCATCTTGAGGAGTGTGCCGCGTAGCAGGTTGCCCGAAGGTGCTGCGGTGTTGTCGTCGGGCACTACTTCTATGGTGTGTGTTTTACGCTCACCAATAAGTACTGCAGGCGTGTATGCCGGAACGAGTCCTCCTGGCAGTGGTTCGAGCACGAGTACATCTGTACCGTCCTTCACTGTCATTTCTATCGCTGTGTATGCAGTCAGACCTTCTGGCATGCGTATAGCGAAGGGGAGATATGCAGAGGTGAGTAATGATGAGGCAACAGACAACTTAATCTCAGGCACTTCTTCGAGTTTCCAAAGGTTGTTGTTGTCGCCTGTGCCGCCACTCCAATAGCCAAGGTTTGTACCGCTTGCACCACCATAGTTGTTGAGGTATTGTCCGTTGGTCTTGTTGTAGAGTGCCCAAACGTCATCACTTTGATTAACGAGGGTGTATCCGCCTGCTGCGGTTTTTTCCATAAATTTAGCATTGCTGTTTGAAGAACCACCAATGGAAAGACCTGTGTTGAGGTTGACGAGGTAGTAAGAACCATCGCCCACAGGCTCGAAGCGCCAGAGTTGGTGTACGTCGGTGAGCGTACTTGTGGTAGTTGCAGTAGCGGCATTGTTCAACATGTCGTCTGAATAGTTACCATTGATGTCGGTAGTAACTGCAACGGATGTGATGGGCTTGTTGCGTACGTTGCTCACAATGCGGTAGATTTTATTGCCTGGCTTGAAGGTTTTGCTGACCGCTTCGTAGCAGCGGATGCGTGTACCGTCGTATCCCACAGCCATAATGTATGCTGCATCTTCAGCCTGCGGATATAGCACTGTTGTGAAACTGTGACTGTCGTTGCTGCCGAGCCCGTACATGGTGATGCGTATGAGCGAGTCTTCGCTGTTATAGGTTTCAAATGCCACGGCATTTTTCCATACACTGTGATCCACTCTGACAGTGCTGCCGCTTGCTGTACAACCGCTGCCCAATGTGGAGCCTTCCAAAGGTTTGCGCTCGGCATAAGTCTGCCAGTTGTGAGCCGTGATGTAGTTTACTTCGTCGGTTATTTCTGCATAGCCCTTACTGCTGACGTGTCTCTTCAGGGTGTTGATCATTGATGCATTTATCTTCAGCCATCCTTTGCTGTAGTCCTCAATGTATGCGTTGATGGGGCGGAGCATGCCGGCTTTTTCAAAGAAAGGCAGGAAGTTCATCTGTGTGCTGTCGCAAACGAGTTTCATGAACTGTACTTGCAATCTTCCGTTGCTTAGGCTGTTGTCTGATAATTTACGCATGCCTTCCATTACCTTTCCGTACATGTTAGGTGAGCGGCCTGCAAGATGTGTGTAAAGTTGCAACTGCCATAGTGGCACGCATTTCAGGAAGTGGTCATAGTTGCGTGTCTCCACATTAGAATAGGTGGACAACTTATTGCCGTTATAATCTTCGTTCTGAACATTCACTATTGTTGGTGTTGCACCATGATAGTCGGGTCCGTCCTGAAGTTGCCAACTGATACCTTTGCGAACACCCTCTTCAAGATATGCCTCGAAACGTCCGCCTCTCATGCCTGCATAGTCGTCTATACCCGATTTCTCGTCTTCAAGGCGGAGGCTGTTCTTGTTGCCCAGGTTGTATTGCACCCATGCAGAGTAGATGTTGTTCGTTGTTTCGCCGCAACCACTCCATTTAAAACTGCGGGTGAGTTGGTTGTTGTGACCGAGTTCGTGAGCCATTCCCCAGAAGTCGAGGCTTGAAGGAGTGCCTGAAATACATGCTCCCACACTGCTCTTGACCACTGCTGCTCCTATGTTGTCGGCAAACATGAAGCCGCTGTGTACCACGCGGAAGAATTGTCTGTTCTTTGGTTCCTTATTGTAATAGAGAAGTCCCATCACTTCGCGTTCCCTGCGAACAATCTCATCGTATGCTTTAGCCAGTTCCACACCATTGTTGGGGCAGTTGGCTTTGAATGTCTCGAGTGGGAAAGCCACTTGCAGACGCTTGGTGCGTACATCGAGAATGTCGCTCGTAGCATTGCTCAGGAGTTTCTTCCAGTCTGCATTTGTGTCACCGCGATCAAGGTCGAAGTAGCCTGTTACAGTGGCGTTGATGAAGTGAAGTTTTACGTTGGACAATGTGGCGTAATTGTTGCTGTAGTACGATACATAGCCATTTCCTCTGTGGGTCGGTGTGATGACATTCAGACCGTTGTGCAGCATGAAACTCGACTGCGACTGTGCCTCGTCGTCACTCGCCTTGCCCCAGTTCTTTATAATCAGGGACACAGATTCGGAAGAAGGTATGTCTTGAGCAAGGATGTAAATCGATTCGTTGGGTTTGAAATAAATACCTGTTGGGTTCTCGTAGGCGCAGTATTCTGCAGAGATTTTCAGACGAGAACGAAGGACAGAGAGAGTTTCATAAGGCTCAAATTCTCCAACACGGTATTTCTTGTAGCCGTCAGCGTCAGAAAGCAATGAACTTACAAGTGTTTTCACTGTTTCGTTCCCTATGCCGTCTGCACTTGTAACTGTGCTTTTGAGTTGTGTGCAGAGTGCATCGTCGAAATAGTTGGCAAGTTCATTCTGCATGGTATTGTCTGCCTTGTAGAAGGATATTTCTGCTGCACTTGCCCATCCGCCTTGTCCGCTTTTGATACACAGGCGGACGCTGCGTACATTATCCACACCCGTTTTGCCAAGGTAAATGTAGGCTTCGCTACTGCTGCCTTGGAGATTGACCGTAGTTACTTCTGTGGTAACGTCCGAGTAGGTCGTCGTTGCTGCAGAAGAAACGTACACCGTTACTTCCTGAAAGTTGCCGTTCGTACCGCTCGAACGTGGTGTGTACTTGATGTAGTCCACGTGCGATGTGCTGGAGAGTGTGAACGTGGCGTTCACGGGGAATGAAGTTCCCGAGTAGGCACTGTGCCAGATTGTGGAAGTGTTGCCATCGTAGGCTTTCTCTATGCCTTCACCCGACTGGTAACTCGTTGCAACTGCGTTCGTAACCGTCAGTTTCGTGTCTGCCGCATAAGCACTGGTGCTTATTGCTACCAGCATGATAACGACGAGAGCGCATAGTTGAGAGGTAATTTTTCTCATGACATCTTAATTTTTAAGTTCCGTTTAATTTCTGCAAAAGTAAGCAATTTTTCCGAGTGTATAAGTACCTTTAATTATTTTTTATAAATTCAACATCCATGGGCGCACTATTTCGTTTTTTTTGAGATAAGTTGCGGTTTTGAAAAGTAGAGGTTAAAAATTGAGGTAAAAATTTTTTTAGTGAAAAAATAGTTTGTACTTTTGCTATCTTGAATAACTATGTTTAATAGAAATAAGTAAAACCAGTTAAATATCAAGAACTTATGAAAGCAAAAAGATTACTTTTGGGACTTTTGCTCGGCAGTATGTTTATGGGTGGTATGGCACAGCCGCCCAAGTATAACGTTGACCGTTCGAAATATCCCGATTATGATGACACCTTCCGTCCGAATTGGTCGGTAATGGTGGATGGAAACAAGGCTCGTGGTCTGAAGGACGAGATTGTTCTCCCTGATCATTGGAACAACGGCGAAACAATGTATTTCCCGACAGTGTTCAATCAGGCGGGTGGCTCTTGTGGTCCGTCATCTCGCATTGGCTATATGCTGACGCACGAACTTAACGCTCATCGTCATGTAAGCGGTAAGTTGAATGAAAACCGTCTTTGCCCTAATTTCGTCTATCCGTTCTCATACAACGGCTCTTCGAAGGACCAGATGGCTGTAGCTACGGGTGTGCCTAACATTCCCACATACGGCGGTTTCCCGTATAGTTCAATCTATGGTTTCGAGGAGGCATTAGTTAAGTCCGGTGCTACAGGTGACGGTGGGTGGATGCAAGGTTATGACAGATGGTATGCTGCCATGAAGAATCGTTTGAAGCATACCAGTAACTTCCCCACCAGTACGGCCACTCCAGAGGGTATGCTCGCTGTAAAGCGGTGGCTCTACAACCACAATGGTGACGAGAGTTTTGCAACCGGTGGTATCCTCGGTTTGGGTTGTGGCATCAGCGGTGCCGGTACAGGAACAATAGCCAACACAAAGGCTAATGCTGCTGCCGGCGTGGTAGGAAAGCAATATCTGACTCATATGGGAGAGTCGGTTGACCATGCTATTACTCTTGTCGGATGGGACGACCGCATTGAGTTCGACCTTGATGGCAACGGCAAATACGGTGAAGAAAATAATGCTCTCAATCAGAACGAGACCGGCGCATGGATTTTCGTCAATTCCTGGGGTTCCGGCTGGGGCAACGGTGGTTTCATGTATTATCCGTATGCCACGGCAGGTGCCGTGAATCATCCCATTGAACTGAACGGCAAGACTGTCTATAGCAGCGGCGAAGGCTGGTGGCCGGAAATCTACACTATCCGCAAGAATTATGAACCGAAACGTGTCATCAAATTGAAGATGACTTATACACAGCGCTCTTCTATGAGTCTTAGCGGTGGTGTCTCTAACGACCTTAATGCCACTTCACCGAAAGACCGTACAGCGTTTGTTCACTTCAACTATCAGGGCTATCCGGGTGATGACCCACAACCTATGGTTCCGATGTTGGGCTGCTGGGCAGATAACCAGTTGCACTACGAGCCGATGGAGTTCGGTTATGACTTGACTGACGTAAGTGAGAATTATGACTTAAATCAGCCTTTGAAATACTTCTTCATTGTAAACACAAAGAACAATGCAGAAGGAACGGGTGCTGTATATGAGGCTTCAATTATGGATTACACGCTCGATCCCAATGGTATTGAAACACCTTTCGTATTAGAGACGGACAGTGTGAATATCCCTGGCGGTGGCAAGCAGGTAATAATGAGTGTAGTTGTTAATGGTACAGGTGCTGTAGCGCCCACCAACCTGTCGATTACGGGAAATGGTCTGACATGGGATGCTCCGCAAGGAACCGGTCAGACACCTGTAAAATATTATGTTTATAAAGGCGATCAGGAAATAGGACAAACTACGACCACAGAACTGGCTACGGCAATAGAAACAGGTGTGCTTTATACCGTAAAAGCGCTCTATAACATTGACGGACATGATGTGATGTCAACAGAGAGCAAGGCAGCAGTCAGAACAAGGGTGGAAGACAATGCCGTTGACAATTATGTAGGTACATTCAATAATGGTGGCTTTGCCATACCCGACGTGTTTGCAAATGGTCTTTCAACAGGTACCATTGAGTTCCGCATTAAGCCATCTACAATTAAGAACTATAATCAGCAGATTGGTCCTAACTGGGGACAGTTCCTGGCTCATGCAAATTCTGACGGCTCCATGGCCTGGGGTTGGAATACCGGTTCTGAACGTGGTTCTACATCAAACGTCTTGACAGTAGGATCTTGGAAACATATTGCCATCGTTGTAGATGGGAAAACCATGACATTCTACGTTAATGGCGTTCAGAAAGGCACTTTCACTTCAAGCAGTTACAGCGGCTTTCCCAGCACGAGTTCTTTCGAATTCGGTTCACATAGTGGTTCAAACAATGCTCTCTACGGACAAATCGATGAAGTGCGTATTTGGAACGTAGCACGTACAAGGAATGAGCTTCTTACAGCATATCAGTACCCTCTCCTTAACCCGAGTCAGTATGCGGGTCTTCTGGCTTACTACAAGATGGATACCATCGAGGAAAATGGCGAAACGAAGTTCCGCGACTGTGTAGGAGGCCATCATGCCTCGTTCATTACCTCCAATGGTACAGTAGCTTCTGATTGGACAAGCGACACAGGTTTCCGTACATCACCACCGAAACTTCGTGCCAAGATAAATGCTGTTGAGAACGCTGCAGTGGGTATTCCTGTAACCTTCACCGATGTGAGTGCCATCACTGCCGTAAGCAAGACATGGACCATTGATGGTAAGACATACAATGTGGCAAGCCCCGTTGTTACTTTCCTGACTTCAGGTGAAAAGACTGCAATTCTTACTGTTGCTGATATACAAGGAGTAACGGCTGCCGACACTCTCGTATTCGAGGTAGGTGCGGGAGAAACACCATCTGCAGAATTCAGAATGTCAGCCGGGCAAATCAATGGAAGCGATCGTCTGAGTCTTATAAGTGACAACACTGTTCCAGGCTGCTCATACCTTTGGGAAATGGAAGGAGCCGATAATCCGGTGGCAACAACGTCAACTACTGCTGTAACATATTCTGCTGCAGGTACGTACGACGTAAAACTGACTGTTACAGGTCCCGACGGAACTAAGTATAGTAGCACAAAGAAAGTAACAGTGTCGCCTTCTGCACCTGTGGCGAAGTTCAGTATCTATCCAAGCATCATCGTTAAGGGTGAATCCGCCACATTGACTGACGAGAGTAGTTATGATCCAACGAGCGCTTGTTGGCGTTTTGTATCCGACCAACTCAAGACGGCTGCGATGGGTCTGAATACTACTATCTCACCAAGCGAGCCAGGTGTTTATAACCTCAATTATTCGGCAATGAATGAATATGGTGTGGGTACAACGTCTGCAAACAGAGTACTTACGGTATGTAATGCAGACTCTAAGAATGGTCTTTTCTTCACAGGTAATCAGAAACTGACCGCTCCTGCACCAGCCGACGTTACAGAGGCATGGACCATTGAATTCTGGTTCAATCCTAATGGTACAGTGAGCGACAACTCATTAGGTATCAATGGTGGTGCGAATGATTACAGCATTACGAGCGCTGCTAACGGAACAGTAACGACCACAGTGAATGGTGAAACATCTAATTCTGCATCCGGATACCTCACGACAGGATGGCACCATTATGCCATCTGCTTCTTCAGAGGAAATATCTTCTATTATCGCGACGGTAATCTCATAAACAATGAGAAATTAGCAACTGTTACGGATATTAGCAGTTATTGGAATGCCCTGGTATTGGGTGGTGAAGCCACGCCAATGACTGGTACCATCGATGAACTCCGTGTATGGAACAAGCGTTTGGGGCAGTCTCGCATCCAGATTTACAGCAACTCGCCGATTCTTGACGTGATGTCATCGCTCGATGAGGGTGCTTTGAAACTTTATTACGATTTCAATCAGAGTAGCGGTGATGCCATCGATCGTAGTGGCAACAACCTGACAGGTGTTCGTACAGGCTTCGGTCCTGATGGCGATGCATGGGTTGACACAAAGGGTGTGTTCTCGCTCAACTTTGGAACGTCTCAGGTGTTTGAACCACTCGGAGATAAGATAGACAACAGCAAGCGTGGAAGAGTAATAGCATGGTCTGACCAAGAGACGTCGAGAGAGAATTCTCCTGCTTCTAATGTACTCGACGGCAACGTCAATTCCTTCTGGCACTCACAATATTCAACGTCAACGGGCTATCCACACAGTGTTACCATCGAACGTTCCGACCTGATCGACGTCGAGAGTTTGGTATTCGAATATCTGCCCGCTCGCGGAACGAACTACCGTGCTTCGAAGGTAACTGTAGAACAGTCTGACGACAATGAGAATTGGGAAATCGTGGAAGAAAACCTCAACCTGACAGATGAGGAAAAAACTGGCGCCATCCTTACTTCTCCGATAACGAAGAAGTATGTGCGCATCACGTTCCCCACAGGCTATGGTTCATTCCTCGCCTTGAGCGAAATTTACTTCTACGGCGGACTTATCGCAACCGACATCAACACCGTTTCTGCCGGAAATGTAACTGTTGACGAAAACGCATGGTATGACCTGCAAGGCCGCAGAGTGAGCAAGCCAGGTAAGGGACTCTACATCAAGGGAGGCAAGAAAGTTTATGTAAAATAAACAGACCGCAGGTTATAAATAACAACCAATTTGTCAAGGGAGACACTTCACCCGATTTTGTGGGTAGGAGTGTCTCCTTTCTTTGTAAATTGTCATATATAGTTTGAAATGTGCAACTTACACACCTGTCAAAACACATATTCTTCAATAATTTTTAAATAATTATTGAAAAATAATTAACTTTGCAAAACTTAATTAAGCTATAATTGTCTGGCCGTTTTGACGAGACGCTTTAGAATAAACTGAACATACTCACATGCGTAAAGTTTTAGTAACCGGTGGTGCCGGTTTTATAGGTTCAAACCTCTGTGAACATTTACTTAAGAATGGCGACCAAGTGGTGTGTCTTGACAATTTTGCAACGGGACATATCGAAAATCTCTTACCGCTGATAGAAGCCTATCCCGACAGATTCACGCTCATAGTGGGCGACATCCGTAATATGGACGACTGCCGCAAGGCGGTTGAGGGTATGGACTATGTGCTCCACGAGGCAGCACTCGGCTCTGTGCCGCGCTCCATCAACGACCCCATCACGACCAACAGTGTGAACATAGGCGGCTTTCTCAATATGCTCGTGGCAGCACGCGACGCAGGAGTGAAGCGCTTCGTCTTCGCAGCAAGCAGTTCTACCTACGGCGACAGCAAGTCGCTCCCAAAGGTGGAAGACGTTATCGGCAAGCCCCTCTCGCCATACGCCATTACCAAGTATGTCGATGAACTCTATGCCGACGTGTTTGCTAAGACATACGGCACGGAATACATTGGCTTGCGCTACTTCAATGTGTTCGGACGCCGCCAGGACCCCAACGGGGCATACGCAGCAGTGATACCGCTCTTCGTCAAGAAATTCATGAACCACGAAGCGCCGAACATCAACGGCGATGGCGAATATAGCCGCGACTTCACCTACATCGACAACGTGGTGCAGATGAACATGCTCGCCATTTCTACAGAAAACCCCGAAGCAGTGAACCAAATCTACAACACCGCATTCGGAGAACGCACCACACTCAACCAACTCGTGTCCTATCTCCGTGAATTCCTCTCTGAGTTCGACCCTGAAATAGGGAAGATAGAACCCACCCACGGTCCAAACCGCGCTGGCGACATTCCGCATTCACTGGCATGTATCGACAAGGCACGCCAACTCATGGGCTACGACCCCAAATACAGCATGAGGGAGGGCCTCAGGGAGGCTGTACGCTGGTATTGGGAAAATCTCTGAAAACAAAACAAGAAAAAACAAATATAATGGAAAAGACTAAAATTTGTGTCATCGGTCTTGGCTATGTAGGCCTGCCGCTTGCACGACTTTTTTCAACAAAGTATGAAACAGTGGGCTTCGATATGAATCAGGCTCGTGTGGATGCCCTTATGAAAGGACACGATGCCACGCTCGAAGTGGCAGACGACCTCCTGCAGGATGCCATCAACAACCATGGCTTCATCTGCACCACCGACCTCGAAAAAATACGCGACTGCAATTTCTATGTAGTGGCAGTGCCCACACCGGTAGATGAAAACAACAATCCCGACCTCACACCGCTCTACGGCGCAAGCACCACGGTGGGCAAGGTCATCTCTAAGGGCGACATCGTGGTATATGAGAGCACGGTCTATCCAGGCGTAACGGAAGACGAGTGTATCCCCGTGGTGGAGAAAGTCAGCGGTCTGAAAATGAATGTGGACTTCTACGCCGGCTACAGCCCCGAACGCATCAACCCGGGCGACAAGAAGCACACAGTGGAGCACATCAAGAAAGTTACCTCCGGTTCCACACCCGAAATCGGCAAGAAGGTTAACGAAGTCTATGCATCGGTTATTACCGCAGGAACGCATCTGGCACCGACCATGAAGGTGGCTGAGGCTGCAAAGGTGATAGAAAACTCGCAGCGCGACATCAACATTGCCTTTGTCAACGAACTCTCCAAAATCTTCAACAAGATGGGCATTGATACGACAGACGTGCTCGAAGCAGCCAGCACCAAGTGGAACTTCCTGCCCTTCAAGCCAGGTCTCGTCGGCGGACACTGCATCGGTGTTGACCCATACTACCTCGCACAGTGCGCACAGCGCTATGGCTACAATCCGGAAATCATACTCGCCGGTCGCCGCATGAACGACAGTATGGGTGAATATGTGGCAAGCGAAACTGTGAAGCACATGCTCAAGAAGGGTATTCAGGTGCTCAACTCGGAAATCGTTATCCTTGGCTTCACATTCAAGGAAAACTGCCCCGACGTGCGCAACACGAAGGTTATCGACATCTACAAAGCCCTCCAAGAGTACAACCTGAACATCACCGTTTACGACCCATGGGCTGTACCAGCCATCGTAGAGCACGAATACGGCATCAAGGTAACGAACCAACTGCCCGAAGGTAAATTCGATGCAGCCATTCTCGCTGTGGCACACAGCAAGTTCGACGACCTCGACGTGAAGGCGCTCGTGAAGGAAAATCATGTGATTTTCGACGTCAAGAGTTTCTTGCCCAAGGAAATCGTGGACGGCAGACTGTAAGAAATACTCTGCAAGACATAAGACACAGCGACCTCCGCTACATATAAATAAGGTGTAGCGGAGGTCGTCTTTTTATTCGCGTAGTCATCAAGCGAAGCGAAGATATAATTTGCTTCAAAAGTCTGCGGTAATGCCTTCGTGTTAAATCCGTGTCGTTAGCGTCCTGAAAGTCGCCTATATGACACACTAACCTTGCAGCAACTGCTCGCCGTGGATTTTCGTCTTGATCTGCTTGGGACCATAAATCTTTTCCACGATGCCTTCCTCGTTGATGATGAAGGTGGTGCGCACGGTGCCCATGTATTTCCTGCCACACATCGACTTCTCTTGCCACACCCCGAATGCTTCCACGAGTGTGTGGTCTGTATCGGCGATGATGGGGAAGGGTAGTTCGTGCTTTTCTATGAATTTCTGATGCGATTTCTCGTCCTGCACACTCACACCGACAATGGCATAGCCGGCAGCCTGCAGGGCGGCATAGTTGTCGCGTATGCTGCAAGCCTCAGCGGTGCAGCCGGGGGTGTTGTCCTTCGGATAGAAATAGAGGGCGAGTTTTCTGCCCTTGAAGTCGCTTACGCGTATTTCTTCGCCCTTTTCGTTGCGTCCCAGAATATCGGGTGCTTTGTCTCCTGTTTGCATAATGTTTTTGTGTTGTGCCTTGTGGCGGTTTAACGGCTTATTTATCACTATGTGCAAATTTACCACAATTTTACCTACGAACCTCGAAAAAATGCCCAGAAGAGATGGATTTACTTTTTTTTTATTAAATTTGCACTAATATCACTCGTGAATTAACAACTTTCTACTAAACCCTTTAAAACGTCAAAACCATGAAAAAAATGTTATTGGCTCTGTTGGCGGTTATGATGTTCGGAATGCCCGTTGTTACATCAGCCGAAACCAATAGTCAGGATGAAGTGATGCAGGTTCCTAACCGTAAGTATCGTAAGAGTAAATATCGCCGTGCACGTCGTCCGTTGCCACCGCCACCGGCACGTCGTAAGGTAAGTGTTCGTCCTCAGGAATACCGTAAAGGACAACCTCTTCCCCAGCATGGCGTATATGGCGCACCTGTCAACCGCGGTTCATGCGTTGACAAAGTGTCAAAGAAGCGCAGAAGATAAGCAAGGACAATCAAAGCATAAAAAAAACCACCGATCTCGGTGGTTTTTTATTTTAGAAAGAGGGCTCGCCTCAGGGCTTTGTCCAACTGCCGTCGGTCCAACTGTTGTCATCTTTCGGTGCGAAGTCGAAACCGTCTTGGTTGGTGTCGCCGATGCCTTCGCCGCTGTTATCCTTAGGGATGGTTGTGGCGATGACGTTCTCGTGGCGCATTTCGAAAATCGCTGTAGCAGGAGTGATATAAGTCTTTTTCATTGTTTTTGTTTGTTTTTTTTGGAATTTTCCGGTTTTCCGGAAATTCCGGCGATACCGGAACTCCCGGAAAATCCGGTTTGATTTACTTAATCACTTTCTTACCATTGATGATGTAAACACCCTTCTGAGCGTTGTTCACGCGGCGTCCCTGGAGGTCGTAGATGGCTCCGTTTTCAGCACCGGTCGTGATACCGTTGATGCCTGTTACATCGTCACCAAGACCGCCGAAGAGGAATTCAAGTCCGCGGGTAGGTGTGCCTTCGGGCAGGTATGAACGGTTCTCAGGTACTGTAAGGCCATTTATCTGATAGAACTTAGCCTCTGTGTCGCCTTTCTTGTATGCAAGGATGTAACCACCGTTCACTATGGTGCCTTGGCCTGCTACGAGGAGGTTACCTACAGGTGCTTCAACTGCGCTTGCTACGGGCAGGAGAGGCACTTTAGCACCCTTCACACCGCTGATGAGATAACCCTGACCGGCTGCAATCTTACCTGAAGCAATCGTATCGAGGTGTGCGCCTGCTGCGAGGTCTTCTGTAATGGTGAATACGCCGATGGAAGTAGGCAACTGTGCATCTGTTGCGTTAGCAAAACCTTGTATTACTTCTTCGCCTTCAGCCACACCTGTGGGAGCAATCAGTGTGATTTCTTCAATGTTTTGTGGAATGATGTACCATGAAGAAGCAGAGTTGGCACTACCTGACCAGTTAGTCAAATTGCCATTAATACCTTGACCATTGTTGTGACCTGCAGCGTGGATAGGTGTAGTAATGCCATCCAAGAGGATGTTTTGCTGTCCACCGCCGAGAGCCGTGAGTGTGAATGCCTTGGCCGCATTGATGTCGGAAGAAACAGAACCATCAGCAGCAGTCAGATAAACACCTGCCATTGGGTTATAGAATACGTTATCGCCGTTGTCGTTGGCAACTACTTGGAATACCTGATATTCAGGTGATGCATCCATGTTTTTCCATTTCACAGAACCTGTAGAAGCAGAGTAGTACCATGCTTTATATTCACCTTGGTTTGTGTAGAAGCCCGAGAATGCACTGCGTACGATGTAGTATGCACCGGGAGTGATATCTATAAAGTTGGCTTCAAGTTCAGCCTTGAATGTCTGATAGTTTGCCTTTGTAGGATTAGCCTTCAGTGCTTCGTAATCCACGCGAAGTGCAGCGGTATCAGCAGAAGCGAGGGCACCTACGAAGTCTGTTGTATGGAAGTAGTCTTCCAGTTTGTTGATGAGGTTTGCAAGATGAGTTGCTTCAGGTATAGCCACGAGGCAAGAACCTACTTCACCGTCAGCATAATCGCTGAGCCATGTGCTGACATAATCACCGCGGAGATTGATATAGGCATTCGTGTTTGGAATGTTGAGGTTGAAACCATTAGCCTGGTTTGAGTTAGGCTTGATGGTGAAGAGCGTCGGAGTACTGCTGAATGTGGCAACACTGTTATCTGATTCAGAGCCTACGTTCATGTAGCCGAAGTCCTTGTTGTAAACGGTCACGCCATTGAACTCATCACCGCCGAACGTCCAGAGGTATTCGTCTGTGATGTCGTATTGAGAAGTCGATAAGGCAATATTGCCGTGAGCATATTTTTCACGGAGCGTCATTGCGTATGTCGGTGCCTCGCTGCTTGTCGGGTCGGCTGCCAATGTGAATGGCAGAGAAGAAGTGTAGGTTACATTCACAGTCTGATCGTCGGCAGTTGCTGTAATCGTTGCGGGATCGTAACCTGTTACGTAAGGTACATCACCGATGGCTTCTGCTACGTCAACAGCGCGTCCTGCTGCAACGTTTTCAACGGTTACGGTCTTGACAGTCTGTCCGTCTTTAACAACGTTGATGGTCACGTTCGACATTTCCTGTGTTACGTTGATGGTCAGTGTGCCACCTGCTGCGCCGAGGGCTGCAAGGGCTTCTGCAACTGTGGCTGAGCCGTTGTAATCGAGGATGGAGAAGTCTTGCGCTACAAGGGCAATTGTAGCATCGCTGGAGATGTAGTAAGTTTGTGTGAAGTCAGAGATGGTGTCGCCACCTACGATGATGTTGCCAGCCGTTGCGTCAGAGAGCGCGAACGTTACAGGGTAGAGTTGTGTCAGCGAGTTGTTATTACCTGATGTGTGTGCGTAAGGTTTTGCGCTGGCGCGGTCAATCCAGTAGCCGTAATCAACATTCTTCCATTTGAAAGTCGTTGCATTGTTGTAAACGGGAGCAAAGAGCGATGGAGTAGCTTCCATTGCCATATAACCAGCCGCTGCTGTGCGGCCGCCGAGATACTGGCTTGTCTTGTCGTTTTTGAGAGAGAAACCGTTTATGATGTTACCCTCGATTTGCCATACGTGGTCAACTGTAACAGGCTTTGTCAGGTTGATAGAGTAACCGTTCGGGTTTACTGCTGCGCCATTCTCGTCAACATGGATGTATGAAGGATTGTTTCCAACTGCTGTCTGCCATGCGTAGTATGCACCATTCGCCACTGGTAATGCCGCCGTTGGAGTTACGGTAAGCGTTACGGTTTGACCATCATCGGCTGTGGTGAGCGTGTGGCTTGTAGAAGTGGCGTACTGAGTAGAGATGCCTAAGAAGTCCATAGCAGAAATGGTTGTGCCTTCGGGCTTCGTAACACTGCTGAATGTCTTGGTTACAGTGCCGTCAGTAATTTCAAGATTGAAATTAATATCGCGAACAAGCGCACCGAGTTCAACAGGATAGAGTTTCCATACGTTGTTACCGCCACTGCTTGTCTGGCCGTTATCCCAGAAAGCGACGGTTTCACCAGCTCCGTTGTTGTCCACTTTTCTGCCGTATGTCGTGCCATTGGTTGTTTCATTAATAGCCCAACCTGTGGAGTTACCACTTGTCTGTGTAGCATTGTATACAAGGAACGCAGTGGAATTTGTAGCGTTTGCGTACAAATGGGCACCGTTTCCGCTTCCTGTGCCGTACCAGAAGTTGCCTGTTCCGAACTGGATTTTGTAGCCATTGCCTTCACCCGTGCTAAAGAAGCGGATTAAGTACTTCTTAATGTCGTTGGCAGGAGTGTTGGTTACCAAGAGAGTGTTTGCCGTAACAGATGTTTGAGCACGCTTTATGTTGTTTCCTGTTCCATTGTCGTATGCGGGAGATTCGCCGTTACGAATCTGGGTGAGCACATACCATTGACCTTCTACAATAGGATCTGTCGTTGTAGCAACTGACGTATTGGTTACATAGAGATCCGTGAAGTCAACGGCGTATTTTGCTTCGACGTAGTTGACCTTGATTGTTGTGCCGTTGACGGTAACTGTGGCTTTGTAGCCGGTTACTTCATTGGCGGTGAAATCAGAAGCAGAAATGTCGTCGCTCGTAGAGAAAGTGCTTCCGTTAGTATAGTTGGTGCCTTGATATTGAACACCGGCATTTGCATCGTTTGTGCCTGTCACTGCAATGGTGTAAGTGATGGAGACAGCTGCCTTGTATATTACCCACTGGCTTTCTGTGGGGAAACTGGAGCTATTTATATCACCGCCATTACGATAAATCAGATTACCTGATGTACCGTTGTACTTAATGGCTGTCTTGTTACCAATTTGACTTACTACCTGATGACCGGAGAGTGTGTAATAGGCACCGCTTTCTCGAACACTGATGCGTTGGTAAACTCCCGATGAATTAAGCGGACATTCGGGACCAACACCACCGAAGTAGTTGTTACTGCCCTTAACCTGAACATAATATCTGATGTTTCCGTCAGATCCTGCACCCTCGTTTTGGATGTACCAGAGACCGGCATCGCCAGTCAGGCTGGTTTCGTCCACCCATTGGTAGGCGCCGGTGCTACCACTCAAAAACTTGGCAGCCCCATTGTTGTAGAGGTAATAATAACCGGTTGTAATCTCTGCGCTGGAAACCTGCGTAGAGCCGTTTGGTCCGGTTTGACCCCACATGCCGACAACTGCTGTCAGCAAGAATGTCAAAAGAAATGTAATCTTTTTCATTGTTGTGGATTTAGTTAGTTAATAATGTTGATTAGTTAATTAAAAAGTTTAAATATGAATCTTCTTCATGTTTTTGTGCTACTCCTGTCTGATCGTCTATTCGTTGTGAGTAAGTACGAAATTGTTGCAAATTTACACATTTTAATTTAAATATAAAGAGAAAAAACGTAAAAAGTTTTAATATGGTCCAAAATGCACCAATAAAAGAAAATGAAGACTGGCAAACAACTATCCGTGTTGATACGGTTTTATTGCAGGAGCATGTTGTTACTTTTTTATCATTCAAAATGTTGCAAAAAAGAAGACATTTCCTTATTTTTGCAAAAAATTATAAATAAAGGAAAAGACAAACAAACTAATTAGGTATGTTCTATTAATTATGTTGAGACGTTTTACCGGTTCGTTTTCAGTAGGTTGCCTTCTTGAATGAGGGAGCGTAGCGGGCTACGTGACCGAGTGAAAAAGAGCAAGATACGGAAACAAAACGTAAAACGGCCAACATGGAACATATCTGAAGTATACAAACAATAATCAGAATTAATAGAACATACCATTAAACTTATGAGGAAAATTTTTACAGTTATTTTTGCATTATCAGCCTTTTTGTCAGTAGGCTCATTAGATGCCTATGCTGACACTGCGCAGGTAGAAAGCACCAAAAAAGGAGATGCCAACAATGACGGTGTGGTTAATGTGAGTGACGTTGTAGCCGCAGTAAACTATATCCTCGGCATCAATTCAGCAGATTTCGTGCTGACTAATGCGGATATGGATGGCGACAACACCATCAGTGTGAGCGACCTTGTTGCTATGGTGAACATCATTCTCAATGGCGAAGAAACGGAGCCCGGTGGTGGTGATATTCAGAATCCCGGTACCAAAAGTTGAAAAAACAGTTAAGTTATGATAAGAAAATTTCTTTTGACCTTATTATGCAGTGCGGTTATCTTTGGTCTTGAAGCACAAACCATCTCACGCACAGCCGCCCGCAAGAAGGCGACACAGTTCCTTGAGTCGAAAGGGCACAGCGCATCACTGAAAGATGCAGGAAACTTGAAAGATGCAGGCGAAGTGGCACCATATTATATCTTCAACGTGAAGAACAATGGCGGTTTCGTCATTGTCAGTGGCGACGAACGTCTCGAAGAAATTGTGGGCTATTCCGACCAGGGCAATCTCTCCGGCGACATACCTGAAGCCTTGCAGGAAGTCCTTGATGGTTATGCCGCTTTCGTGGAAAGTCTTGGCGAAGCCGCTTCGACGGACGACGCCACCACAACGGCAAATGCACCGAAACTGATGGCAGTAACAGAAACGGCAAAGAAATCCATCTCACCCTTGATAACTACAAAATGGGGACAAACTGCGCCATACAACAACCTTTGTCCTAAATACTATTATTCCAATGGTACGCAGAGCAGCACAAATGCCGTTACGGGTTGTGTGGCTACAGCGATGGCTCAGTTGCTCAACTATTGGAAAACTCCAAATGCCACCACTTCGGCTATCCCGGAATTGACCAACACCTATAATGGCAGTCAGGACGTAACGCTACCCGCTGTTCCGGCAGGTACGGCGATAGATTGGGCAAATATGCAGGACACGTATTCGAGCAGCGCTACAGGTGCCGGTGCAACGGCTGTGGCACAGTTGATGCTCTATTGCGGGCAGTCGGTGAATATGTCTTATGCTAATTCTTCGGGAGCATCTTCGGAGAGAGTGCCCGGTGCTCTCGTGAATTATTTCGGATTTGATGCCAGCACAACTTTTCATAACGCGTCAAACTTTTCCATTGCAAAATGGGAGAATCTTGTTTATGGTGAACTCGCTGCAGGCAGACCTGTTTACCTTTCAGGTCAATCAGATGGTGGCGGTCATGCCTTTATATGCGACGGCTACGACGGCGAAGGCCTGTACCACATCAACTGGGGATGGAAAGGAAGTTGCGACGGGTATTTCAGGCTCGTAACGCTACGCCCTAATAGCAATGCCGGTACCGGTGCCAGTAGTTCTTCCGACGGGTATTCCATGTCGCGTGGCGGTATTTTAGGAATGCGTCCTGCAGGAGTAGGTACGGTGCCTTCGTATGAAAGCGACATTGATGCATCAACTTCAGGGCTGCGACTGACAACAAAAGACATGGTGGTGAATAACAACCGCATTGCTTACAGCATCTACAACGAAACAGGCGGACAGCGCGAATTTGACATCGCATTCGGTATCTATGACCAAACGACAGGTGCTATAGAAATGATAGGGCAGTATGCTTACAGCAATCTCAGAAACAATGTGAGCATAGGTGTAAATTCATATTATCCGTCATCCTATATTTCATCAGGGGGCTATTCGTTGAGCAATCTTTCTTCAAGAGCCAACGGCACCTATTGGGTGATTCCGGTCAGCCGCGTATCAGGTACGGAAAACTGGCTGTGGAACGAAGGCAACTATTATCTGCCTGTAACCGTGAACAACGGATCGGTTACCTATTCAAGTCCGCAAGTACATGTGGTGTCTTTGCCTATCACCGTTTCTTCTTTGAGAGACATGAGTGCTGCATACGTGAATATCGAACAGGAACTGAAGGTCAGCATTGACAACTCAAGCGATAAGGAATATTCAGGTACGATTTATCTCTTTGCCAGCACTACTGCTGAAAAAGGCAATCCCGTAAACCGAACAGGTATAGCAATAAAGGGCAACAGTTCTGATGAATTTGAACTGTTCTTCACCCCAACATCAGCAGCCACTTACAACATTTGGATTACGGCAGACGCCAATGGAGAAAATGTGTTGTACACCACTCAAATCTCCATTTCTGAAAACAAGAGCGACTATTCTGCCCTTACGGTTTCCTACAACGTGCCGTCAACGGCATACAATGGCGTGGTGAAAGGCACTATGACGGTAACGAATAACAGTACAGAAGTCTTCGTAAGTCCGCTCGTGTTGTTGTATCTTTATCCGGATGGCGGTTATCTCAACAGTTTTGACAACACTTCTCTGGAAGACGTCAACATAGCGCCGGGTGGCTCGCAGACGTTTAACGTAGATTATACAGTCACAGACTATAATGCTATTTATCTCTATCTTTACAGTACAACGACCGGTTTTATTGGTACAAACAGTTCTGCAATCAATATCGTTTCCGGCAGGAATATCTATGGTTTCGACGGCACGTTGACACAAGGAGCGTTCACTTCTTCCTACACCGTGCCGGCATCTGCTGCCGCAGTTGACCTGCGAGGCAACGGCACAGTCAGCGTGAATGCAACCAATGCCAATCCAAACTGTCTCTTCTACATAAAATCGACAGATAACGTGACAGGCTTGAATGGTAAGAACGTGATTATTGACGGTACTGCTGCAAATATCACGCTGACCGATGGCCAGCCGTTCTATGCACCAGAAACGTTTACGGCAACCAACATCAGTTATACACGCACCCCGCTGCTTGGCACTAACGGCGTAGGAGGATGGGAAACACTCGTACTCCCGTTTGCTGCAACAAGTGTAAGCAAGGTGGCAGATAATACGGAAACCGCTTTGGAATGGTTCAAGAGCGAATCAGAAACAGGAAAGAACCTCTGGATTAAGAAATTCGTAGGTATCGACGATAACGACAGTGTTTACTTCGACTTTGTGCAGGAACTTGAAGCCAATCAGCCATACATCATTGCTGTTCCGGGCAACAGATGGGGTAGCAAATGGAATCTGCAGAACGTACCTCTCAAATTTGCTGCACAAAATGCGCAAGTAGAAGGTAATTCCTTGGCACAGGCCTACACTTCTTTATATTGCTACAAGGGTTGCTACTACAACACAACGCCTTCCAATGCCTATGCCATCGATGCTGAAGGTGCCAACTTTGTGCTTGCTGCAACGGCATCAGTATCGCCTTTCCGAGCCTTCTTCGACGGAGAAATGGTAGGCAGCGGTGCTCCGAAACTCTGCATCGCTAACGGCAGTGGTACTACAACAGCTATTGCCACTATAGCGACAGACCGGCAAAGCGCAGAAGACAATGTTGTTTACAATATCAGCGGTCAGCGTGTCAATGCCGGTTCAGCACTGCCAAAGGGCGTTTATATCAAGAATGGAAAGAAATTTGTCGTGAAGTAAAAGCGATAATAATATCATTGGCGAAAAGACGAATGGCATGACCATTTGTTTTTTCGCTTTTTAAATGGAAATGGAACTGAAAGACAAATCCTGGACAGTAATTGAGACGGAATATCTGTTTCGTCGTCCGTGGCTTACAGCGAGGAGGGATAAACTCCTTTTACCAAATGGGAAAATACATCCGGAGTATTATGTGCTGGAATACCCCGATTGGGTAAACGTTATTGCTGTTACGAAGGATGACGATTTCGTTCTTGTCCGTCAATATCGTTATGGTATCAGGCAGACATGCTTCGAACTTGTGGCAGGTGTGGTAGAGCAAGGCGAAGCACCCCTCGATGCTGCAAAGCGGGAACTGTTGGAAGAAACAGGCTTTGGCGGAGGCAGATGGACAGAACTGATGAGTATAGCCCCAAATGCCAGCGCGATGACAAATCTGTCTTATAGTTTTCTGGCTGTAGATGTAGAGAAAATCGATGCTCAGCATCTTGACGAGACAGAGGACATCGATGTGTTTCTTTATCCCAAGGAAAAGGTGTACGACATGCTCTCGCGTGGCGAGTTTCGGCAGGCGCTCATGGTGGCACCGCTTTGGAAATACTTTTCAGGCAGAATGTAGAAGACCATATTTTTAGATTCCTGTTTTTAAAAATAACAAGTATTAAAGTATTATTATGGAAAAGAAGATAGTCAACGTGCAAGGCATGAAGTGCGCCCATTGCAAGGCGAGTGTGGAGGCTGCTCTTATGGCGATTGGCGGTGTGAGTGCTGCTGAAGCCGACCTTGAGAAGAAGCAGGTGTCGGTGGAATGTGCCGACGAAGTGAGCCAGGATGCCATCGTGGATGCCATCGAAGGTGCAGGACGCTTCTATGTGGAATAAATCCCTGACTCAAATTTCTGAAGTTATCGCTACGCTCGAAGTTAACGAAGTTATCGAAGTTAACGACGATACTTTGTACCGATAAATAAATCAGCATAAGGTAATGTCGTTAACTTCGAGCAAAGCGATAACTTCAATAACTTCAATAACTTCAAAGGACTAACTTCGTTAACTTCAAAGAGAAGCCCCCATGCACCAAATCTTCCCAGTCTCCGGTATGGCGTGTTCTGCCTGTTCCGCCAATGTGGAGCGCAGGCTGAATGCGCTCAACGGTATTTCTTATGCCGCAGTGAACCTCGTGGGCCGCACTGCCACAGTGGACTATGACCCTGCTGTCATCACACCGGAGGAGATGAAAACCGCCGTGAGCGACATAGGCTACGACATGGTGATAGAGGCGGACCGCTCTGCAGAACAGATAGAGGCACAGGCATACCGCCGTCTGAAGCGGCTGATGATTATCGCATGGACGTTTGCAGCGGTGGTAATGTGTACTTCCATGCTTCCTGCATTTGTGAGTAACGCAACAATGGCGAACTGGATGTGCCTTGTTTTTGCTTTGGCTTGCATTGTGGTCTGCGGTAGGCAGTTCTATGTCTCTGCCTTGCGACAGTTGCGCCATTTCTCAGCCAACATGGACGTACTCGTGGCAATGTCCACCTTTGTGGCGTTCTGCTTCAGCGCGTTCAACACCATTTGGGGCGAGCGCGTGTGGGGAGCGCGCGGTATGGAGTGGCATACGTATTTCGATGCCGTAACGATGATTATCGCCTTTGTCCTTACAGGGCGACTGTTGGAAGAGAAGGCAAAGGATGCCACGTCCGCCAGCATCCGCCTGTTGATGGGACTTTCGCCAAAGACGGCACGCCTGGCAGAAGGTGGGGTGCTCGTACCCATTTCCACCATTGAGAAGGGCGACTTGCTCGAAGTGCGTGCCGGTGAGAAGATACCCGTTGACGGCAAAGTGGTCGAAGCAGAGAGTTTCATGACCGAAGATGCCGTGTATGTGGACGAGAGCATGATATCGGGCGAGCCCACCCCGGTTGCCAAGCGCAAGGGCGACAGGGTGCTTGCAGGCACCATACCTTCACAGGGCAGGCTGCACCTTCGTGCACAGGAAGTGGGGGAAGGCACAACGCTCGCACACATCATCCGCATGGTGGAAGAGGCACAGAACTCCAAGGCTCCCGTGCAACGCATAGTGGATAAGGCTGCACTCGTCTTTGTGCCCGTCGTCATCGGTATCACGCTGCTCACGTTCCTCCTCTGGTGGGGCATCGGCGGACAGGCGGTCCTGCCGCGTGCCATACTTTCTGCCGTGTCGGTGCTCGTCATAGCATGCCCCTGTGCCATGGGGCTTGCCACACCTACTGCCCTCATGGTGGGCATAGGCAAGGCGGCAGAGCGGCAGGTGCTCGTGAAAGATGCTGCGGCGTTGGAACTGCTGAGGAAGGTGGATGCTGTGGTAATAGACAAGACAGGCACACTGACCATTCCCAACCAGAACGTTGACTTTACGAAAGCCGATAATCTGCCCCTCGAAGCGCGCGAGTCGCTCAAACCCCATGCAGCCGAGGCAATGCGGCAGTTGCAGGAAGCAGGCGTGGAAGTGTATATGATGAGCGGCGACAAGGAAGACGCCGCAAGATATTGGGCAGAGAAGGCAGGTGTGGCGCACTATAGCAGTCAGGTCCTGCCGCAGGATAAGGAAAAAATGGTCAGCGAACTGCAGAGTCAGGGCAAGGTGGTGGCTATGGTGGGCGACGGCATCAACGACACGCAGGCTCTCGCACGTGCAGACGTCAGCATCGCCATGGGGCGGGGCACGGACGTGGCGATGGACGTGGCACAGGTTACGCTCATGACCGACGACCTGCGTAGCATACCTGCCGCCGTATCACTGTCGAGGCGCACGGTCAGCATGATTCGCCAGAACCTCTTCTGGGCTTTCATCTACAACATTGTCTGCATACCGCTCGCAGCCGGCGCACTCTGTGCCTTCGGCATAGATCTGCAGATAACACCCATGTGGGCTGCAGCGCTGATGGCACTCTCCAGCCTCTCCGTCGTGGCAAATAGCCTGAGACTGAGATAGTTGACAGTCGTGAGATAGTTGAGAGTGGAAATAATGTATGAGCTCCGGCTTACTGATGCTGTAGTGGAGTGTGTCGAGGATAGTTGAGAGTGGAAATAACGTATGAGCTCCAGAGGAGCGATACAGCATAGGCAGGGGTGAAATGAACGGAGCGGAGCGGAGTGAATGGAACCCCTGTTATGATGACAACGTCAATTGGAGCTCCGGCGGAGCGATACAGAATGGAGCAAAAAGTGGTGATTACTTTTCTGTGCCGCCCATACCGGGCTCACATTTCTGTGCCGCCCATACCGGGCTCACATTCTCTCACTGCATATAACAGGGGTTTCAGTCGCTTTGCTCCTTTCACCCCTGCCTATGCTGTATCGCTCCGCCGGAGCTCATACGTAAATATTACTCTCCACTATCCACTGTATTCAGTCCATGACAGCCCCTTGTATGGTACTGCTGGCTTCTGCAGCCATTTCTTCTATGGTTCGTGTGTCATTTTTGGCATCGAGAGCCTGTTCGCCCTCCTTGCTCTTAGCAATGCCTTCCTGATAGCCCCGGCGGTAGTTGTCTGTGTATGTCTTTTGCTCTTGCGGCGACTTTTGTGGTCCTTTGTCATCGTTTTTCCCGCTCGACAGCCGCGACTTGCCGTCTGCCATGCCGCTGCGATAGCCGTCCTCAAGCCCCATGGTCTCGGGAGTGCGCGAATCGTTGTGGAGTGTGGAGTCGGGTATGGAAGAAGAGACGAAGGGTATGCTGTCTGTATCGGTCTCTTCCACGTCGGGAATGGCTATCGGTGCATTCTCGGCAGAAGATTTGTCAGCAGCAGTATGTCTCGAATTGGCTGCATACTTTGCAGGCAGTATGAAGAGCAGCAGGACGGCGCCTACACCTATGATGAGGAATATCTTCTTTTTCTTGTCGTTATCTTGTTGCGTCATGGCATTTGCTTTGCGGATAGGTTGCTGTATTTATACATGGAGTCGCACGCGGTCGCAGGCATCCATTCTCAGGAAGATGAATAGCAGGATGGTAAATCCCCATAGCGAGGAACCGCCGTAACTGAAGAACGGCAATGGTATGCCGATGACTGGTGTCAGGCCCATCACCATGCCCACATTGATGAAGACGTGGAAGAACAATATGCTCAACACGCAGTAGCCATAGACTCGCCCGAAGATGGTGCTTTGTCGTTCTGCCAGCCATATCAGTCGAAGTATCAGCGCCAGGAACAGACTGAGCACCGCTGCCGAACCGATGAAGCCTTGCTCTTCGCCCACTGTGCAGAAAATGAAGTCGGTGTCCTGCTCGGGCACATATTTCAGTTTGGTCTGAGTGCCGTTCATGAAGCCTTTCCCGTGCAGGCCGCCCGAACCGATGGCTATCTTGCTCTGATGCACATTGTAGCCCGCGCCGGTTACACTCGAGTCGATGCCGAGAAGCACATTGATGCGCTGCTGCTGGTGCTCCTGAAGCACGTTGTTCAGCGCGAAGTCGGAGGCATAGAGGAAGCATACCGACCCTATGGCAAAGACGGCAATGAGGTGGTAGGCGCGTTTGTGGAGTGTAAGTCCCTGCCAAAGCAGATAGAATATCATCATAACGAGAATGATGATCTGCACGATACTCACATCGAAGGGCTTCACTATCCACGAGAAGAGATAAGCCGCTATTGAGCAGCCCACACCATATATTAAGGGCTTACGCAGCCTTTCGCGCGGCAGGTAGGTGTGGATAAACCCTATGGTGAAAAAGAATATCAGTACGAGCACAACGTATTCGCCCACAGAGGCAGTAGTGGCGGGCATGATGTCGTTGGCATAGCGCAGACCCACCACAAAATAAAGCACCGCGGCGAACACACAGAATAGCACACTGCCATACATGCCTTCGCGGTAGAACACAAGGAAGAAAGCGAGGTAAACCAACGCAGAACCCGTTTCGCGCTGCATGACGATGAGCACCATCGGGAGCATAACGAGCCCCACCGCCCTGAGAAGGTCTTTACGTTTGCCTAAAGAGAAACCGAACTGACTGAACATTTTTGCCACAGCGAGAGAGGTGGCACATTTCGCAAATTCTGCCGGCTGAAGGCTAACGGGGCCTAATTTTATCCACGAGAGCGACCCCTTGGTGTTGGTAGCCAATAAGGGCGTGATAAGCAGCAGCAACATCATCGACACATATAGGAAGGCTGCCAGCATGTCGAAGTATTTCTCGTCAATCATGAGGAGGCAGAAACCTAATCCGAACGAGCATATAATCCAAACCAACTGCTTGCCTGATCGGCTCGACCAACTGAAAATGTCGGTATCGCCGAATTCATGGCTCGCACCGCACACGCTGAGCCATCCGAACACGATAAGTGTCAGATAGAGCAACAGGACGAGCCAGTCAACCGAGAATGTCGACTTACGTGCGGTGAGTGTTTGCAGTGGTGTGCTCATTGTTCTGTCCGTTGGTGGGATGAGTTGTTAGTTTTGTTTTCTGCGCTTGTTCTCGCGGGCGGCTTTCTTCTGGCGTTCTTTCTCGCGCTCGCGCCTCATGCTCTGTGCGGAATAGTCGATGCGCTTGTGCTGTATCTCGGAGGCTTGCGACTTCGATTCGGACGAGAGTTCGCCGTTGAGATACTGTTCCATGATGAGTTTCCCGATAGGCACACCGAATACAGCCCCGAATCCGCCATTCTCTACATATACCGCCACGGCGATTTTCGGCTCGTTCATCGGTGCAAATCCCATAAATGCCGAGTGGTCCTTGCCGTGGTTCTGTGCCGTACCGGTCTTGCCGCATACCTCGATGCCGGGTATGGCAGCGTTGACGCAGGTGCCTTTCATCACGGCGCTACGCATACCAGCCACAATGTAGCGGTAGTAGCCTGCATCGATGGTGGTGTTGCGCTTTTCGCTGAATTTGGGGTCGATGCGTCCGCCTGCCACTTCCTTCACCACGTGGGGCGTGTAGAAATAGCCGCGATTGGCTATCGTTGCTGCCAGGTTGGCTATCTGTAGCGGTGTGGCTGTTACCTCTCCCTGTCCGATGGAGATGGATATGACGCTCAGCGGTCCCCATTTCTTCAGGTATTTGTCGTAGTACTGCGCATTAGGAATCATGCCTCGCTTTTCGCCGGGCAGGTCGATGCCAAGACGGTAGCCATAGCCCATGGAGACGAGGTGGTCCTTCCAGCGTGTCATCGCTTCGTCCTGAGAGGTGAAATGCTCGCGGTCCTTAAACATGCGGTAGAGGTTCCAGCAGAAGAAGGCGTTGCACGATGTGCCGAGCGCGGGCACGAGGCTTAGCGGCGCGGGATGGCTGTGGCAGTTCAGATGAAGCCCTTTCATCTCAAAACCATGGTTGCAGGAGAAGGAGGTGTTGGGCGTGATGATGTGTTCTTGCAGACCTATCAGTCCTTGTGTGGGTTTGAACGTCGATCCCGGGGGATAGGCACCCATGATGGCTCTGTTGAACATCGGACGCATGGAGTCCTTGGTCAGTTCCTGCACATATTTGCCGCGTTCCCGTCCCACCATGCGCTGTGGGTCGAATGTGGGCGATGATGCCATGCAGAGCACTTCACCGGTTTGGGGTTCTATGGCAACTATGGCGCCGAGTTTGTTCTGAAGCAGACGTTCTGCCAACTCCTGCAACTTGATGTCGATGGTCAGTTTGATGTCCTTTCCGGGCACAGGCTTCGTGTCGTAGAGCCCGTCCTTATAGCGGCCGAGGGTACGGCCACGCACATCGCGCATCATGAGTTGTACGCCTTTCTCGCCGCGCAGTTCCTTTTCGTACGAACGCTCAACGCCCAACTTGCCGATGAGGTCGCCGTTCTGATAGTAGAAGTCCTCGCGGATGTCGTTCTCGCTCGCTTCGCCCACATCGCCGAGGATGTGTGCACCAACGCTGCCGGCATAGTGGCGCATGGAGCGGCGCTCAACGTAGAAGCCCTTGAAGCGGAACAGTTTTTCGCGGAGCACGGAGATGTCCTCAGGCTTGATTTGTGTCATGAACACCTGTGGCTTGTAGCGAGAGTAGGAAGGGTTCTTCTTGTCGTCCTTAATATCAAGCATCTTGTTGATGTAGTCCTGCTTCGTGATGCCGAGGGTCTTGCAGAATTCGAGTGTGTCCACACCATGCTGCTCCATCATGTTGACCATGATGTTGTAGGACGATTCGTCGTAAACCAGCAGGGAGTCGTTGCGGTCGCGTATCTGACCGCGGGAAGGGAACAACACGTCGCGCCGCACAGCATTCGAATCGGCAGACTGCTTGTAGGTGTTGTCGAGCATCTGCAAGGCAAAAAGCCGGATGACGTAAATGGCGATGATGCAGATTGCAATACCGCCTATTACATACTTTCGATTCGTGAATTTCAGCGTGTTTGGCATTCGCAGGTGTTGTTAAGGGGCTTTCTTCTTGCTTGTGCCGTTCTTCAGGAATTCTATGCCGCAGACGAAAACCACAGTAATTAAGGTGCTTAGGAGTGTGCTGAGCAATAAGAAACCGATGTTGAAGAACGAGAAGGATTCTATCAGATAATAAGCAAAAGTGTTGACCAATGCCATAGCCACAGTGAAGCGGATGAACGGCAGCCATTCCATTGTCCTCGATGATGGCTCGAAAGGCTCCTCAAAGGCATAGCCCGAAGGTGCGAAGAGTTTGAGCAGCCAAGGGGTGCAGAAACCGGTGATGCATACCGCTGAAGCGCCCACACCGGGGGTGTTCGTGAAGAGGTCGATTAGGAAACCCATGGCAAAACCGAGCGCCACGTAAATCCAATGACGTGTGTTGCTGGGGAGCATCATGAAGAAGAAGATGTACGTCATGGGGGTGGCATATCCGAAGATGTGGATATGGTTGAAGAGGATGACTTGCAGGAAATACAGCAAGAAAAACCACTTGACGCGATATAATACGGTTTTAATCATACTGTTTCTTTCTTCATGGCTTTAGGGTTTCTTTTCTTCTGCCGACCCGTCTATGATGGCTGCATGATTGCGCAGGGTGTCAACTTCTGCCCTGAACGACGAGGCGATGACATTAACGTTGCGCAGGTTGGCAAAGTCGATGCCCAGATTGACGATGAGGCGGTAGGACTGACCATCGGGGGCATCGTCAATGCGTGTAACCCTGCCGATGAAGATGCCCGGTGGGAAAATCTCGGAGTAGCCGTTTGTCTCTATGCAGTCGCCCACTTTCACGTCGGCATAGCGAGGAATGTCGTCCACGTAGCCGTAGAGTTTCTTGCCGCCGTCCCAGCCCAGGTAGCCGAAATAGTCCTTGCCGCGAATACGGCAACTGATGCTCGATTTTCTGTTTACTACAGGTATCACCAGCGAATAGCGCTCTCCTACGAGGCTGACAATGCCTATCACGCCGCCGCCCGACACCACGCCATAATATTCCTTGATGCCGTCGCGCTCGCCTTTGTCGATGATGATGTAGTTGTTCAGGTCGTCGGAATTGCTGTTCGACACAACGAGGGCGGGGATGAGCCTGTATTTGTTGAGCGTGTTGAGCACCTCGCGCTCTGTGGCTGCCGTGTCGCGCTTGGCGGCTGCCAGTTCCCGACGCAGCACGCTGTTTTCCATCTGAAGACGGGTGATGGAGTCGGTCAGCGAGGCATTGGTGCCTTTAAGTTTGGAATAGGCTTCCATGTCGCCATACAGGCGGTCAACTGTGGCCACGGCAGAATTGGCAGATGTCAGTGCCACACTGCCCTGATAGTCGTTGAAACTGAACAACATGAACATGCTCACTGCCTGCAAGAGGACAAAGAGGAATACGTAGTTGTACTTATGGAATAACTCAATCAGATTTCTCATCGTGCATTTTTACTGGATGTGCCTGCTTAGGCAGCACGGTCAGTGGAGAGAGAGGAATGTCTTCTTTTTTTGTTATTTGAGGGTGATTCCGCTAATTGTCTTCTATATGCCAATTAGAGGAACCACCCCTTTTTCAAAACCTTTTTTCAGTATTATATGTGTTCTATCGCATGAGGAACTGGAAGCGCTCCGTGTTCTTCAGCGCAATGCCCGTGCCCTTTGCCACGCAGAGCAATGGGTCGTCTGCCACGATGAAGTTGATGCCTACCTTGTCCTTGAGGCGCTTGTCGAGACCTCGAAGCAGAGCACCGCCACCGGTGAGGTAGATGCCGTTGTTGTATATGTCGGCATAGAGTTCCGGTGGTGTGTTTTCAAGCGCACTGAGCACAGCGGCTTCGATTTTCGAAATGGATTTTTCCAGGCAGTGGGCTATCTCCTGATAACATACCGGCACCTCCATCGGGAGGGCTGTGATGCGGTTAGGACCATGCACGAGGTAGTCCTCAGGTGCGTTGGGACCGAGGTCGGTCAGGGCAGCACCAACATTGATCTTGATGCGCTCTGCCATACGCTCGCTGACCTTCACGTTATGCTGGCGGCTCATGTATTCCTGAATGTCGGTGGTGAAGTCGTCGCCAGCCATCTTGATACTGTTGTTCGATACGATGCCGCCGAGCGAAATTACTGCAATCTCCGTGGTGCCACCGCCAATGTCAACAATCATGTTGCCTTCAGGGGCTTCCACGTCGAGGCCAATACCTATCGCGGCAGCCATAGGCTCGTAGAGCAGGAAGATGTCGTGTCCGCCGGCATGTTCCGCAGAATCGCGTACAGCGCGCAGTTCCACTTCTGTTGAGCCGCTCGGTACGCCTATCACCATGCGCAGGCTCGGGGTGAAGAGGTGTTTGCCGTCATTAGCCATGCGGATGAGGCCGCGCATCATCTGTTCGCAGGCGTTGAAGTCGGCTATCACACCATCGCGCAACGGACGGACCACGCGAATTTTGCTGTTCGTCTTCTCATACATCAACTTGGCTTGTCCGCCAACGGACACCATCTTGTCGGTATGTACGTCAAGGGCTACTACCGATGGCTCGTTTACGGCAATCTTGCCGTCGCTGATGATGACGGTGTTCGCCGTGCCGAGGTCCATGGCGAGTTCTTGTGTGAACGAAAAGAGGTTGGAGAGGAAGCGGCTGTTCTTCAGGCTCTCAAACTTCTCAAATATCTTGAATGTGCTGAATTTTGCCATAATATCTTGATGGTAGAGTCTTTTTCTGTTTTTTGATTAACGTGTCTTATTTGCCGGAAAACCAGTTGTGGATGGCTGTGTCGTAATGGCTGCTCACACCAAAAGCCTTTGTGGCGAACTCGCGGCGTTGTTCCAGCGTGGTGGATGCGCCTTGTGCCTTCACAATCTCGAGCAATGGCTTATATTCGGCTTTGGAGGGAATGATGACTACATCGTTGAAGTTCTTTGCACCTGCGCGTATAAGGCTGATGCCGCCGATGTCGATTTTCTCAATAATGTCCGCCTCGCTCGCACCGCTTGCAACGGTCTGCTCGAAGGGGTAGAGGTCAACGATAACAAGATCTATGGCAGGAATGTCGTAACTCTCCATCTGTTCCACATCGCCTTCCAGTCCGCGCCGACCCAATATGCCACCGAATACCTTGGGGTGTAACGTCTTTACGCGGCCACCAAGAATGGAGGGGTAGCCCGTAACGTCCTCCACCTTGCGGCAGGGGAAACCCAGTGATTCAATGAACTGCTGTGTGCCACCGGTTGACAAAAATTCCACACCATCGGCGTGAAGAGCGCTCAGAAGGTCATCCAAACCGTCCTTGTGAAATACAGAAATAAGGGCTGTCTTGATTTTCTTTGTTTCGGCCATTAAAATATATCTTGTTTTGTTATAAAAATGTTCAGTTTGCAAAATTAACAAAATATGTTTAAACAATTCAGATACAAATCGTAAAAACATACTTAAAATTATTTAAAATTTTTACAATACTAAGAATTTATAAACACGAGTTGACGGAAATGCTTTTTTGAATGAACATTTTGCAAAGATCAAAAATAAAGGGAACAACATGTTCCTGCAATAAAACCGTTTCAGCGCGGGTGTCTGCGCCCTTCTTCATTTTCTTTGTTTCTGTAAGCGTTCATGGTGTTCACGGTGTTCACGCGTTCACGGTGTTCATTTCTCCATAGCGTGAACACGTGAACATGAACTTATATCATCAATTTACATATTCTTTAGACTATCCCTATAGAAGATATTTATTAACCGTACTCTATTGCCAAACGTGTTTTAATCTTTTCATCAAACACAGTACATCGCCGTTTTCTCCATCGGGTGCCTTTGAGATAATATCAAGAATAAAATAGTATCAAGTATAAATAATATCATATCAAGTTAATAACCTTGACGTGAGTTCAGTAGTTTCTTGCCCGCGAAGGACATGAAGGACGTGACGCTTGTTCTCCACGAATGGACATAAATTGCCCATAAATTATTCATAAAATTATATGTTTAATTCTTGCTGAGGCAAGCGAGCAAAGCTCGGTTACGTGATTAATTCGTGGTTTAATTTATGGATAATTTATGGAGGAAAAAATCTGTGTCATCCGCGAAATCAGTGGTTTTATTCTTGATATACTGCCTATTCACGTTTTTGTATTAGCATTTCTTTTCTTGATACTTATCAAAATAAATATATACTGATATCATTAAAATAATAAACTTGATGCTCGCAGAAATTTTCACCTTGATGATTTAACACCAAAATATTCACGTGTTCACGCTATGGAGAAATGAACATCGTGAACGCGTGAACACCGTGAATACCCATGAACACTGTGAACACCCGTGAACACCCTCGAACTGACTTGCCCTGAATATAGTTTACAATAAAGAGTTAACAAAAAACGGGACAAGTTTACATTTCAAAATTATTTATTTCATTTTACGTTATTTCCTAAAATGATAGTTCAAGATTAAATGAAGAACATAAAGGCCATATTGAATATGACCTTAATACTTAACTTTAGATTAGAAATTTTATATAAGGATACACTTTCACTAAGGAATATGAAATACCATGTATTAAAACAGTATCACTACTATTCATAATATAAAGTTTCATCTAGAGTTTGTTCCCTTGTTGTAATACTCATTATTGTTTCATGTAAAGAATAACAAATCTTTTTAAAGTAATTTCTATCTAAAGATGAAAGATTTTTACTCCCCCCCAATCGATTGAAATATTTAGAAATAAATCTTCCTCTATTTTCAAACGACAACATAACTTCAGGGTTTTCCTTTATATATTCCAAAATACCTATCATTGCTTCCTTATGGCGAATGATAGTAGATATTCCAAACGTATTAACTCTTAAGGTATAGTTGTTAAATAAAATTTCGGAAAGTTCATATCTATTATTTCGTTCTTCATCATATGTGCACTTTATACTCCACCATAATGATGCGGCAGCATTTCTTAACAAGCCATTTCCTCCCATAAACCAATGGTCTAATATATAACTTGATGTTGCAGTTTTTCGCAAAACATTTGGCCAGCGTTGTTGAGTATAATTAAACAAAGTAGTATGCGTCAAATATACCCAAAATGTTTCGCTAGAAGCTAAAAGTGGAGAAATTTCCTTATATGCTTCGTACAATGTGATAGCGGACTTGAAATCATCGTCATACGTTTCCAACATCTTTTCACCTATGTCAAAGTCTGGTTCATATACATTTGCCAGTCTTTTTACAAAGTGGTTGTCTATTTCAAAAGAATCTTTTGAGTACAGTTCAATCGCTTCGCCAGACTTTACTGCGTCGCGAAGCTTATTCTTATAACTTTCCTTAAAGGTTCGTTGAAGTTGCATATCTAGTCCTCTGGAGTTGATGTTAAAATTAAGTGGTTGAATAATCGATTATAAGGATCTTTAAGTAGACGTTGGGCTAAACTGGGAATTTTGGATACGTCTTCTAATTCATCGATTGAAAATCCATCCTCTGTCCTTAGTCTTGTGTCAATTGCTCTTGCCCACATCGTATTTTCATGATCATGTATATTTTGTAAAGCGTAGGTAAGAGCGTTCATTACAAGCGACGAATGGATGATTTCCATGGCTCCTTTAACTTTAGGATGACAATACAACTGATAATGTGATGTCGGAAGACAAATATCTATTTTGTCACCAGAAATATCGTAAAAGACTTCCGTATGTAGATTGCTTTCCTTAATTTGCATAAACGAACCTGCTGTTTGCAGTCTGTCAAACTTTATATCCGCGTCATAGTGGAATTGTGGGAAAGCTACTAATATGTCGCCTTCTTCCAGGTCAAAGGTGAAACCTAAATAGTCATCGTTAAAGCCCGAATTGGCGTACTGGCTTATCGGTGACTTGACAGAAACGAAACAATTAAATTCAAGGCGAGCGTTAATACTCCGTCTTGGTATAGTTATTGTGAACGAAGGCTCATCTGATTTTAGACAAATTCGTAGCATAGTTCTAGCACATGAATATTCGCAAGTGTATTCTGCCTTTTCCTCCTTTATCAAACGCTCTATATCTTCGTTTTGGAATTTGAGATTGATACTAAACGTATAATCCCTTAAATCTTGCTCCATTGATACAGAAACGCAATCGGTAGGCAGCAATGGTGAAATATCATCGCTTATGCCCAAAACTGGGTATGGAAGTGATATGTTATTTAGATTCATATGCATCAAGCTTTACGGCATGCTTCATGTTGTCAGCAAACCTTATCGTTAAAAGATTTTTTCCTTTTGAAATCGTAAGATTTGAAATTGTGTTATCGCGCACATCACCTTTGGAGCAATACTCAATGTTAATAACATCATCAGATTGTTCACCTCCTACCATCAAATCAATTCTACCTTTTTCAACTTCATATTCCGAATGAATGACTAATGTGTGAAAAACACGATCATTTATCTTTTGTGCAAAACTTCTATAAGTTACAGGTATTTCGTGGAGAACTTCACCATTCACACCTTTATCTTCTGATTTATAACGTCCATCAATGTTGCGTGTGCCTGTTCCACCTCCACCTTGATTTCTCCTCTTTCGAATGCCGTGACCAGATAAAACATTCCCATGTTCGTCACGTTGTATGTAGGCACTTGTATCTGATATCAGAACCTTTCCTAATTCTGTTTTTCCTTCAATTGGGGTATGGATAGGATCAGACAATTCTGTTGACATCGAATTTCCGTCATCACTTTCGTCTACTGGCTCCCCAGTTAAAGAGTCATTATCTAAGTCATCATCTTCAGTCGGTTCGGTAGGTATATATAGAAATTCTTCCAATCCTTGTATTTGTTGGACATTTTTCTCACGACCAGCAAATATTTCTTCAAGAACGTCTATAATAAATCTATCAACTTCTTCTATAGCATCTATTCCATCTTTAGCTTTTTTGCCGTCAATCTGCCAATTACCAGCAGCCCATTCATTGTGGGCAGGATTTTCAGTATTTCTTAAAATTTTATTACCGAATTTGTTATCGCAGAGAAAAAGTCCATATATTCCATTTGCACTTTGAGTCCTTCGAGCCTTAACAAGCATGTGTAGGCGCCGCATATATAGAATTTTATCCTGTGCTCCACGAACTTTCAAGCCATAGAACTTAACAAGACCAAGTTTGGGGTATGTCTTCTCTATATAAACATGATTTCTATCACATTCTTTATTATGAACCGCTTCCCAATATGGGCGAGGATTATATTGTCTTTCTCTCCTTTTTGTATCTTCTTTATCTGGGAAATACTCCTCCATGATAGTAGGAAGATTCTCTTTATTTATTATAGTATCTTCAACTTTAACTTCCAATTTTCCGAATTCGATAGCAAGCCAAAAATTGCGTAATACTGCTTCTATCATTTCTTTATATATCGCAGTTTTTTCGCCATTGGCTTCTTCCTTGTCCTTTGATAGTTTAAGTCCCATAATGAAAATGTCAGTCCCTGTTTCATCGCGCTTAAACTTTTCTGGAATATCATCGTATTTTGTTATAGGTTCTCCATCGTTATTGTCATAATATCCAACAGCAACATACTTCTTACCATCGTTCATAAATCGATGTGTACACAATGATGCTACCCCTTCAAAAAAATGTGTACCATATTGAGTTTTCGTTGAAACTAAAATAGTCCGCAATGGGGATATATAAAAATATGCTGCCTTGCCGAAACCAAATGAACCACCAGCTGAGCTGTCGTTTTTGGAAGAAACTCCTGCTGCTCTAACAAACGCATAAAAGGGTTCACTAGTATAATCAGATTGAGTTCTATTTTTGTAATTCATACCTTTTGTATTGAAGTCTGAAACCTTTATGTAATAAAGATTGTCAAACCTTTCCATACTAGTGAGATATTCAATCATGGGATTATACGTTTCCTTAGCATCATCGTTCGAAGGATAATGATCAATGCAACCCTGTATATGACCCTTTAATTCAAAAAACCTCTCATACTCGTTGGCTCTTATTCTGCCAATTTCAAAATTAACTTGTACTGGTTGATTATCATCTAGTGCTGCATCTAAAGAATTTTGAATAGACTCTCGAATAAGCGAAGCATAAGGTGTCTTTTTGAAGTTTCCATCCATAGGATTGTTTGGACCATCTTCACGACCTCCAGCCTGCTCTGCAAAATGCCAACAACAACTTTTTTCTAAATTAGCCATAAATATTAGAAATCAAGATTATTAAATTTTCTTTGCAAGGTTATGAATTATTTTGCAAACTTCACTTTGCAATGGGGGTTTTTCTGTTCACTAACAATTTTATTTCAAATTAGATATAATCCGATATCTTCCCATCTATATAAATATAGTTCCTTTGCCATATTGTATCAATTATGATACGGCAAAGGAACTATATTCTATGTTATCCTTGTATTTATAGGCTTTATTTCTCCACAAGTCGCCAAGTGCCTGGGAAGCATACTTTTTGCTCTGTGCCCCATGTGACACAGCCACTGCTGTTGGCATTGAGGAAGAGACCATCGTCACGCTGCATAAGGAGTGTGCCAGACACGTAATCGTACTGTGCTGCGGGCTCTGTTGGCTTAGAAATGGTAACAGGACCGATGACTACGTTGGGATCTTCTGCATTAGTGAATGTGAAGGTGTTTTTGTTAATCTTCTTGCAGTGCCAAAGTTCACTTTTTGTGTTTTGCGGTGTGTAGTGCAGGTGCAGTCCTTCGCCTGGTTTGGCATAGACAGTGGAACCAGCATATTTGGCAAGGTAGTATGTGGATGCCGAGATAATCGTGTAAGTGTTACCATTCTTGGGCATCGTGATGTCCTGCTTCTTGAATGTGTTGATGCCACTGATGGCTTTGTTGTGTGTGAGGTCTTCGGAAAGTGTTTGATATGCCTTAATGGAAGGATAGCCCACAGCATTGGGTTTGCCATCTCTCTGAAGTATTATGCCCTCATCTAAAGCCTTTTCGGCATCGGTCTTGGGAGTTGGCTCAAAATAGTGTTTTGCGTAGGTATAACCTAAGGCACCGAGTATTTCGTCATGGCTTTGGAGACGGGTGTAGAAATTGTTCCAATTCTTTTTCTTGGCTGGTAGCCATGCTGTTTCTGCAAGCGCGAGAAGGCGTGGCAGCATTTGATATTCCGCCTGTTCGTTGTTTTTGCACGATTCTGTCCAGAGATTGACCTGTGTACCGAGACAGTGCTGCTCGTTGCCCTGCATCTGCGAAACGGGGTTGAGGTTGTAGATGTGTTCTACGGTGTTCACGTCTTTGGGGCCATAGCCACCCTGATACACTTCGTTGATGTCTGCCTTGTCGGCTTCCACCTGTATGAGGTCGAGGTAGTTGTGGTAGTTGGGTACGCTGATGCACTTGAAACCACGGCGTCCTGCCTCGTTGGTGTATTTGAGTCCTCGCCAGCACATGATGACGGGGCGTATCTTGTTGTCGTCATTCCAATGGGCGAGGAGTTCGTCCCATACTACGAGGTCTTTATTGTATTCTTCCTTAAGGTAAGTGCCGAGTTCTTCTACGAGCCACGATTGCAGTTCTTCCACACCTTTCAGCCCTTGTTCCTTCACGCGATTGAGCGCCAGGGGGTTTGTTTTCCATTCATCGGTGGGACATTCGTCGCCTCCAAGGTGGATGTACTTATAGGGGAATACTTCTGCCACGTGGCCAAGTACGCATTTCAGGAAATCGATGACGCGGTCGTCGCCCACGTTGAGCACTTCTTTCGACACGCCCTGATGCACGCGCACCTTAACTTGGCGGTCGGGGTTGCAGCCCAGTTCGGGATAACTTGCCACGGCTGCCACCATGTGTCCCGGGAGGTCGATTTCGGGTATGATTTCAATGCCGAGCGACTGAGCGTATTTCACCACTTCTTTCAGGTCTTTGAGGGTGTAGTAGCAACCTTCTCCGTAGGGTGTGTCGTCGTAGAAGAAAGGTTTGCTGCCCTTATTGGTCAGTGATGAATCTCGAACAGCACCGATTTTTGTCAGTTTGGGATATTCGGGAATTTCGATGCGCCAGCCCTGGTCGTCGGTGAGGTGCCAGTGGAAGCGGTTGAGTTTATAGTATGCCATGATGTCGAGCAGTTTCTTGACTTCTTCCTTGCTGAAGAAGTGGCGGCTCACATCGAGCATAAAGCCGCGGTGCTCAAACTGCGGGTAGTCGTAGATTTCGAGTGTGGGCAGTGTTTTGTCGGTGCTGGTCTGCACGAGTTGCTGAAGTGTGTTAAAGGCATACAGCAATCCGTTGGGAGTTCCGTAGGTGATGGTGATGCCTTCGGTGGTGATGTTCAGGCGATAGCCTTCTTCCGGCAGCGTTTTGTCGTTGACCATGCGCACATTTCCGCTGTTCCCCTGTGCCGACAGTGCGATGGAAATGTCTTTCTTCAGGTGCTTGTCGATGGGTAGTTTCCCGCCTGTCATTTTGATTTCCTGCGGATAGGGGATGAGCGCTGGTTGTTGTTGGGCTTGCAATGTCATGCCGCAGAGCAGCAGACAGATAGAGATGAGGATCTTTTTCATATTATCGTTTGTTTTTTCGTTATGCGTTTTCACTGATGGTGTCTTCCTGCTGTTGAGAAGGATGTTCTTTATGGTCTTTCTTGTATATCATGATGTTGCGCGTGTAGGTGATGAATCCCACCGACTGCCCGAGTATAAGTACGGGGTCGAGTCGGAATATGCCGTAACTTACTATTATGAAGCACCCTACAAGACTGATAATCCAAAACCCGATAGGCAGGATGGACTGGTGGCGGCGATAGGAATAGTACCATTGGTAGATGAACCGTATGGTGAAGATGATTTGCCCTGCCGAACCATAGACGAGTAGCCAGAACGGCACACTGTCGTTGTTGAAGAAGTCGTTGAAGAACTGCCCAGCATCGCTCAGCATAAGTGCTACTGCCGCTACTGGCAGCGAGGCGAGCATGATGCGGAAGGCGAGGGGTATTTTGCGCCAAATGTCCTTAACGTCAAGGTTCCAGATGTAGATATAGTAGGAAATGAGTTGCCCGAGTATGATGGCAAAATCGTGGCGGCAGTAGCCGTAGATGAAGAGCAGTGCCGAACCTATCAGGCTGCACGACCAGAACCAGTTGGGCGAAACCACTTTCTTCTGCCGCTCCGACATGATCCACTGTATGAGCATACGGGCGGAGAAGAATCCCTGTGCAAGGAACCCTATGGCATAGACGGCAAGTGATGAGGTCTGTACGGTCATTTCTCTACACTTTGTTCATCAATGGTATAGCGGATGTAGCGTTTCTTCATCCAGCGGTAGGCAAAGCAGTCCTTGAAAGGTCCTGCAAGCCTGTTCCAGAGGTGGTATTTCGACACACCGGCAGTGCGCGGATAGTGGCGGACGGGCAGTTCCTTCATCTTGCCGCCTTCGAGGAGCATGAGGGCGGGCAGGAAGCGGTGCATACCGTCGAAGAACGGCAATTTCTTCGCCACTTCGGTGCGCATCACTTTCAGCGGGCAACCGGTGTCGGTGGCAGTGTCGCCTGTCATCATTCTTCTAAACCCGTTGGCAAACTTTGACTGGAAATTTTTGAAGAAGGAATCTTTCCGGTTGGCACGAATGCCTGTAACGAGTTCATAATCAGTGCGGAATGGTAGTAGTTCGTTGAAGTCTTCCGGGTCGGTCTGCAGGTCGGAGTCAATGTAGCCGATGTATGTGCTTTCCGCAGCATCAATGCCGGCTTTCATGGCTGTGCTCAGTCCGTGATTTTCCGAACTGCTGATATAGAAGAAATCTGGCTGTCGTTCGCAAATTTCCTTAATCTTCTCAAGACTGCTGTCCTTTGAGCCGTCGTTCACGAGCAACACACAGGCTTTTGCTTCTGCATGGGGCAGGAAACAGGCGAGTTTCTCTTCCACGTTGGCGAGATTGTCTTCTTCATTATATACGGGTACGATGATGGTGAATTCGTAGTTTCTGGTCTGTTGCATAGGAATATGTCGTTGTCTTTATTGTTGTGTGCTTGCTTCTTGTCCTGTATGCTTATTGGTCAGCAATGTCAGGTGGTAGATGAGGTTTTTGGTATAGTGTTTGTCTTTCTTGTTGTGGTGGTTCTCGTCGAATTGTCCGAGATAGGTGGTGTCTGCGTATTGCCAATAGTCAGCGGGAAGTTCTTCGCCAATACGTTCCCGAGTGAGCACGGCGCATGGTAGCATGGCTTGTATGTTTGTTGTGTCGTTGAAACTGATTTCCTTTATTTTCCGTCCTGACGAATACACGAATTCTATGCGAAGACCGTTTTTCTTGTCGCAATAGAAGGGAATGTTGTCCAACTGCTTCATGCTTCTCGTTTCGGATATGCTGCGATAGTTTTCGCCACCAAACATCTTCGCTATGGCAGGCAATGCGGCAATGCAAACAACAGCCCACAGTCCAGCCACGATGACTACTGCCCGATAAACCCATTTTATGCCACGCTCTTTCCAGTGGAGCACCAGAAACGACATAGCGAGACAACAGGAGGGAAGTATGGGCAGCAGATAGCGGTACTTCTTCTCGGGGAAGAGCGAGAGTAGCAGGAGCGTAACGAGCACCCATGTGATGGCGAAAAGATACTCACGTTTGAGGCGGATACGTTTCTTCCAATAAGGTATGACGAGCGCAAGGAGCATCAGAGGTGTGGCAGCACCTACTTCTGTGAAGAACCGCCAATAGTACCATATCGGGCGGACATTGTGCCCTGTCCATGCCCCAGTCTCTTTTTCTACCACTTGCTGCGTCACTTCAGGATGGAGCAAATGCAGATAAATGTACCACCAGGAACTCATCACCACACAAATGGCAATGGCAACTGTGATGGGTAGCCATTTGCCTTTCGTGTGCGGTCTGAAGTAGCAAAAGAGACAGATGAGATAGGGTAGGAGCAGGGCATAGAAAGCAATGGGTCCTTTGCTCAGGAATGACAACCCCATCAGTCCGCCAGCGGCAAGTAAATCTGCCCAGTGGCTCACATCTTCTTCAGAACTTATGTCATCATCTTTCTTGCAAGGCACAAAGGCTCTGTGCAGGAAATAGATGGCACCCATCATGAATGAGTGGCAATAGATGTCCCACGTTGCTGTGCGCCCCAGCATAATAAGGTTGTAGCACGACAACAATAGTAACGACGCTATGAAGGCGTACGTGTTACTCTTTGTCAGTCGCCTTGCGAAAAGAAAGAAGAATACCACCAGCAGCGTTGCAGCCAGGGCGGGTATGGTGCGTTGTGCTGCGAGGTTTTCGCCAAAAACTGTCTCTGTTGCCGCCGCAATCCATGTGGGCAAAGGTGGTTTTTCTAAACGCAGTTCGCCGTTCATCGTAGGCACCAACCAATTACCATCGGTTGCCATCTCATGGGCGGTCACCAAGTTGCGGCATTCCATGATGTCGGGCTGCAAAGCCGTGATATTAGCGAAGAACACGGCGCAGCAGAGCGCAAGCAGTAAGGCAAATCTTCTCAAATCTTGGAATTTTTGGCAAAAATACGTTTTTTTTTCTTTTAGGACAAAGAGAGAAATCTATATACTTAGTAAGACATATAAATCCTAAAATTCACCACTATTTTTCTTGGTTGCTCAATATATTGATAGTTCCTTCTTTTGGCATTTCATCTGGTAAATCAGGAATGAAAAGTAAGATGTGGCATCAGGTGGCTCGTCACGCCCTCCACGCAGTTGCCGCCGCAGAAGTAGATACCTGACAGCGAACCTGCAATTTCACTATGCTGATAGCCGCATGACGCACAGTGAATACCAAGCACATTGTCGATAGTTGGACCCACGAAACACGAAAAAACTCTCTCACGTGAAATACTCTTCTAAAAAGGAGTTACTTTCTCTGATTTTATGTTTATCTTTGCCTGTCATTGAAGATTTTTGCTTGCCTTGATTTGCAGCACTGAAGTAAGTGAAAGAATCTGACATGGCAAGATCCTGAGTAGCTTTTGTAGCTCCTCAGGAACTTATAAAGTTAGTTAAACTAAAGTGCTGTGGAATTTAGGTAAATTAGAAATGCATCTTGTTGAATCTCTTCGCTATAATTTTAACAAATTTCTTAGAAGATATAAAAATTCAAGAATATGGGCAAAATATGGCGACGCAACGCGTTATCATTTTTCAGATGACTCTCAAATTGTAATTGGAGATTATACATATGGCGTACCAACTATTTATAGATATGACAAACAAGTTAAATTATTTATAGGCAAATACTGCTCTATTGCTAAAGGAGTTGAAATACTTCTTGGTGGGTGTCATCATACGGACTGGTGTTCCACTTATCCATTTTATAGTAAGAATACTAAGTTTTTTTCAAATGCCAAAGGGTATAAGGATTGCGAATGTAACGATACTGTTATTGGTAATGATGTTTGGATTGGCAAGAATGCTCTTATATTAGGAGGAGTGAACATTGGAAATGGAGTTGTTATTGGTGCTGGTAGTGTTGTTAGCAAAGATATTCCCCCTTATGCCATTGCGGTAGGTAATCCAATAAAAATAATTAGGTATCGTTTTCCTAAAGAGACTATAGAATTGTTAGAACAGATAAAGTGGTGGGATTGGGATGTAGAAACAATCAACAAAGAACTTCCAAATATATTAAATCCTAATTTTTCAGATTATCTAAAAAACTACTTAAAATAAATTAGGAATAATTGAAAAATAATGTTTACCTTTGCAGTCGCAAGAGTGTGAGGGGCTGAAAAGTTCCTCTTTTCTTTTACAAAAAATCCTGTCGTAGCGAGAGCGAGGCAGAGAAGATAGATCCACAAATTTTCAGAATGATTGAAAAAAAAGTAGTAGAAAGTCTGGTGGCCAAATGGCTGGAAGGTAAAGACTATTTTCTGACGGACCTTTCCGTCAGTGCAGACAACCGCATTGTAGTGGAAATAGACCATCAAGATGGGGTTTGGATAGACGATTGCGTAGAACTCAGCAAATCCATCGAGGCAGGACTTGACCGCGAGACGGAGGACTTTGAACTCGAAGTGGGCAGTGCCGGCATAGGTCAACCATTCAAGGTACGCCGACAGTACGAGATTCATATCGGCGACTCAGTGGAAGTCCTTACGCGTGAAGGAAAAAAACTTCAAGGCGAACTCAAGGAAGCCGGCGACGAAGGTTTCGTTATTGGTGTTATGGAGAAAGTGAAGAACGAAGGTGATAAGCGGCCGCATATTGAGGAGCGTGAGTACACTTTCGCATACGACGACGTGAAGAGTGTGAAATACGTCATCGACTTCAAATAAAAAAGACGTCAGAGGAACAGACGTGAGCAGTTCAATGAAGCAGTAGCATAAGAGGCTCTGCTTCGTCGGCATTATACTACATTATGTTTGCGCCACAAAGCGAAGAAAAAACTAAAAAATAAATATAAATGGCTAAGAAAAAAGTTGAAACCGCAAGCCTTATTGATACGTTTGCGGAATTCAAGGAGAACAAAAACATTGACCGTACAACAATGGTCGGTGTGCTCGAAGAAAGTTTCCGAAGCGTCATAGCAAAAATCTTCGGTTCGGACGAAAACTTCGACGTGATTGTGAACCCCGACAAGGGCGACTTTGAAATCTACCGCAACCGAGAGGTCGTGGAAGATGGTGAAGTGGAGGACGAAAACAAGCAAATCGCCCTGAGCGAAGCGCTGAAGATAGAGGACGACTATGAAGTGGGAGAGGACGTGAGCGAAAAAATAGATTTCGCAAGTTTCGGACGCAGGGCAATACTCACGCTTCGCCAAACACTTGCCAGCAAAATCCTCGAACTCGAACACGATGCCTTATATAATAAGTATCGTGACCGTGTGGGCGAAATTGTTTCAGGCGAAGTTTACCAGACATGGAAGAATGAGACCCTGCTCATGGACGACGAGGAAAACGAACTCCTCCTGCCCAAGAGCCAGCAGATACCGAGAGATTTCTTCAAGAAAGGAGAAACGGTTCGCGCCATAGTGGACCGTGTGGATAACGCCAATGGAAATCCTAAAATCTATCTGAGCAGAACGTCGGAAGTGTTCCTGCAGAGACTCCTCGAACTTGAAATACCTGAGATAGCAGACGGACTCATCACCGTGCGCCGTATAGCACGCATACCGGGTGAGCGCGCCAAGATTGCGGTTGAGAGTTACGACGACAGAGTTGACCCGGTAGGAGCATGTGTAGGTATGAAAGGAAGCAGAATACGTGGTATAGTGCATGAACTGTGCAACGAAAGCATAGATGTCATCAACTATACTGCCAACATACAACTCTTCATACAACGCGCCCTTTCGCCCGCACAGGTAAGTTATATGGAGATTGACGAAGAAAACCACAGGGCTGATGTTTACATGGCTGCCGACCAGGTATCGATGGCCATCGGAAAGAGCGGATTGAACATCAAACTCGCTTCAAAACTGACGGGCTACACCATCGACGTGTTCAGGGAGAACTACGACGAGGAAATGAACGATGACGTATATCTCGACGAATTTGCAGACGAAATAGATTCTTGGGTCATTGATGCAGTCAAGGCGCTCGGACTCGACACAGGAAAGCAAGTGCTCAAGGCCGACAGACAATTCCTTATCGACAAGGCCGACCTTGAGGAGGATACCGTTGATGAACTCATCAGAGTAATAAAGGCGGAATTCGAAAAAGATTAACAGAGCATAAATCAGCCCCACAAGGTGTGGGCGCTGCTGCATGAGGAAAGGAGAGCACTGTGCAGCCAGTAGAGAAAGAATAACTCTCCCCTCAAAAAACAAATCCATTGAGATTAAACACAACGAATGAGTATAAGACTTAATAAAGTAATCAAAGAATTCAATGTCGGACTGCAAACTGTGGTTGACGCATTGGCGAGCAAAGGCATAGAGGTTAAGTCATCGCCTTCCGAGAAAATTACGGAAGAGCAATACGAAATGCTTAAGACGATGTTCGGTGCCGATAAAAACCTGAGAAATGCTGCGGAGCAACTCTTGCAGAGCAGACAGAAAGAGAAGAAAACGGAAAAACCTGCACCGGAACCAGTGGAGGAAATAGCAACAGAAGTGCCGGAGGAGAAAAAGCCACAACTCAAAATCATGGGGCAGATAGATCTCGGCGAGAAGAAAAAACAGAAGGAAAAGCCCAAACCTGAGCCCAAACCTGAGCCCAAACCTGAGCCCGTGGCAGAGCAAGTTCCTGAAGTACCTGTTGCCGTTCCAACGGAAGATACTCCCATTGAGGATCCTGTGAAATCCGTTGAGGAGCCCGTGCAACCTGTAGCAGAAGAGCCTGCGGCAAAAGAGCCTGCGGCAAAAGAGCCTGCGGCAGAAGTGCCTGCAGCGAAGGAAGAACCTTTGGCGAAAGCAGAAGTACCCGCAGAGGAAGCCCCGTCGGTTGATGATACCAAAAAGCAGGAAGAGCCGCAGGAAGAGAAAAAAGCAGAAAGCGATGTGTTCCGCTTCTCAAAAGCACCTGAACTCCAAGGTCCAAAGGTGCTTGGTACAATAGACCTTTCTTCCATCAATGAGCAGATGCGGCCGAAGAAGAAGTCGAAGGAAGAACTGCGCAAGGAACGCGAGAAGAAACGTCAGGGCTCAGGCGAGAAGAAGAAGCGCAACCGCATCAATGGCGCAAAGGTGGACGTGAATGCCGCTGCAAAACAGGCTGAGGCTAACGACCGTAACCGCAAGCAAGCGCAACAGCAGCAGAGCCAGAACGAGAGCAAGCGCAGCAAGAAGAAAAACCGCAACCAGCAACCGCTCAAGCAAGAAGTGAGCGATGAAGATGTGGCTAAGCAAGTGCGCGAAACGCTCGCACGTCTCACCAGCAAAGGAAAGAATGCCAAGGGAGCCAAGTATCGTCGCGAAAAACGTGAAATGGTGCGTCAGCAGCAGGAAGAGCAGATGCGCGACGAAATGGCTGAAAGCAAGATTATCAAGTTGACAGAGTTTGTTACTGCAAACGAGTTGGCTACCATGATGAATGTGCCGGTTATACAGGTTATTTCCACATGTATGAGCATAGGCATCATGGTAAGTATCAACCAACGCCTTGATGCAGAAACCATCGACCTCGTGGCTGATGAGTTTGGATTCAAAACGGAATATACCAGTGCTGAAGTGTCGGAGGCTGTGGCAGAAGAAGAGGACAGCGAGGAAGACCTGGTGGAACGCGCACCTATCGTTACTGTGATGGGACACGTGGACCATGGTAAGACTTCGCTTCTCGACCATATCCGCAATGCCAACGTCATAGCAGGTGAGGCAGGCGGCATCACGCAGCATATTGGCGCCTACAATGTGCGGCTCAAAAATGGCAGACACATCACATTCCTCGACACTCCGGGGCATGAAGCGTTTACCGCTATGCGTGCACGCGGTGCACAGGTAACGGACATCGCCATCATCATCATCGCTGCCGATGACGACATCATGCCGCAGACCAAGGAGGCAATATCCCATGCCGTGGCTGCAAATGTGCCAATAGTGTTTGCTATCAACAAGATAGACAAACCTGGTGCCAACCCTGACAAAATCAAGGAAGGACTTGCACAGATGAATTTCCTCGTCGAGGAATGGGGAGGCAAATATCAGAGCCAGGATATCAGTGCCAAGAAGGGCGACGGTGTCTTTGAGTTGCTCGAGAAGGTGCTCCTCGAGGCAGATATGCTCGAACTCAAGGCGAACCCCAACCGCAACGCGGCAGGTACGGTCATCGAGAGTTCGCTCGACAAGGGACGTGGTTATGTGGCTACTGTTCTCGTTTCGAACGGTACACTCCGTCAAGGCGACATTATTCTTGCTGGTACCAACTATGGTAGAGTGAAGGCGCTCTTCAACGAGCGTGGACAGCGCATCAAGGAGGTGGGACCGTCGCAGGCGGCTACGGTGCTCGGACTTAACGGCGCTCCACAGGCAGGTGATCAACTCCACTCGATGAATACAGAGCAAGAGGCTCGCGAGATTGCCACCAAGCGCGAACAACTCGCACGCGAACAAGGCTTGCGCACCACACGACGCAGAGGACTCGACGACATCGCGCACGAAATTGCCGTAGGTGGTGTGCAGGAACTCAACCTGCTCGTCAAGGGCGATGTGGACGGTTCTGTAGAGGCGCTCAGCGATTCGTTCATCAAACTCTCTACAGAGAAAATCGTGGTCAATGTCATTCATAAGGGTGTGGGACAGATTTCCGAGAACGATGTTACGCTCGCTGCCGCTTCCAAGGCTGTTATCATCGGTTTCCAGGTACGTCCTTCTGCCAATGCAAGGAAACTGGCAGATCAGGAAGGTGTGGAAATACGCCAGTACAGCATCATCTATGATGCAATTGAGGAAATCAAAGGCACCATGGAAGGTATGCTCAAGCCTATCATCAAGGAAGAGGTTACAGCAATGGTGGAAGTGCGTCAGGTGTATCGTATCTCGAAAGTGGGACTTGTGGCTGGTTGCTACGTAGTGGACGGCAAAGTGTCGCGCACGGACAAGGCACGCCTCATACGCGATGGTATCGTGGTCTTCACAGGCAGCCTCATGGCACTCAAACGTTTCAAGGACGACGTGAAGGAGGTAAATACCAACTTCGAGTGCGGTATCAGTCTGCAAAATTGCAACGATATCAAGGAAGGCGACACCATCGAAACATTCAAGGAAATAGAGGTAAAACAGAAATTGTAAAACCTTCGCTCCCCAAACAGATTCAGGGCGAAGAGAGGGCGGCTACGGACAATGCGTCTCTCTTTGCCTTTTTTATCTAAAGGAGCAAAAACAGAACATTCCGTAATGTATATCGACATATTTATCGGCGTAGTGCTTCTCTGGGCAGTCTTCAACGGCTGGCGACAGGGACTGTTGCGCGAAATCGTCTCTGCAGGAGGCTGGATAGCGGGCATAGTGTTGGCAATCTTGTGCTATAAGTTCCTGATGCCCTACCTTTCGGTGGATGGCAGCAAACTTAATATAGGTACCAGCATCGTGGCGTTTCTCATACTATGCATCATTATACCTATCGTGCTGGGACAGGTGGCTGTGGTGGCAACCAAAACGCTGAAGGTGCTGCATCTCGGATGGGCAAACAGTCTGGCAGGAGCCGCTGTGAGCGTACTGAAATTCGGTGTGCTGCTGAGTTTCGCATTCAACGTGATGACGCTGCCGCAGATCAATCTCTTGCCCGAGGACAAAACTGCTGATTCAAGACTTTTCAGCCCCACAGTATCTCTGCTTTCCATGGCGAAGGACTTTATAACAGACGAAGTGGCAGGGGGAAAGAAAAAGCACCCCTACGACGACCAACTACGCCCCGGCAGCCGAAGAATGAACGACAGCACCATCATTGTGGATCTGAATGCCAAGCCGCAACCTAAGAAAGGAAGCAAAGCGGAAAAAAAGTAAAAATTCAACGTTCTGAAGTTATCGGAGTTATCGAAGTTAACGAAGTTAATGACGATACTTTGGACTGATAAATAACGAAAGAATAATACATCAACATTAGGTAACGTCGTTAACTTCGAGCGAAGCGATAACTTCAATAACTTCGATAACTTCATACTTTGAACGACTCACACTTATGAGCGAAAACAAGCATACTGACAATCAAGAACTTCGGGAATACGCGAATAAACAATATGAGTACGGCTTCACCACCGATGTGGAGACCGACATCATAGAGAAAGGTCTCAACGAGGACATCATTCGTCAGATTTCGACACGAAAGGAGGAGCCGGAATGGCTTCTGGAGTTCAGGTTGAAGGCTTTCCGGTATTGGCAGACACTCGAACAGCCCGACTGGGCACACGTCAACCTGCCCAAAATAGACTATCAGGCGATTTCTTACTATGCAGACCCCACGAAGAAGAAGGAAGGCAAGAAAGAACTCGACCCGGAGTTGGCAAAGACTTTTGAAAAACTCGGCATACCGCTCGAAGAACGCCTTGCATTAGGAGGCGTGGCTGTGGATGCTGTGATGGACAGTGTCAGTGTGAAGACCACGTTCAAGGAGAAACTGCAGGAAAAGGGCATTATCTTCTCTTCCATCAGCGAGGCAGTGCGCGAAAACCCGGAATTGGTAAAGAAATACCTCGGCTCTGTGGTGCCCTATCGCGACAACTATTTTGCAGCACTTAATAGTGCCGTCTTTTCTGATGGCTCATTCGTGTTTGTGCCAAAAGGCGTGCGATGTCCCATGGAACTGAGCACATATTTCCGCATCAATGCCCGCAATACAGGGCAGTTCGAACGTACACTCATCGTGTGCGACGATGGTGGTTATGTCAGTTACCTTGAAGGCTGCACCGCACCCATGCGCGATGAAAACCAACTGCATGCTGCCATTGTGGAAATCGTGGTGAACAAGGACGCTGAGGTGAAGTACAGCACAGTGCAGAACTGGTATCCTGGCGACAGCGAAGGAAAGGGTGGGGTATATAACCTCGTTACCAAGCGCGGACAACTAAGGGGCGCCAATTCCAAACTCTCCTGGACACAGGTAGAGACAGGCTCTGCCATCACGTGGAAATACCCCTCGTGTGTACTTATGGGCGAAGGTGCACAGGCTGAGTTCTACAGTGTGGCAGTAACCAACCACCATCAAGAGGCAGATACAGGCACCAAGATGATACACCTCGCACCAAACACACGCTCCACTATTATCTCAAAGGGTATTTCTGCGGGGTATAGCCAAAACAGTTATCGTGGACTTGTTCACATGGGCAAGAAAGCCGCAGGAGCAAGGAACTACAGTTCGTGCGACAGCCTGCTGCTTAGCAACACAAGCGGAGCGCATACCTTCCCCTACATCGACTGCGGCAACCCTGACGCCATAGTGGAACACGAAGCAACGACATCGAAAATCAGTGAAGACCAACTGCTTTACTGCACACAGCGGGGCATACCAGTAGAGGATGCCGTGGCGCTCATCGTGGGAGGCTACGCCAAGGAGGTCATCAACAAACTGCCCATGGAGTTTGCCGTGGAAGCCACAAAACTGCTCAGCGTGTCGCTCGAAGGCAGTGTGGGATAATAACTATCAGTGTTCGGTAAAAACGGGCTGAAGACCCAATAACTCATAGCCCAGAGCAACGCTCTGGGAAATCAGGTCAGCGAACATGCGCCCTGAAAGGATAAAACCATTGATATAGTGTGTTATGTAGCTTACAGGACGTGCTACACCACACCTATTCACACAAGGCGTTGCCTTGGGCTGTGGGCTTATCGGACTTTCAGCCCGAAAGTAAGCCCATAAAACAGTAAACTCTGCTCTAAATCTTTATTATTGTGTTGTATCATATTTGTCATGGTTTCTCCTTCGTTTTGTTGATTTCATCATAGAGTGCCAGTCCCTTTACTGTCAGCAAGTATTTCTGACGTGGATGACGGGGAGAGTCAGGAAAAAGCAAACGAATAAATCCATCATAGATGGCAGGGCTGAGGTAAAGGTTCAAAACATTTTTCCTGTCCTTTAGTTCAAGACCTTCCATAATTTCCTTTACTGAAAGTTCACGTTCTCCTACTACTTGCAAAAGTCTTATAATATAAGGATTGCTTGTATGCAACTTGTCCTGTACTTGTGGGGTACTTGTGGGGTACTTGCGGGGTACTTGTGGGGTACTTGTGGGGCTGCCGAGATTGGGTTGCACGCTCCATTCCTCCGTAGGATGGATATGTAGGTATCTGTTGCGCAAGTCCCACTGTTCACCCAGCAGCAGGTTACGGAAAAATCGCTCCAGATATATAGGACTGTAGTCAATGCCTTTCACTGCACTCTTATAGTTTGCCCTCACCAAAGCATTACGGAAATACCAGGAATGCTTGGCAAACGCATTATTATCCACGCTAAATCCCAAGGAGCGAAGGTACTGAATGGCGAAAACGGCAGTGGTTCGGGTGTTCCCTTCGCCAAAGGCGTGAATCTGCCATATTCCCGACACAAAACGAGTAACATGGGCAATAAGTTCATCTGACGAAAGTCCTTTATAACTGAAACTTCGTTCCTGTTCGATGTCGTAGTCTATAGCCCTGCGCAAATCCTCCCAGTTCAAATAATGTACTGTGTCATACTCCAGCACCCACTCCTTCTTGGTGATATTGTAATCGCGTATGCGTCCGGCATGTTTGAATACACCTTCAAAAATTCTGCGATGCAGAGAAACGTATCCTTTCGTGCTAAAGTCCAGTGTGTCGGCAGAGAGAATCTTGGTGATGTTGGCAGACACTTGATCTGCCTCCTGCTTATCATCATCGTCAGGCTCGCGCTGTGTTTTAGAAATATAGTATGTCTTTACCAGTTCGCGTGCCTCGTCTATGGTAATCTCACCTTCAATGTTTCGACGGGCGGTCTGCTGTAGATATTCGGAAGTCTTCAGTCCATCTACAGCCTGCAAGCCTATAGCCACACGCCAGGCGTCTGCACGTTCACGTTGCGCAGGCTCGCCCTGACGAATATATTCGTCGAAATTCAAGAATTCTTCTTTCTTCAGATGTTTTTTTGCCATAAACAGGACTAATACTTATTGAATACGTTTGTGCAATCTTTGGTTAATCGTTCCACTGTTTTCTTATAGAACGTCCCTGTAATACTGATTTAGGAATAAGTTGCAAGTACGTTACAAAATTGCATAAAAAAATTGTAATCGAGTTATGAATCTGCGTTTTTCTTCGTCTCGCCTATGGTATCTGTGATGTTTTTCAAAAAAGAATTCGCAAAAAAGGTGAGCACCTTTATGACGGGTGTTCACCTCTATGCTTAATTAAGTTTCGCTGACTCAGCGCGTGCCTCTTACTTGCGCTTTGTCTTTACTTCAGTGCCGTAAACTGCCAAGTCGCCGAGTTCTTCTTCGATGCGGAGAAGTTGGTTGTACTTAGCCAGACGGTCGGTGCGGCTCATAGAACCGGTCTTGATCTGACCGCTGTTTGTGGCAACTGCGATGTCTGCGATAGTGGTGTCTTCTGTTTCACCAGAGCGGTGTGATGTTACGCTGGTGAAGCCTGCGCGGTGAGCCATCTCGATAGCATCGAGAGTCTCGGTGAGAGAACCGATTTGGTTAACCTTGATCAGGATAGAGTTACCACACTTTTCCTTGATACCGCGACGGAGATATTCCACGTTGGTTACGAAGAGGTCGTCGCCTACGAGTTGGCAGCGATCGCCAACGGCTGCAGTAAGTTCTGCCCATCCTGCCCAGTCTTCTTCAGACATACCGTCTTCGATGGAATCGATGGGGTATTTCTCGATGAGGTGTTCGAGGAACTTGATCTGACCCTTCACGTCGAGTTTCTCGCCGTTTGGATCTTTCTGCGCACCATTCTTGAGTTGCTTGTAGTCGTAGTAGAAAGCGTCGCCTTCCTTCACGCAGAATTCGCTTGCAGCGCAGTCCATAGCAATGGTTACGTCCTTTCCGGGTTCGTAGCCAGCGTCCTTGATGGCTTGCATGATGCTGTCGAGTGCGTCTTCGATGCCGTCGAACTTAGGAGCGAAACCACCTTCGTCGCCTACTGCTGTGGAGAGACCACGTTTCTTGAGCAGTTTAGCCAATGCGTGGAACACTTCAGCACCCATACGAATACCTTCCTTGAATGTAGGTGCGCCAACGGGGCGAATCATGAATTCCTGGAATGCAATAGGAGCATCGGAGTGTGCACCACCGTTGATGATGTTCATCATCGGAACTGGAAGGGTGTAGGTATTAGTACCGCCGATGTAGCGATAGAGGGGCATGCCAAGGCTCTTTGAGGCAGCCTGTGCTACTGCAAGGCTCACACCGAGGATGGCATTTGCACCGAGGTTTGACTTAGTCTTTGTGCCGTCGAGAGCAAGCATCTTGTGGTCGATGCCGCGCTGGTCGTAAACGCAATGACCGATAAGAGCGGGAGCGATGACTTTGTTAACATTGTCAACAGCCTTCTGTACGCCCTTGCCGAGGTAGCGACCCTTGTCGCCGTCGCGAAGTTCAAGTGCTTCGTTTTCACCTGTAGATGCACCAGAGGGTACAGCAGCGCGACCGAGCACGCCGTTTGCCAAGATTACATCTACTTCTACTGTAGGATTGCCTCTCGAATCGAGAATCTCACGTCCTTTAATTGCTTTAATTTCCATTGGTCTAAAATGTTTTAGTGTGTTGCAACCGCAAATTTAGTTAAAAAAACAATTCAATACGTGGTTTTTAGCGAAAATATACATTTTTTGCGGTAATATAAGGTCTTCAATATTTTATTTGTAACTACTACATACTTAAGGAATACTTTTTTACTATCTTCGTAGTCGGAAAGAGTATGGTGTGCCGCCAACTTTACAACCTTTTAACATGAAAATCCGGAAATACCATGGCAAAAATACCTTTGAAACACTATCTGTGGCTGATTGACAAACTAAGCAAACGCCCCATGAAGTTCGCAGAACTCAGAGAAAGTTTTGAACGCTCCTCGCTCTATGAGTCGAACCATCCGCTCCAGGTGCGTACGCTTTACAACTGGCGGGCAAAAATCGATGAACTCTTCGGCATACAAATCAAGTATGACAACGACGCGTATCAACTGAAGAACTACGATTCGCTCGATTACAAATCGCCTCAGCGTTGGTTGATACAGTCGCTCGCTGTCAGCGATGTGGTGGAACGCAAACGGCATGTGCAGAGCCGTATATTGTTGGAAAACATCCCTTCGGGCGACACTTTCCTAACCGACATCATCGGGGCGATGGAGGATGGGAGGGTGGTCAGGCTGACTTACCGCAGATTCAGCGATGAGATCGACAATACGCCAATAGAGGTGGAACCCTACTGTGTGAAGGTGTGCAATCGCCGTTGGTACGTTCTCTGTCACAATCCCAAGGAAAAGGTCTCTAATTCTGCACCTGCAGAATTCAGGCAGTATGGTAGCCTTAAAGTCTATGCCTTGGACCGCATACATCATCTGGAACTGACAGATAAGACCTTTGTATTTCCAGAAGAATTTTCACCGGAAGAGTTTTTTGCCGCGCACTTTGGCATCTGTATAGGCTATGATGTGCCTTTGCAGCGTGTACTGGTCCGTTTCGATGGCGAGCAGCGAGACTATCTGCGTACACTGCCTTTGCACTCCTCGCAGAAAGAACTGCAGGTTTATGATGATTATAGCGTATTTGAATTCTTCTTGCATCCTACCATAGATTTCGTTCGCGCCATCCTTTCGTTCGGGGCTGAAGCCGAGGTACTCGAGCCTGCTGAGTTGCGTCAACTCATGGCTACCGAAGCAGAAATCATGGACGACTTCTATCATTCAGAAAAAAAATAACCTAAAATTTTCTACTCGGAATTATTTTTGCCGACACGACTTGTAACTTTGCATTATTAAAAAAAGTGAAATGACATGGAAGCAATAGTAATCAGTCCCTCGACAATAGAGAAGAAAGCCGAAGTGGAGCGTCTCCGTCAGGAATTTCTCACGCTTTACACCGAGAAGGACCGTCTGCTGAATGAAGACCGCGACGACCTCTATGTCAGGTATGTCAATCTTATAGGCAAGGACAAGTATGAGAATTTCCTGCTCTCTGTAGAAGTGCGGGCACTGAAGATGAAAGTGGAGATGGCGCAGGCGGCATTGAACCGTGACGAACGTCCTAACATGATTGTCATACAGATGGAAGTGGACGCGCGCCTTCAGGATTATTACAAACAAATCAATGAACAGGCAGAAGCCATCAGGTTGGCGGAGGAGGCACGGCTTATCAACAAATATGACGCTGCCGAGATGCAGCAACTTTTCCGTGTGCTTGTCAAGCGTCTGCACCCCGACCTCCACCCCGACTTGTCTGAGAAAATGAAAGACCTGTTCATACAGGGACAGACCGCCTACAGAACCCACAACCTCACACTGCTGCGCAACATCATCATGCGACTCGACCTCGAAGACGATGCGGAAGATGTGCTCCTGCGGGAAGAAACCATCGATGAGGTTATCAAACGCCTGAAAGAGCAGATAGACGACATGAAGCAATGCATAGAAGAACTCCATGCTGCGTTCCCGCTCAATATGAGGCAGCAACTGCTCAACCCAGCCTGGGTCCACGAACAAAAAGAGGAACTGAAAAAAGAGCGTGAGGAACTGGAGCAACAGAAACAGATGTACACCGAACGACTAAATCTGCTTACAGTATAATGAACGAATTAGCAAAAATCAGCCCTTCGTTGCTGGCACTTATTGATGAAAGAAAGGACGAAAGACCGCCTTTGGCAAGAGAGGTGTTCCTCGTGGAAACTGTGCTTAGAGACACCTCTTACAACAGGACGGAGTCCGTCTTCTACATGCTTAAAGAAGGGACAGAAGTAGAGATGCGTGCTGTGCCCGATAGCGACAGGGGACCGTTGGCAGTGGAGGTGGTATGGAACGACACTTCGCTTGGTTGGCTACCGGAAGGGCAGGACGGCATCTTCTCCGCCCTGCTGGCGGCGGGCAAACGCTTTGTATGCAGGATAAGCAGGGCGAAACAATATAATGAATTCCTTACAGAGCGCCCCATGGCAAAAATAACTGTTAAGATTTCTATGTTAGAATAAATGAAACTCTGATATACAAAGGTTATGGCAACTGTAATATTAAAATGGAATCCGAATTTTTCTTCGTATTCGATGTTCAATTATCTTTATGATATTGTCAATCTCAACTTTGGCGAGGAAGTGGAAAACAACTGGAGTGTGTGGGACTACGACAAGATAGCCATTGGCGACCGCTATTATATGGTAAAACTCGGTGTGGGTGCTACGGGCATAATAGGCACAGGTTTTATTGATTCCTCCCCTATGAAAGGTGAAGATTGGAGTGGTAAAGGACGAAAAATATACTACGTAAACTATGAGCCTACGATGATGCTAAACCCTGATGCTCTACCCATACTCTCCACAACCACCCTGGCTTCGAGGATACCCGGCTTTGAATGGGATTACGGACACTCAGGCTTGGTGCTCGACCAAGCCGATGGCGAACTGCTGAACAAGCTGTGGGAAGCCTTCGTGGAGGAACATAGGGCAGAGTTTGAGAAAAAGGCAACGTGCGGACGTTACGAGAACGACTACATCTATTGGCTTCGTAAATAACGACTATGGAAGGACAAATCATACCTATCAGCGAATCGCTCCTCGCGCTCCTTGGAGGAAGTAGTGGGGGAGTTACACCTTTCACGAGGGAGATATTCCTGCTCGACATCGTTGTGGCAGGCACCACATATTGCACCAATATGGAAGAACTTGCACCACTAATAACAACGGGCACCGTCCTCCGCATGCTCCGCGACCCCAAGAACGAGCACGACGAAATGGCAATAGGCATCTATCTCGACAAGGAACGCATCGGCTGGGTACCCATGGAACTCAACCTCATCATCTCCCGCCTCATGGACGCAGGAAAAGCCTTCGTCTGCAGAGTAACAGAAACAAAATGGATTAACAAATGGTTCCGCATCAAGGCTAAAATCTCTATGATTGAGTAGCGGGTGATGGAATAAGAAAAAAGTTTATGATAAAGAAAAATAGAATAGAAATGTATCCTGATTATGGAGAAGCACTCTTCTGGGATGAAGAGGGGTGCTGCATTGGTGGCTATGACACTATTTGGCTTGGTGAAGATAACAATGGAACAGAAATAGATTTATCCAGTATTGATGGGTTGGAAAAATGGTTTTATGATTGGCATCATGAAAGCTTATATCAGACAAACCACTGGACAAATGCTCAATGGAAGGCATGGTGGGAAAAAGGATTAGATTTTGCTCATAAAGTCAAGGCTTTGTTGCCAACTAATGTAGATTTGTATTACTTCTCTGTTGGTCAAATAGTATGGAAAGTGAAACCCGAAGATACTGATGATGGCGGTCTTTTCAATCAGGATAAACTAATAGAAATTATATAAAATGAAGGAGTTAAAAGCGGGGGAATATGTTTTTCCGTGCTACACAATGCCTTGGACGGATATAGATATCAGTATGAGTATAACTGGTGTAGATTTTGAAAGACAAGAGTTCTTAGTATCTATAGATTTGTCAGATAGCGAGATTCAATCCATAGTTGACATGATGATTTGGGCCTGGGATAATCTGTGGTTTGAACATTCTATTTCAGAGACTGTCAACACCGAATTGTTGAAAGAACATATACCCCATTTATATGACAAGATACAATCGTTAGTACATCAGCAGTTTTGCAGACAACATCCAAATAGTGAGTATTTAGAGGGTTTTGGTGTGTATGAGATTTTTTGTCCTGACGAGATTCTGGAATATGCAGCTCAAAATCATAAAGAGATAGATTATTGACCAGATAAGGAAATATGCACAAGAGGACGAAACGGTTGATTTTTTTGAAAAAAGATTTGTTTCTTTTGGAAATTTAAAAGTTCGTGTTTATATTTGCAGCCCGAAAATCACAATTCTATCACAAAATATAATTGTAGCAAAAAAGGATGAAGAACGTAACAAAATCAGCAGCAAGATGCCGAACGGTTCTGAGACGGAGTTTGTGCCCCGTTTGTGAATCGACGAGTTGCGTGCGTCTTGCTGTGCGTTGTGTTCTATGAGGCTCTGTCTCCTGAATAATGGTTCGTTCTTTGACTTTTTGTTACTTTTTTTCTGTGATTTTGTGATAGGGTAATTTCATAAGATTGCTCTATGTGTGTTATATGGGCAGGTGTGTAAACATCTGCCTGTTTCTCTCTTGCGCTCCGGTTTATGGAGCATTTTTGCATTGTTAATTTTTTGATTGTAAGGTGAATTATGAAGATTATGAAAGCAAATGGACTGATTGAAGGTATTAAGAAACAGACTCGGAATACTGTTTGGAAACATCTGGACGCTCTTGCGGCAGACTCTGCCGTATATTCTACTCATTTGAAGGGCTTGTCTCCCTTTCTGACTGATTATGACGCTTATATGTATTGCAACGATACGAGTGTTGTCATCGTATGTCTTGATTACTGCGGTCATGGTGCTAAGAGCATCTATGACGAGTCTAAGCATCTCAGTGCTGTCATTTTGTCCGACTACCAAGCGCCGCGTTTAAGTGTGGTATGGCAGGTGGCGATGGCTGTGGATTTGGTAAAGACGGTCTTTGAGAAGAGCCGTCCCAATTTGGATGTGTATGGATTGCTGCTGACGGAAGCAAATATTCTCAATGTCTATCCTTTGGAGGAGATGTGGGATGTTCATCATGTCAGGGTGATTGACGACTTCAGGCGGCTGAGAGGCCATAAGATAAAGGTGAATGAGAACGACACCTTGCGTTGCAAGTCGTACGTGGGAGTCATTTCCAATCTCAGTCTCGACGATGCTACGGTAGATATTGCTACGACATCGATGTCGTCTGTCGGAGAAGTTGTGGATGACGATATTGACGACTTGTTCAGGACACCTGATGAAAACAATGGATTGCTGTCGGATTCCAACTCTGAATCTGACAACTGTTGCGACAATGATGATGAGGAAGAAAATAAAGATATCAAGAATGTTTTTGATGATTTTCTCTTCCCTGAAGGAACAATTTCGCAGAACCCCACCATGAATGTCAAGGTGAACATTCTGCAGCCTATTGACAACCCGCGTGAGGAATTGGACAACTTGGTGGGATGTGGCGATATCAAGCGCAGGATGGACGAACTTGTTGCGCTGACCAACTATAACAAGATGATGTGTAAACTCTTCCCGAATGGCAAGCGCCATGACGTGTCGCTTCATAGTGTTTTTCTGGGACGCCCGGGTACAGGAAAGACTACTGTCTGCAAGATTTATGGGTCGCTGCTGCATCAGGCTGGCGCACTGTCGAAAGGGCATGTGGTATTGTGCGACCGCGGTACGTTCATAGGCACGCTGTGGGGCGACGAAGAGCGGTCGGTACGGCAAGTGCTGGAGGTGGCAAGGGGTGGTGTGCTGATGATAGATGAGGCGTATCTGCTGAACGGCAAGCACGAACACGACCCCGGGAAACTGGTACTGCCACTGCTGATGAATATCCTTGCCGACGAGACGCAGCGCGACATAGCCGTTGTGCTTTGCGGTTATAAGGAGCCCATGATGAAGATGCTTGATAGTAATCCGGGCTTACAGTCGCGATTTCCTAACATGTTCGAGTTTCAGGATTTTTCTGTGTCCGAACTGCTTGAAATCACCCGTCGCCGTATCAGGGACTACGAATATCAGTTTACCACAGAGGCATGGGAAAAATTCTGCGGCATAATCTCAGGCGCCTATAGCGAACGCGACCCGGACACATGGGGTAATGCCCGCTTCATCGCCAACCAGTTAGAACGCATCTACATCCGGCATGCAGAGCGGTGTATGAAACAGCGGCCGGCGAGTCAGCGCGAATTGCTCATGCTCACTCCCGAGGACATCGTACCCATCCATGTGGCTCGTCCGAGAGCCAGGATAGGGTTCTGACGGAGGACTGATGAATTTTTTTGAAAAATATTTCGGCAATAATCCAATTTATTGCCGAAATATCATTAATTTTACTGCGAATTAGGTGACTATTGAAAAATACAAAAACAGAGACTACATGAAAAAGACTATGAAACAAGCAATGACAGGGTTTCTTTCACTCTGCTTGTTGTCGTTAATCGGCTGCAAGAGGATGCCATCTTCTGAAACACCGTTCGTTTTCAAACATGAACAGGCTAATGCCGTCTATCATTGGAAAACGACATTTAACCCCAATGCCTATGAGATGGAATTTATGAAAAATCATAAGGTGAAAAGGGTTTATGTGAAATTCTTCGATGTGAGTACTGACAATCTGTACGACGGCAAAGGCGAACAGCCTGTTCCTATTGCAACGACAATCTTCAAGAACTCGCCGGAGGTGTTTGCACAGAATGGTATAGAGATTGTTCCGGTAGTGTTTGTTACGGTGGAAGCATTACGATTAAGAAAACCACTTGGCGAAAGGATTCTTAAGCGGGTTGACGATATGTGCAGAGCGAATAAAATCGAGTATAAAGAGATTCAGTTGGACTGTGACTGGACAAAAGAGACAAAGGACTTGTTCTATAGACTATGTCAAGAAGAGCGTCGTCTGTTGCACAAAAAGGGGAAAGGGTTAAGCGCAACCATCCGACTGCATCAACTTCGAGACACTCTGCCTGATATAGACTATGGTGTCTTAATGCTTTACAACACGGAGAGCCTGCAAAATCCGAAAGTGAAGAATTCTATACTGAGCAGCGAGGCTGTAAAGGAATACATGCGTAAGGCAACGAGCGACAAACATCTTGATTTTGCCTACCCAACTTACGAATGGACGCTGTGGTTCAGGGATAACAAGTTTATGGGGATTATTTCACCTGACGAGAATAAGAAAGTTGAAGGGGACTTACGCCATGAACAAAGTGATTACAATGAGATAATAGCCACGAAACGTATTTTAAGAAATGAACTGAAGGACATTAACTATCCTTCTTCCAATATTATATACCATCTTGATTCTGTAAACCTTTCAAAATATAGTTATGATGAAATTGAGAATATATATCGCCGTTAGTTTGTTGGTTTTGATAGCCAACAGTGTTTCTGCCTGTTCATGGTGGTGGCCAAAGCATTCCGGAGAGGTGGTGCTTTATAGAATCATGCCACTCGATGAGTCTGAATACGAGAAAGAAGACGCTACCTGTCCTTATTGGGCGCGCGACGCCATACTGCATCAAAGGGTGGATTACAAGGAAGAAAATGTAAAGTTGTGGCAGAAGCAAACTTCTTCTGGCATCAGTTTGGGGGATATTGAGCACGTCGTATATAAAGCAGGCGTAGCCGGTCTGCAAGGTATTCGCAGGAACATGACGCTCAATTCCGCTAAAGATAATTCGTTCCTGAAATGGATTGTGTCGAATGGCAGAACGGATATTTTGGACTTTCTCATTCTGGCAAAGCAGAGTGAGCAGGTGCGGAAAAGCATGAACGACCCATGGTACTATGACGTTGCGGATAACTCACAAAATAAGTCTTTGGCTATTGTTGTTGAAAAATGCAAGCAATACAAATCCGGTCCGCTCTACAGCTGCTATGCGTTGCAGATGGTAAGGGCTTTGTGCGGTTTAAGGGATTATAATGCTTGCACAACATATTGGAATGAAGTCAAAGGGCAACTTGCTGACGATGTGGTGAAAAAGATGATAGAATTGAAAGTGGCGTCAGCATTAAGCAAGACAGGCAGGAGAAACGATGCTCTTGAAATATATGCCAAGTATGGCGATGTGGCTTCTATTCGTTCAATCAATAACGGGAATATAAAGAATGAACTGGGCTTCGTTTATGACCTTGATGCCAATTCGCCTTATCTGGAGGGAGAATTGCAAAACTGGCTTATCTATTTCGGAATCTTTACAGATTACAGACGATTGCTGGAAGATGAATATTATTATACAGGAGCAAGGTACTTTGAAGAAAATTCAGCAAAACTGATTGTCGAGAGGCTTGATACATTGCTGAAAGTGGCGCATAAGGCAGTCCGGGAGAAGAAATCTCGCAAAATGGCTATGTGGCACTATGCTTTGGCTGCCTTATATGATGCGAAGGACCAACCGGAGAAAGCCAGAAAATATCTGATGGCAGGAATGCATTATCCGAAAGATGCTTATTTGAAGGACACTTACCATTTTCTTAGGATATATCTTGATGCAAGGACTGCAACATATAATGATGAGTACGAACAGCAACTGTTTAAAGACCTAAAGTGGATTGCACAGAAGATAAAAAGTAAGGTAACTCCTGAAATATATGATAAACTGCGTAGTGCTGAAGGCGGAAGTTGCTATGAAGATGACAATCGGGATGTTTACCAAATAATTGCCAATTCCTTCTACTGGAATGATGCAATGAGGCGCTTGCTTCTCAAGGTTGTTTGTCCTCGTATGCACAAGGCGGGGAGATATGTTCGCGAAATACAACTCGCAAACATGGCAGACAATTTCCTGATAGAAACAAATGGCTATTCAGGAGAGATGTTTGCCATTGTAGAACGCCTGTCATACAAAGCCACGAGAGACTATTATAAGCGCATCAGGCATCCGGAGGGCGACTTTGACCAATTCCTCAACAGTCATAGCCGTACTTTCCAGTATTATTGGTATGACATTCTGGCAACAAAATGTCTGCGTGAGCGCCGTTATGCAAAGGCAGTTCTGTACTTGCAGCATGTCCCTCTGTCGTACCAAAAGACAATGAGTGTGTATCCTTATATGTACAGGAGTCCTTTCAGTTATGAGATGGAAACAGAGAAGCGTGATACTTCCTTGTATCATAATTATAAATTGCATTTTGCAGAACAGATGTCAGAAAGTGAAAGGATTATGAAACACCATCACGACCCTAATGAACGTGCCAATGCCAAGATAAAGTACGCATTGGGGTTGAGAAATTCAGTACATTACTGTTGGTTCCTTACCAGATATAGCAGCAACACCGAGTACACAGACATAAGGTATGCACTACCCGAAATCGCTTATCCCAATGACTCTGCCATTTGTCGCCACGATGAGTATGTCCTGTTGAGCGAAAAGCTTATCAAGAGTGCCTTTGACTTGTTTACCGACAGGGAACAAGCAGCGGCTCAGCTTCGGAAATTCTCATACTATCAGCGCGTCTTGGACGACTATGGCAATACTAACGTGGCACAGGACATCCGATTGCACTGCGATAAATGGAGAGATTATGCGCTAAATAACAAATATAAATAATCGTAGAACATTCCCATAGAATGTCCTGATAGTTATCCCTTTGTTATCCTTGCCAGATAGTCATAGTGCTTGCCTTCTGCGATGATTTCGGCATGATAGCCGTTATCTGTGGCTACTTGTTTCAATGTGTCCGCATCAATGTACAGCCATGGGAAAGGCTCGCCAATAGTGTCCTTATACTGCATCTGGAAGGTGAGTTCTCCGTAATACTCCGTGTCGGGCATGTAGCCGTCGAATACATAACTGATGTCGGAACTGTCGCCGAGTAACTGACCACCTGGCGCCAGAATTTTGTCAAGTTGTCTGAACAAATCCCGCATGCGTTGCAGTGTGCCTGTTATTCCAAATCCATTCATAAGCAAAAGAATGGTCTCGAATAGTTGTCCCTCTAATGTGAAGAAGTCTTGTTCAAACACCTTCTTTATGCCACGATTCTTCATGGTTTCAACAGACAGTGGTGAGATGTCGATGGCCGTTACATCTATGCCTCTCTCTTGCAGGACGAGTGAATGGCAACCCGAAGCGGCTCCCACATCAAGTGTTCTCCCTTTAGCCATATCCAACGCCCTACGTTCTATCTCCGGCATGGCATCGTATGTGCGGAAGAGCGTATCCAAGGGCATTTCGTCTTCCTCAAACATTGGGGAAAATACCCTGAGTTTGTCTGCCATTCCTGTCTTATGGAATTCGGCTATGGCTCTGCCCATGGGGTCTTTCTGGCTATTCATCTGCAATGCTTCTTATTTTCCTAATGTCATAATCTTTGTAGGGCAGGCTATGACACACTTGCCGCACTTCAGGCAGTCGGGGTGCAGATATCCTACCGCCTGACCGCGACTATCGTAGGGTGTGAGTTGCATAGGGCAGACGCGAGCGCAACTCTTGCACTTCATCTGACACGACGCACTGACGTGCACGCGGGTGAAAGTTTTCGGTAGTGGCTGTTTTTGTGGTGCTACCCATGATGAGATGCTCCCCATCGGACAGAACGAGCACCATGTGCGGGGGGCATAGATAAACGACAATGTTACTCCAACGATGGTCGTCATTACAATGATGGTCCAGAACACTCTGCCTATACCACTCCACATCTCCAAGCCGCCCTCGCTCCAGGGTACTGTGAATGTGAGCTGGATGCCAAACATGGTAAAGATGAAGAACACCATGAACAGGCGGAAGCCAAAAGTGCGCACAAATCGGGGTATCGGCTTGTGGGGAGAATACTTCGACAGCAAACGGTCATAGAGATTGCCTCGCGGGCAGATGTGTCCACACCAGTAGCGGCCTTTCCAGATGGATGTAAGCACAGGACCAATCATACAAATCAGTGCAATGATACCTATAGCCGGGAAGAACCAGCCAAGAATGATGTAGGCAATGATAATCCAGTAGAGGTCAACTCCAGGTGTTGAAAAATGGCGGTGGAAATTCATTTTCTTATTACTGTTTTGTGCCATAGGGGTAATTATTTTTTCGCTGCAAAATTACGAACAATATAATAGGTAAACAAGTGATATTCTCTATCTATACATAGAAATTATCTATTATAAAAAACGAGTTATGGCTCTACATACAACAGAATGATGAACCGTTCTCTTCCGCCCCTACCAAAAGGTTAAAACATACAAAAAAAGACACTCAAGCGAACTTGGTGTCTTGTCTTTGTTTTGCACATTTTCTTGCGGAGAGAGAGGGATTCGAACCCCCGGTGCCTCTCGGCACGCCGGTTTTCAAGACCGGTGTAATCGACCACTCTACCATCTCTCCAAAAAGATGTCAATGTGAACAGTCTTTGCTAAAAGCGCTGCAAAGGTAGGTATATTTTTTCAAACAAAGCATTTTCTTTGAAAAAAAGTTACGACTTGTCGGTAAGTTGATGGTAAAAGCCCGCGGCATCGATGCCGCGGGCTTCTTGGAAGTATGCTTGTGGATGTTTATTTCACGAGCACTTTCTTGCCATTTACGATGTAGATGCCGCCAGTAGCACGTTTGCTATTGACTTTGCGACCTTGCAGGTCGTAGATGGCGTCGTTGTCGTTGCCGTCCAATGTCAGTCCGTCAATCCACGTGATGTTTCCGTCGCCTTCATCGAAGCCAAACTTCGGTGTGCCTGTTCCGGTGTAGAGGTAGTAGGCCTTGTTGGCTGGGATATAGGCAGTGCTGCAGTTACCGAACGTCAATGTCTTGCCTCCGTCAACTGAAGTCAGTACGTAGGTGTTTGAAGCGTCGGTGATGGTCTTGTTGACGTATGTTCCCAAGAGGCAATTGTCAGAAAGAGGTGATCCTTCACCGCCTACACCGAGGGTGAGGGTCGTGGAAGCATTCACATCTCTCAAGATGACAGGTGTGGCTGCAGGAATGACGTTGTTGTCAATTCTTCGTGCTACGATATTGCTTGTGTTGAGTTGCGTCACTTTGTAGAAGTTGACGAGATGGTTTTCGACATCTTCCTGATTCAGCGTTACACTGAAAGGCACGTAGAGTGTGCCATACGATGCGCCATTCACCACGTTCATGCCAATTTTTATGTTTTCAGCTGGTACAATGTACCAATGTGAGGCTCCCGCTCCTTTGTTCCAACCCACAACCTGTGAATAATTGTTGTCGTGCAGGTATCCCTTGTCGTCAACGTTTGTCTGTGTGCAAAGGGTGTAAACGGTTGGCGAATAAGCTTTGACCACTATAGGTGCAGCATTGGCAGAGCTTGCTGATAAAGTTTCTATAGTACCTTGGTTTTTGCCGGACATCTGTTGTACTGCAGTCAGATAGAGTCCATCCATCGTTACAGTCCAAGTATCATCGCCATTGCTCGTAAATATGAGTATTGTGCTTAAGTTGGCAGTTGGGTCAGTAGTGTTGATAATTGATCCTGTGCTGTTGCCGTTGTTGGCCATGTTGAGTGCCATCCAGTGGTTGTTGTAGTTGGCATTCAGCAAACGGTATGGCTTACCGCTCTCAATCTTGATTGTAGCATCATCGATGTTAGCAGCGAGATTCGCATACTGTGCGGGGGTACATGCCACTGCATATTCATTGTATATGGCTCTGAGCGTAAGACTATCAGCGTATGACAGTGTGCCTACGTAGCCGTTTGTGGGTATTGTGAAATAGCCGGCAAGGTTCGTTGAGACAGTATCAGCATAGTTGTCTACGGGATCGAATACCCAACCATATCCCCAATGATCCTTCGTGACGATATTGTTTGCCCAAGCACCTGGATTGGAGTACCAACTATATGAGCGGTCAGTGGTGTTGATCATCACGCCGCCATCGCCTTCGATAAACAGCCATTTGTATTCGTTGTTGCCTAACTTGAGGTTTTGGTCTGCCGCATTGTTGTCAATGTAAATCTTTTGGTTGGTTCCTACGTTGACCACCTGAACCTTTGTGCTATCCGGATCATAAACCAAGCGCCAGAGATAGTTGCGGTTTTCTGCCACCTTCGTTCCTGGCGAAACTACACCATTGTTGGCATACAAGTATGTCCTGTTGCCCCAACCTGAATAGCTGTTGTGAATATAGTACAGTTTAGAAGGATCGAGGGTTAAATATTCGATATTGCCGTAATCTTCAACCGTAATGCGTGATCCTATATCGCCGGTTCCACTAGTCCAATAACCCAGTTTTGAACCATTGCCAAATTTATTTAAGAAGAGTGTTTGAGTGCCTGTTTTGATGTTTAAGCAGAATGTGTTATTATCATATTTTGATATTGTCCAAGTTGTGGCATTGTTTTCTGATAAGTAGGGATAGGTTGTTGTGTTGCTATTACACCAGGGGTCGTCTCCTGCATAAAGTGTCAAATCGGTGTTGATTGCGTTAATCAATTGGAAACCGGTATATGGATTGCCCATAAATGCCCAAAGACCATTGCCGACGTTCTTGTCAGAGAATTGTACGTTTGTTGTGCCGTTCGCATTGGTGTAATTTTCACCTCTTACCTTCATATAATAATAGTGTGCATTTGAGCGGCTTGTGCTTATCTGGAATGGATAATTGTATGTACACGTTACTTCTACCGTCTTATCTTCGTCAGCAATGTCGTCTATTTCGCTATACGTACAGAAATCTCTTTTTAAAGCATCCGGCACCGTCAATGTAGCATTTTCGTCAGCACCTTCTTGGTAGCGTGTTATTTCGTTACCATTTGTGTCTTTGACAACATACGTGATGATTTTCTGACCCGGTGTAAACTTAGGCCCAACTTTTCCGTACAGATAAAGTTCGTTAAGCATCATAAATGCACCATTGGAACCAGAAGTGAATGTCAACCGGAAGTATTTCTGTGTAATAGGTTGGTCGAGTATTACTCCTACTGTAGACCTGTTAGGGAAGTAAATTCCACTTTCCAGTGTGGTCCATGTTTCGTTGTCGTCTGACACTTCCACATTCATGGTGTTGGGATAGTATATATCTCCATCACGATAGGTGTAGAGTTTGATACTTTCTATGGTATCCATTTGCTCACGTGAGAACTGGAAGAAGTGTGGATATCCGGCTGTTGCATCATACCATTGTGAATGCCAAAATGTGTTGGTATTGTTATCGATAATATTTGATGCTGAACGATTTTCGCGCGAAACTTCTTCATCGGAATAGGCTTCGAGTGTGAGGAGTGTCTGGTCGAGTAGCGTGCCTTCCGCCTGGAAGCCAACTTCAGGCGAGAAGTCAAGGGCAAACACACCTTGCGATGGTAGGTAAACGTCGCCCGATGGTCCGGAGTATGTGCGGGAACCATCATAATGGTTGGCCGTGGAGTCGGAAACTTTACCAGTTTCGATGGAATTGAAATTATAGTAGGCTTTGAGACCTGTTGTCGAAGTGGAGATTGGTTCAACGCAGACAGCCCGTATTTCATCAACGTATAGTCGTTTGTTCCAAACACGGAATTCATCCATGTAGCCATTGAACTTTCCGTTGTTGCCACCGACGATAAGAGTTCTCATTGCTGTATCCCAATCCTTTACGGCATCTTGTGTCTTAGAACCTACGTTCACACCATCTCGGAAGAGTACGTAGGTCGATGTGGTGCCGTTGTTCGATGTCGCCAGTGCATAGTGATGCCATTCGTTAGCGATGAAGATATCAGACCATGTGCCCACTTTCATTTGGTCAACGAAGAGCTCTGCATCGCCGTTGCCTAATACATGGAAGTCGAGTAGTCCATTCGAGGTGGCTATGGAGTTACAGTTGCTAGTCAGTTCCGATGGATTGTACCAGAAATCGATGGTCCATGCGCCATCCGTCATCTCAGGATTGGTAATGTTCGTTGTGATGGCATCGTTGCTCATCCTTAGACCTGTCTCCGACTTGGCATTGCAGACGATAAGAGCCTTGTTGATAGTCTTTGTCGTGCTGCCTGCCTCGTTTGTTGCTGTGAGGATGACGGAGTAAGTACCTGCACGCTGTGGTGTAAAGGTTACGCTCTTACCAGACTGTGAATATATATCGTTGCCACATTGCAATAACCAACGATATGATGTAGGATTATACAAACTATTATCGGTGAACGTAACACTTTCGCCTTTGTATATGACAGTGGCAGATTGGTCGAAACTGATGACGGGAGCAGAGGCATTGACAACAACCTGTTTTGTTGAAGAAGTGCTGTTTCCATTCGCGTCTGTCACTGTGAGTGTTACGTTGAATGTGCCTGCACTGCTGTAAGATGCTGTGGCATTTCGTGTGTCCATCGTTTCAACGTCTGCGCCAGGCATGCTCCAAGAATATGTGCAGTTTGGCGTTTTATTGAGGCTGACGAAACTGATGTGTTTCATACCCGTTACTTCTTGTGCGCTTTGTTCGAAGGCTGCCGTGGCTGCTGGTGCTGCGTTGACAACGATAGAGGCTGTTGTACTCTTAGTGTTGCCTGCAAGGGTACGAACTGTTAGTGTTACAGTCTTTGTTCCTGTGCTTCCGAAAGTGATATCCCAGGAAGCAGATGTGCTGGTTTTGCCGTCACAGCTCCATGTGCGAGAAACAACGTCTGCCGTACTGCTGTAAGTGAGTGTTATGGGCTCGCCTACTAAAGCAGTTGCCGGTGCGTTTATTGTTGCAGTCGCGCTATAGTTAGTAAAGTGGCTGTTGCCAGAAGAGCTTGATGCCGAGCCGTTACCGACTAACGGCGCATGGTGTCCGCCCACGCAGTCGCGTAGGTAGGTTGTACCATTCTGGGTAAATGTATCCATGCGATAGTATGCAAGCAAGTCATCGTATGATGCGTCATCGATGAGAGGCATCTTATAGTTGTTGGCAATTTCAGTGGCCGTGCGAGCAGTTTTCCATACGCGTACCTCGTCGTAAACACCATATAGGGCACTACTGCCTGAATAGTGCGATCCGAATTCGAATGGATTCATTGATGGTATTCCGTTATAAGAAGATGATGTGAATGAACCCTTTTTTACACCGTTTACGTATGCCGTCATGGTGTTACCGTCAACTACCACAGCAATGTGTTTCCATGTGTTATTTGAAAAAGCATTGCTAATTGAACCACGATTGTTGTTTCCGGAGGCGCTCCAGCCATAGACGAGCTCGCCGCTGCTCGTGGTGTGAATAAGGAATGTGCCCCATCCTGGTCCGATTTGCTGATTCCAGTTGGTCAGTGATGATGGTTTTACCCACCATTCTATGGTGGCTTGATTCATCGAAGTGAACACGTCGTTTATCTTGAAGCCCTTGTTGGAGAAAGTGTAGGTGTAATTGTCTTTGGCAAGGTCTGACGATGGTCTGACTATCAACTTGTTGCTTGCAGGAGAGGTAATACTATTGCCATTGATTTCGTAAACCGCTTTTACGGTGTATAATCCATTTGTCCCACCGCAGTTGTATGTGCGCGTTGTTGTGGAGTCTATCAGTGCATCATCGCGATAAATCTTATAGGAAGCGGGGGTCCTTCTTGTGCTTATAGGTGCGTCCCAAGTAATATTATTGCCCGAAACCACAAGATTGCATGGTGCTGCAATCGGTTCGTTCCATACCACGACAGTAATAGTGCGTCTTTGTCTTGCACCATTGATTGCTACACTGTCGCCCACTATCTTGAATTTTGTTTCTATACCATTCTTGTTCGACTCGTAGTCTATAATTGATGCCGCATGAATACCACCATATCCTGTACAACTGTCACTTGTTTCCACTGTGAGGAAATATTTCAATGGTTTGGTACGATCGAAATCTGCTGCAAGGTCGGTAAGGTCGTAGCCGAATTCCATCGGCTCATAGTGCAACTTGCCGTCGCTCCATCTACCGAGCATAGGAATCATGGCCTTGGAGTTGTATCTGTCTCCATTATAATAGAAGTGATAGAGTTTGGTCGTTTTTTCAGGTGAGGTAGCCGTTGTGTCCTGTGCTATACCGACTGTCAGTCCCATCTGTTGACGCTGTACAAAGGTCATAGTGGCTTTTAGTGTCTGCTGGGGGGTATAGTCCTTGCGGTAGTAATATACTTCAGGGGCATAGCCCTCGCCTACAGCTGTATATACGGTCACACTATCTGTGGCGCCCGGGTGTATTATCTTTTGCGCATTTGTCGTGGGTGTGGCAAGAGCGTATGGTTGGTAAGCGAAACCGCCATCGAGCCACCAATTGCCCCATGTGTTGATAACAATCCATGCACCGCGTTCGTTCTGGCCCAGCGAGTTGTTTTCTTCACCATGGACACCATTCTTGTCGAGGTCGAACCATACGCGGTCGTCGTATCCGCAAATCGTACAAGCATGGTCTACATAAGAACCCCATGCCAAACCATTCTTGCTGGAGAATCCCAGTGCGTCGTTGTGCTCGCAGGAACCTATTGTCCAACTTCTACTTGTAGCGGCACCACAGCCAATACCGAGCATACCACCGGTTTTGAAAGATGTGTCACCGTTGTGATTGTAGAGCCAGCGCTTCATGGCTTCCTGACCTGATGCAGTCAGTGCACCTGTAGGGATGCTTCCTGTTCCAGTGATACGATGCTGCATGGCATTGTACCAACTGTCGTAACCTTGCATCCATCCGTCGTCGTTTCTACTTTCACTACCATGGTCGCCATAGATGGAACTGCTCGTGGTACCGCCCCATACATCAGAGGAGGGATATCCCACATACATAGCCATTCTTTCCTTGCCAATGCCGTAATTGCCGTACGAGAAAGGAAACTGGAAATTGTGAGCCAGACGGTTCTTGGCAAGTGAGGCGTCAGTGCCGTTGTAAGCATTCATCTCCTCGTTCATCATGTAGCCCACACGCGATGATACACCGCAGGACCCTCCGTTTTGAAAGATAACAGGTGGAAAATACATCGTTTCCGCATTGTTCCAATGGTCGGGCAGATCGCTCGCAGTGACAATGGAATTGAGCTTGGGAGCACGTTTTATGCCTTTTGTGGTAGTAGTGTCTTCCTGAATCGACTTAACGTTCGACATCAGCGTCCAATCTGGATTCCAACTTGGTAGTATCTCACGGATCAAGGCTGTGTCGGAAATAAGACCTTCCAAATCTGGTGGTATCACTTGTGCCGAACCTGTCAGTCCTGTACCAAGGAGGAGCAGATAGAAGAGAAGTAATTTCTGTTTCATGATATTATAAATTAAAAAAATTCTAATCTGTGAAGGTAAAAAAAGAAATTATGAAAGCATAGTGAAAGTGGAATGACCAAGTAAAAACTTAGAAACACAAACTAATGCCAAAGATATTTTGATTAATCAACTGCAAATATATTAACTTATTGAATAACAAACAAGTATCTGTTGATGTTTTTGTAAAAAAGTGAGGTTATAGGGGTGTTCTATAAATTAGTTTTTGTGTTTTATCAGTCTTGATGATTGTTGGTTCTTTTGGACATCTTTCGACTTAACTTATTGATACATAGCCCACTATGCACCTGCGAACTTAAATCAAAACGTACACCAAAATAACTCAAAAATCATTCAAGCCTAATTTATAGAACACCCCTTAAAATGTCTTGCAGTGTGACAGGTATTTTTTAGTTTAGTCCCCGTTCGGTTAACCAGTTTTCGGCAGCCTGACGCGAGAGGTTGCCTGCATCTACAATGACGTGTGCTTCACCGCCGCTGCGCTTCATCACATATTTCAGCCCTGTCCGCTTCAGTTCGCCACGTATGCGTTCGCCGATGCTGAGTGTGCCGCTATATACTTCTATTACGCTATAACTGCCTGATACTTCTACAATGAAATAGCCCGACTTCCCGGCGTAACTCACCGTGCCGTCCACACATGCACCCGTCTCCTTGTAATTGGTACGCCCTTTTGCAGCGGAAGCGGATTGCGTGCTGCCATCAGCAGAACTCTTGCCCGCAGAGGGCACTCTTGCCACCGTCGTGGCTGTTGTGGCTGAGGAAGACGTTGTAGGAACGAGTATGGTTTCTTCTGTTACTATGGGCGTCACTATACTTGTGTCGCGCTTCACACTGTTGCGCTCAAAGTCAGCCTTTCCTGCCGTATATCCCTCGCTGTAACCCTTTTGGTAGCCGCGGCAGTATTCTGCCGCCATTTTCGGACCGAAAGCATTATAGTCGTCGTAACTCTGACGCTCGTCGTAGTGCAGTTCGCCATCGCGGAAACCATCGTCGTAGCCCGTCTTGTACCCTTTCTCGTAAATGAGCACGCGACCGGCAGTGTCCTCATCGAGTGCAATGAGTGAGTCCTCCTCCACATAGCCTGACACCGAAGCATGGCTCGCACTCGTGTCGGCACTGCTGTCGTAACCCATATCCGGTGCCTTGTCCTTCTTGCAACCTGAAAGAGAAATGCAAGAAAGAGCACAGGAGATAGGAAAATAAAAAAGAATGGTCCTGATTTTCATACAGAAAAAGAAGTCTGGAGGAGTACGATTATTTGCCTTCTTCGTGGTTTTTTTCCTTGTTTTTTGACTGCTCTTGTATTCTTCTTGCGTCCTTGACGAATTCTATTTTGCGCAGTTGTTTGCAGATGTTTTGTACGTCCCTCGTGTCGTGCACACTGATGTCGATTTCTCCCTGAAAGAAACCGGCGTTGGCATCGAGCGTGATGCGGTGGATGGTGTAGCCGGGCATGTCGTGCAGGAGTTTTGCTATGGCAAAGAGTATACCCTCCCTGTCTGCGCCTGCGATGTAGATGCTTGTCCTGAAGAGCCTGTTTGGTATTTGCTCCCACTTTATGGCAATGATGTTGTTGCCATAACGCGCCTTATACCTTGTGGCAATATCACAACTGCGCTGGTGGATTTCAAGTGTGTTTTCGGGGGTTATGTAGCCCAATGCATCGTCGCCTGGTATAGGTGAGCAGCATGTTGCTATGTGACATCTATCGATTATCTCGCTGTTGATGGTCAGTATTTTCTTGCGGTCAATTCCTTTTACGAAGTCTTCCTCCTTCTGACGCTGGTAGGTGTCGTTGTCATCAACAGTGTTTCTCAGGAATGGTACAAAGCGTCGCCAGCCCTTATATCGTTTCTTTCCCCTGACATAACTTACGGCTTCGTCGTTGAGTTTTATCTTGCCGTCGCCTATTTGCTGCAAGAACAGTTCGTTGGTGTTACAGCAATAGTAGGCTCTCATTCTGTCAATGACTTTTTGCACCTTCTGCAACCCCTTCTCTTCGAGGAAGGCGTCGAGAATTTCCTCTCCTTTTCGCTCTTTTTCCCTGTTTTCGCGTCGCAGAATGCCTTGTATCTTACCTCGTGCCTTTGCTGTGGTTACGTAATTAAGCCATTCTGGTTGTACATGCTGTGTAGAGGAGGTCATTACCTCTATCTGGTCGCCGCTTCGCAGTTTGTAACTAAGTGGTACGAGTACATGGTTCACCTTGGCCCCGATGCAGTGTGTGCCGAGCATGGAGTGTATGGCGAATGCGAAATCGAGTGCTGTGGAGTTCAGCGGCATCGATTTGAGTTCTCCTTTTGGTGTGAACACCATGATTTCACGGGCAAAGAGGTTGAGTTTGATATTGTCGAGGAAATCGAGAGAGTCGGGCTGTGGATCGTCGAGTATTTCCTTGATGGAATTTAGCCATCGCTCGAACTCGTCTCCTCCTGAGGAGTATTCGTTCTTGTATTTCCAGTGCGCCGCCAATCCTTGCTCTGCCATTTCATCCATTCTGTCGGAGCGGATTTGCACTTCTATCCATTGCCCCTGTTTGCTCATGAAAGTGCTGTGCAGTGCCCTATAACCGTTGGCCTTTGGATTTTCGAGCCAGTCGCGGGTGCGTGATGGGTGGAGTCTGTATTCTTTTTTGAGCGCCCCATAGATTTCCAGGGCTTCCTGATTTTCTTTTTCTCTGTCTTTTGGCCGGTAAATGATGCGTATGGCGAGGATGTCGTAGATTTCTTCGAACGGTACTCCTTTTTCCTGCATTTTTCGCCAGATGGAGTAGGGTGTTTTTACCCTGCCTTTGATTTCGTACGTAAACTTCATCTCGTCGAGCGCTTTGCGTATGGGCGGTGTGAAGTCTTCAAACACCTTGTCGCGTAGGGGCTGTGTGAGAGCGAGTTTTTCGCAGATGCTATTGTATTCGTCGGGGTGCTCGTATTTGAAACTCAGGTTCTCGAGTTCCGTCTTGATTTTGTTGAGCCCCAGGCGGTCGGCTATGGGTGCATAGATGAAGAGTGTCTCGCCGGCTATCTTGTACTGCTTGCTGGGTCGCATGCTGTCGAGCGTACGCATGTTGTGCACACGGTCGGCAATTTTGACGAGGATAACTCTGACATCGTTGCTCATGGTAAGGAGCAATTTCTTAAAGGTTTCAGCCTGTGATGATGCTTTTTCTCCGAAGATGCCTCCTGATATTTTTGTAACACCCTCCACGATGTTTGCCACTTTTGGTCCAAAGAGGGTGGCGATGTCTTCTTTGGAATATTCAGTGTCCTCTACGACATCGTGGAGCAGGGCGGCACAGATTGAGGTGCTGCCTAAGCCGATTTCTTCGCAGACTATCTGCGCCACTGCGATGGGGTGGAGGATGTATGGCTCTCCCGACAGACGCGCCACCCCTTTATGTGCATTTTTTGCGAAGTTGAAGGCGCGCGTGATGATGTTTACCTTGCGCCTGTGACTGGACGCGAGATAGGTGTCGAGCAACTTTTGGAAAGCCGCTTGTATCATCTCTTCTTCCCGCCGTTCCTTATCTTCTGCAGAAAGATGATCTTTAGTGGTGTCTGCCATGGGATTAGTACTTTATTTCCTACGAGTATTGAAGCCCGTAAGACTTGTTATTATTTGCTTGAGCCCGACTTGCCTGACGATTTGCCTACGTTCGTTCCGCCCTTCTTTACGGCAGGTTTCGCGGCAGCGGGTTTTGCCGGTGTGGCTGGTTTGTTTGTTGTCGCAGCGGGCTTGGCTGCAACGGGCTTGGTTGCTGCGGGCTTTGTCGCTGTTGCTGCAGGTTTGGTCGTCTGGCTGTTAGTGGTAGCCGGTTTTGTTGTGCCTGTCTGTTTTGTGTTTGCAGCCTTGCTTGTCGCTTGCTTGCCAGTTGAGGCTTCGGGTTTGGTTGCAGTCTTCGTCGTAGCCTTGCTGTTGGCGGTAGTCTTGTTTGGCGTCTTGTTGTTTACGTGTGGTTTCGATGTCGTTTTGGTCTCGGTTTTAGTGGTAGTCTTTGTGGGTTGCTTGAAAGTACTCTGCTTGTTGGTTGCAATATTCTTGTTGTTGGGTGTGCCAGCCTTGTTCGTGGTGGTCTGTCTCGGCGTGTATGTGTTTTGGCGGGTGGTAGGCTTAGTTGTGGTGGTTTCGGCTTTCTTGGGTGCTTCTACCTTCTTTGTTGCCTCCGGTTTCTTTGCCGTTGATTGTCTTGGAGTCTCTGTCTTCGTTGTGGTGTTGTGCTTGTTGGTGTTTGTCCATCTTGAAGATCTTGTCTCTTGCTTAGGTGTCGTTGAAGTGGCATGTTTGGTTGTGCTCACATTTCTTGGTTGTTCGGCAGCCTTAGGTGCAGCAGAATGTGTGTTGGCTTTTGGTGTCGTAGCAGGTTTTTCTTCTTTCTTTATTGCCGTTGTTGCACTGCTTGTACGGTCTCTTCTTATGCGTGCACCGGTTTCTGTCGTGGTCGTTCTGGTGTTGCTGGCTTGTGAGGACGAAGTGGGTGCAACATTACGTGAGGTGTTGTTGGAAGTGCTTTGGCGATTGCTGTATCGAGAATTGTTTGAATAGTTCGTGCGGTTGCTGCTGTTGCTTTCGTAGCGACTGCTGCTGGTATAACCTCTGTTCGGGTCTGCTTTCGCATTGGTGTTTCTGCGAGTAGTGTTGGTTTCAACAGGCTTTATTGAAGCGTCGTCGGTGAGTGTGGTTCTGCTGTTGTTCTCTTCGTCTCTCTCGCTGACAGTAACATTTTCTCCACCATCGCGTATACTTCTGTTTATGGTGCGCACACCAGCATCTGAAACATCCGAAGCCTGTCGTGACAGGTCTTGGCGCGGATTACTTGCGGGTGCTGAAGTTCGTGCTTCTGTGCGCTCTTCGTTGTCCTGCCGATGGTTGCGGAATGTGCTGCGTGTGCGGCGTCCTGTGTTTTCGATGGGCTGCTCTGTGCGGGTTTGACTGGCGCTTGCAGTGATGTTTCGGTTGTCTTCAGACTCGTTATAGTTGCCTCTTCCTCCACCTACTTCCACAGTGGCTCTGCGCTGGAGGAGTTCGCTGGCGCGGTGTTTGTAGATGTCTGAGCCGTAAGATGCAAATTCCGGTGCCAGGCTCTCGGGGAGCACGAGCACGCAGTTGCCTGAGTAGCCGGGAATGATGTCTGTCTTATACTGCGGATTGAGTGCCTTAAGTTCCGACAATCCGATACCAAGCAGTTCCGACACTTGTCGCATGCTCAGATCTCTTACCACGTGTACTGTATCCACTTTGGGCGGAGATTTGGCTTCGAGCGGGCAAATGCCGTGTTCGCAATAGAAGTTCATCACGTATGTTGCAGCAATGAACGCCGGTACGTATCCGCGTGTTTCTTTTGGCAGGTAGTTGTATATTGCCCAAAAGTCGCGTTTGCCTCCTGCCCGGCTCATGGCTTTATTTACGTTGCCTGGTCCGCAGTTGTATGCAGCCAACACGAGTGCCCAGTCGTTATATTTTCTGTAGAGGTCCATGAGCAGTCGTGCAGCCGCCACAGACGACTTTACGATGTCGCGGCGCTCGTCCACACGGCTGTCGATGCGCAGTTTATACTGTTTGCCTGTCGATGCCATGAATTGCCACAGACCTGCTGCACCTACGGGGCTTGTGGCCTCCGGTTTGAGAGCAGATTCTATCACCGGCAGGTACTTGAGTTCGAGAGGAGCACCCGCCTTGTCGAGTTCGCGCTCAAAGATGGGTGTGTAGAAATTCATTGCTCCCAGGAGACGGCGTACTTGTGTGCGCGAACGTTTGGTGTAGCGGTCTATGTATGAGCGTACGATTTTGTTGTAGGGCAGTTCCACTTCCATCGGGAGGCTACGCAGACGTTCGATATACACTTCATCGTCGAACTCAGGGTCGGTGTCTAACTGTTGGCAGTTGGGGTCTTCCTGCAAGTATTCGCTCTCAAGAAACTCCGTGGCCTCGTTTGCAGGCTCATCGGTGTTCTTCATGACAGCGTCCATCTCTTCAGACGAAGGGACTTCCAGTTCATAATCGCGAACTTCCTGTGCTGTGGCAGTAAGTGTGACAAGTGATAATACAAGCAGAAGATTTCTCAATTTGTTCATTTTTATATTTTAATTTTTGAGATGGCATTTCGTGATTTGAAGTTTTCTATGCCACTCTTTGTTTGTTTTCTTTTTCTTTTTCCTTAAAAATTCAAATTGCAGCCGATGCCATAGGAGCATACGGTTCTGCTGTTCTTTTCGCTCTGAATCACTGCAGGGCGCAGGCTCAGGCTGAGGTCTGGCGATATGTCGAACACGGAGAGTTGTGCATCGACGTAAGCATCAATCACCGACAGTGCATACACCCCGATAAAGGCGAAGGCACTGAGGTCGCGGTAGCGGCGATATCTGTTCTTTCTGTTCTTGAAGAAGGTTTTGAACCATTCTTCGCGCCCGCTGATATTGTAGCGCGGTGGCAGGATGTCCATGTAACTCTTCGTCTCCGGATTGTCGTCCATGATGTCGAGGTATGCCTGCGAGTAGTCGCGGTACATCTTCTGATTCCACACCAACGCGTATGTACAACCCACGAAACCACCATAGAATATGGGCAGTTTCCAGTATTTACGGTTGTATATCTGTCCTGCTCCAGGCAGAACGAGAGCCAACCACAGTGCTCTTTGCGGGTTGGGTCTGAACTGTTGGCGCTGTATCGCCTTCAGTTGTTTTTTCGAGAGGAACACTGTGTCGGGTTGTTTGGCTGCTTTCAGTGAATCTTCTAAACGTCTGTGTTTGTTTACGCGCGCCCAGAACGTGCTGTCGTCCACTATGGTGAGTTCCTCCAATGTGTCGCTTCCCTCTCGTCTCTCTGGCACTACAATCGTGTCTTCCGGCTCTGCTGTGTCTTCGTTTGCCTGTGCAAAGATGCTGTTTGGGATGCACGTGAGGACGAACATCAGGAGCAGAACAATTCTTCGATCAAGAGATGACATGGCAGTGCGGACAAACATTTTGCAGTTATTCCTTCATTTTGTCAAACAGTCCGATGATGCTCACCAATTCCTCCTCGGAGTTGAAGGGGATGGTGATGCGCCCTCTGCCGGCTGTGCTGCAAGTCATCTGCACCTTTGTCTTGAAAAATTGCGACAACCGCATTTTCAGCGCGTTGTATTCGTCGGGCAGTGATGCGCTCGGCTTTTTCAGGCGCGTCTTTCCGCTTTTGACCACTTCGCCTGCGTTGAGCAGTTTTACCATCTCCTCCACCTGACGTACGCTGTAGCCCTGCTTCTTGATTTCCTTGAGCAGTTCGTTCTGCAGTGTCGGATCCTTCAGTGCCAGCAATGCTCGTGCATGACCTTGGTCTATGCTGTGGTCCTGAAGTGCCAACTGTACGGGTGCCGGCAGTTTGAGCAGACGAATGAAGTTGGCTATGGCAGTCCGGCTTTTGCCTACTTTGTCGCTCAACTGGTCTTGTGTGAGGTTATATTGGTCAATGAGTTTCTGGTAGGCGAGGGCTATTTCTATGGGATTGAGGTCCTGGCGCTGTATGTTTTCCACCAGAGCCATCTCCATCATGTTCTCGTCGTCTGCCGTGCGGATGTAGGCAGGTATCTTGGTTAGTCCTACCTGTTGCGATGCACGCCATCTGCGTTCACCGGAGATAATCTGATAATAGCCATCCTCCATCTGGCGGAGCGTGATGGGCTGTATGATGCCGAACTCCTGAATGGACTTTCCCAATTCGAATAGCGCCGTCTTGTCGAATTCGTGGCGTGGCTGGTTGGGGTTAGCCTTGATTTTTTCTATCGCCACCTCGTGGATGGACGATGAACCCGCTGTGATGATTTCGTCCTCTGTGTCGATGAGGGCGCTCAGCCCGCGACCCAATGCGGGATATTTCTTTTTTACTGCCATTTGTCGTCTTTTGTTTTGTTTGGCTTCGTGGAAAATGGTGTGCTTTAACTGTTTTTGTCAATCACTTCCTTCGCGAGAGCCAGATGGTCCTTGGCGCCCCTGCTGTCGGCATTGTACAGAATGGCGGGCAGTCCATGACTCGGCGCTTCGCTCAATTTTACATTGCGCTGTATGACGGTTTTGAATACCAATTCCTGGAAGTGGTGCTTCACTTCGTCGTAAATCTGCTTGGCAAGTCGCAGGCGGCTGTCGTACATCGTCAGGAGGAAACCTTCAATTTCTAAGTTGGGATTCAGTTTGCGTTTGATGATGCGGATGGTGCTGAGCAACTTGCCTATACCTTCAAGGGCGAAGTATTCGCATTGCACGGGGATAATCACAGAGTCGGCTGCAGAGAGCGCATTTACTGTAATAAGTCCCAACGAAGGCGAGCAGTCTATAAGGATGAAGTCGTATTCGTCCTTCAAGGGTGTCAGCAGGTTCCTGATGATGAATTCCCTATTGTCGAAGTTGAGCATCTCTATTTCTGCACCCACCAGATCGATGTGGGAGGGAATGATGTCGAGAAGGTCGATGTCGGTGGTGTAGATGGCTTCGCGTATGTCGGCTTGGTCAATCAGGCATTCGTAGATGGAGCAGTCTATTTTACTCAAATCTACACCTAACCCTGAACTGGCATTGGCCTGCGGGTCAGCATCGATTACCAGCACGCGCTTCTCGAGAGTAGCCAGCGAGGCTGCCAAGTTGATGGCGGTGGTTGTTTTGCCGACACCGCCTTTCTGGTTGGTAAGCGCAATGATTTTACCCATAATTCCTTTGTTTAGCATTGTTATCATACCCTATGTCTTAGTCGATGCGGAATCTGTAGACTCGGGAGGGTACAATGAGTTTGCAAAGGTACGAAATTCTGTAATAATATATGGTTTTAAATCTTAAAACTCCTTAAAATATGTTGTAAATGTAGCCTTTGTGTTTTTTCGCGGTTATAAAATTTTACGAATTGCGCTTGAACTCATTTTGAAATCAAACGGCAAGTCTCTGTCGTTAATTCATATATTTTTCATAATTTTGCAGTTGAACTCCTTGAAGTTATTCCATGAAGCGAAACAGACCTTTTTTTCTGATTTCTAACGATGATGGCTACACAGCCAAGGGCATCAACGAACTCATTGACACGCTCCGCCCATTGGCGGACCTTCTCGTGGTGGCACCGGAACGTTCGCGGTCGGGTATGGGTTGTGCCATTACTGCCGATGTGCCCATAACATGTGAACTCGTCAGAAAAGAGCGCGGATTGAAGGTTTATGTTTGTTCCGGCACTCCTGCCGACTGCATAAAACTGGCTCATGCGCATCTGCTCAAGGGGCGTCGCCCCGACCTTGTGCTGGCTGGCATCAACCATGGCGACAATTCGTCGGTCAATGCGCATTATAGTGGGACTATGGGGGCTGTTTATGAAGGTGCGCTCCATGGCTATCCTTCCATGGCATTCTCGTTATGCGACTTCAATCCAGATGCTGATTTTACACCATTGCGTCCATACATCATCGACCTTGTTTTCAAGGCAATAACTGTTGGTTTGCCGCATTTTTCCTGCCTGAATGTGAACTTTCCTAAATGTGAAAAGTTTAAGGGTACGAAGGTATGCAGAATGGCATATACGCAGTGGGACAATGAATTCACTAAGGCTAAACGGCCGCAAGGAGGGACTGTCTATTGGCTCACAGGAGACAGGCGTGACATCGGTGAGCCGCAGGAGGATACCGACAGTTGGGCACTCGCTCATGGATATGTGGCAATAACGCCCGTAACGCTTGACGTTACATCGTACGGATTGCTTGAAATCCTAAACAATGTGCTCTGACGAGACTCTTTTGTTTACCTAACATTATTCGCTTAATCATCGTGAAGTATTTTATCATAGCCGGAGAAGCCAGTGGCGACCTGCATGCTGCCAACCTCATGCAAGCCATTAAAGCCGGTGATCCTGAGGCTCAGTTCCACTTCTACGGCGGCGACCTTATGGCTAAAGAGGGTGGGAGCGAGAATCTCCTCATGCACTACAGGCAATTGGCATATATGGGTATCTTGCCCGTTGTGCTCCATCTGCCCCAAATATTGCGAGGTATGCGCCAGTGCAAGCAGCAAATTCAGCAGTGGCAGCCTGACTGTGTCATACTCGTGGACTATCCGGGATTCAACCTCGACATAGCCAAATATGTTCATAAACATGCCATTTGTCCCGTGTACTATTATATCTCACCAAAAATATGGGCATGGAAGGAGTATCGCATCAAGAACATCCGTCGCGACGTGGACCGCGTGCTGAGCATACTTCCCTTCGAGGTGGATTATTTCAGGCAGCGGCATGGCTACGACATCAGTTATGTAGGCAACCCTACGGTGGATGAGGTAGATGCTTTCAAGAAATCCTACAACGAATCAGCAGCAGACTTTTTTCAGCGTCACGGACTTGACGAAAAGAAGCATCTTGTAGCACTGCTTGCCGGTAGCAGAAAACAGGAAATAAAGAACAACTTACGGCGCATGTGTCAAGCCATGGCGCCATTTATGGATCAGGGTTTTCAGATTGCACTTGCAGCAGCGCCGGGAGTGGAAGAGGAGTTTTATAACGACATCATCAGAAAATTTCCCGCGGGAACACCAGTTCCATTGATGGTGAAGAACGAAACTTATTCATTGTTGTCTCACGCAAAGACTGCACTGGTTACCAGTGGAACAGCCACTCTCGAGACAGCCCTCTTCGGTGTGCCGCAAATCGTGTGCTATCGCATGGCATTCAGTTGGCTTATCCCTTTGCTGCGAAAGATACTGTTGAAGACAGAATACGTCAGCCTCGTCAATCTCGTCTGTCAGCGAGAAGTTGTAACTGAACTCATCGCTACCGATATGACTGTGGAGAACGTTACGCAGCAACTGAAGAAACTCCTTCCGGAGGATGGTGAGACGCGCAAGAAAATGTTAGAGGACTATGAAGACCTCAACCGTCGGCTGGGCTTGCCCGGAGCACCGGAAAAGGCGGCTCATGAACTCCGGCGATTACTGTCTTTGTAATATTATAGGGGTATTCTATAAATCAGAACTTTTCGAGCCAAAAGAAAAAAAAACGGCTACTCAATGTTTCACAACGTCAAGTAGCCTCACAGAACTTATATAGAGATTTAATTATAGATATCTTATAATTTTGGTGCAAAGATAATGCAAATTTTGTAATAACGCAATATTTTTTGCAAAAAAAATACTTTTTTTCTATTTTTTTATTCGTTTAGGCAGATTTTTTCCTCTTTTAGCAGGATTTTGTGCTGTTTATAGAGTGTCCCGAGTGCTTTTTTGAATGTTTTTTTGCTCACGCTGAAGCGTTGTGCTATTTCTTCAGGTGTGCTCTTGTCGGAGAAAGGCAATTCTCCTCCTGCATTCCGGAGTTCTTCGAGGAGCACCTCTGCAAAGTCCTCGAAACGCCCTTTCCCGATGCGTTGCAGGGATATGTCGAGTTTTCCGTCGGGTCGTACTTTGACTACGCTGCCGGTCAGTCGGTCGCCGGTATGCGGCACGTCATAAATCTGGTTATCATAGATAAGGCCTGTGTATGCGTTGTCCACGATGACCTTGAAGCCTAATGGTGTTTTCTGCCATACGAGTACCTCTATGTCCTGCCCTCGGTGGTGGGTGGAAGGAGTTGCAGGTGTGAGATATCGTTCCACCTTAGCGGATCCCACTATGCGGTGGGTCTCTTCATCGATGTGCACGTGTACGATGTATGATCTCCCTTGCTCCATTTCCCGTTTTTGTTCTCTGAAGGGCACGAAGAGATCCTTCATGAGTCCCCAGTTGAGGAAAGCACCGTAGGCATTGACCCATGCCACTTCAAGACAGGCAAAGTCGCCTACTCTTGCCAATGGTGTTTCCATAGTGGCTACAAGGCGTTCTTCCTGATCGAGATAAACAAAGACGTCCACTTCGTCATTTGGTCGCATTTCCTGTCGTACATATTTTTTCGGCATCAGTATTTCGCCCACGTTGCCGCCGTCGAGGTAAGCGCCGTGATCAGTAAATCGAATAATTCTCAGATGGTTATAGTCGCCGAGTCGTATCATATCCTTTATGGTGTTATCGCGATGTTGTTTTTGGGGGATTTACACCACTTTCCCGTCCACGATATGTATCGTCCTGTCGGTGGTCTTTGCAAGGTTTTCGTCGTGTGTTACGATGACGAAAGTCTGCCCCATGGCTTCGCGCAGTTGGAAGAAGAGTTTGTGGAGTTCTTCTTTGTTGTGCGAGTCGAGGCTACCGCTGGGTTCATCGGCAAGGATAACGTCTGGGTGGTTTATGAGTGCTCTTGCCACAGCCACGCGCTGTGCTTCGCCGCCCGACAATTCTGATGGCTTGTGGTCGGCACGGTCGCTGAGCCCCATGAATTCGAGCAGTTTCAAGGCTTCTTCCTTGAGTTCCTTGTTTTTCCTTTTGGCTATCATGCCTGGTATCATCACGTTCTCCAGGGCTGTAAACTCCGGTAGCAGTTGATGGAACTGGAAGATAAATCCCAGGTGTTTGTTTCGAAATTTCGATATTTCGCGGCGTGAAAGTCGCAGTACGTCTGTGCCTTGTATTTCCACACAGCCTTCATCTGGTTTGTAGAGTGTGCCTATGATTTGCAGGAGGGTGGTTTTTCCTGCACCGCTGGGTCCTACGATGCTTACTATTTCGTGCTCGGCAATGTCGAGGTCTATGCCTTTGAGCACTTCCAGATTGCCGAAACTCTTGTGTATGTTTTGAAGATGAATCATAAGATGCGTTATAATAAAAAGGGAAGGTTATGGTCTTTCCTATGTTTGCTTTATTATCTTACGTTGATGGGCACACCGCTTCGTATGGTAGAAGTGGTCGTGTCGCCAGCGAATTGGTCGGGGAAGATGATGATGAGGTTGCGCGTAGAGAAATAGCGTTCCACTTGGTCGGGTATGCGCTCCATGTACTTGTGGTAGGATAGGGAGGCGAAGCGTGCCATTACCACGATGAAGAGGTGGTCGGGTCGTGTGCGATGGACGATAGGGCTTAAGTCGTTCCATGTGTTGTAGTCGTGAGTTTCGAGTACAATGCGCAGTTTGTGTTTGGCGCAATAGTCTTCCATTGCTTTTATTGTGGGCGGTGTGGCATAGGCTTCAACTGTGCAACTGAGTTGTTCCGCGAGTCCTGCCACTCGGTTGAGCCAGTGTTGGAATCCGCGTTCAAATTCTGCGCGTTTCGGGACAAGTAAATGTATTCTCCTCATCGTGTTGAGCGGCACAATGGGTCGGAATACCACTACTTGTTGCTGCACTGACGCAAGTATGTCTGATGTAAATTTTCCGAAGAAACTGTCAGAGAGCCTTGTCTTCTGGTGTAGTCCGATGAGTAGTTCACTTGATCCGATTTCCATCATCGTATGGTAGATTCCTGTTGTGATGTTTACCGCCCATCGGTTATATGTATTGATACCCACATTTGCTGCAGCCGCTATTTTCTTCGCTTGTTCTAATTGCTTTGCGGTTTGGGTTCTTCTTGCGCTGTCGTTTTCGAGCACCACAGCCACGGCACTGATTTGGGTTCCGTCGCGTTTAGAGCGCAACATAAGTGCGGCATTCATGAGCGGTTGCACTGTTTCGGGGTTCGATAGTGCCACGAGAATTTGGTCTTTGTCGCCCACTTCTTCGATGGTGTCTTTCTCGTTCAGTGCGATGTCTCTTGCGGTATGTTCTGTGGCAAATGAACTGATGATACAAGTGAAGAGGATGAGTAGCATTGTGGCGTTGAGCACGGTGTCGTCCACCACCTTGAGTTCGTAACCCGCGAGCACGACGGCGAGCGTTGCCGCAGCCCTGCTCGATGTGAGTCCGAACATGAGTTTTCTGTCGTTCCTGGACAGGTGGAAGGCTTTTTGAGTGGCGAATGCCGCGAGCCATTTTCCCATAGTTGCCACTATAATCATTATTGCCGCTAACGGCAAAGTTTGGCGGTAGTCCATGAATGTCTGGATATTGATCATCATGCCCACACCGATAAGAAAATAGGGTATAAAGATGCTGTTCCCGATGAATTCGATATGGCTCATCAATGGCGAAGAAGGTGGTATAAGTCTGTTGAGCGCAATACCCACAAGAAAGGCGCCGAGTATGCCTTCGATGCCTGCTATTTCCATCAATCCTGCCCCGAGGAAAACCATAGAAAGCACGAAGATGTACTGCACAACCACTTCATCGTATCTCCTAAACACCCATTGTCCCACTCTTGGGAAGATGAAGAGTATGGTTGCACCCACTACCATGACTTTCAATGCCAGGTAGAGCATGTGTAGGTTGGATGCGTCTTCGTCGAGCATTCCTGTAACACCGGCGAGTACAAGAAGTGTCAGCACGTCTGCCACTATGGTGCCGCCCGTGGCTATGCTCACACTCTTTCTTCGCGCTATGCCATAGCGCATCACGATGGGGTAGGAAATCAATGTGTGCGAAGCATACATGGCTGCCATGAGTACGGCTGCCATGATGCCGTAGCCCATGATATAGTAGTTGGCTGTGAATCCCAGCAAAACGGGGAACAGGAATGATAGCAAGCCCAGGGTAAGGTATTGTTTCTGTATGGACTTTACGTCCTGCATGTTCATCTCAAGCGATGCGAGGAACATGATGTAGTACACACCCACCTTTCCGAAGAGTTTGAAACTGTCATCGCGCTCCAGGATATTGAATCCATACTTACCTATCAGTACGCCTGCAATAATCATACCCACAATGGACGGTATCCGCAGCCGATGCATCAGCATTGGGGCGAAGAGAATGACGCTCAAAACTATAAAGAACGTCCACGTGGGGTCTTGTATGGGCAAAAACGATGACAATTTACTTATGTATGCGTTTTATTGGTTAAGTTATCACCTCTGTTTGTCATTATGGAGCAAATAAGGCGTTTCAATGTGCAAAGGTGCAAAAAAAGTGGCACTCCATCGCGTTTGTTAATTGGGAATTCTCTATTTTTGCACGGTTTTAACGGATAATCAGTATGAAAGTAGCAATTGTTGGTGCCAGTGGCGCCGTAGGACAAGAATTTTTGCGCATCCTCGCGGAGCGTGAGTTTCCAATCGATGAATTGTTGCTCTTTGGCAGCAAACGCAGCGCAGGAAGAACATATAGTTTCCGTGGTAAGGACATCACGGTAAAGGAACTTCAGCATAACGACGACTTCAAAGGTGTTGACATAGCATTTACCTCTGCTGGTGGCGGCACGTCTCAGGAGTTTGCCGAAACGATTACTAAATATGGTGCGGTGATGATTGACAATTCGAGTGCATTCCGCATGGATGCCGATGTTCCTCTCGTGGTGCCCGAATGTAATGCGGAAGATGCCCTGAACCGCCCTCGTGGCATCATTGCCAACCCTAACTGCACCACTATCATGATGGTGGTGGCACTGCAAGCCATAGAGCGGCTGAGCCATATAAAGAAAGTGCACATTGCAAGTTATCAGAGTGCGAGCGGTGCCGGTGCTGCTGCCATGGCGGAACTTGATGATCAATATCGTCAGGCGCTTGCGGGCGAAGAGGTAACGGTCAGCAAATTCCCACACCAGTTGGCTTACAACGTGATACCCCAAATCGACGTTTTCACCGAGAATGGCTATACGAAGGAAGAGATGAAAATGTACAACGAGACGAAGAAAATTATGCACAGCGACGTCGTTACAAGTGCGATGTGTGTGCGTGTTCCTTCCCTTCGTAGCCACAGCGAGAGCATTTGGGTGGAAACAGAGCGCCCCGTCAGTGTGGAAGAAGCACGTGATGCTTTTGCAAAAGGAGAAGGACTTACACTCATGGATGATCCTTCAAAAGGTATTTATCCCATGCCGCTTTTCTTGGCAGGAAAGGACGATGTCTATGTGGGCCGTATCCGCAAGGATCTCGCCAATCCTAACGGACTGACCTTCTGGATTGTGAGCGACCAAATCCGCAAGGGTGCTGCACTCAATGCCGTTCAGATTGCAGAATACCTTATTAAGGTCGGCAATGTGAAAGGCTGAATAGTTTTAAGGAAATTGTCATATTTATAGAACACCCTTTATAAGGTTATGAGAATATCTTCTCGTAACCTTATAACTTTTTAGATGAAAAACTATTTATCGTTATAGTGTTTTTCAAATCAAAAATAATCTTTAATTTTGCACTATCCCATTAGCCGTAGAGGAGGTGGGAATATACATAAGGATTCAGTCGGAAAAAGGAATGATGGAGATGTATCTCTAAAACCTGCCGATTGAGAAAGGACGTTTACGAACGTTTATCTTCTACTGTCAAATCTCGCAAATTTGTCAATGCCAAGAAGATAGCGCAACGAGGCGTCCACGAGAAGCGTAATCATACGTCTGCTCTGTTTGATGGTATGTCAAACAGTCGTACATTGATATATGCTTTGGCGTGGGCTAACTGGCGTTGCTTATCCTTGGCATAGGGCGATGCGAGAGCCTGACAGTGGGATAGGCAGCAGAAACAGAACTCCCACGTCTTTTTATATCCTGCAAATCATTTTTAATAATCAAGACCAAACGTGGGGAGTTCATAGGCATTTGTTTATGAAAGAATGAAATACCGTTTTTACTTTGTAATATCTATATTCTTGATGATTTCAAATGCAGCAATATCTCAAAACGCTATTGATACTTTAAATCAAGAAAAAACCATCTATCAATTTCTTACAGCCAGATCGTTTTCTGAAACAGGTCTTGTCAGAGCAAATGGTCGAGTCAGTGGTACAGCAACATCTTATGTGCATACCAAAATGGTGGATATGCAAGGAGTGAAAAAACTCCTTCTCCACAATAAATTGGCTTCCGAAACTGCAACTACTCTTTACCCCGTCGTTGTTTGGTATGCGGAGGATAGTTTAACTGTTGTGGGTAGTTACGAGGCGCTTCGAGGAGAAAAAGACTATGAAATAAGTGTGCCAAGTAGTGCAAGATATGCCATAATCAATTCTTTAAAAACTTTCGCTCTCCAAACGACGCGATTAGTCTGTCACGCAGACTATAAATGCCAAAATAATGCACCTGATATAGTATATGTTTCATCGCAATGCGGCAACGACGGAAATGATGGTCTTACTGCAGCAGCACCTGTTTTATCAATAAATCAAGCCAACAGGATACTATCTCCAAGAGGTACACTTGTAATGTTGGATGGAGATTATTATAGTCCTGAAATTGACTTGGCAAATTATGAAGGTTTGATAGGACAAGGCAATGTAAGAATTATCAATGGATTCAAGATAGACAATGCAAATTTAGTTGATACCGTAAAAACACTGTATAGTATAAAGTTACCTTTCTCTGTTCCAAGTACATCTTTCCTTTGGTTACATGAAGTACCGGATACAATAACAAGGATAAAAGAAAATGAGAGACATTTTTTGCATGGTGGCAGAAAATACAGAATGCCATCGACAAGAATATATCATTCCGATGAAAATTACGAAAATTGGCAAAATTCAGATAGCATATTACATTGGACTGTTTCAAACGGTACACTCTATTTTACTGTGCCTCGAGAGACAGATTTGTCTGCAACGCCTGTAGTCGTTCCTCGTTACGATGTGTACTCTTCTTCAGAAAATCACATAACTATTAATAACATAAAAATATTATACTCGTGCCTTCTTCTTAATAATTTGACAGGAAGCCTTGAAAATGTATCTGTTGGTATGTGTAATGCTACAGGTGCATTTAATTTTGCAGGATGCAAAACTATGGATGTCATTTCATGCGAAGCCTTTGGCTCATCTAATGATGGATTTAATACTCATGCATCGGTAGAAAATAATAGCGAAATTAGTTTCGAAAACTGCTATGGTCATGACAATAGCGATGATGGAGAGAGTTGCCATGAATACAGCAAAAGCCATCATTTAGGAGGTTTGTTTGAATACAATGGAAATGGGATTACACCTGCATCAGGTGGCCAAACCTCATGCAAAGAAACAATAACAAGAAATAATGGTCCATGGTATCTTTGGACAGGTACCAACCGTGAAGGTACAGGCTTTTCAGCACAAGGTATATCCTCCACTGAAACAGAAACAGCCATATTTTGTAGAAACTGCATTTCAATCAACAACATTGTGGGATTCAATGCCATCAGAGGAGGTATCAGTTATGCAATAAACTGTTCTGCAACCAACAACTCGAAGTTTAATTTTCTGAATATTCAAAACTTTCAAGTCGGTGATGTTGATGGTAATGGAGTCGTTAATGTTTCGGACATAACAACTTTGGTGAATTATATCCTTGGAAATACATCAAATTCTTTTATAAATGACATTGCAGATATTGACAAAAACAATCGTTTGGATGTTAATGACGTTGTAGGTTTGTTAAATATTATCTTGCAAGAACGTCCGTGATATAATCGTTTGATACACTTTCAATTTATAGCGCTAAAACTGACGCAACAAAGTCAAAGAGTAAGCCATCAAAGATTACTCCCCCTCAAAACACCCATGCATAAAGGCTTCTGGCTAAGTCCATAAAACTCTTACCAGACACCAATAATTTTCAAACTAGCGTTGCCCTAAACTAACAATTTAGCGGTCATCCCAATAAAAACAACAATTCCCGGAAACCATTTTCAGTCGCGGTTTCCGGGAATTGTTGTTTATTTACCTTCTATACTTGTATTCAGGCAGCCTTGGCTGATTTCTGAACCTTGAGGTTGCCAAATCCTTTGCTGAAGAAGTTCAGATGATAGATTATTGATACGTTCCAATAATTCCAACTGTGATTGCCGGGGCGGGTGGAGTAGTTGTGGGGAATCTTGCGCTGCGTAAGTGCTTGATGCAGGTTTTGGTTCACCTTGAAAAAGAAGTCTTCTGTTCCGCAGTCGATGATGATGCCCAGTCCGGGACGTATTTTGTCCACTTGATTGATAACAGTGTGGTTCTCCCACGTTTGCTTGTTGGTATTATAGTTGCCGAGTGCTTTGCTGATTTCCCATCGGGTTGGGAAAGGTCTTATGTCCACTCCCCCCGACATTGTGCCGCACCAACCGAACACGTCCTGATGGCGTATGGCGTTCCACATGGCACCGTGTCCGCCCATGCTTAGTCCTGTGATGGCGCGCTTGCTTGGTTCGCGGAAGGTGGAATAGTGGTTGTCGATGTAATTGACGAGTTCGTTAGAGATGAAAGTTTCGAAGCGCATTTTCGGATTGATGGGGCTGTCAAAATACCACGACCTTTCTCCGTTAGGGCATACAATAATCATTTGCAGTTGTGTGCTTAGTTGGGTGAGGCGCGGTTGTCTGGTTATCCATCCAGTTTCATCATCGCCATACCCATGGAGCAGATACACCGTGGGATATTTGTTGGCTGTGTTGTAATTATCGGGCAGAATTACTACGCAGGCTATGTCGCGTTTCATTGCCGCACTGTGTACCTTGATGGTGTTAACTGGAACAATGTCGCTATCGTTTTGTACACTGTTGGTATTACTTTGTACACTGTCAGTATTGCTTTGTACGCCGGCGGTGTCATTTTGTACACCGATGGTGTCCTCTTGTGTTTTGACGGTGTTGCTGTTTTCTGATTTGCACGATAATGTGGTTAGCAACAAGAGTGCGAGGAGAATTTTTCTGTACATAAATAATAGAAAGATTTTATTGATTTATCATTGGTATATATTCCCTTCGTAGGGGATAGTTGGAACGCAGTTGTTCAAAGAGAGTAGGGTTTTTTTTCAATGCCTCGCTGTCGCGCAGGGGGTTGTAGAATTGCAGTTTCCGCTCCACGGGGTCGCTGGCAGTTATGGTGCCTTCGGGCAGTTCTGGTGGCTGTATGTCGAATTCTTTCTCTATGCCGAAGAACTTTGCTACGGCTTGCAGCGCCATTCTTGTTCCGTTGGCTTTTCCATCAGCACTATAGCCCGCAATGTGGGGCGTACCGATGCAGACTTTGGCGAGGAGTTCGCGGTCGATGTGTGGCTCATTTTCCCAAGTGTCGATGACGGCTTGGCGGATGAGCCCTTCGCTGATGGCTGTCTTAAGTGCCGTAGTGTCCACCACTTCTCCTCGGCTGGTGTTGATGATTAAGGGGCGCTTCTTCAGTCCGCGCATGAAGGCATTTGATGCGAGATGGTGCGTGGGATGTGGACCAGTGGTGGTTAGAGGGGTGTGGAACGTGATGATGTCTGCTGCCTGCTGTATGTCTGCCAGACTGACGAAATAGCCGCCTTCGCGCTCTTGCCGAGGTGGGTCGTTCTTCAGTACACTGCATCCCAGTGCAGACAGTCGTGCAGCCACAAGACTCCCCACGTGTCCCACTCCGACGACGCCCACTGTGCAATCTGCCAGACTGATGACGCCTTCCGTCGACAGTTGCAGCATGGCGCTTTCCACATACTGTGCCACACTCGCAGCGTTGCAGCCCGGGCAGTTGGTCCAGCCGATGCCCACCTCGTCGAGATAGGCTGTGTCGAGGTGGTCGTAGCCGATGGTGGCAGTGGCAATGAACTTGACTGACGAACCTTCTAAAAGTGCCTTGTCGCAGTGTGTTCTTGTGCGGATAATGAGCGCATCGGCATCTTTCACGTCAGATGCAGAGATCTCGCTACCAGACAAATAAACACATTCGCCCAACAGTTCTGCTGCGCCGCGTATGTAAGGTATGGCATTGTCGATGACTATCTTCATACCAGTGTCTTCTACCAAAGTTTGTATTCAGGATGTTCTTTCAACAATTCGAGCATCTGTTCTTTTGTCATGTCGAACTTCGTTTCTTCGAGAGCGAACATGCGGACCTCATAGTCAGAGATGGTTCGTGTTTCTTCATCGACAAAACTATATACCCACGCTGTGAAAATGTTTTCAGGATTGTCGATAAAGATGATTTGAATCAAGAGGCCGCCAAACATGAATGGTTCTACGTTTAAGATGACAAATTTTCCCTTGATGTCGTTTTTGTAAACCTCCAGTTGTTCGTTTTCTTCCTTTCCTTCATTGTATGCGTCGATATACTTGCGCACGGTGCGTATGTATTCGTTGTCCAACCAGTCATCGTCTTCGAAGTCTGCAAAGCGTATGTCGTTGAGCGAGGGTGCCATCGCTGTGCTGTCTTCAAAAACCATCGCTGTGCTGTCTTCAAGGACGGAATCTACAGGTTCTTCTTCCTCAATTTGTGCCGCACAGGGCATAGCAAGTCCTGTCAGGAGAAGAGTCATAAATGTGCAGAAAAAGTACTTTCTCATTTTAGTTTGAAGTATTGGAGTTGATTATTTTTGCATCTTGTGCTGTTATGTCTTCATGACCTTGTCGCAAAGTTACACATTTTTGTTACACACAAGGCTTTAGAGTAGGGAAAAGAAGTTGAAAAAGATGTATAATCCAAAAAAAATGCCCCTTGCAAGCAATCCGTTGCAAGGGGCTTCAAGCATATAGCCTTTGTCATTCATATTCGCTTTTATAGCACCGGAGGATTATTCCTCTGCGGGCTTTTCTTCGTCGCGTGGTCCGCGGTCGCGGCGGTGACGACGATCGTTGCGGTCGTTGCGTTCACCGCGTTCGGGGCGCTGACGGCGAGGTCGGTCTTCCCAGCCTTCTGGTTTCTCTTCGAGTACACGGTGTGAGAGGCGGAACTTGCCTGTCTTCTCGTCTATTTCGAGGAGTTTTACCTGAATATGGTCGCCTTCCTTGATGCCTGCTTCTTCCACTGACTCAAGGCGCTTCCATGCAATCTCGCTGATGTGGAGCAAGCCTTCGCGGCCCGACATAAATTCTACGAAGCAGCCGTAAGGCATGATGCTTACCACCTTGGCGTCATATACTTCGCCAACTTCAGGCACAGCCACAATCGCCTTGATCTTTGCTACGGCTGCATCGATGCTGTCCTTGTCGGGAGCACTGACTTGCACCTTGCCCACACCATCTTCTTCATCGATGGTAACGGTGGCACCAGTGTCTTCCTGTATGCCCTGAATGATTTTTCCACCAGGACCAATAACAGCGCCGATGAATTCTTTAGGTATTTCGAATGCCACGATGCGTGGAACGTGAGGTTTGAAGTCTTCACGAGGTTCGCTAATGGCTTTCATCATCTCTGCGAGGATGTGTTCGCGACCTGCCTTAGCCTGTGCGAGTGCCTTTTCGAGGATTTCGTATGAGAGGCCGTCACACTTGATGTCCATCTGTGTAGCAGTAAGTCCCTTTGCTGTACCTGTGGTCTTGAAGTCCATATCGCCGAGGTGGTCCTCATCGCCGAGGATGTCGCTCAGTACAGCATATTTGTCTTCTCCTGGATTCTTGATAAGACCCATGGCGATACCGCTAACAGGACCCTTGATGGGCACACCAGCATCCATCAGTGAGAGGGTACCAGCGCAAGTGGTTGCCATAGAACTTGAACCATTACTTTCCAATACGTCTGAAACAACGCGAACAGTGTAGGGGAAGTCTGCTGGAATCTGTCCTTTCAAAGCACGCCATGCGAGGTGGCCATGACCAATTTCGCGACGTCCTGTACCACGCTGTGGTTTGGCTTCGCCTGTGCAGAATGGAGGGAAGTTGTAGTGGAGGAGGAAGCGCTGATAACTCTTGTCGAGTACGTCGTCAACGAGTTTTTCGTCGAGTTTCGTGCCGAGTGTACAGGTGGCGAGTGCTTGGGTTTCACCACGTGTGAAGATGGCGCTACCATGAGGCATGGGGAGAGGATCGGCTTCGCACCAGATGGGGCGAATGTCGGTTGTGGCACGTCCGTCGAGACGTTTGCCTTCGTCGAGCACACAGCGGCGCATAGCATCGCGCTCTGTGTCGTGATAGTAGCGGTCGATGAGTGCGTTTTTCTCTTCGAGTTCTTCGGCAGAGAGGTCGGCATGTTCAGCAGCATATTTTTCTTTGAAGTCTTCGCGTATTTTTGTGAAGGCTTCTTCGCGCTGATGCTTATCGTGGTCGCCTGCTTGTGCTATGGCGTATGCAGGTGCATAACATTCTGCATTCACTTGTGCACGGAGGTCTTCATCGTTCACTTCGTGGCAATATTCGCGCTTCACGTCAACACCGAGTTCTTTGGAGAGTTCCTTCTGCAGTTGGCACATCGGCTTGATGGCATTGTGTGCGGCTTTGAGGGCATCGAGGAGTGCGCTTTCTGGCACTTCGTCCATCTCGCCTTCAACCATCATGATGTTCTCCTCTGTGGCACCTACCATAAGGTCCATGTCGGCATGCTTCAGTTGTTCGGTAGTGGGGTTAATAACAAATTCGCCGTCGATGCGAGCTACTCGTACTTCGCTGATGGGTTCCTCGAAAGGAATGTCTGTGCAAGCGAGTGCAGCACTGGCGGCGAAACCGGCGAGGGCGTCAGGAATGTCTATTCCGTCGGCACTGAAAAGTGTTACGTTTACAAAAACTTCTGCATGATAGTCGGAGGGGAAGAGGGGGCGGAGAGCACGGTCAACAAGTCGTGAGGTGAGAATTTCGTAGTCTGAGGGCCGTCCTTCGCGTTTTGTGAATCCTCCGGGGAAACGTCCTGCGGCTGAATATTTTTCTCTGTAGTCGCATTGCAGCGGCATAAAATCTGTTCCGGGTACAGCGTCTTTTGCAGCGCATACGGTAGCCAGCAGCATCGTGTTACCCATACGGAGCATTACGGCTCCGTCGGCTTGTTTTGCCAACTTACCGGTCTCGATGCTGATGGTTCTTCCGTCGGGCAGCGAGACAGTTTTTGTAATCACATTCATCTGATTGTTTCTTAAAAAAATTCTTAAACGTCTTTATAAAATCGTGCAAAGTTAAACATTTCTAACGAAATAAACTTTATTGGTAAACCATTATTTTGTAATTTTGCATTCAATCTGCGCAATCTTCGTTTGCACGCTCTAAAGCAAGCGTTGTTTTTTTACAAAATATAAGTTATATGCCTTCATTGATGCCACGTCAGAATTGGATAGACTGGATGAAAGCCTTCGGTATGGTTATCATCGTGTGGGGACACTGTTTCCCCACGGGGCTCACTCCGTTTATCTATGCTTTCAGTGTGCCGGTGTTTTTCCTTGTTTCGGGCTACCTTACTCGCCATGAGGCAAGTAACGGTGTTTTTTGGAGCAAAGTTTTCTGGACCTTAATTGTGCCTTATCTGATTCTTGTCTCGCTGAAAGTGGCAGGCTATTGGCTCAAGCATCTGGACGATGGCGGAGCCCTGTATTCTGTGGCAGCCATTCTGACCGGTGTTGGCGTTGTCAAGGACTTCAGCGCAACCCTTCCGAGCATTTCCGGTTGTGGTAATCTATGGTATGTTTATGCCCTCGTGCTGATGATAATAATCTTCCAGTACTGCAGTCGTTCGCGGTACTCTATTATAGTTGTTACCGGAATATGCATTGTGCTACAACTGCTTTTTGTGAAGTTAGTTCCACACGACAACTATTCCTGGGCATTACCTGCGGCATTTGGTGCAATGCCTTTCTTTGTTCTGGGACATTGTCTCTCACCAAAATGCGCATTGACGAGTGAAAACTTCAAACTCCGCATGAGTAGTTCGTTGGAGGCAGCCAAACGGAGTGATAAACGCTATGTTCTGCTCTTTCTGGTCATCGTCCTTTTTGCGATTACGGCATCTGTGAGCCACTTCAATGGCGAGGCGTGGATGTACAGGGGAGAATATGGAAACTCTCTCATTCTCTTCTATATCGCTGCACTAACCGGTTCTGCAGCCGTGGTGTGTCTTTCGCTTATGCTTGATGCTATTCGCTCGCGCCTTGTGTCCTATATCTCTATCGGCACCCTCGTCATCCTGACCTTCCATCGCGACGTGATGCATCCACTGCTCAAAATCATCGACAAACAGCAATTTGATATGGCAACGAACGGTATGCTGACCCTACTCGCATCCATAGGAGTGACATTAGTTTTTGTGCCTGTAATTCTATTTCTCAAGCGATTTTTACCCATTGTTCTCGGCAAGCGGAGTGTATAAAGGGATATCTTTCTTCAGGAACGACATTTTTTATACAATAAGAACCCTCTAAACATATTTTTGTGTAATTTTGCACAATGCTTTCATAAATCAAGCGGAGGTCTGAAAAAATATAAAAATCAACATATTTATATACAAAAAAACTATTAACCATGGCAGAATTAACTATTGAAGAAAAGCAACGGGGTAGCGTTGCTCCCCCGCAGCCTTCAAAAGAAGAATCAAAATTCGACAGAAACCGACACATTGCAGGTGCCATTCTTGGTCCGCTTTGTGCGGTCCTTATCTGGCTTACACCGATTGATGCGTTGAAGCCAGAGGCACACCATCTGCTTGCCATCATGTCGCTTGTGGCTATCTGGTGGATTTGCGAACCGGTGCCCATTCCCGTTACCTCGCTCATAGGTCCCACCTTGTGTGTAATCTTGGGCGTTGTGGATATGAAAACGGCTTTCGCTGCTTTCGCAAGTCCGATGATATTCCTTTTTATGGGAGGATTTATCATAGCGAAGGCGATGATGGTGAACGGACTCGACAAACGCATAGCGTATGGTATTATGTCGATGAAATGGGTGGGCGACTCGCCGCGACGCATCTTCATTGCCATTGGTCTGGCATGTATGATGTGCTCTGGCTGGATCAGCAACACCGCCACGGCAGCCATGATGTTCCCCATTGCTCTCGGACTGCTTGAAACCATACGTGAGATGATGGCGAGCCAAGGCAAACAAATTGACCTCTCAAACTATAAATATGCCACGGGCCTTATGCTCATGACGGCATACGCCTGCTCCATAGGTGGTGTGCTCACACCCATCGGTACACCTCCTAATATCATCATGATCGGTTTCCTCGATGAAATGGCGAAAGAAGTTCCTCACGTTTCGTTCTTCAACTGGATGGTTTGGGGTTCTATCGCCATGGTACTTTATTTTTTAGTTGCATACGTGGTGCTTTGGAGACTCTTCCCTGCAGAGGTCAGTCACATAGCCGGTGCAAAGGAATTCATTGCAGAAAAAGTGCGCGGATTGGGCAAGTGGACACGTTCGCAAGTGTGCACACTCATCGGTTTCTCCACAGCAGTGCTTCTCTGGGTGCTGCCGGGTGTCCTAAGCGTGATATATGGCTCCGATTCTGAAATACTGAAGGATTATAACAAGTACTTCCCCGAGGCTGCCGCTGCCATGGTTGGTGCTCTTCTGCTCTTCTTCCTGCCAGGCGACAATGGTCGTCCTGCACTGAGATGGAAACAGGCTGTGGAAGGTGTGGAGTGGGGCACACTGCTTCTCTTTGGCGGTGGACTCGCCATGGGTGGCTTGATGTATACCACTGGCCTGTCGGACTGGATAGGCGAAGGTCTCAAGTTATTGTTGGGCCAGAATCCGTCATCAATAGTATTTGTAGGTATCTTCTGTGTGGCAGCCTTGCTACTCTCAGAACTCACCTCGCACACTGCTGCAACGAACCTTATCGGCCCTATAGCCATTGGTACGGCTCTGTCGCTTGGCATAAATCCGGTGCCCGTGGCTGTAGGTATAGCGCTGTCGTCATCGCTTGGCTTCATGATGCCTGTATCAACACCGCCCAATGCGATTGTTTATGCCAGTGGTTACATACCTATCACGAAGATGATCAAGTCGGGACTTATCATCGACATTATTGGCATCTTCCTGATAACTATACCCATTGTTCTGCTGCTCGTCAACTTGGTTCTCGGAAACTGAAGTTAACGCGCTGGTAAAGGCAACTAAAACAGGCACAGGTTTTTCTCCTGTGCCTGTTTTAGTTGTTTAGGTACTTAATGGACTATTGTGCTTGCTCGCTGAGAGCGATTTCTGCCTGCATTTTCAGTTCATCGTTGCCAGGATAGCCCATGTGGGTATAGGCGATACTACCATCCTTTTTCAGGATCATATAATAGGGAATACCCGATATGCCGAATTGGTTGAGAACGGTTTTCCATTGCGCATCAGGCAAACGGTAATGGTCGCCGGCGATACCCTTGTACATGGCATCGAAGTCAGCCTGAGGCGATGTATCACCAGTTACGTAAACGAAGATGGCACCTTTTTTTACCAATTCATCCTTGATGGCATCGATTTGCTTCATTGCCATTCGGCATGGTCCGCACCATGTAGCCCAGAAATCGAGGACAACAACCTTGCCTTCGTAATTTTCGGCAATGGCTTTGAAAACTGCTTTGCCAGTCAGGCTGGCATCAATTTTCTTGAGGACAGCCTTAGGTGTCTGTGCGGGTTGTTCGTTCTCGGGTACAACCTCTTCGATGCCATTACTGTTCTTTCCACAACTTGTTCCTACCATCAGGAAGGCTGCAAGCAACATTAAAAAAGTTCTTTTCATTTTCTTATTGTTCATTATTATGTTCTTATTTTAGATGATGTTGAATGATTGGAGTTTAAAGGGTATTCTATATATTGAGGTTTTTTTGTTTATGATTAGTCTTGCTGCTTTTTGGTTCTTTTGGGCATCTTTTGACTTGACTTCTTGGAATATAGCCCGCTATGCACCTGCGAACTTAAATCAAAATCTACACCAAAATAACTCAAAAATCATTCAAGCCTAATTTATAGAACAGCCTTTAAAGAGTATCGAGACTATTCCTTGATGCGGCGCACCATCTCGCGGAAGATTTCAGCCATGCGTGGCTGTGCAGCATCTGCTGCGCGCTGCACTTCCTCATGGGTAATTTTCACAATCTTGCCTTCCACACCAAGGTCGGTAATGACGCTCATACCGAATACGCGAATGCCGCAATGGCGCGCTACGATAACTTCAGGAACGGTGGACATGCCCACAGCATCGCCGCCAAGGATGCGGTACATCCTGTATTCGGCAGGAGTTTCGTAGGTTGGTCCAGAATCGCTCAAGTAAACGCCTTCCACGGTTCTTATGCCTTTTTCTTTGGCAATCTGGCGTGCCATGTCGAGGAATTCGCGGTCGTAAGTTTCGCTCATATCCGGGAAACGCGGACCTGTGGGGAAGTTCTTGCCGCGAAGTGGGTGTTCCGGCTGGAAATTGATATGGTCTGTGATGAGCATTAAGTCGCCAATTTCAAAGTCAGGATTCATTCCTCCTGAAGCATTGCTGACGAAGAGGTTCTTGATGCCCAGTTCGTACATCACACGGATGGGGAACGTTACTTCCTTCATGGAGTAACCTTCATAATAGTGGAAACGGCCCTCCATAGCAAGGATGATTTTTTCGCCAAGTTTCCCGAAAATGAGTTGTCCCTTGTGGCCTTCCACAGTGGAAACCGGGAAATTGGGTATGTCTTCGTAAGAGAAAGCGTCTATTACTTCTATTTCTTTGGCAAGGCGGCCAAGCCCTGTGCCGAGGATGACGGCTGTTTTAGGACGCACCTTTGTACGCTCCATAATCCATGCCGCTGATTCTTTGATTTTTGTCATCATGGTTCTTTGCGTTTTTTAGATTGTTTGTTTTTTTTATGTCTGATGATATTATATGCCGAATAGTCCGTTTTCCAAGACTTTTTTGAAATTATCTGCATCATCGTGCAGGAATTCCACTTCTATGGGCTGAACGTAGATGGACGAACGCATTGTTTTAGGCATTTCGTGCTCAAGTGCCATAAGTTTCGGTGCATCTTTTTCAGTCGTAATAATGAAGTCATGGCCCGAAAATTTCTCGCCAATGCGTTTGATGTCTTCTGTCTCGAAACGGTGGTGGTCGGGAAAGCGCAGCAATTCCACCTGCGCACTCGTCTTGAGGTGAGAAACGAGAGGAGAGGGGTGCGCTATGCCTGTTACAGCCAGAATCTTTCCGCCAGTAAATGGTTTCGCTTCGCTTTCAAAGAGCGGATAGGGCGCGCCGTAGGTACTCGTGGTGAAAAACAAGTGCTGTGAAGCGAAAGGCTTAGTGCGCTTGTTGAGTAGTTGGAAATCGATGGGTTTCAAGTCGGCAGGGCATTTTGTGACAATGATGATGTCAGCCCGTCGCCGGCTGGTCATAGGCTCGCGCAGGCGTCCTTCGGGCATGAGGTGGTCATCGCAATAGAGCCGGTTATAGTCGGTCAGCAGAATGTTGACATCTGGCTTCACGTAGCGGTGCTGATAGGCATCGTCGAGGAGAATGGCTGCCACGCTGTCTTTTTTCAGGATTTCCTCAATGCCTTCACCGCGGTCGGCATCCACTGCCACGATGGCTTCGGGAAACTTGCGCTTCATCTGACTGGGTTCGTCGCCACAACGAAGCGGCTCATTGCCGGAATTGACCCACTGAAAGCCTTTGCTCTTTCTGCCGTAGCCACGGCTCAGTACGGCTATCTTGCCATGCCGTGAGAGCATGCGATAAAGGTATTCGGTGTGAGGTGTCTTACCTGTGCCGCCTACTGCCAGATTTCCTATGGCTACGATGGGTACGTCAAATTTCCGCTGACGAAGCACGTTGGCATCGAACAGGAAGTTGCGAAAGCCTACCACACCACCGTAAATCCATGAAAATGGGCGAAAAAGTATTGATATTCCAGGCATAAACCTACCTCAATTTTGATTATCTTTTACTTCAGATTGGGCTCGAATGGTATTTTGGCTTGCAGGCAGTCTTTGCCCTTGATGGAATAAACATATCTTAACGGCTCATAGTATTCGCCCAGTGCCATTTGCATGTGATTCTCAAGATAGTCTCTGCTAAGAGCGTCGTTGAGTTGCATATACCATGGTAGTGGTATAGGGAACGATACGGCTTGGTATTTGTCCACTTTCGCACGCTTTGCTGCTTCAGCAATGGCGTCATCTAATGTGCCGAGTTTGTCCACAAGATGCAGTCCGAGCGCTTGTGATCCTGTCCATACGCGACCTTGTGCTATGCTGTCGACATTGGCTGTCTGCATCTTCCTGCCTTCTGCCACTCGCTTTAAGAATAGTCCGTATCCACGCTCCACATAGGCTTGCAGTGCGGCACTTTCTTTTTCGTTGAAACTACGACCCATGTTGCCAAAGTCGGATGCTTCATTAGTCTTTACCACATCGAAATGCAGTCCCAGTTTGTTTGTCATCAGACCGCTGACATCAGGTATCAGGCCGAATATGCCAATGCTGCCTGTGATGGTGGTGGGTTCTGCCACAATGTAGTCCGCTGCACACGACATGTAGTAGCCACCGCTTGCAGCCAGACCACCCATTGATACGACAACAGGTTTTTTCTTCTTCAACTGGCTGATGGCGCGGTGCATCTGTTCGGAAGCGTAGGCACTGCCGCCGCCTGAGTTGATGCGGATGACAACCGCCTTGATGTACTCGTTTTCAGCCAATTCGTCGAGGTCCTTGATAACTTTCTGTCCCACAATCTCGCTTTCGCTGCCAAATGCAGTCGATGTGGCTTCATCAACGATGTTGCCACTGGCATAATATACTGCAATAGTCTCGCCGTCAGCCGCACCTTTGTGCAGTTCTGCAAGTTGGGCTGGACTTACAAACGTTACCCTTTCCTCGCCGCTCATCTTACGCAGCATGTCGCGTACTTCGTCAATGTAGGTCAGTTGGTCAACCAACTTCAATGCTTTGTATTCCTTGCTGTCTTGGAACATGACGTACCGGTCAACAATGGCGTTAAGAGAATCTACATTTATCGAGCGAGACTTGCTAATGTCTGTTGAGATGACTTTCCAAATATCGTTGATGTAAGATGTAACTTGCTCTCTATTGGCTGGACTCATTTCTGTAGCAATGAAAGGTTCAACAGCGCTTTTGTAAGTACCCACACGGAATACCTGCATTTTTACACCCACTTTGTCGAGCAATTCCTTGTAGAAAATAGGGGTAGAAGCCACACCATGAATGTCGAGCATACCCTCAGGGTTGATGAGTACTTTGTCTGCAACCGAACAGACATAGTATGCGCCCTGGCTGTAGTTGTCGCCGTATGCCACAATGAATTTCTTGCTCGTTTTGAAGTCGAGTAGTGCTTTGCGGAGTTCTTCTGCACTTGCATAGTCGGACATCATGGCACCTGCATCGATATAAATGCCTTTTACGGCATCATTCGTTTTGGCTTCCTTGATGGCTTCCAGAATATTGTCGAGACCCTGCTGCATGAGATTCTTATTGCCAAGAAGTTGTGCCAAGGGATTATCTACCGTCTGGTCCGAAAGCGTGCCTTTGAGTTCTATTCTCAGCACAGAACCATCAGTCACCTTACCTGTTCCACTTGAAGCAGAGAGGGCTATCAGCATGATGAAGAACATGAGGAATGTGAAAAGACCCATAATCAGCATACCCACTATCGTGGCAAGTACGTATTTGAAAAAATCTTTCATATTTTTATTTATTCTATTGAAAAAGAATTGATGTCTTGGTTATTCGCGTCTTGATAATTATTTTATGACTAACTCCACAGGGCAGTGATCGGAGCCGAAAATGTCAGAGTGTATGCCAGCACTTTCGAGGCGGTCTGTCAGTCGGCTGCTCACCACGAAATAGTCGATGCGCCACCCGGCATTCTTTTCGCGGGCGCGAAAACGATACGACCACCACGAGTAGGCACCTTCGGTGTCAGGATAAAAGTGGCGGAAAGTATCTACAAACCCCGCGTTGAGCCATGTGGAGAACTTGGCGCGTTCTTCATCGGTGAAGCCGGCATTTTTTCGATTAGTCTTGGGATTTTTCAGATCTATCTCTTCGTGAGCCACGTTCAGGTCGCCGCATACTATGACAGGCTTCTTTGCATCGAGCACCTTCAAGTATGCCAGAAAATCGTCTTCCCAACGCATGCGATAGTCCAAGCGCCGCAAGCCATCCTGAGAATTGGGTACGTATGCTGTAATGAAGAAGAAATCTTCAAACTCCAAAGTAATGAGCCGGCCCTCGTGGTCGTGCTCATCAATGCCCATGCCGTAGTTCACGTTGATAGGTTTGAGACGTGTGTAGATGGCTGTGCCGGAATAGCCTTTCTTTTCGGCATAGTTCCAGTATGATTCGTAGCCCTCGAACTCCAGATTCAACTGACCTGCCTGCATCTTCGTTTCCTGAAGGCAAAAGATGTCGGCATCGAGCGAAGTGAAAGCATCAGAAAACCCCTTGCCGTAGCAAGCCCTAAGCCCGTTAACATTCCATGAAATAAATCGCATTGTTTTCTTATTTTGAGCAAATTTAGTTAACTTCTGTCATTTGAACAAAGTAATCCAACATTTTTTCGTAATTTTGCCGACCCAAGCAATGCTACTTGGTTTTCATACACAGGAAACAATGCAATGAAAAGAATACTCACATTCATATTGTCGTCGTTTATCATCTCTTCATCTTTGGCTCAGGGACAAAACTTCGTGTTCTCTGTTAATGAGAAGAATCACAAGTTTGGTAATGTGCTCTGGAAGAATCCGGTAACAGCCACATTCGTCGTTTCAAACAGGTCAACATCTCCCTTCAGGATAACCAATCTTGAGGCAGATTGCAACTGTACGGCAGTAACTGTCAGCAGCAGTGAGGTCCCGGTCGGTGGAAATACTAAAATCAAAGTAACCTACGATGCAAAAATGCTCGGTACTTTCATCAAAAACATCAGGATGAAGACCGACCTCAACGACAAGACTTACTATCTGAGAATCTCGGGAAGAGTGGTGGCAGACGTTAATGAAACGGAAACAATAAATAAGAAGGGCAATGAAGGTGAGGATTATGGTAAGCGTGAAGTGTATGCATATAAGATAGGCAAATTGCAACTGAGTACCGACAATGTCGATTTCGGAAATGTTTATCAAGGCGAAACGGCAAAGGCACTGCTGAACATCTATAATGGCGGCGATGAACCATACAAGCCTGTCGTGATGCGTATGCCGTCCTATCTGTCGGTGAGTTGCGAGCCTGAAGTCATCAGACGCGGCGAGACCGGTACGCTGACCTTCGCTTTCAATACAAACGAATTCATTGACTATGGCATCAAGCGCGATAAAGTGTTCTTAAGCCTATACGATGGCGACCTGATGGAAAAGGACAACGAAGTGGAATTCACTGCCACTATCCTCCCACTCATCAACTCCGTAGGTAACGACTTGAGCAGTATGCCTATAGCCAAAATAGATACTATAGTGGACTTCGGGCAGTTTAAGAGCAAGAAAAAGATGTTCAAGACTATAGAAATCAAAAATATAGGACATGATGATCTCGTACTTAGTCACGTCGAGCCATACAATAGCGGAATAGCAGCCGTGGAAGTGAAGGATGCCACGTTAAAGCCTAATCAAAAGACAAAGATGAGAATTACCATCACTCCCGACATCTTTACCGATAAAGGCAAACGCGACATTCTGCTCCTATCAAACGACCCAAGCAGGCAGAAAATCATTGTCCACATCAATGTGAAGCCGTAAATGGCACGAAGAAAACAGAAAGTTATGACAACGAAAGGCGGAAAATAAGCAACAAAAGCAATTTTTTTCAAATTCATTTCACATATTCCGCTTAATTCATTACTTTTGCACCGCAAAAATCGGAGAGTAGCGCAGTTGGTAGCGCACTACGTTCGGGACGTAGGGGTCGGGCGTTCGAGTCGCCTCTCTCCGACATCATAATAAAGATGCAGGACACAATGCCCTGCATCTTTGTTATTTTCGTTACTTGTTTAGGTGATAGTCTTGGATTTGTCTCCGATTATTGACAAAATGATTTTGCCTTATTATGACAATTTCAAATCCGTCATTTGCATCAGATGGATATTTCGCCGCTGCCGATGCAGATGGTTCTGGTTTTGTCGTAGATGACGCCGAATTGTCCGGGGGCTATGCCTTGTATGTCGCGTTGGCTGGTGATGTGGTAGGTACCGTCGGACTGTCGGGTGATTTTTCCGTCGGCGAAGGTGTCGGTATGGCGGATTTTGAAGGCTATGTCTATGCCTTCTGTGGATAGTTTTGTAGCGTTTTCCGGCATTTCACTGTTTTCCCATGGGTTGCGCGCGATGAAGTGCAAGTCGGCGAGGTTGAATTCTCTACCATATTGCAGGAGGGTGTCATAGCCTTGTGATACATAGATGACATTGTGCTCCACGTCCTTGCGTACGACGAACCATGGTCCACCGCTCAGTCCGAGCCCTTTGCGCTGTCCGATGGTATGGAACCAAAAGCCTCTGTGTTCCCCTATTTTGCGTCCTGATGCTATGTCGATGATGGCACCTTTCTTTTCGCCGAGGAAGCGGCGTACGAACTCGTTGTAATTGATTTTTCCGAGGAAGCAGATACCTTGGCTGTCCTTACGATGCGCACTGGGAAGTTTGGCTTCTTCGGCTATCCGTCGCACTTCTTCCTTGGGTAATGGTCCAAGTGGAAGCATGAGTTTGGAAAGTTGCAAGTTGTCGATTTGTGCAAGGAAGTCCGTTTGGTCCTTTACTGAATCTACTGCTGTACCGAGCCATCGTCCCTTACTGAATTCGGGGCTTGGCGCACCGATGCCGTTTTCGATGATTGTGCCGTAGTGCCCCGTGGCGATAACGTCGTAGTCGCGTCCTGCCTTTTCTTCAAAAGCGCCAAACTTGATGAGTTTGTTGCACATCACGTCGGGGTTGGGTGTCAGTCCGCGTTTTACGCGGTCCATAGTGTATGCTACGACGTTATCCCAATACTCTTTCTGCAAGTCGATTACTTCGAGCGGCAGTCCGTAGCGGGCAGCCGTGGCTTGCGAGAGTTCTATGTCTTCTTCCGCTGTGCATGAGAGAACTTCACCGTCCATGCCTATGCGGATGTAGAAGAGGTCGGGCTTGAGCCCCTGTTCGCAGAGCAGATGTGTTACTACAGCGCTGTCCACACCGCCCGAGAGCAAAACGCATATCCTTTTGTTTTCCATTTTGGCTTGAGTCAGAGTTTGTGAGTTTTGAGATATTCCATGATATTGGCCGGAGGCAATTCCTGGCGTAACTGCTCAGCCATATATTCCATGTAGGGTGCCACATGGGCGAAGTATTTCTTATAGCCTGCACAGAGGTAGTTGAGATTGTACTCTCCTTCTGTTTTCACGAATCGGTTTTTGGGGCATTCCCCGTTGCAGGCGAATTTCCATTTGCATGCCAGACATTGCTTGGGCAGTTGTGTCTTGAGTTTACCGAACTCTGTTTGCTGTTCGCCATACATCATGCTTACAAGCGACTGCTCGCGTATATTGCCGAGTTTAAATTCCGGAAACACAAAGTGGTCGCAGGCATACACATCGCCATTAAATTCCATTACTGCTGCATGTCCGCATGAAGCGCCAAAGGTACAAATACTTGGTTGCTTGCCCATCCAGTTGGCGAGTGTACAGTCGAACGTCAGCACATAGTATTCCGCCACATCGTTGCGCACCCATTCGTCGAATATGGTGCAGAGGAAATTTCCCCACTGCTCCGGCGTAACGCTGAATTCTGCCAGAGGGGCACCATCATCTGTAAGATTGGCGAGATGAGGCAAACTCTTGTATTTGGCTGAGCGTTTTTTCGTTTTTATCGCTTCAGCATCACCCTCCACTATGCGTTCCACTATGGGTGTAAATTGTATGTAACGACAATTTATCTCTTTGAAAAAGTGATAAACATCAAGCGGATAGTCGGCATTGAAGTCATTGACTACAGCAAGTGCGTTCCATTCCACCTCGTGCTTATTGAGCAGTTCGATACCCTTCATCACTTTGTGCCACGATGGTAATCCTTGCCGTGTACGCCTGTATTCATCATGAAACTCCTGCGGGCCATCGATGCTCACGCCAACCAACCAATTATTCTTGGCGAAGAACTCACACCATTCGTCTGTGAGAAGCGTGCCATTGGTCTGTATGCAATTATCTATTTGCCTTCCTTCGGCATATTTTTGTTGCAGGCGCATGGCTTTCTCGTAGAACGCGATGGGTCGCATAAGCGTTTCTCCGCCATGCCATGTAAAGAGCACGCTCTGCATCGTCTGCGCACCTATGTATTCGCGTATGAACTTTTCGAGGAGTTCGTCGCTGATGATGTGGCGCGGCACACCGTCGTAGAGATTGGCTTTCTCCAGATAGTAGCAGTACTCACAGGCAAGGTTGCAATGCGCGCCGATTGGTTTTAGCATCACATATAGCGGTCGGGCAAAGGGGGAATAGTCCATTCTTTTTCTTGTTTATCGTCGATGACGACGGTGATAACGATGTCTGTGATAACGGTTTTTTCTTGGAACTTTCGACTTGACAAGTGTCTTTCCCAAATCTATCGAATCTTCCTTTTCGGATTTCGCGACAGGTGCCACAACTTCAGGTTTCTCTTGGGGAGGTTCGGGGCTTTTGGTAGAATCGGTCGTATCTATGGGAGTAACCACATTTTTCGCATCGGGCAGTTTCTCTCCTGGTTTGAGTTCTTGGAGTTTGAATCCTTCATCGAGCAGACGTCGGGCATCGGCATTTCGAGTTTCCCTGTCGGGTGTTTGCATGACCACTGCGATTAGTGTCCTGTCTCCTCTACTTGCCGCTACGACAATGCAATATCCTGCCTTTTGGATATATCCCGTCTTGATACCTATGCAGCCTTCGTAGTCATGGAGCAAATCGTTAGTGTTCTTGCAAGTGTCTATGAAGGAATTTTTCTTTTCTATCCTGATATTGTCATACTTTGTGGCAACAATGATTCGAAACCAATTGTCTTTCATGCAATAACGGGCGAGGTTAGCCATATCGCGTGCTGAAGTATAGTGTTCCGGATCATAGAAGCCTACGGGGTTCATGAAGTGAGTGTTCTTCAGTCCAATTTGTTTCGCTTTGATGTTCATCATATCGATGAACGATGTGTCGGGTGAAGAGAAGTGGTTGGCTATCATATATGCCGTACCATTGTCGGAGAGCATCATCATCTCCTGCAGGGCGCGCCGTAGTGTCCACGTCTGTTCGTTCTCGAAATAGTAGGAGTTCTTGAGACAAGTGTCGCCCAATGTCATTTGTTCCGTCATGTCGCCATGCTCCACTGCCAAGATGCAGGTCATCATCTTCGTCAGACTGGCTGGCGACGTTCTGGCATCCATATTTTTACCATAAAGTATGTCGCCAGTATTCATGTCCATGAGTATGGCATAATCAGCTGAGAGCGTAATGGTATCAGGCACATGCTGGAGATGCACTTCTGCGGCAAGAGAGTCCGTCTGTTCTCTTTTTTCGGTGTCCTGTGAATTTCCCCCATCCGGCTTACACCCTGCTACAGTGAGAAAAACGAGGATTGATGCTAATAATAAATGTGATGCCCTTTTCATTGGAAAATGCGCCCCGTCCCGAGTTATGTTTCCTCTGGACCGGGCGCTATTATATTTTATGAGTGGTTTATAGTGATGGTATCAGATACCCATCTTCTTGCGAATGTCTTTGGGGATTGCGTTCTTGTTAATAAGAATGTTCATGGTCTTGTAAGCCACATAGGGTTTTGACACATAGAACATACCTTTGTATTTGCCATATTCGCCCCATGAGTTTTTAACCATGAAGTATTCTTGTCCATTCTGATCTTTAGCAATACCATAGATAAGCATGCCGTGGTCGTCAGTGGTTTCCCAGTTGTCGTATGCGCGTTGACGGAGTTCCTGTGTGATAGTCTTTTCGCCTTCGGCAGATGTGGGTTTGATTATCGTTGTTGCCTTTCCTGTCCATCGTTCTGCATCGCTTCCGGTTGTGGATTTATCTCTGATGTCGGCAGGTACCTTTACAACTCCATCGCTGCGTGAGAAGTAACTTTCGCTTACGTCAGCACCCCATGCAAAGGTATGGCCATTGCGAACTGCGTAGTCCATGATTTCCATCATTTCGTCAAGCGGCAGGTTATAACTCAAACCCCAACGCCAGTTGTCTTGTATTTCAAGGGCGAATTGGCTGTAGAAGGGTTCGTGGGTGTAACTTGTGATAGATACGTAGTCGTCATAGTTTAGTCCGAGGCTCTCGGAGAAAGTCATCGGTGTATAGGTTTTACCCTTATAGTCGAACACTTCAGGCAACTTTCCGAAATAGTTGTCGTAAACGGATTCCAGAGTCTTTGTCCACGCAAGAGGAATGCTCTTCTGTTTCGTCTTGGCTATGGCTTCCACTATACCGTTAGCCATGGGCCACATCTGTGTGGAGTTGAAGAGGCTGTCGCCATAGAGCGAACCGGGGAAAGGCATAGCATCCTGTGGGCAAATACCGTAGTTCTTAAGGCAATAAAGCACGTCGTAGAAACTTCCGCCTTCAGCGAAACTTACGTCACCATGTGTGCGTACAGCCTTCTTTGCACGGTCCATGTAAGTCTTGTAAGCCACGAAACTTTCGCAAAGGTCATATTCACCCTTGCCAAGACGCAGAAGTTCTGCTTCAAAGTAACTTAATGAACTGTAGTCCCAACACGTACCAGAACGATTCTGGTTCTTGATGCTTGTAATAGGATTTTCTTTTACTACGGTAAACGTTGTTTCCGTTTTTTCATTCTGTGCAGAAGCGGGCATATTGCCAGCAAGTGCTACTATGGCGAAAACCGCCAAAAGAAATTTCTTCATTGTTTTTTTATCTTTATTATTGTGAATTATCTATCGTCAGTCTCTGTCAGCAAGAAATTGTTCCACATCGTCGATATGGTATGGCACACGATTTTCGCCGAGGAAGCGGCAACCATCTTTCGTGATGAGTACATCGTCCTCGATGCGTATGCCGCCGAAGTCCTTATATTCTTCGATTTTGTCGAAGTTGAGGAATTCTGCGTTCGTGCCATTGGTACGCCATAGGTCGATAAGTGCCGGAATGAAATAGATTCCTGGTTCATCTGTTACGACAAAACCTTCCTGCAAACGGCGTCCCATACGCAATGCGTTGGTTCCGAACTGTGTGCTTGGGCGCGTTTCTTCATCATAACCCACGTGGATTTGTCCGAGCCCTTCCATGTCGTGCACGTCCATGCCCATCATGTGTCCCAGTCCGTGCGGCAGGAATAAAGCATGTGCGCCTGCTGCCACTGCGGCTTCCGTATCGCCTCTCATCAGTCCGAGTTCCTTGAGGCGGTCTGTCATAAGACGACAAACGTCCATGTGCACATCGTAATAGCGCACGCCGGGCTTTGCCACATCGAGTGCCAAGTCGTGGCAGTCGCTCACGATGCTGTATATTTCCTTCTGCTTTTGCGTGAATTTTCCACTGATAGGTGTGGTGCGCGTATGGTCGGAGCAATAGTTCTCGTTCGTCTCAGCACCGGCATCGCAAAGCAACAAACGACCCGCTTCAAGAGGACGTGGCGAAGGATAGCCGTGCATCACCTCGCCATGCATCGACACAATGCTCTGGAAAGATGTGATGCAACCGTATGATGCTGCTATGCCGCTGATAACACCGCTGATGTACTGTTCAGTCACACCCGGGCGGCAAAGACGCATCGCCGTGGTGTGCATTTGGTAGCCAATCTCACAGGCACGCTCTATCTCTTCTATTTCTTCTGCAGACTTAACACTGCGGAGTTTTACCACTGCATTTATCAGGTCAAGAGATGGCTCAAGGCTATTGGGATGTGTGCCGAGGATATCTGCCAACTGAATTTTGATGTCGTGGCGATATTGTGGCAGGTAGTGCACACGGCGACCTGCCTTGATGGCTTCGCTTACCATGTCCTGCAACTTTGCCATCGGTGCATGGTTTTCTACGCCTGCTTGTGCTGCCAAATCGCCCACACTTTCCACAGAACCGTACCAGATGATGTCGTCAATGTCTATTTCGTTGCCTACGAGGGTTTCCTTACCACTATCAGCATCAATCACACCAACGAGACCCTCTCTGTGCTGTGCAAAGAAATAGAGGAATGAACTGTCCTGACGGAACTTGTATGCGTTTGCAGGATAATTCATCGGAGAGTCATTGTTGCCGAAGAGCAAAATGAGTCCGTTGCCCACGAGTTCGCGGAGTTGCTTTCTGCGCTCCACGTATGTGTGTCTTGAGAAAAGCATGATTATTGTTTTTTTTGCCTAATGTACAGGACACCCTGAACAAGCGTTGATGTCCTACAAAAAGGATGATTTAATTTAGTCGCAAAATTACAATTATTTTCTGCATTAAGTGTACCTTTGTGCAACTATTTTTCAACGGATGGTATCTTTTTCCGACAACATGGGTCTTGTGCTGGAAGGCGGAGGTATGCGTGGTGTGTTCACATCGGGCGTTCTTGACTACATGATGGACTGCGGCATGCGGTTCCCATATTGTGTGGCAGTCAGTGCCGGCGCATGCAACGGACTATCGTACAAGAGCCGTCAGCGCGGACGCGCCAGGCGCTCGAACATCGACCTGCTCGAACAGTATCGGTACATCGGTATGCGCCACTTCCTGAAGCAGCATAGCATTTTCGACCTGAAAATGATGTTTGACGACCTGCCCAATAAAATTTTACCTTTCGACTACGATGCCTGTTTCAGCGACCCTATGCACTATGAGATGGTAACGACTAACTGCCAGACAGGTGAAGCGTGCTATCTTTCGGAAAATGCCGACAGGAAGCGCCTGCTTGACATCTGCCGCGCTTCAAGCAGCCTGCCATACGTATGCCCCATCGTTAATGTCGACAACGTGCCGATGCTCGATGGTGGTATAGCCGATTCTATACCTATAGAGCGCGCCATAAGTCAAGGTTTTGAAAGAAACGTGGTGGTGCTCACGCGCAACAGAGGCTATCGTAAGAAAAACAAGAACTTGTTCCTTTCTAAATTCATCTATCACAAATATCCACGCTTACAGGCTACACTAAAAAAACGATTTATCATCTACAACCAGCAACTTGAACTCATAGAACGGCTTGAAGCGGAGGAAAAAGTCGTCGTTATTCGCCCTGTCAAGCCTATTGAGGTGAACCGCTTGGAGAAAGACACATCGAAGTTAACGGCACTCTACGAAGAGGGCTATGAATGCGCAAAACGGGTTTTAAGACTATGATTCTTCATATTTTCAATCCCGGTCATGACGAGGCACTTGCTGCAGGCACACCTTATTACACGCATACACGCGCGGCTCGCCTTTTGGCAGACAACCTTTGGGAACTGCCTGAAATTTGGGCAAAAGCAGATGATTTGGTTGTGGCAGAAAGTAGTATCAAGACCGCAAAAATCCCATGGAGCGACATTGAAGACATACAGCCTTGGGGATGGGATGCGGCATTGGTGCACAAGTTAAGGCAAGCAGGTGCACCCGACTGCCTGTTACCTTCGGACGATGCCCTCTTGAAGATTCGCCTGCTCAGTAACCGAAAGACAACTGTGCGCCTGCTCTCGCTTCTCGACACCCCCTGTAAAAGCCGGTGGTGCACCACGCAAGCCGACGTGGACAACGCCATTGAGCAATGGGGCGATGTCGTGGTGAAAGCACCATGGTCGTCAAGCGGGCGCGGCATTATTCACATATCCGGTAAACCGACAGACACTCAGCAACAAAGGATAGAGCGAATAATTGAACGGCAAGGCGCAATGGAAGTGGAACCGAGATATAGCGACTTCACCGATTTTGCCCTTGAATTCCGCGCTGACGGGCAAGGCAATATAGATTACGAAGGACTATCCGTTTTTAGCACGACCCCTTCAGGCGGATATGTTGGAAACATTGTATCGCCTGCGTTACTGGGTGCACAAACATTCTGCGGCGTGTCGCTATCAGACACCATTTCGAGTCTAACAAAGCATTTAGGGCAGTTTTTAGGTAAGGACTATTGCGGTGTGCTCGGTGTCGATGCCATGCTTATAGGCACGAACGAAGAAATAGCACTCGAAAAGATCATTATCAACCCATGCGTAGAAGTAAATTTACGACACACCATGGGGTGGGTGGCATTGCAGTTGAGCAAGCGCATGAAAGAAGGACAAACAGGGCATTTCGCCATTCGTCCCTGTCAACCACTTTCGCAAGGAGAGATAATCCTTACACCTGCAGGACAGGCCGTGCAGGCGGTATTGAGTATTGAACCAATCACTAAATTTGCAGGAAGGAAGTAAAAAATAGTTCAAAACAATTTTTATTAGATAAAACTCGCGTTTCCCATTTTTTTTGTAAGTTTGCACCAAAGAAACAAAACAATAAAAAAACATACAGATTATGAAAAAGATTTTTGCAGCAATGCTGCTCTTTGTGGCAGCCATCAGCGCAAGTGCACAGTTTGAACAGGGCACAAAGTACGTAGGCGCATACCTCAGCGGTCTCGACCTGTCGTATAGTTCTCAAAACAAGTTCCGCCTCGGTATCGGTGCCGAAGTAGGTTACATGGTTGCAGACCACATCATGGCGCGCGCTGACGCATCTTGGCAACACAAACACAAGAGCGATGAGTTCGGCATTGGCGCCGGCGGTCGCTACTACGTATCTCACCATGGTTTCTATCTCGGTGCAGGCGTGCGTTACCAGCACAATGAGAACTTCAAGAACAGAAACATGGCTGCTATGGTACAGAACCCAACAACAGGCGAATACACGGCACAAATCGTGAAGGTGCCCGAACGCAAAAAGTACGACAACCTGATGATTCCTGTTGAAGCAGGCTATTCCTTCTACTTCAACGACTACATCTCCATTGAGCCCGCCGTTTACTACCGCATGAGCCTCAACCACTTCAGCGACGGCAGCGAAGTAGGCGTGAAAGTTGGTGTAGGTTTCTACTTCTAAGCCCCAATTTTTAGAAAGGACGGCATACGCCCGTCTAAGATATAAAAAGTTGAAAATCAAGAGGGCGTATGCTCCGGATTTTCAACTTTGTTATTATTATTCAAGACGTTCAAACCATGACAGCCATTTCAGAATTAGGCGAATTCGGCCTCATCAGGCATCTTACAGAGAACATAAAGTCCAAGAACGACTCCACTACCTTCGGCATAGGCGACGACTGCGCTGTGTTGGATTATTGCGACCGCCGCACCCTCGTAACGAGCGATATGCTCATGGAAGGCATTCATTTCGATTTGGTTTATACCCCTTTAAAGCATCTTGGTTATAAGGCGGCCGTAGTCAACTTCAGCGATATCTATGCGATGAACGGCACACCGCGGCAACTCATCGTGAACATTGCCGTGAGCCGGCGGTTCAGTGTGGAGAACCTTGATGACATCTACTCCGGACTGCTGTTGGCTTGCGAACGCTATGGTGTGGATCTCGTTGGTGGCGACACGAGCGCTTCGGTTACGGGTTTGGCATTGTCGCTCACGTGCATAGGCGATGCAAAGGCGGAAGACGTAGTATATCGACATGGCGCTAAAGAGACAGACCTGATATGTGTGAGCGGAAATCTGGGAGCGGCTTACCTTGGACTGCAACTTCTGGAACGCGAGAAGAAAGTCTTTGAAGGTAAGAACATCGACGAAACCTCTGCTCAGCCCGACTTCAGTGGACACGAATACCTGCTCGAGCGTTTTCTCAAGCCTGAAGCACGGAAGGACATCGTGGAAAGACTTCGTGATGCAGGTATCCGCCCCACATCGATGATAGACATCAGCGACGGGCTGTCGAGCGAATTGCTGCACATCTGCAAGGCGAGCCAGACGGGTTGTCGCATCTACGAAGAACGCCTCCCGCTCGATTATCAGACGGCACTCTGTGCAGAAGAATTCAATATGAACGTATCGACCTGTGCCCTCAACGGCGGCGAGGACTACGAACTTCTTTTCACCGTACCACTCACCGACCATGACAAGATAGCACAAATAGATGATGTCCGCGAAATAGGCTATATCACAAAAGCCGAACTCGGCACAGCACTCATAGGTCGCGGCGATGCAGAAGAAATACCCCTCCGCGCACAAGGATGGGACGCTGCTGAAAGTGGGAAATAATCCTTAAATAGGCACCTACCGCTTTGAGAACCACACGTTATAGATATCTGTTGCTCTCGCTGACAGTCGTCATGTTGCTTTGTAGCACCACATCCTGCATCAGTTTTGGTGCAGGATGGTTTATGACGGGATACTCTCTGAAGCCCGGTGGCAACAAGGCGGCGCGCGACACGGCTTTCTCATGGCGCAACGTGCGCCAGGATAAAACCACAGCCGCTTGGCTCGATAGTCTGAATAGTGTTGGTGCGCTCCGCGACACTTTTATCACTTGTAAAGAAAAACCGAAGTATCGTCTGCATGCGTGGTATGTCAAGGCTTCACGTCCCACTGCCGCGACCATCGTAGTCGTGCATGGCTACACGAACAGCGGTATCACGATGATGCCGTATGCCCGAATGTTCTCACACGACATGGGTTACAACGTACTTGTGCCTGACCTGCGTTATGCAGGACTGAGCGATGGCAATCACATACAGATGGGTTGGAGGGATCGTCTTGATGTAGAGCAATGGATAGACATCTTACCCACCATCTTTGGTGATAGTATCCAAGTAGCAGTTCATGGTGTATCGATGGGTGCTGCCACGGTGATGATGCTGTCAGGAGACGAACTCCCCTCCTACGTCAAAGCGCTCATTGAAGACTGTGGCTACACCTCTGTGTGGGCTGAATTCAAGAAAGAACTTAAAACACAATTCCATCTGCCACCTTTCCCGCTAATGTACACTGCAAACACAGTTTGTCGCATGCGCTATGGATGGTCGTTCAAGAAAGCGAATGCCGTAGAACAACTCAAGAAAAGCACACTACCCATGCTGTTCATTCACGGCACAGCCGACACTTTCGTTCCCTATACCATGCTTGATGAACTCTATGCTGCCAAACCCAACAACAAGTGGCGTTGGGACGCACCAAATGCTGCACATGCAGAAACTTTCTGGAAATACCGGAAGGAGTATGCACAGCGCGTAAGAAAATTTATAGAAGAACACATCGGCTCCTGTCTATAGCATAAAAAGCGAGGCTCTGCATGTGCAGAACCTTCTATTCCAAGTCAGAGTCGTATGCCGAATGCAGCATTGAGGTACCAATCTCTTAGGCGTCCTTTGCTATCTTTGTGTTTGTAGCGGAAGGTATCGAACTGACCATACGCGCCGATGAAATAACGACCGAGGTTGTAGGATATTGAGAGACGCGAATTAAAATTGAAGGCAAGACCACTATTAAAACTTTTCTTTATCATAGGAGCGATGCGCTTGCTACTGTCCCACCATGCGTCCCATTCTTCATTACTGATTGTTTCATCCATAAATCGTGGGTCATCAGTAAGTTCGAGTATATTAGTGTCATAGCCGTAGGCTTTCATTTTGTTGACTAAAGTGAGTGCAGGCATGACCATAACATTGACAAGAAGCCTTTGAGTTGGTGCCCAGTTGTAGGCATAACCCACACCAAGACTGCCTTGGTAGAGTTTCACGCGCCCAAGTCCATTCATCAGGTAAATAAGGTCTGCATTGGAATGGGTGGCATAGTTGATATGGCCATAGTATGCCATAGCGCCAATCATGAGTGAACCTGCAGACCGCTTTTGAACTACGGAGTAGTTATAGGCTGATGCATACGAGAAACGTCTGCTGTTGAAGAGGTAGTAGCCATCGGCAATAAAGGTGTGCACACGGATGGGATCTTTAAGTTGTATATTTTCCCATTCGTCTAAATTGTCTTCGGGGATGAGAGTACTTTGGATTCCGAAGCGTGGATGGTCGTTTGTGAAGGAGTGTATGCGGAGATTGAGACCATAGGATTTACCTTTTGAATTGAGCGTGAAATAACTGCCTTTGTCGCCTGCAACATTAACGGTGTAGCCCATGCCGTGCCCACGATAACCTACCCAGACACCAACATATTGCGCGGGTTCGGTCTTGAGTTGTGGTTTGGCACTAAAAGGAATACCGAGCAACTCGCCTTGGGCTTTCATTTTTAGACTACTTTGATTCGCATTGCCTTTAAGCATAATCTGCCAAGGCTTACTCGGGACTTCGATGTAGTTGCGGTCAATGTTTTTAACTGCGGCAGAATCGTAGTGTGCAGCAATCTTCTTAAGCAGATATGGTATCTTTTTTTGCGCTGATATTGTCAGTGAAAAAACAGTCAGCACTAAAATTAAAGTTATTATACGTTTCATAAAGATCAGTGCCCGTTAAATACTACAAAGGTAATCCATTTCTGCTATTCTCTCATTAAATTCTATGAAGTTTTTCAGCGTTTGTATGAGACTTTTGCTGAGACTTTTTGCATCCTTATTTATCTCTTCAGTGTTGCCTTTATAAAATAATCTGAAAAAAATGGAGTGCTTCTGTGGGAAAGCACTCCGTTCTATATTGTTATTGACACTCTCTTAAAGTGGGTAACGCTCAAGAATGGGATCGTCGTACTGTATTTGCAGTTTTTTAAGTTCTTTCTTGAGTTCTTTGGTCACTTTTTCCGTGCCGGGCTGGCCATAAATATTGTGCATTTCACGTGGATCAGCCTGGCGGTCATAGAGTTCCCACTGGTCATTGTCGTTGTAGAAATGCATCAGTTTGTAGCGGTCAGTGGCAACACCATAATGACGCTTCACAGCGTGCTCTGCAGGATATTCGTAGTAATGATAGTACAGGCTCTTGCGCCACTTTTTCGGATGCTCGCCCTTGATGAGTGGCAGGAGAGATTCGCCTTGGATGTCCTCTGGGATCTTCGCGCCGGCAAGTTCGAGGAATGTCGGGGCATAGTCGATGTTCTGAACCATCTCTGTGATGTCGCCACGACGTGTGCTGAGCGATGCAGGGAACTGCATCACGAGAGGAGTGGCAAAAGATTCTTCATACATGAAGCGTTTGTCGAACCAACCATGCTCGCCCATGTAGAAGCCTTGGTCACTTGTGTAAACCACGAGCGTAGAGTCGGAAAGACCAGACTGTTTCAGATAGTCGAGAAAGCGACCTACATTGTCATCAAGCGACTTGACAATCTTTGCATAGTCGCGCATGTAGCGTTGGAACTTAAATTCGCAGAATTGCTTGGCTCGTGCAGAATATTCGCTTGGCTTCTTCGTTTCAAGTTCTTTCTGCAACTCCTTGTAGTCAGGATATTCCTTAAGGAACTCCACTGTGAGGGAATCGTAGAAGAAGTCATATTTCCGCAAGTCTTCTTTGTCGAGTCGGCTCACCATGTTTCTATATGATCCGCTGAGACGCGTCTTCATATCAGGTGAATCCATCTTAACGTCATAGATGATGTCCATGTCCTTACCGATGTGCATCTCTTGTGCAGCTGCTGCCTCACGTCCTTCAAAGTCGTCGTAGAAGTTCTCTGGAAGTGAGAATGTCTTATCCTCGTATTCACGTAGATATTTCAGTTCGGGAAGCCAGTCGCGGTGGCAGGCCTTGTGGTGAACGAAAAGGATAAATGGTTTTGAACGGTCGCGTTGCTTTTCGAGCCAGTTGATGCTTTTGTCGGTGATGATATTGGTAAGGTAGCCCTTCTCCACGTATGTTACGCCGTCAGGCTTCCGGCTGTCCATGCGGATAAAGTCGGGGTTATAATAGTTGCCTTGTGCGGGGAGGATGTCCCAATAGTCGAAACCGGTAGGAGTGCTTACGAGGTGCCATTTACCGATGATTGCCGTCTGGTAGCCTGCTTCGCGCATCAGTTTAGGCATCGTTTGCTGACTGCCGTCGAAGATGCCATGTTCGTTGTTGGTAAAGCCGTTTTTGTGACTGTGCTTTCCTGTGAGCATACAGGCGCGACTGGGACCGGAAAGGGAATTTGCTACATAACTCCTCGTAAAGCGGACACCATCGCGTGCTATGCGGTCGAGATTCGGCGTTTCTACGTTTGTCCGGTCATAACACGACATCATTTGGGCTGTATGGTCGTCGGTCATGATATAGACCACGTTGTAGCGCTGCGCGGCGGCAACGAGGGGCAACATGCTGCCTACTATAAAAAAAGTTTTCTTCATAATGTCTATTCAAAGCAAGTGGCTTATAAATTAAGGAAATTGTGGCTAATTGCGTATGACTGCCACAATTCCTCTTTTGGTTTAGGTCATAGAGTAAACCACGTCCATGATTTGTTTACCGAGAGCGTCTGCCTCTTCCATGGTGTGGGCTTCTGAATATACACGGATGATAGGCTCCGTGTTGCTCTTGCGAAGATGTACCCACTTGTCGGGGAAGTCGATTTTTACACCATCAATGTCTGTAACCTGCTCGTCCTTGTACATCTCCTTAATCTTGTTGAGAATACCGATGATGTCGGTACCTGGATTGAGGTCGATGCGGTTCTTGGCAATGTAGTACTGTGGGTACATGGCGCGCATTTCGCTCGCTTTTTTGCCGAGTTTCGCCATGTAGGTCAGAATGAGGGCTATACCCACGAGGGCATCGCGACCGGAGTGAGCATGGGGGTAGATAACACCACCGTTACCTTCGCCACCGATGACAGCACCAGTCTCTTTCATGGCGGTTACTACATTTACTTCGCCTACGGCTGCTGCGGTATATTGGCAGCCATATTTTTCCGTTATGTCGCGCAGGGCACGCGTAGAGGACAAATTGCTGACCGTGTTGCCCGGTGTGTTTTGGAGCACATAGTCTGCAACAGTAACGAGGGTGTATTCTTCTCCATACATTGAGCCGTCTTCACAGATGATGGCGAGGCGGTCAACATCGGGGTCAACAACGAAACCGATGTCGAAGTTGCCTTCACGACGCATCATGTCCATAATATCTCCAAGATTCTTTGCCAGTGGCTCTGGATTGTGAGCAAAGTCGCCTGTGGGCTCCATGTTGATACCTTTCACCTTCGTTACACCCAACTGACCAAGCAAACGTGGCAAGATGGTACCGCCAACGGAGTTCACGCAGTCTAATGCAACTCGGAATTGGGCTTTACGGATAGCATCTATGTCAACAAGTTCGAGGTTCTTTACGAGTTCGATGTGGCGTTGATCATAAGCAAAATTCTTAATGTAGTTTCCTAAACTATCAACATCGGAATACTCAAATTCTTCTTTGTTCATACAGCGTACCACGTCCTGTGCCTCTTTTGCATTGAGGAATTCGCCCTTTTCGTTAAGTAGTTTTAGTGCATTCCACTGTCGTGGGTTATGGCTTGCTGTAAGGATAATGCCACCACAAGCGTGTTCCATAACTACTGCGAGTTCAGTTGTAGGAGTGGAAGCAAGACCGATGTTAACTACGTCGAATCCGAGACCCATGAGAGTGCCGCAAACAACGTGACTTACCATTTCTCCTGATAAGCGTGCGTCACGTCCTACTACTACTTTGTTCCTGACACGTCCGCCAACAACCTTTCTGCGGTAATAAGCGTATGCAGATACGGCTTTAACGATGTCAAGTGGGTTCAGCGTGTCTCCTGGCTTACCACCGATGGTACCGCGGAAACCTGAAATGGATTTAATGAGTGTCATAGATTGGTATTTTTTTGTTAGTGAAAATTGATTATTTCTTTATTGTACTATCCTTGACTGGTTTTGATGCAGATGTGCGTCCATCCACCTTGCTTGCCGATGTGGTGCCATCGGTGCCTGACTTGTCGCCATGTTCATGAGCACCTTTCAAATAAGTAACCTTACCTGCCTTGTCATCGGCATAAATCACCTCCTTGAACTGCTCAGGGGTGATTTGAACCTTCGTCTTGGTCAGTTCAGGAACGTTGTAACTCTTGAAGAACAGAACGTGATATTCTGGGTCTTCCTGTGGTAAGATGAATGCCTTGTGAGCCTGTCCGTTCTTGTCGAAGTAGGCGATGGCAGGACGCGTGAAGTTGTTGTCCTCCCGACGTGAACTGAATACTATCCAACGTCCGTTACTGCTCCATGTATGATAACTGTCCACAGACGGACTGTTGGCGGCTTTGAGTTCATACACTTCGCCTGTCTGCAAGTCTTTTACCCATTGGTCGCTGTTGGTGTGCCAAATATGGAACTGTCCAAAATCGCCCAGAGTGAAGAGCAGATACCTGCCGTCGGGGCTAACGCGAGGCACGGTGGCACTCTTACCCATCGATGCACAATCCACTTCCATTTGCGGTTCGCCGAAGGTGCGGGTCTGTTCGTCGAAGGTCATGCTCATGATGTTGTAGTGAATACTGTCGAAGCCGGATGATACTATGTCAATCTTCTTTTCGTTGTTGTTCTTTAACGAATCAGGCAACGCTTCGAATTTAGGTACCTTGGCTACACAATAGTAAATTTTCTTGCCATCAGGCGCCCAGCAGGGGAAAGTTTCCATGTCGTTCGCTGTCTTGATGATATTAGTCAAGGTGCCCTTGTCGGCATCGTAGAACACCAGGTCGCTGCCATAGTCGAGTACTTCAATCTTTTGCAAGTCTCTCATGTGGAAACTCTGACCCGTCAGGTTGCTGGAAAAAATCACCCAGTTACGAGTGGGATTAGGATGCCAGGACGGATATACGCAGTTGGAGAGAACATTTTCGTTCGTCATCGTCATTTTCTTTACGTTGCCTTTGTCAACAAAGACTGTGCCGCCATGACGGGCACGGACATGGAAGAGCATGCGGTCTGTTCCATAGTTCTGATAGTTGTGGCAGTTCACACAGTGGTTGGCAGAGTCGTCGTATTCGCGATTGTTCTCGTAAATGGGATACTCTTCGAATGTGGTGAGGTCGCGCTGGTAGAGACCCAACTGGCGGTAGAGTTCATAACTCGGCTCAATCAGGCGGTAAGACAAGTATTGGTCGATAGGCTCCTCAGCCACACTGATGCTATATGTAGGATAACTATACCATGTACCTTCGTTTTTGGCATAAATCGTAACCTTGAGATTAGAACCCTTATGCGACTCAAGAAGGTCGTGCCACTCCGTTTCATCAAACATCAACTTGCCGTCCTCTCCGGCAGCAGTGATGATGCTTCCATGCATGCCTTCGATGACACCAACAAACTCCTCGCCCTGTTCCTTAACCATGATGTTGAGTGGTGCGATATTTGGTGGAATGGTAACGTCGCGGTAGTCCGGATATATTTGTGCAGCCTCTTTTTTCGGAGTACTTTCTGTAGGGATTGACGCGTCTGGACCGCATGCTGTAGCAAGAACGGCGACCATTAGCAATATGACGATTTTTTTCATATCTTGTTTTGCTTTGCTGTAGAATATCAGTTACGGATACGTTTAGTTCACACCATCACCCTTAGGCTTCTGCACTTGGTTAGGATTATTGTTTTCACAGAAATAATAATAGTAGTAAGTGCCGAGCCAAGTGCCTTTGAGCGCATCGCGCATCTCTTTGTTGTTCTTGACTTTCGTTTCGTCGTCAACCAAATACTTGCCGTTGGCATCCTTCTTGAATCCCTTGGCACGCGATTCTTCCTGCTGCCTCTTGATGATGGGTTGTGCCTGAGTGAGGAAGTTTATGGCTATACCCCTGTAGTTGTTTGCAATGTCCGGGAACTGCTGCGCCACATTCTGACCATCTGGCTTAGAAACGATGTAAACCGCAATCGCCTGCTTCACGCACTCTGGCATCGGAATGTTGTTCTGCTCAAAGCCTGCGGCAATGGAGATAAACCTTTGCAAGTCCTTGGAATAGAGTAGGGAGGCTATGGTGTTGAGGTATTCTTCAGCAGAAGTGGGAAGGTGGCCAATGCTGTAGCCAATAAAGGTGGGCTTTTGGAAATTCTGCTCGAAAGCCCTGTTCATCACGGTGGTCTGCAATTTCTTAATCCTTGCCAGGCGCTCATCCTGGTCAATGAGTTTCGGATTGTTTATCATCGGGCTGTATTGTGCGATGAAATCATCTTCAAAGGGGTTCTTGCTGATGATGGTCATATATTTTTCAGCCAGTTCCTTTTCATGATTCATGATGGCACACAATGCCATGAGTTTCAGGTGGTGGAGTGTCTGTCCACCCATCACGGTCTGCTCGAAAGCGTAGTGGTATGCAGGGTTTGTTATGCCTGCAGCAAAATTACAGTCGGCAGTGAACAAACCATATTCTTCGTTCTTTGAATCCGCATCAAACTCTATATCGGGGTATTCAAAGGGCAACTCAAAAAGTCTGGTGAGTATCTGTCCCGTTTCTTCGAGAGCAATGGCATAATAGCCGGCAATACTTCGCGTGGGCTGCTTGGCAGAGAGTGCTTCTTCTATCATGCCGTCCCAATCGCGGTTTTCCAGCATCCGTGTCATGCGGGCGGTCTTTATCTCATTATTCGCAACGTCGTTCGTAAGGATGTAGCAACAAATGCCAACGGCTATCATACTAACTCCACTTATAAGAGCCGTCCCCATGCTTATGCCCTCCTTGGGCCTCGATGAGCCAACTATAATGATAATGGCAAGAGCCAATACTATGACAAAAAGCATGATGCCTCTTGCTGCGTTTGATGGTAGCAGACTGTAGGCAGTAACAGACGCCGCTGCTGCCAGAATAAAGCATACCGCCGCAGTGAAGAATGTCCGTTTCTTTGCTGATGCCGACAAAGACCTGAAGCGTAATATAGACATAATCGTTGCTACAACCACTTCAGCGGTCAGCACAATTATCGGCAGAAGGAATACCCAAGAAGGCTCGCTGCGGAAATAGAGATTAAAACTGCGTAAGGGGTAGTATGCACAAATCAGTATGGGCAAAACAAAACCGCAGGGCCACCATTTCATGGGCAGACGAAGTATATAGTTCAACATCCATGCCGTAGCCGTGAGAATGGCAGAAAGGAGAAGGCCGCCAATACTGGGATATTTGAATAAAGTAAGCACCCAGCGCCCTGAGTAGTACAACCAGCCCAGACCTAAGTCCGTAACGAATTTCATCTGAACGGCATTGTCGGAAACGTAACTCGACTGCTCTGTGCGCCAAAACACATCACCATACACAATGCTGGTGAAAATCCAAAGGAGTATGAATCCTATAGCATAAACCAACCAGTTCAGAGCGTATGTCTTCTTCGGAACTCGTGCCGAAGGAGCCTTTAATGAGGAATTGTTGTTTCTGCCTGATTTGCTCTTGCCAGAAGCAGCAGTTTTCAGTGCCGGATTGGTAGGAGAGTGTTTTTGTCTGTCGTTTTTTTGCCTTGTTTTGTGTTGACTCATGATAACCTTTTATCGTCAATATACAATTTGATGCGAAGTTACTGTAAAAAAATGAAAGTGAGGTAACTAAAACCCTGTTTTTTGAGCAACATGAAAAAAAGGTTTGAAAATAGGTCAGACAAAAGACAAACTACCCACATTAGCAGATGCTTGTGGATGGCTTACCGCTATAAATAAATTTGTATGTTCTTTGTTATTTCACAGCGCGGGCGCGGTCGATGATTTCCTTTGCATTGTTGATTTCCTGCAACCTGCGCTTGGCGGTTTCTTTCACGTCGTTGCCCATGCCTTCTACAAGGTCGGGGTGATATTTCTTGACCAATGCCCTATAGGCACGGCGAAGTTCTGCATCGGAACAGTCAGCACTTACACCCAGCACTCTGTAGGCATCGTCCAACTCAGTGCCGCCAAGCGAAAGCAGACTGTCCACTATCGAACTGTTGAGAAGCAACAGACGCGCAATGTCTTTTGCCGCATCAACCTCCGTGCGGTCAATCTTGCCGTCTGCCTTGATGATGTCGCAAAGATAAGCCATCAGTTGTGAACGCACTTCTGTGCTGAACATGCTGTTGAGTTCACTGCAAACACCCTCAAGTTGGCGGCGCCATTCGTATTCTCCCTGTTGTTTACGATAGTCGAAGAGACGCAGCAAGATGGCTTCGCCCTCATTCTTCTCCATGGCGGTGAAGTTGTTCTCAAGGAAGCGGCGGACATGTTCCATCTCGCTGTGCATAATCTTGCCGTCTGCCTTGATGATGTGCGAGGATAGCACCATGATGCTGAAGATGAACCGAGCACGTACTTGTTGCTGATGATTGACGGAAGAGGAGTATGTGTCTCCCTGATAGCCATAGTCAGTGTTTGGCTGCCCGGAAGATTCGTCTTCGCCCGTAAAGGCGTTCTGCAAGGCAGAGCCAAAGACATAGCCGGCTATGGCGCCAAGAAAACCGCCGCCCAATAATGTGCCAATAACGGCACCTACAAGTCCCAAAAATTTCATATCCTAAAAAATATATGCCTGTGTGAAAGTATGTTTCTGCAAATTTGCAATAAAAATGAGAAATATCGGCTACTATACTTGAATAAAAACAACTTTATGGTGATAAAAACAAGCGGACGAAAGATTTTTACAATCAGTCGCCCGCTTAATTCTATGGAAGAAAATTTTATCTGATGACTTTCTTGCCGTTGACGATGTAGATGCCTTTGTCGGCAGTGTCTTTTATCTGTCGCCCGCTGAGGTCATAGATTTTACTTACGTCCGGACTTTTTTTTTGAGCCGTTTTAATGCCAGTTACTTCTTGATGGTTCTCAATGGGGATAAAGCGCAGCGTGTACGATAGAGTACCGCCGGAAGGACACTTGTATTTGCCAAGAGTTCCCGTGCCGTGTCCGCAAGAACCGTTGCCAAGACCTTGCTGAGCAGCATCAAAGTGTACGTAAGTGCCGTTGGGCTCTATGTCGTAGTTGTGGCGCGCACTCGCCATGGTGTAGTCGTCATAGTGGAGCAATTGCATGGAGACGGTGCCATCTACAATGATGTGGTAGCCATTACCATTGTCATCAGTAATCGTTACCTCACGCACGTCCTGACGGCCACCGCAAGTCTGTGGCTGCGCATAGCGTTCGAACATGTCGCTCACTGTTGTGGTGTAGCGACCAAGATAGGAACCCGTCTTTCTGTCCGGATAGTTTTCCCATGGACCGCGACCATAGTACGTAACGTTTTCATAACTCTGTGGGAATTGCCAAGCCAGGCCGATGCGGCGCAAGTCGCTCACCTGAGGTTGGAAAGTGGCTTGCATATCGACAATACCATTGGCATAAATGGTGTATCGCAAATCATAGGGACACTTGCTGCCACCTGCCGTAATGTCAACAAAAATCTTTGTAGAATCACTGTTTGAACTCATCGAGAGCATCTTTGTGCCCACGCCATTATCGATGGCAGATGAACTTTTAAAGTTTTCTACGTAAGCGTAGCAGTCAAATTCCGGCAGTGTCTCGAAAGTCTTGTTATCACCATATTTCCAACTTACTACATAACCATTGTTTACACGGATAGTGGTTTTGCCGGCATAGATGTCATTGACAGTGCTGTTGAAGGGTACAACCCGCACCTTTTCACCTTTTTGAGGCACTACTTCCGTAATTACCTTTGCCGGGCGATTTGTGAGTACCTGTTCGAAAGAGGCTATGACATGACCTGCTTCGCACCATGCTTTGCCTGTGGGATCAACGATGTCGAAACGCAATGTGCATTCTTTGTCGTTAGGTATGGATGAAGTGTATTTGATGGCGAATGTGCCGGTCTTGCCGGGCTTGATAGGAGGAGCAGCCATGCTGCCTGTCTCAATGGTGTCGCCGTTGGCAACGATGGCAAAATTGATGTTGAACACGTTGAGAGGCGTGTAAAGGAAATTGTTTTCCAAAGTCACACGTTTAGTAGAAGGAATGAAATTCGTCATCTTTACGTTTTGGAAAACTTTTTTTACCTCTGTCAGTTCAGGCGTCCATTGGCGGTCTGCGTTTATAAGACCATTGTTTACGAAGTTGCCTTGACCGTTTGTGTTGGGATAGTCATAGCCTGTCTTGTATTTCGGACGACCTTCAACAACGAGTGTGCCTGCCTTGATGTCTGCGGCATCGTAGATGCTCTGGTCCACCCAGTCCCAAATGCAGCCACCCAGTCCATAATTGCTGTTGAAAATGCCGTCCCAATATTCTTGCAGGTTTCCAACGCCATTACCCATGGCATGTGCATATTCGCAAATAAAGTAGGGTTGATTCCTGTAACTGTTGTTGCTGTAATTTGTTGCAGCCGACACAGTGGGGTACATTTCTGAAGAAATGTCCGTGCTGCCTGATGTGCCCTGACGGCTCGCACCTTCATAATGAACGAAACGGCTGTCGAGTTGCTTTATGGCTTGGTAGCAGTAAGGGAAGTTGCTGCCACCGCCCGATTCGTTGCCAAGGCTCCAGAAAATGATACTGGGGAAGTTGCGGTGAGCAAGAACCATGCGCTCTTCTCTGTCAATATAAGCAGGACGCCAACTTGCGCTGTTAGAAAGTGTCTGGCCACCGTAATACCAGTTGTAGTGACACTCAAGGTCTGCCTCGTCCATGACATACATACCATAATAGTCGAACATGGCATACATCTTATTCTGTCGTGGATAGTGGCTGCAGCGAACTGTATTGATGTTTGCCTGCTTCATCAACTGAATGTCTCTGAGCATGGTAGGAACGTCTATGCTGCGACCATGGAGCGGATGGGTGTCTTGCGTGTTCACTCCCTTGAAATAAATGCGTTTGCCGTTGATAAACACAGCCTTTCCGCCACTTGTGGATTTCATCTCAACGCATCTGAAACCATGCTTTGTAGCAAATGCCATCTCTTCGTTGCCATCGTTGAGCAGAGAAAGTTCCACCGTGTACAAGTTTGGCGTTTCTTCGCTCCAGAGATCTAAATGGTTCAATTCTCTGAAAACAATAGTGTCGATGGCGATGCTGTCACCTTCATAGAAAGCAAAGACCTTCGATTCACTCGCCAATTCTGTTCCGTCCGGAGTCAAAATGCGTGCTTTCACACTGCGGGAAAGGGCCACCTTTTCGCTGTTCTGTACTTCCACACGGATGCTCAGCGAACCGGACTCATAATTCTTTTGACTGTTGAGTTCGGATGTGATGTAATGGTCGCGGATGAATGTCTTCGGTGTGGCATAGACGAATACATCGCGGTGGATACCGCTCATGCGCCACATATCTTGGCCTTCGAGGTAAGAACCGTCAGAGAAGCGGATCACGCGGACACTGACATTGTTAGTGCCCACCTTCACGAGTTTGGTAATATCAAATTCGGCATCATTGTTGGAACCCTGCGTGTAGCCGGCATATTCGCCATTCACCCAGACGTATGCACAACTGTAAACACCATCGAAATGGAGGAAGATTTCCTTTCCATCCCAAGAAGATGGTATTTCAAAGTTGCGGCGGTATGATGCAACGGAGTTCTTGCAGTTGGCATGCATTGTAATATACGGTGCCTCGTCCTTGAAAGGATAGTTCTCATTGATATAGTAGGGATAACCATAACCTTTCATCTCAAGGCATGACGGAACGCTGATGGTGTCCCAGGCAGAGGCATCAACATCATTGCCATAGAAATCCTCCTCGGGCATGTCGTCTGTACCTTCTTGCCAAATAAGATTCCATACACCATTGAGAGAGCGATAGAGCGAACTGTTGTTGTCCACCCAAGGCTTGTCATAATGCGCCTTGTCTGCCTGCATCTCGGCTGTGGTAGCGTATGGCACGTATGTGGCATGCCCTTTGAGTTTGTTTTCACCGAACATACTTTCGTCCTGCCATTTAGGACCTTTGAAGGATTGTCCGTCAGTGGGCTTTATAACGAAATAGGTACTGGCTTGAGAAGGATATCTGCTACGCTGTACCAGACCGTCGGCGTCCACACTGAGATAAACGGTCTGATAATTGCTTACTACATAAAGTTGGTAAGTGTTTTCAAGGCCATCAACTGGTGTTATGTAGAAGTTCTGGTTTGCATTCGATGTGTTGGTATTCCATTGCAACGGGCGATGGATTGAACTCACAGCCATGTCTATGGAATGCCCTGAAGCGCAACTGGTGAATAACAAACCGGTGTTACCGCTCTTTACCTCCCATTTCTCAGAGTTATTGTCTTTCGTAAGACTCGTCTCAAGTTCGGAATCATTGGCGGTCTTGCCGCCTGTCGAAACGTAATACTGTGGGTAGGCATAACTCTGCAAAGTGTAGAAACCGCCTGGATATATATAATTCTTGTGGAGATTGGTCAGAACGAAGTAGGTAACCTCCTCGTCTTCGACAGAACTCATTTTTAGTTCGCTGCCATCTTCATTGGGCGTGAGGGCAAGACTGCCGTCTTTCGATAACAACTGATAAGTGTTGGCTGATGCATCAACTTCCTTAATCACAAACTGCTGGTTCTCGTTGGAGAGTTCACAATTCCATTGCAAAATCTTCTTGTCAGCGGTTGTCAATGCCATGTCAATGGACATGGAGTAGTTGTAATTGTGCAGGTTGAAAGTCTTACGTCCTTTATCTGAAGGAATGAGAGTCCATTGTTGGCCTGCATCTTCGCCATTCGCATCGTTAAGCACAATGAAAGCATCTCTTCTCCAACTGTTGTTGTTTGAAAGTGCTTTACCGCTCTTCTTGTGTACAAAAAGGTAAGTACTTCCGCTTTCGATTTGCGCAAATGCCGGCATCGTCACAAGCAATGCTCCAACAAAAAGGCAGAAACGTGACATTAAGTTTTTCATTTCTGGTGTGTGAGTTAGAATGTGCGTAAATAAGGATTTCTTAAAGGACTTAAGGCGAAAAGAAACTGACCGTTTCTATCGCCTTAAGGTTTGGGGATAGGACTATTATGCCTTTACGCGGTTTACGTAAGAACCGTCGCGTGTATCCACTTCAATGGTCTCGCCTTCGTTGATGAAGAGTGGCACGCGAACAGTAGCACCGGTTTCCACTGTAGCGGGTTTCAGAGTGTTTGTGGCGGTGTCGCCTTTCAGACCCGGCTCGGTGTATGTTATCTTGAGTTGTGTCTTAACGGGCATTTCTGCATAAAGGATGGTTTCTGTCGAAGCATCGCTCACAACGTCAACCACATCGCCTTCTTTCATGTAAGCCACACCTGTGATAAGTTCCTTGGCGATGACAACGTCGTCCCATGTCTCCTGATTGAGGAAGTGGAATTCTTCGCCTTCAGCATAACTATACTGATAAGGCCGGCGCTCAACACGTACGTCTTCAAGTGCTTCGCCAATATTGAAACGCTTTTCGATAACACGACCTGAAACAACGTCCTTCAGCGTAGTGCGCATGATGGTGTTTCCCTTACCTGGCTTCACGTGGAGGAAGTCAACGCAAAAATACAATTTGCCGTCCATGCGAATGCATGTACCCTTCTTGATGTCTTGTGATTTAATCATTTGATGGTATTTTTTCTGAAATTTATTATTCTTTTTTTCTTATCAGCCGCAAAATTAAGAAAAAAATCTCATATAGTCTTATTCATCTTGACAACAGCCAAAAAATGAATGGTTTTCTAAGTTGCTATAGCCGCTATAGTTATTGTACTTTATCCACAAAAAAAGAACCGCATTAAAGCAGTTCTTGTAAAGTAGCGCGGGGCGGGCTTGAACCGTCGACCTCATGATTATGAATCATGCGCTCTAACCAGCTGAGCTACCGCGCCGTTTTGCGGGTGCAAAAATAGAAAGCAATTTTGGACTGACAAAATTTATCTTCACTTTTTTTGCAAACCGACATGAAAAAGAAACTTACAAGAAAAACCAAAAACCTCGCATCATGCCTTAACTTCTGTTATCCAACTTTCAATGTCCCATATTTATTTTGTATTTTTGCAGTCAATATGACGTTGATGAAGAAACTTGATCGCTATGTCCTTGGGAAATTCTGCCTCATTTTTGTGGCAGCATTCTTCATTTGTCTTTTCGTCCTGATGATGCAGTTTACGTGGCAACATGTAGATAAATTGGTGGGAAAAGGACTGACAGTGGATATATTGAGCCAGTTTTTCTATTATATGGCACTGACTCTTGTGCCTCAAGCGCTTCCTTTGGCAGTGCTGCTTGCTTCTTTGATATGTTTCGGAAATCTGGGTGAAAGTTTCGAACTGATTGCAATGAAGAGTTCGGGCGTGTCGTTGTGGCGGGTCATGATGCCAATGCTGGGACTTTCTGTACTCCTTTCGGGTGTTTCTTTCTTCTTCCAGAACAAGACTTCACCCGATTCGGTGTTGCAGTTGAGGACACTGCTCATCAGTATGAAGCAGACTTCGCCGGCAATGGAAATACCAGAAGGTATCTTCTATAATGGCGTGCCAAATATCAATATCTACGTCAAGAAAAAAGTGCCCAAAACGGGCATGCTATATGACCTGATTATCTACAAGACCGACCAAGGTTTCGACAAAGCACAGATTGTACTCGCAGACAGCGGACGCATCGAAATGTCAGCAGACAAAATGCACCTGCGGCTCGACATCTGGGAGGGTGAACAGTATCAAAGTCTTCAATCGGGTGATGCCATGTCCATGAAAGGCGCAAACATGCCATACGACAGAGAAACGTTCGGGCATAAGTCGTTGCTCATTGACTTTGATGCCAATTTCAACGTGATGGATGCAGATTTGATGAAAAACATGCCGTCAACGAAGAATATGGTCGAAATCGTGGAGAGTGTGGACTCTATGAATCATGAAATTGACAGTGCGGCTAACAGAAGTTATAAGGAATCGCTCAAGACGGTTTACAATGAGCCTGAAATGACCAAGGAAGAAGCAAAGAAAGTGCAAAGACAGGCGAACGAACTGAAACTCACTTTCGACAAACTTACTGCGCAGATGTCGGCTGATAATAGCGTAAATGTGTATCAACGGGCCAAAACCATAGTGCAGCAACGAATAACCGACCTGAAATTTAAAGAAGAAGTACAGGACAACACCATAAAGTTTATACGCAGGCATTGGATAGAGTGGCATCAGAAAATAACGATGTCGCTCGCATGCATACTCTTCTTTCTTATCGGAGCACCGCTAGGTGCCATCATCCGAAAGGGCGGACTCGGCATGCCATCAGTCGTGGCGGTTATCATCTTCATTATCTACTACGTTATCAATACATCTATGATGAAGCAGGCGCGCCAGGGTTCTCTCAATATGGTAGTGGGTATGTGGACCAGTACAGCCATTTTGCTGCCGTTGAGCATCTTCCTGACTTATCAGGCGAACCGAGACTCTGTGGTGTTCAATATCGATGCCTATCGTGCATTGTTCAGGCGCTTCATTGGTCTGCGCGACAAACGCAACCTCACCCTGAAGGAAGTCATCATAGAAGACCCGGATTATGACAATGCTGTGCAAAGGTTGGAAAAACTGAGAGACGACTGCCGCTCATACAATCAAGAGCACCGCTTGAAAAATATGCCTAGTTATGTCAAGGTGTTCTTCCGCACAAAACCTGACAGGGCAGTGGAAGGAATAAAAGCAGATATGGATAATATCGTGCAAGACTTGGCAAACAGCAAGGACGGACGTATCATTCACGCACTCAACGACCTGCCGCTGATATATGCCAGTGCGCATGTATCACCATTCTACAACCAAAAATGGAATAAGGCTGCCGGTATCTTCCTGCCTGTGGGCATTGTGCTGTGGGTGCGCGTTTGGATATTCCGCATGCGACTCCATAAAGACATGAAGCAGATTGATGCTGCAGCGGCAAAAATCATAGCGCGAATAGCAGAGTCCCGAAAGAGAAGTAACTAAAGCAAAACAGAAAGTCATGCGCAGGAGTAGCGCAAAGCAGTGAAACATTATAATTAGAAAAATATAGATAGTCAAAAAGAAGATAAATGAAACTCTCGACGATAGAAGAAGCACTGAAGGACTACAAGGAAGGAAAATTCCTTATAGTGGTTGACGATGAAGACCGGGAAAACGAGGGAGACCTCATTACACCCGCTGAACTTATCACTCCCGAAAAAGTGAATTTTATGCTCACATACGGTAGGGGAGTGCTCTGTGCACCAATCACCATAGAGCGGTCCAGAGAACTGAACCTGCCGCATCAGGTGCAGGACAATACCAGTATGCTCGGAACACCATTCACGGTTACAGTGGACAAACTCGATGGCTGTACCACCGGAGTGAGCAGTCATGACCGTGCCGCAACTATCAAAGCACTCGCTGACCCCGCCACCCAACCATCCGACTTCGGACGCCCGGGGCACATCAACCCGCTCTATGCACAGGAGCGCGGTGTGCTCGTTAGAGCAGGACATACCGAGGCTGCGGTCGATCTCTCACGACTTGCAGGACTCCAACCCGCGGCATGCCTTATCGAAATTCTTAACGAGGATGGTACAATGGCGCGTATGCCACAACTACTGGATTTTGCTGAAAAGCACCAACTGAAAATCATCACTATCCGTGACCTTATCGCTTATCGTCTGAAAACGGAAGTGCTCGTTGACAGAGGAGAAGAAGTGGATATGCCAACAGAATATGGTCATTTCCATCTTATTCCTTTCCGCCAGAAGAATAACGGACTTGAGCATGTAGCGCTCATCAAAGGAACGTGGAAGGAAGGAGAACCGATACTCGTGCGTGTGCATTCTTCTTGTGCTACCGGTGATATTTTCGGGAGCGAACGCTGCGACTGTGGGGAGCAACTGCATAAGGCAATGAAAATGGTGGAGGCTGAAGGAAAAGGTGTTATCCTCTATCTCAATCAGGAGGGACGCGGAATAGGGCTTATGGCAAAGATAGCAGCCTACAAACTGCAAGAGCAGGGATACGACACAGTGGACGCCAACGTCCACCTCGGTTATGACCCGGACGAACGGGATTATGGTGTTGGGGCACAGATTTTGCAGATGCTTGGAGTAACGAGGATGCGCCTGATGAGCAATAACCCTGTGAAAAGGGTTGGCTTAGAAGCGTATGGTCTTGAAATCACTGAAAACGTACCTATTGAGATAAAACCAAACAAGTACAACGAACGTTACCTCAGAACAAAGAAAAACAGAATGGGGCACACGCTCCATTTCAACAAATAATAAAGGCAAAAATAGAAATTTATTTTATAACAATCAATTTACTGAATCATGCAAAATTATCTTGACAACAACAACTACGGCACATCAAGTGTGAAGCCCGTTGAAGTGGCTCGCGAGTCGGCTTATGCCACACTAATGAGAAATGTGTATATATGGATGACGCTGGCGCTTGTGGTAACGGCAATGGCGGCATACTATGTGGCGAGCAACGAAAGTTTGCTCTATAGCATCGCAGGAAACCCAATCCTGTTTTGGGGATTGATGATAGGAGAACTCTTGCTCGTAATTATCCTGAGTGCAAGAATACACAAAATGTCGTTTATGACGGCTGCAATAATGTTTGTGGCATATTCGCTGCTCAATGGTGTTACGATGTCGTTTATCTTCCTTGCATACACAGAGTCGAGCATCGTAACAACTTTCCTCATTACAGCAGGCACCTTCGGGGCTATGGCGCTCGTGGGAAGTTTTATCAAGAAGGACCTTTCTGCAATGGGACGCATACTCATCATGGCACTCATAGGTCTGATTATCGCTACAATAGTGAACATATTCCTGGCAAGCGACGGACTCTCGATGATTATAAATTATGCAGGTGTGCTTATCTTCGTAGGACTTACGGCGTATGATGCACAGAAAATCAAGCAAATGCTCCAGGCGTACGGAGGAGACGTGAACGAAGGTACAAAGAAAATCGCTTTGATGGGTAGCCTCTCGCTCTACCTCGACTTCATCAACCTCTTCCTCTATCTCCTTCGCATATTGGGAAACAGGAATTAAAAAGATATAATCATTCATTTGCGAAACGTAAGTATGAAAAAGATACTTTTTATGTTTGTTGTTGCAGCAATGTTCTCATGCAACAGCAAGTCGCAGGAGGCAACCAGTGCCGGAACTGATGAACAACCAAAGGATAGCGACAGTAAGGTGACGCTGCTCTTCATCGGGGACATGATGCAGCATGATGGGCAGATTAAGGCAGCACGGCAGGCAGACGGAACGTACGCCTACCATTGTTTCGACAAGGTGAAACCTATCATAGAGAGTGCGGATGTGGCAATAGCCAACCTTGAAGTAACTCATGCCGGACCGCCTCACAAAGGTTACCCCCGCTTCTGCGCGCCCGACGAGTATCTCTACGCCATTCATAATGCCGGTGTGGACGTTCTCCTCACAGCCAACAACCATTGCTGCGACACGGGCAAGAAAGGGCTTGAACGGACCATTGATCTGCTCGACTCACTGAAAATACCACACCTCGGTACATACAAGAACGCAGCCGAGCGAGACCGCACTTATCCGCTCATGGTGGAGAAAAACGGCATAAAGATAGCCCTGCTTAACTATACATACGGCACAAACGGCATTCCCACACCGCAAGGGAATATCGTAAACCTCGACAACGACCGGGAGCAGATAAAGAAGGACATAGCAAAGGCAAAATCAATGAACCCTGATGTCATTATAGCAAATATGCATTGGGGAATAGAATATGTGCTTCTGCCTAACAGTCAGCAGAAAGAATTTGCGCAATGGCTGCTCGATCAAGGTGTGGATCATGTCATCGGAGGACATCCCCATGTCATACAGCCTGCCGAAGTAAGACAAAATGCAAAAACCGGAGAAAAGAATCTCGTGGTCTATTCGCTTGGAAACTACGTGTCGAACATGACAAAGCCTAATTGCACGGGTGGATTGATGGTGAAACTCGAACTCGAGAAGAAAAATGGAAAAGTAGGCTATGCCGGTAGTTCATACGGATTCGTCTGGGTGTCGAGGCCTGCACACAACGGCAAAGACTTTATGATCTGGCCCGCAGACAACACCGAAGGTATGAATAATGCAGAAAAGGCTGCATCAGCAACTTTCTTCAGCAATATGAGGGCACACATGCAGAAAAACTGCGTAGGAATAGGTGAATGGAAATAAAATAAACAGATGAAAAGACAATAAAAAAGAATAAACATGCTATCAACAACAATCAACCGTCTGTCGCCGTCTGCCACACTCGCCATGTCGCAGAAGAGCGCAGAACTAAAGGCGCAAGGCGTCGATGTCATCAATATGAGTGTAGGTGAACCGGATTTCGACACACCACAGCACATCAAGGAAGCAGCAAAGCAAGCCATTGACGACAACTACACACGTTATTCTCCAGTTCCAGGTTATCCACAACTCCGCAAGGCAATCGTGGAGAAACTTAAAAATGAAAACGGCCTCGATTATGATATGGCGCAAATCATTGTGTCGAATGGCGCAAAGCAAAGTGTGTGCAACACCATAATGGCGCTCGTGAGCAGCGGAGACGAGGTCATCATACCGGCACCATATTGGGTGAGTTATCCGCAGATGGCGCTAATGGCAGACGGAAAACCTGTCTTTGTCGAGGCAAAGATAGAGCAGGACTTCAAGATGACACCCGAACAACTCGAATCTGCCATCACTCCAAGAACAAAACTTCTCATTCTCTGCACACCGAGCAACCCTACTGGCTCTGTGTATAGTGCAGACGAACTCGAAGGACTGGCCGCCGTACTGCGTCGTCATGAACAGGTCTATGTCATTTGCGACGAAATCTACGAACACATCAATTATACAGGGGCGCACGCTTCTCTTGCTTCTTGCGAAGGCATGAAGGAGCGCACCATCATAGTAAATGGTGTGTCGAAAGCATACGCCATGACGGGATGGCGCATAGGTTACATTGCAGCACCTCTCGAAATAGCAAAGGCAACAAGCAAATTGCAGGGACAATACACCAGCGGCCCATGCTCAGTAAGCCAGATGGCAGCACTTGCTGCATATACCGCACCGCAGGACTGTGTTGAGGAAATGCGTCAGGCATTCGAACGCCGGAAAAACCTCATCGTAAGTCTGGCGAAAGAAATACCGGGATTTGAAGTGAACGACCCGGAAGGCGCATTCTACCTCTTCCCTAAGTGCAGCAGTTACTTCGGAAAAACTGATGGTGAACGCGTCATACGAAACAGCACAGACTTTGCCATGTATCTTCTCGAAGCAGGTCATGTGGCAACAGTAGGTGGCGATGCTTTCGGTTCTCCCGAATGTTTCCGAATGAGTTACGCAACAAGCGATGACAACATTCGCGAAGCACTCAGACGAATAAAAGAGGCCTGTGAAAGACTGAAGTAGTAGGTTTCTATAGCATCTATAGTTTTCTATAGTTACTAATGGGCGCAAAAAATATTTTTTTATTATTTTTGCACGATACAAAATCAGGAAAGTAAACTTTGTGTACGAGTAATGCCGCAAACCACCATAGATATAGAGAAAGTCATTCGTGAACGCGCGGGGAAAAAGGCTAAATACGTGCCGAAATTCGTCATATCCTATCTCAAGCGCATAGTGCATCAGGACTGGCTGAACAAATTCTTCGAGCAGGAGGGTGATAAGCAGGGGGTGCCATGGCTTAAGGATTCTATTGAATACCTCGACCTCACGCTGAACATCGTGGGGCTGGAGAACCTGCCGTCGCCAGACGACCCAAGACGCTACACTTTCGTCAGCAACCACCCGCTCGGAGGCCCTGACGGATTGGCGCTCGGAGCGGTAATAGGTCAGCATTTCGATGGGAAAATACGCTATCTGGTCAACGACCTCCTGATGAATATCTATGGCATAGCACCGCTGTGTGTGGGAGTGAATAAATTCGGCGCACAGAACCACCGGTTTGCAGAACAGGTGGACGAAATCTTCCACGGAGAAAACCATGTGCTGATGTTCCCGGCAGACCTCTGCTCACGAAAAAAGGGGGGTGTCATACGCGATGTGCCATGGAAGAAAACGTTCATAACGAAGAGTGTAGAGGCAAAGCGCGACGTAGTGCCCATACATTTCGGAGGCAGAAATTCAAACTTTTTCTATCGGTTGGCTAATATCTCAAAAGCGCTCGGTATAAAGTTCAACATCGCCATGCTCTATCTGAGCGACGAGATGTACAAAAACCGCGGCAAAACGTTTACCATTACTTTTGGGAAACCCATACCATGGCAAACGTTCGACAAGACAAAAACGCCGAAACAATGGGCACAGTATGTGCAGGATGAAGTGTATAAACTCGCGGGAGAGTAATAAGTACACAGGTATAGATCCTCAACAACAGAGAATCATTATAGACAAATGCAAGATATAATAGCACCCGTCAGTAGAGAACTGCTCAAGGCGGAACTCACACCGGAACGCCGCCTGCGTTCAACAAACAAGAGCAACAACGAAATCTACATCGTTACCTATCAGCAAGCACCCAATGTGCTCCTCGAAATAGGGCGATTGCGCGAAATAGCGTTCCGCACAGCCGGAGGAGGGACAGGAAAGGCATACGACCTCGACGATTTCGATACCTGTGAGCACCCCTACTACCAACTCATCGTCTGGAATCCCGAAGCAGAAGAAATACTCGGAGGCTATCGCTTCCTGCCGGGAAGGGAGTGCAAATTCGCACCAAGCGGACAGCCTATGCTCTCCACAGGTCATATTTTCCACTTCTCCCAGGAGTTCATACGCGATTACCTGAGTAGCACAGTGGAATTAGGACGCTCTTTTGTAACACTGGAATATCAGAGTTCCCGCTCTTCCTCAAAAGGACTCTTCGCACTCGACAACCTCTGGGACGGCTTGGGAGCACTCACGGTCATCATGCCCGAGTTGAAGTACTTCTTCGGAAAAATGACGATGTACCCCTCGTTCAACCACGATGCGCGCGACATGATTCTCTATTTCCTCAATAAGCACTTTGGCGACAAGGAAAACCTCGTCTATCCGCTTAATCCCGCAACAATCGACTTGCCACAGGAAGAACTCGAAGCCACTTTCGTCAAGGATGACTTCAAGGAAGATTATTACATCCTAAACAAGGAGGTGCGCAACCGCGGCTACAACATTCCGCCACTCGTGAATGCATACATGGGACTGAGCCCGACGATGCGCGTATTTGGAACAGCCGTTAACGATGACTTCGGAGATGTGGAAGAAACGGGAATACTCATTGCCATAGACGAAATCCTGGAAGAGAAGCGTATGCGACATATAGATACCTTCGTAAAGGAAAATCCGGAGTCGATGAATATCATTCGCGAGGTGTTCGAGAAAGGAGCATCAGAGATGAGTGGGGAATTTCCGCCTGTAGAATAAAACTGCTTGACTATGTCAGTGAACAGAATAGTAGCATTGTTGTGCTGCCTGCTTTTGATAACTGCAAAAGCGACGGCACAATTTGTTTTAGTACGGAATGGAGCGCCGGCAGCAACCATTCTTTGTGCGGACAATAGCAAAGAAACGGAGGAAGCGGCGCAGTTGCTCAACCTCTTCGTGGAACGCATCAGCGGAGCAACACTGCCGGTGGCGCATGGTAGCCGCGCGCAGAAGGCAGTAGTAATAGGAGGGAAAAGCGCAAGGGTAGGAGAGAACGGGTTCGATATTACTGCCACACGCAGCGGAATCGTCATACGCACGGGGGGCGGAAAGGGTGCCGTATATGGTGTGGGAGAACTGCTCGAACAGTACCTTGGAGTAGATTATTACGCCAAGAATGTCTATAGTCTGGAAAAACGAAAAACAATCACAGTTCCCGCTTTCCGAACAAGACAGACACCGGTTTTTCAGTATAGGCAAACAAATACCTACGGAAATGAAGACCCAGTTTACAGGCAGTTCCTGAGAGTGGACGACCCGTCAGAAGTGTTTGCAGGAAATCTGTGGGTGCATACATTCAACCCTATAGTGCCCGTGCAGCAATATGGTGCATCGCATCCCGAGTATTATGCCATGATAGATGGCAAGCGGGTGGTGGAGCCATCATCGCAATGGTGCCTAACTAACGAAGAACTCTTCCAACTCGTGGTACATAAGGTGGACTCCATATTCCGGAAACATCCTGGCAAGACCATGCTTTCTGTCAGCCAGAATGATGGGGTAGACCGTTATTGCCGTTGTCCGAAGTGCAACAAAGTGGCAGAAGAGGAGGGAGCGCAGTCGGGCGCAATCATACGCTTTGTGAACCGACTCGCGCAACGTTTTCCAGACAAGACCTTCTCCACACTTGCCTTCCTCTACAGTATGGACCCGCCAAAACGGACGCGGCCGCTGAAGAACGTGAACATCATGCTCTGCTCATTTGATGCACGAAGGCATAACGTTATCACTGACAACCATTACGGAAAACTTTTCTATAATGCACTCGAGGGGTGGAGTGCCATTACCGATAACATCTTCCTTTGGGACTATGGCATCTCGTTCGAACACCTGCTTATGCCCTTCCCGAATTTCCACATCCTGCAACCGAATATGCGAATATTCAGAGAGCATGGCGCGAAGATGCTCTTCTCGCAGTGCAACGGCGAGCCTGCAACCGACTTTGCTGAGTTGCGTGGATATGTGCTCTCAAAACTGATGTGGAATCCGGAAAGAGATCTTGATTCTCTCGTACAGAAGTTTATGAACGGATATTACGGCGCAGCAGGAAGATATCTTTACGACTATCGGAAACGCTTGGAACAAAATCTCATACAGAGCGAGCAGCCGATGTGGATTGCCGACAAACCAGAGTATCATAAGGACGGCATGTTTAGTGCAGATAAAATGAAAGTGTATAATACTCTCTTTGATCGTGCCGAGCGCGCTGTGGCTTCAGACGAGACGCTTCTTCATCGTGTGCAACGCGCCAGACTGACATTGCAATACGTTGAACTCGAACTGGCAAAAACATACCGGCAGCAACGCTCTCCCGCCATCCAACAAACACTTCAACGCTTCCGCAATGTGGCAAAACGCGAGAAGATTGTATCCATACGAGAGCGCCACGAATCGCCCGAGCAGTACTGCAACGACTATCTCAAAAACTGACCCACCTAGTCCACTATGCTGCAACAATGTTACAGCAAGAACCCCGAAAAGAACAAATGGAGAACTCCTTATACAATAAGACCGCAAAATACGCGACACTCGGCTGCAAACTGAATTTTGCCGAAACATCCACCTTGCGCGACCGCATGGAGGCAGAGGGGGTGAGAACGGCAGAGCAGCAGGAATGTGCAGACATCTGCATAGTCAATACTTGCTCCGTTACGGATATGGCAGACCATAAGTGCCGGCAAGCCATAAACCGCCTCGCGCGGGAGAATCCCGGGTGTGTCATGGTCGTCATAGGGTGCTATGCGCAACTCAAACCGCAGGAAATAGCACGTTTCGACAACGTTGACCTCGTGCTCGGAATGGAGCAAAAAGGCGAGGTTATACCGCATCTCAAGGCTCTGATAGGGAGGAAGGCTACGCTCGGTACATGCCACGAAGCGATTGCCGTGCCACTGAAAGATATCAGGACCTTCGTGCCTTCGTGCTCGCGGGGAAACCGGACACGCTACTTCCTCAAGGTGCAGGACGGCTGCAACTACTACTGCACCTATTGCACCATACCCATAGCGAGAGGGCGAAGCCGAAGCGGAACAATAGCCCAGATGGTTCGTCAGGCGGAGGATGTGGCAGCCGCAGGCGGAAAGGAGATAGTCATCACAGGAGTAAATATCGGCGATTTCGGGCAGGGAACAAACGAGGATTTTTTCGGACTGATACAGGCACTCGACAAAGTGGAAGGCATAGAGCGCTACCGCATTTCGTCCATCGAGCCGAACCTGCTGACAGACGAGATCATCGATTTCTGCGCCAGTAGCCGAGCTTTCATGCCGCATTTCCATATACCGCTCCAAAGCGGCAGCGACACAGTGCTACGCCTGATGCACCGACGCTACGACACGGATCTCTTCGCCGAAAAAATGCGAAAAGTGATGACCGTCCGACCTGACACATTCATAGGAGTGGATGTCATCGTCGGTACTCGTGGGGAAACAGACGAATGCTTTGAAGAAACCTACAATTTCATAAAAAGCCTCGACATTGCACAACTGCACGTCTTCAGTTACAGCGAACGACCCGGAACAAAGGCGCTTGAAATACCGCACATCGTGGACAAGGCAACAAAACACGAACGCAGCCAGCGGCTCATTACACTGTCTGAAGAAAAACGAAAGGCTTTCTATCAACGTTTTATAGGAACAAACCGCAAAGTGCTGTGGGAGCACACACGCGAAGGACTGCCCCTGCAAGGCTGGACGGACAATTATATCAGGGTGGAGGCACCTGATGCAGACGAAAACGTTGTATTAGGAAGAACAGATAACCGGCTGACTACAGAAAAACTTGGGAATTTCAATCCCGACTCGTCTGCCCTCATGGCAATCAAATAGGGAAGATACCGCATAACAAAACAAGGGTGCAAGAAAATCCTTGAACCCAAAGAATAAAATAACCGAAATCGGCTATATTTGGAGATTATCGTTCAGGAGCAGGGGCAATATCTTTGTCCGTCTCGTGTGTGGCAACACCACCGGGAACGTCCTCGATGATGGTATCGCCCTCAGTAGCGATCTTGGAAGAGTCAACTATCGCAGAATCAACCATTGTGGAATCTGCACCAGCACCCGTCTTGCACTTGTCGCCACAGCATGATGACAAAGCAATCATTGCCACTGCTGCAATAAGAAGACACTTTTTCATAGAATTATGTATGCTTGATATTGGTTTCCAGGTCCCTAAAGACCGTTTTTTAAGATTTAGCACAAATTTTTAGGAAAAAAAACCTGCGGGGGATAGTCCCCTACAGGTTCAATTCTCTCTTGTTGGTAGCTTAATTATTTTGCGCTATCAGCAGCTACGCTATCAGCAGCAACTTTTTCCTTAGCAGGAGCAGCTGTTGTGTCAGCAGCTGTTGTGTCAGCAGCTGTTGTGTCAGCAGCTGTTGTGTCAGCTACAGCTGTAGTATCAGTTGCTGTTGTGTCTGCATCAGCAGCGGGTTTTTGTTCACCACCGCAAGAAGCGAAAGAAATAGCTGCGAAAGCTACCATTGCGAAAACTAACTTTTTCATTTTCTTTTTAATTTTTTTTGGTAAAACAATCAATTGCCTTAAAACGCTGCAAAGATATTTCGCCATTTCGTATCAAACAAACATTTTTCCTTTTTTTTTTCAAAAACCGTTTTTTTTAACAAAACTTTCACTTTATTTCCCTGTTTTTTAAACTACGGTTTGCAAAAATCCGATTTAATGATGCGATTTTTGAAGTTTCAGCCCATTTTAATGCCAGAAACCGATAATATATACCCTCTATAAATGCTATTATTGCTATTATTTCTATTGTTTCTATAACCTCTATCTCAAAAAGCCTCAATCGCGAGGCTCATTCCGAAGCGCTTCAACAGCATCCAAGTCGTCAATTTCAACTTCTTCAGCCACGCGAACCCAGACCACCTTTGTCGTGTCCGATTGGGTAAGCGACATGCGATAGACACCCAGAAATACATACCCCGTATCGACAAAGTTCTTCATGAACGTCAGTCGCAACTCGTCGAGGCGCGAATACATCCAGTGGTGCTCCTTGTTACGGGTGTGAATCAACTCTGGCTCTGCCCCCTCTGGTCCCCATTGTTCCGTAATAGTCGGGTACATCTGGGTTGCGTCGCCACTGTTATGCCAACGCGCGTTCTTGTATTCCGGTCCCCAGAGCAGCAACTGTTTCCGCCCTTCGAGGACGTTGCCCCAGGGTGTTTCGGTCTCGTTGATGCCGAAAGGTCTGAGAAAATCCAGCGCTGTCTTGAATGTGTCGCCCTTGTGGATGACGTTTCTGCTGCGGAACAGGCTGATACCATAGAAAACAGTCAGAAGCAGGCAAATAGCAAGTGCAATGCCGCCCAGCCATTTGAGCACCTTGCGGATACGTTGCCTTTTATGATACTTGCGCACACTTGCGTCTAAGTCCGTGCGCAGTTCGCTGACCGTAGAATAACGCTGCGCGGCAGGCTTCTGGCACCGCGCGATGACCTCCGCGTAAGCATCGCCCAGCCCAAGGTCTTCTAAAATCTTACCCAAGGCATAGATGTCCGTTCGGGCATCCGGAGTCTTACCTGATTCCCTATCGGGAGGCATATAGCCTTGTGTGCCGCTCGCTTGCTTGAGTATATAATAGGAGTCGCTGTCTGTGAAACCGAAGTCTATAAGTTTCACATTCTTGCCGACATGTGTCAGCATAATGTTTTCAGGCTTCAGGTCGCAATGCACGCACCCCGACTGATGAAGATACTCCACGGCATCGAGCAATTCCCTGAAAATGCGGAGCCGTTCCTGTGTCGTAAGCGCATTGCCCTGGGTGATCATCTCCGCCAGGTTCTTACCCTCCACATACTCCATCACGATAGCATCGCCCAGCCCCTCCACGTTTTCCATACCCGTGCAGCGGACGATGCTCTTGTGTCCCTGAACCTGCATTAGCAGACGACACTCCTTGTTAAGCATCTCCTGATAGAGCAGGTCGTCGGCAAGGTCCTCCGCCAGCGATTTAAGTATCCAGATTCGCCCGTCGCGCCGCGCCTTAGTCATCACATTGATGTGCGAACGCCGAACAATCTCTATGTCGCTGAACTTATGGTCGCCCTCTTGGACAGGACCCTCTCTGAAATCTGAAAACTTTTTCGTTGACATGCTGTATGTTCTTATAAGAAGGAGACTAATCCTCTATCACAGTGAAATGCACGCCAGCCTGCTTGCCCGCCATATATGCAGTAGGCGACATGCCTTCGCGAGTAAGGTTGGAAAGATAGATGGGCTCGCCCTCAATAATCATGTTGCAAAAGAATGTGTCGCCGACCTGCAACTTGGAATGTTCCACTTCGCGCACCACAAACCGTGCATTGCCTAAATGCTCCACCAGCACACGGCGGTCGGGCAGCCATTGTAACTCCACTGTCAGCCCTCGCGCCAAGTGCTTGGTAACAATATGGCGCGTCATAACCTTGTCCGACGTCAAACCGTCATTATATCGTAGAAACGTGGAGTAGTCTGCGAACCCTACGAAGCGCGCCAACACATCGAGCGTGCTGCGTCGTGGCTTTTCCACACCATAGTTGCCGTGTCCCCAGATACGCTTCAGCGTATTGATGCCAACCACCTCATGCGTGCGGTCAAATACCTCGCGGGCAAGTACTTCAAAATCACCCGACGCGTTAACCGCTACGCCCAGCGCCGCCTCAATCTTCTTGCAAAGCCGTGCTATATCTTTATCCATTCTTTAAGTGTTAATTCAACTTTCTGAAGTTGTTGCTACGCCCGGAGTTGACGAAGTTATTGACGATAACATCATGCGGGATGTAAATGACCGTCTGTCGTTCAAAACATGCGTCGTTAACTTCTTTGACTTCTCTAACTTCGTTAACTTCAAGCAAGTGGAACTTGCGAAACCTGGAGTGTTAATAGATGCAAAATTACCTAAATAAGTTAACATCCGAAATCCTGTCCGCAGCCATTTGCCTCACTGTAGATTCAATTCTTAAAACACTGCAAAAATAGCCAAAACATACCACAAAAGCAATGCAAAATTCCCCCTCCCCATAAATGGCTGTAAATGGCTGAAAAAAGCATGGTCTTACTCATTATTATTGTTGAAATTTGCAAAAAACAATTCATGGCAAAAAAAATAAACAATCTGTCACCTTTTGGTGTTCATTCATGTTTGTGCGCTTTCAATCCTTGGACAAAGATTACTTGGAACAATACTATAGCAGATTGCGACAAGAACACTATAACAACATTCACACAGAACAACCCAAACATTCTGGATACATCTGATCTCCCAGAACCATATTCAGGAAGCTTTATTAATAGTGATGTTATCTGTTTAAACCTTAATCCAGGAGGGACTGTAAATGCTACGGATTTTAAGCAATCACAATACCTACAATTGAGACAAGAAACTCTTCTACATAAGACAGACGATTTTATGTGGTTCAAAGATATTAAGGATATAAATGGAAATCTCCACGCTGGTTGTATTTGGTGGAGAGAAAGAACGAAAGAACTATGTACTGAATTAAATACTCAAAATCTAAATATTTTTGTTTTGGAATATTTTCCATACCATAGTAAACAAAGTTTCAATTATCCGGAATTACCATCTGACGCATATCGTGATTATCTCCTTTTTCAAGCTCTTATACAGGGAAAATTACTTGTAATTATGCGTGGCAAAAGATATTGGGAAAAAGTTTTATTAAGAACCATTTTGAGATTATGCTCATATAGATATAAGATTATAGAAATGAATAGTCCTCAATCTGCTTTTTTTTCAAAGAACAATTTTGGTAGCAACTGGAGAGACTTGATTAAAACTCTTTCTTAACTATGCAGTTTTGAGTATTTATTGAGTTAATTTACAAACTAAACAAAACAAAATTTACTAACTATTAACATTTTTAATCTATGTTCTCACAGGAATTACAAAAACTTATAGAAGCTTCATTAGTAGATGGCCGCATCACAGATGAAGAACGTGCCGTTATCAGAAATCGAGCTGTTTCAGAAGGAATCAATCCCGCAGAAGTAGATATGATTTTAGATGCAGAAGTGCAAAAAATCAGACAGCGGCAGCAGGCAGCGATGAACAAAGTAAAGAAATGCCCCAATTGTGGAGAAATTATGCCAGCATTGAGCGGTGTCTGTCCAAGTTGTGGACATACAGTAGGCGTCAACAGGAATGATGATAATGAGTTATTAGCTCTCATAGAAAACATGGAGAATGCTCTGGTAGCATTGAAGAGTGGCAAAAATGACAAAATGCAAAAGGCTCTTGTGGAGAAATACCGTAGGATGGCTAGAACGTTGTATGCTGAAGACAAAAAAGTGCAATATCTTCTGTCTGAAATAGATTCTGAACTTCTGATTCATAATAAGTCAAAAAGAACCAAAAATATTATCATAGGTTGTATAGTCTTCATTGTTTTGATTTTTACATTATTTATTTATAAATCATGCAAAGGAGATGGGCCAAAAGAAATTATTTCAAAAGTAACAATATTGGTTAATGAAGGTAATCTTGATGAAGCAACTGCATTGGTGGAAGAATTCAGGAGTAAAAAGAAGAATTCTGAAGGAGACATAATGTCTGCTTATGAAACTATTTGCAATGCTAGAATAGAGAAAGGTGAATATGATAAAGCTATTAATATATTTGGTAGTGGCCATCCAGGTTCTCTTTATAGATTGAAAGCCAACGTTATAAAAAAAAGCATTGATAAATGTATTAATGAAGGGAAATATGACGAGGCAATTCAATTTTATAATACTTCTTCTCTTAATTTGGGAATAACCTTTGAAAACATTATTTATAAATGTATTGACCACATGAAAACTAAAGGTGAGGAGACTTCCATCAAGTCATTTATCGATAGAGTCTCACCTGCATCTAGTGAATGGAGGAAGAAACACTTAAAACAGCTATATAATTATGCAGGTTTAGACTCAAGTAATATCAGCTTTGACGATAACGATTAAGCTTAAAATAAAATAATAATGGTGTTCTTTAAATTACTAAATTTGAAAGAATTTACTTGGTTATTCTTTAGTGTTCTAACTTGCTTCTTTGCTTCTAAACTATTGAACCATAACTCGCAATGTCTCTTAGAAATTTAAAAGTAAAGTAGGTGCCGTTATAGCAGCAACATTGCCACAAGATAATTTATCGAACACTCTATAAATAAACTTTATATGGCACTATTCGGAAAAGGAAAAGGCGGCGGACTGATGAATGTCATCCGCTGCGATGAAGAAGATTATATGGTGTGGAAATGGCGTCCTCTTGGGCAGGACGTTAACTCCACCAGTCGAGAAAACAGCATTCGCTATGGCAGTAGTCTGCGAGTGAAAGACGGAGAGGTAGCAGTCTTTGTCTATAAAAGCAAAGACGGACCTTTGCAGGATTTTATCGAAGGACCTTTTGACCAGACCATCAAGACCGCCAATTTCCCTGTGCTGGCAAGTATAGTCGGTATGGCTTTCGGTGGCGAGTCGCCATTTCAGGCAGAAATCTATTTCATCAATCTGGCTGGCAATAACCAGTTGCGGTTTGCAGTGCCGTTTTTTGATGTGTTCGACCCGCGTCTGCCCGACCATGGCATACCAATGGCGGTACGCGGTACCATCACGTTTAACATTACCGACTACAAGAACTTTATCAAACTGAATCGATTGATCAATTTTGACCACGAGCGCTTCAGAGGGCAGATAAAGGATGCGTTGTCTAAGTATGTAAAAGGTGTGGTGATGAATATTCCGCAAGAGTTGGGAATGCCTGTCGTGCAGATGGAAAGGCAGATACTGACCATCAATGAACGTGTTGAGGCTTACCTGAAACCACGCATCGAAAACGATTTCGGTGTAAATCTGAAAGGATTCGACATAGCCGCGTTGGATATAGATAAGGACAGCCCTTACTATGAAGAATTGAGAGAACTCACAGCAGGTAATACGGCAAAAACGATCAATGCACAGACTGATTTAGGCATAAGGAATATGCAAGACACTCAGCGCATCAACCTCGCCAATATGGAAGAATCGCTCCGCATACAGCGCGAAGAGATGCAACGTGCACAGCGCTTGCAGACGGAATCGAACTTCATGGGGGCACATTCTCTCGACCAACAGACAGAAGTACTCAAAACGGGTGCGCAAAGTCTGGGACAGATGGGTGCTATGAATATGAGCGGCGATGGCAATAGTATGAATCCCGCCGGAATGATGACAGGCATGATGATGGGTGGTGCTGTTGGCCAACAAATGGCTGGAATGATGCAGAATATGGGGCAGCAGATGCAAGGTGCGATGAATACCCCGCCACCTATGCCTTCCGTGCAATACCTCGTTAGCATCAATGGCGCACAGTCCGGACCATTCAATCTGCAGGAACTGAAGATGATGGCACAAAGTGGTCAGATTACGCGCCAAACGTACGTTTGGAAACAAGGTATGGCAAATTGGGATTTTGCCGGAAACGTGGCGGAATTAGCAAGCATTTTTGCTCCGCCAGCACCTGGAACACCACCCCCACCACCCATGCCGTAATTTACAACAGATTATTACTTATGGGAGAAAGTAGAAATCCTTTTAATAAAGAGTAGAAAAATCAAAATTTTATAAAAAATGGCACATTACGAAAATATTAAAATTCCAAGAAGTGAAGGTTGGAAATTCTCAAGAACTCAAGGCACAAATGGTGATGATTATTATGCGAAAGTGCTTATAAATGATAAAGGTGAAATAGACGAGTCAAGTTATAGTGAGAGCTATCAAAGACGAATGAATCCGCCTCAAGTTACGGAGAAGGTGATTCACATAAAGGAAACTACAAAGAAGGAAGGTTGTATCAAAAAGATAATAAAGGCTCCATTCCGTCTGCTTTGGTGGATTATCAAGCAGGTTCTTATTATAGTGTCGGTAGGAATGTTGGCGGATTGGTTGAATGATAATAAATAAAAACACGAAAACACTATAATTAAAAAAAGAGTAGTAAATGAATGATCAGAGTTTTTTCTCCGTTGACCGGTTGGTGGAGTTCGGCCTGAGTATGGCAGTGGCGCAGCAAATGGTGAATATGATGAATCAGACAATGCGGACGATGTATATACCCGGTTCAATCCAGTCAATGCCGGCACCCAATCCCGCAGCAGCACCAGGCATGTGCCCACCACCCTTACCGGCAACCTGTTATGTGGCTCTTGAAGGCAAGCAGGTAGGGCCTCTGAGCGAGAGCGAATTGTGCAGTCTTATAACTCAAGGCAAGGTAACAAAAGACTCGCTGTGCTGGTTCCCTGGTTTGACAAGTTGGCAGCCGGTGGAAAACACACCGCAGGTGCTGCGTCTTGTGGCACTCGCGCCACCGCCAATGCCTAACCAATAAATATGAGCGAACAATGAAACTCAAACTTTTTCCAACACTGTTGAGCCTCATTATTACGGCGGCTTTTGCCTATTTGGCTTATTATATCGCAAATTCTAAAGGTGATGAAAGCGATTGGTTATTAGCCACCGGAACAGAGGTATGCTTACTCTCAGCGATCCTGCCACTCATCGCGTTGCGCCTTGACAACGACCGTCAAAACGTGAATATGAAAGTCTGGAGCACTATCGTATTGTTCCTAATGTTGGCAGTAAACCTCTGTTTCGCCATCTTTGGCGTGGCAGTACCTCTCTACATAGTGTCCGTCGTTTTAATCCTCTGCGTGCACTTCCTCGTGCTGTGGAAACTTGTAGAAATAAAGGACGTGTAAAATAAAAACTCAAAGGACCATATATAGCCCGAAAGCCTGTAAAAAGACTATCGGGCTATTTTTTTGTGTTCGCTCGCTCTGTTGGCTTGCACAGTCAAGTAGGAGCAACGCCTCTAAAATACGGCAGCAATTTTCTTTATCTTCTTGATGTTGCTGAGCAGGGTGGTGTCTTTGCGAGCCGTCTGCATGTTATACTTCGTCTGAAGATACATCAGTGAGTCGGCAGGAACATCCAAAGCCGCCTCAAACATCAAAGCTGTTTTCGCTGTCAAAGGACGATGGCCGTTAAGTATTTCGTTAACCACCGAATAGGTCAGACCCATGCTCTCTGCCAATTTGCGCTGACTGATGCCACGCTCTGCCAACTCATCTTTCAATACTTCTCCCGGATGTGTGGGATAAGCCCCATAACCTAAACTTCCCATAATATGTCGTTATTTATAATGATTAGACAAATCTATAATTCTGCAAATTGTTATTTCACCACTTGGCTGTGACTTAAATTCGACACGATATTGCTTGTTCACCCGCACAGATTCCAATCCCACTTTATCGCCAATCAGCTTCTCGTAGTGAAGGGAGCGAAAACGAAAAAGATCCACAGGTTTTTCTACAGACTCGAGAATGTTTATCACACGGATATATCTCTTTACTATTTCGGGTTGATAGCGATGATGTCTGTCGCTGGTCTTGCCTTCGTAGAAAAGTTCTCGCAAATAGTCTTTCTCGAATGATATCTCCATTGTTTTTGCTCTTTGTGTATGCAAAGATATAATAAGATTTTGATATTCGCAAATTTTGCGAATTTCTGTTCGTGATTTTGCGCAGAAATCCTGCAAATTTGTCCATATAATACTGACACACTACTTTATAAATCACTGCTTTTTTAGGAATCCATTATCTTTGCGCTATGAAATGGTTTTTGACAGTATTGTTGACTTTCTTTTCCTTCAACGTTTGGGCGGAGGATGTGGATTCTGTGCAATGTGCTGACACCGCAAGAAATGAAATGGCGAGTGATACGGGGAAAGACTTCTGGGGCGTGAGCGTGGCAGGGAATGTGAGTTATCTGATTCATGCGGGGGAATATAATAAGGAGTTGCTGCACAGTTATGGCACAAACCACTACGACCTGCGACTGAGGTGGCAGCCCCGAGGACGACATGAAACGGCGTATGACAGGGCTATGGGGCATCCTACGATACTGGCAGGGTTGATTTATGAGGATTTCGGCAGGGTGAAGATCTACCGCAACGACCCTTCGCACAGAGCCCGCATCGGCTATTTGCTGAGCCTCTATGGGGGAGTACAGTTCAACATCGTGCGAAAAGGGCGATGGGCTATAGGTCTTGACCTTATGCAGGGCATAGCGTATTGCCCCCATCCGTTCGATGAAAACAGTAATCGCGATAATGAAGTCATCGGTTCCACGTTCTCCATTTTCTTTGGTGCCGGTGTGTCTGCAAAATACCGCTTTGCGCCACGCTGGCATGCTTCAATAGGGCTCGACTTCAAGCATTACAGCAACGGCACCCTCGACCGGCCTAATCTGGGAGCGAACACTATTGGCCCGACCCTCGCGTTGCATTATGACTTGGGAAACCAAGAGGGGAATATGAAGGGGAAGGGTAGTAAGAATACGGCTCCTGAAGATAAAAACTATAGAAAAGGGTTTTATGTAGATGCCGTTGCCGGTATGGGCTTGAAGTCGCTGATAGACCATTTCACGATTCATCAGAGCAAGGACAATCCGCTTTACGGCTTCTTCACCACGATGGTAGCCCCGATGTATCGCTATCATCTGCTTCATGCCTCAGGCATAGGCTTGGATTACACCTATGCGGACTATATATATAAGGTGCGCGACTACGACCGGTTGCAGGGACGTACAGGCTATCGCTACTCTCCTCATATCCTCGGCGTGAGCGCACGCCACGAGGTGTTCTATCGCCATCTTTCCGTGAATGTAGGCGTAGGCGTTTATCTCCTGAACCGTACAGGCCATGTCGCAAAGACTGAAGAAAGCCGTATCTATCAGAACGTGGGACTGCGCTATGCCTTCCCCTTCACGCACGACCGCGTCTTTATTGGCTACAACATCAAGGCACACCGCTTCCAGAAGGTGAACTGCGTGCAACTGCTGCTGGGGTGCCGGATATGATGTCTGAATCCACTTGAGGGGTGCTTGGCGTCCATAGAACTGCAAGTGCTTCTTACCCCCCAAAAAGGCTCATTAACAAAAATAAGTAACAAATATTAACCCATATCGGTCAAAAATAACGATATGGGTTAAAAATGTTGTCAGCACTTGGCTTGCAGGCATTTGTCGAGGGTGACGATGGCTGCCATGGCTTCCACTATGGGTACGGCGCGGGGCAGGACGCATGGGTCGTGCCTGCCGCGTGCTTGTACTGTGGTGGTATTGCCGTCGGTGCCTACCGTGGGTTGTTCGCGCAGCAGGGTGGCTACCGGCTTAAAGGCTACTCGGAAACAGATATCGTTGCCGTTGGAGATGCCGCCTTGGATACCTCCGCTATGATTGGTTTGAGTTGTGATGCCTCCTTTGCCGTCAGTGGTGAAAATGTCGTTCTGTTCTGATCCGCGCTGTGTTACACCGGCGAAGCCTTCGCCATATTCAAATCCTTTTGCTGCATTGATGCTGAGCATGGCGCTGCCCAATGCAGCATGAAGTTTGTCGAAGACGGGTTCTCCAAGTCCTGCGGGGCAACCCGTGATGACACCCGTGATGACTCCGCCTATGGTGTCGCCCTCTGCCTTCACCTCTCGTATGAGTTCAGCCATGCGTTCTGCCGTTTCGGGGTCGGGGCAGCGAACGGGGTTCGTTTCGGCAAGTGCCAGGTCGTAGTCCTGATATGTGCCGGACAGACTTATATTGCCCACTTGTGAGGTATATGCCCTGATGCAGATGCCTTTCTGCCTGAGCACTAACTTTGCGAAAGCGCCTGCTACCACACGGCTGATGGTTTCGCGTGCTGAGGTGCGTCCGCCACCGCGGTGGTCGCGTATGCCGTATTTGCAGAAATAGGTATAGTCAGCGTGCGACGGTCGGAAGATGTCGCGCAGGTTGTCGTAGTCGGCAGAGTGTTGGTTCTCGTTGCGCACGATGAAACCTATCGGTGTGCCGGTGCTCTTGCCTTCGAACACACCGGAAAGGATTTCCACCCGGTCGCCTTCCTTCCTTCCTGTGGTCAGGTCGCTTTGTCCTGGCTTGCGGCGGTCGAGTTCGGACTGTATGAAAGCCATGTCGATGTCGATGCCGGGCGGCATACCGTCGATGATTCCTCCTATGGCTGCTCCGTGGCTCTCGCCGAAGGAGGTTAGCCTGAAAATGTTGCCGATAGTGTTCATTGCTTGGGAAATTTGATATTAGTGGTCGTGATGGTGTCCGCAACCGCATCCTTCGCCGTGATCGTGGTCATGGCCATGGTGGTGACCGCAGCCGCATCCTTCGCCGTGGTCGTGATCATGGTCGCACCCACAGCCGCATCCGCAACCTTCGCCACTGATCATGTTGATATAGCCTGCCATCTCCTCTATCGTGGCTTCGCGCGAGGTGATGATGGTGCCTGTGAAGTGTAGCGACTTGCCTGCGAGGATGTCGTTGAGATCGATTTTCACTGTCTTGTCCGTTACTTCGAGCACGCGTCCCGGGAAACGCTCGCCATCTTCGTTGATGAGTGGCACTTCTGCTCCTACGAAGATGCGCTCCTTGTCGAAGCGTCCGTCCACACAGAACAGGCTTCGGTCGAAATCGCGCACATGTTCCTCCATGTAGGGACCGTAGCCTTCCTCGGGTGTCAGCGTGAAGTCGAAATTGTCGCCCTCGTTGAGGTTTTCGATGTTGCTTTCGAATGTGTCGAGCGTGATGCCCATGCCTGTGATAAACTTGAACGGCGCCTCTATTGGGGCCTCTTCCACTATGGTTTTTGTACCATCAGCATCGATGGCTTCGAGTTTGTAACTTGCAGTGATTAGCTTGTTCATATTGTTGTACTTATTAGTTCAATTCGAGCTTTAAGTCTTCCTTGAGTTGTCTGAATTCCGGGTGCGTTTCGAGTAGTTGTTCAAAAATTTCTTTTTGGCTGTATGCCGGTCTGCGCTCGGTCATTTCTCTTATCCGCATGTTCAGGTTGATGTGTCTGTTGTCGAGTTCACGTCGCAGATGGAGCGTGATGTCGTAGCGCATCTCTTCCATGTATTCAAGCACTTGCCGGTTGTCGACCACCACTTCCACCTGTGCACCTTCTTTCAGCGCGGGCTGCATGTTTTTCATGCGTTCCGACATGGCGCGCTTCTCTATGGGCAGTTGGCTGGCATAGCGTTGCCAGTGCACTCGCAGGTCGGAATCAGTGAAAGGCTTTTCGCCTAAGTTGGCTGTTAGTTCATCGAGCGGTTTTTCCTGCGCTGCCGACTTTTGATTCTTTTCATTCGCCAATCCGCTGATGGAGAGGATTCTCGGACCTTTAGGCTGTGGCGCGGTAGTGGTAGCCGCCGCTGGTGCTTTTATCGGTGTGGACTGTACTGCTTGCTTTGGGTCTGCTGCAGGTGTCGTTGCAGGGGTTGTCGTAGTTGCTGCGGTTGTTGCCGCTGGTTTGCGCTCTTGGGCAGGATTGTTCGCGGGAGCGCTTGAGAAGATGGGTTTTATATTCTTGGCAGGGCTACGCCCCGCCGACGGCTCTTCATCGCTTGAGAGTTGTGCCACCTGTATGAGCGTGAGTTCCACGAGCAGTCGTTTGTTGCTCGCTGTGCGGTAGTTGATGTCGCAGTCGTTGCAAAGTCGCAGTGCCTTGTAGAGTATGGCAGGCTTGCAGCGTTGTGACTGTTCTGTATAACGCTGTCTGACGCTGTCTGCCACATCGAGCAGTTTCGTTGTTCTGGGTTCTTTGCTCACGAGCAGGTCGCGCAGGTGTGTCGCCAGCCCGCCTATGAAGTGCTGTGCGTCGAAGCCTTTTGAGAGTACCTCGTTCAGTATGAGCAACGATTCCGGAATGTCGCATTTCAGGAGGCAGTCCGTCAGTCGGAAATAGTATTCATAGTCGAGTACGTTAAGGTCTTCTATGACTTTGTGGTAGGTGATGTTGCCTTCTGAGAACGATGCCACCTGGTCGAAGATACTCAGTGCGTCGCGCATACCGCCGTCGGCTTTCTGGGCGATGACGTTCAGCGCCTCATCTTCGTAACTGACACCCATGTCCTTTGCCACATACTTAAGATGGTTCACGATGTCGGGTATCTCCATCCGCTTGAAGTCATAGATTTGACAGCGGCTGAGGATGGTGGGCAGCAGTTTGTGCTTTTCTGTAGTGGCGAGGATGAATATGTCGTGTGCCGGCGGTTCTTCGAGCGTCTTGAGGAAGGCGTTGAAGGCGCCGGTGGAGAGCATGTGCACCTCGTCGATGATAAATGTCTTATATTTTCCCACCTGTGGTGGTATCTGTGTCTGCTCGATGAGGCTGCGCATATCGTCCACCGAGTTGTTTGATGCCGCATCGAGTTCGTGGATGTTATAACTGCGGTTCTCGTTGAATGCGCGGCAACTTTCGCACTCGTCACACGGCTCGCCGTTCTGCCCCGGATTGAGGCAGTTGATGGCTTTTGCGAAGATGCGTGCGCATGTGGTCTTTCCCACACCGCGAGGTCCGCAGAAGAGGTAGGCATGTGCCAGTTTACCCGAAGCAATGGCATTTTTCAGGGTAGTAGTCAATGCATTTTGTCCTACCACACTGTCGAAATTTCTTGGCCTGTATTTTCGGGCGGAAACGATGTATTTCTCCATTTGGAATCAGTCGTTATAATTTTTAAGGTACAAAATTAAGGAAAAAAATGGATTGAGATGGCTTTTCGTAGAAAACCATGAACGGTTCCCGGACTTTTTAAGTATTATGAGTATTATAAATACTATGAACACTGATTTACTGTCAAACGACTATTTATTTTTTATTTTTAACTTTTTTTAGAATTTATTTTGTCTATCGGTCGGAGAGGTTTAATTTTGCACTTTAATTGCGCCTAATAATGTTTTGGCGCGAAATTTTTTTTGAATTAAGTACTTAACAATCAACAGATAGCGCAATGAATTTTACGTTGTTTTTAACGGCGTTGCTTACAGGCGTAGGTTTTGTTGCAGTGGTAACTGTACTTGCCAAATTGTTGGCTCCGCGCAGTTTCAATGCACAAAAGGAAGAACCATACGAGAGTGGTATTCCCACTCGCGGTCGTTCGTGGATGCAATTCCGTGTGGGCTATTATCTCTTTGCCATTTTGTTCTTGATGTTCGACGTGGAAACGATGTTCTTGTTCCCATGGGCCGTAACGTTGCAGAGCACAGTGGATAAGTATGGTCCTGTCGCTCTTGTGAGCGTACTGTTTTTCTTGATTATTTTAGTTCTGGGCTTGGTATATGCCTGGAGGAAAGGAGCGCTCAAATGGCATTAAAACTGAAACGTCCGAAAATCAAGTCGATTCCTTACGACGAGTTTAATGACAACGAGACTTTTGAACAGTTGGTTCAGAAGTTGAACGAGAATGGTGTAAACATCGTGGTAAAGAAATTGGACGATTTGTTCGACTGGGGTCGTTCCAATTCACTTTGGCCTCTGACCTTTGCTACGAGTTGTTGCGGCATTGAGTTCATGGCAGTTTGTGCAGCCCGTTACGACATTGCCCGCTTCGGTTTTGAAGTAACACGTAACAGTCCACGTCATGCTGATGTGATTCTCGTTAACGGAACCATAACAACGAAGATGGCACCAGTGCTCAAGCGCTTGTATGACCAGATGGCAGATCCAAAATATGTGGTAGCTATCGGTGGTTGCGCTGTGAGTGGTGGTCCTTTCCGCAAGTCATACCATGTGGTACAAGGTGTGGACCAAATCATCCCAGTAGATGTATATGTGCCTGGTTGTCCTCCGCGTCCGGAAGCGTTCCTCTACGGCATGATGCAACTTCAGCGTATTGTGAAGGTGGAAAATTTCTTCGGCACTACTAACCGCAAGGAGAAAGATCCATTTAAAAAGGAGTATAAGACACTGAATAGCGAACTCATCGATACTCAGGAACAGGCATAACAATAAATAAGACCAACAGCATACAATGAATCTTGAATATACTATCGTAGCGCCCGAAGATCTTCACAAGGAGATGTTTCGTCTTCGCGAAGAAAAGAATATGGACTTTCTGGTTCACCTTACTGGTGTGGATTGGGGAGAAGAAGGTCTTGGTGTGGTTTATCAATTGGAATCGACCAAGAGCGGTGAGCAGGTGAACATCAAGTCGGTTTCTCCCAACCGCGAACAGCCAGTTCTGCCTACAGTAAGCGACATTTGGGAGGTGGCGAATATCTATGAGCGCGAGGTGTACGACTTTCTCGGTATCATCTTTACAGATCATCCCGACATGCGCCGCATCTTCCTGCGCGAGGATTGGGTGGGGTATCCACTCCGTAAAGACGACAATCCCTTGGAGGAAAATCCATTAAGAATGGAGAATGAGCCTTTGTCGGACTCTACTGTGTCGTACGAATTGCATGAAGACGGCACATTGAGCACACATAATAATGTTATTTTCGAAGAGGATGACTATGTGGTGAACTTCGGTCCGCAGCACCCTTCTACTCATGGCGTGCTCCATTTCCGCATCGCTCTGGAGGGTGAGCGCATCAAGCGCATAGACCCCCATTTGGGCTATATTCACCGCGGTATAGAAAAGATGAACGAAAGTATGACCTATCCGCAGATGCTGGCACTGACCGACCGTATGGACTATCTCGGTGCCATGCAGAGCCGTCACGCGCTGTGCAAAGTGATAGAAGATGCCATGGGTGTTGAGGTGAGCGACCGTGTGCAGGTCATCCGTACGATTATGGACGAACTTCAGCGTATCGATTCGCACATTTTGTTCTACTCTTGTCTGGCTCAGGACTTCGGTGCAACTACGGGATTTCTCTATGGCTTCCGCGACCGCGAAAAAATACTCGACGTGTTAGAGGAAACTTGCGGTGGACGCCTTATCATAAACTATAACACCATTGGTGGTGTGCAAGCCGACATTCATCCAAACTTCGTGAAGCGCGTGAAGGAACTGATTCCTGTCATTCGCAAGGGTGTGGACGAATTCAACGACCTTTTCACAGGCAACGTTATTGCCCACAACCGCATGGAGGGTGTTGGCGTGCTGACCAAGGAACAGGTCATCTCGATGGGCTGTACGGGCGGTACGGGTCGCGCTGCAGGTTGGCACAACGACCTTCGTAAACATCGTCCATACGCAGCATACGACCGTGTTGATTTCGATGAGATTACATTCGAGGAGGGCGACTGCTTCGCTCGCTACATGGTTCGCATCAATGAGATTGAACAAAGTTTGCGCATCATAGAACAACTCATTGACAATATCCCCGAAGGTCCATTCCAAGAAAAGATGAAACCTATCATCAAAGTGCCTGAAGGCGTGTATTACACTGCTGTAGAAGGTAGTCGCGGACAGTTTGGTGTATATCTTGAGAGCAAGGGCGACAAGAGTCCCTATCGTGTTCACTATCGCTCAACCGGTCTGCCGCTTGTTGCGGCCATGGATGCAGCCTGTCGCGGCAACTTGATTGCCGACTTTGTGGCAATCGGTGGCACGCTTGACTATATTGTGCCCGACGTGGATCGTTAAAACCCAAGAAATACAAAAAAAAGAAATACAACGATTATAAATGAGTCCGATGGTCTGTTGCTTAGGCTCAGTCCTTGAATAACGACTCACAACATAACATTCCTCATGTTTGATTTCAGTACAGTAACAAAATGGATAGATAATCTCCTTCGTGTAGATGCCGGTTTTCCCAGCTGGGCAGCAACACTGACGGAGTGTATCCTCGTTGCCCTCGTCATTATCACGCTTTATGCTGTGTTTGCGATTGTGCTCATCTACATGGAGCGCAAGATTTGTGCTTTCTTCCAGTGCCGCCTCGGTCCTAATCGTGTGGGCAAATGGGGCTTGCTTCAGGTTTTTGCCGACGTGTTCAAGATGCTGCAAAAGGAAATAATGAAGATGCGTCAGACCGACCGCTTCCTCCACGACCTCGCCCCGTTTTTTGTGGTAACTGCCTCCATGATTACTTTCTCATGCTTGCCATGGGGTAAGGGAGCAAGTATTATCGACTTCAATATCGGTATATTCTTCATCCTTGCCGTGTCGAGTGTTGGCGTTGTCGGCATATTGCTCGCAGGATGGGGTAGTAACAGTAAATATCCGCTCATCGGTGCCATGCGTAGTGGAGCACAAATCATCAGTTACGAAATATCTATTGGCATCACGATGCTGACCATGATTTGCCTTACTGGAACGATGTCTGTCAGTGGCATCGTGGAGCAACAGTATGAAGAAGGATGGAACATCTTCCGTGGCCATCTTCCCGCGCTGATTGCTTTTGTGGTTTACTTGATTGCAGGAAATGCAGAGTGTAACCGCGGCCCATTCGACCTTCCGGAAGCCGAGAGCGAGTTGACCGCAGGCTACCATACAGAATACTCCGGTATGCACTTCGGCTACTTCTATCTGGCAGAATACCTCAACCTCTTCATTGTGGCTGGTATAGCCACCACGATGTTCCTTGGCGGTTGGGCGCCATTGCACATTGTCGGCTTGGAAGGTTTCAATAACGTAATGGATATGATTCCGAGTTCGCTTTGGTTCATCGGTAAGACACTGTTTGTAGTGTTCCTGCTGATGTGGGAGCGTTGGACTCTGCCTCGTCTGCGTATTGACAATATCCTCTCGCTGGAGTGGAAGTATCTGATGCCTATCAGTCTGATTAACTTGCTGCTCATGGCGCTCGTTGTGGCATTCGGTATTCATTTCTAAAAAACAAATCGTCCGTTTTGCGGACACATCAAGAAACGGAGAAAGTCAGAGCACTTCTCCAAGAAACAAAAAGTATACGACATAAACATTATGTATAAAGACAAAGGTTATTTTGACGGTCTCTTTTCAGGACTCAAGTCCATCGGTATAGGCTTGAAGACCACGATGCGTGAATTTTTCACGAAGAAGATTACCGAGCAATATCCCGAGAATCGCAAGGAACTGGAGATGTTCGACCGTTTCCGCGGCTCGCTCACGATGCCTCACAACGAGAACAACCAACACAAATGTGTTGCTTGCGGTCTTTGCCAGATGGCATGTCCGAATGATTCTATCAATGTGATTTCGGAGATGAAGGAAGTTGACGGCAAAAAGAAGAAAGTACTCGTTACATACGAATACAACTTGGGTTCTTGCATGTTTTGCATGCTCTGTGTGAATGCATGTCCTCACGGTGCCATCACCTTTGACCAATCGTTTGAGAATGCTGTGTTCGACCGTTCTAAACTCATCAAGGTGCTTAATCAACCTGGTAGTTCGGTCATAGAGCGTCCAAAACCCGCTCCTCGTTCTGCGGTAGCGAAACCGACTGCACCCGTAGCAGAAAAGCCTGCGCCTGCTGCAGAAAGACCAGCGCCTCAGGTTGCAGAAGAAGCAAAACCTGCGACTCCTGCTGCAGAAAAGCCCTTAGTACAACCTGCAGTTGACGAGAAACCTTCCACTCCCGTTGTGGAGAAACCTATGGAGAAACCTTCTCCCGCAGACAAAGGTATCAACGCAGAAGAATCTAAAAGCGCAGACGCGCCATCGGAATAATTACAATTTAGAAAAAATACACAATATATAAAAGCAACATGGATTCATACAATATCATGTTCATCGTATTGGCAGTGGTTATCGTCATTTCGTCCATCGTAACAGTGACGGCAAGGAGCATTATGCGTTCTACCACAGCCCTGTTCTTTACCTTGCTCGGTACGGCAGGCATTTATTTCATGCTGGGCTATACCTTCCTTGGTGCCGTTCAGATTATGGTTTATGCAGGAGGCATCATCGTGCTCTATGTGTTCGCCATTCTACTGACCCGTGGTTCGAAGGACCAATTGTCGGAAAATTCCAAGACGAAGATAGCCCTCAGTGCCATCCTTTCGATTGTGGGCTTTGGCCTCGTGGTGTTCCTTATTTTCACTAGCCATCTCCGTGGTGCTCTGCTGGAGCCTGTTCAAGGTCCACACGGCATGACGATGCAGTACATTGGCGAAAATCTGCTCTCCTCGGGCGAAAAAGGCTATCTGCTTCCTTTCGAGGCTGTCAGTTTGCTGCTTTTGGCTTGTATAGTGGCAGGTTTGATGGTGGCACGTAAACGTTAACACAGGTAGAACCTTTTAATCAGAAATCAGAACATTATGATTAGAATAGAATACATCCTCATTATTTCTGCCGTAATGATGTTTGCAGGCATCTTCGGTTTTCTGACCCGCAGGGGCACGCTTGCCATTCTTCTCAGCATAGAGTTGATGCTCAATGCGACAGACATCAATTTCGCAGTGTTCAACCGCATGCTGGGCACGGGTCACGACGGCTATTTCTTTACGCTGTTTTCGATAGCCATTTCGGCAGCCGAGAGTGCGATAGCCATAGCCATCATGATCAATATCTACCGACAGTTGAAGGACGTGTCGGTGGACAAACTCTCCAAACTGAAATGGTAACACCGTTTCGGCAAGAATGAATAAATAAACATTGAATATTCACACATACACAGTATAAAAAGTGGAATACCAACACACTCTTCTCATCCTGCTTCTTCCGCTATTGTCCTTTTTGATATTGGGCATTTGCGGAAAATGGCTTAGCCACAAGACTGCGGGCCTTATCGGTACAAGTCTGATGGCTATAGTAACCGTCCTGGCTTATTACACGGCGTACGTTTATTTTACGTCAGACCGTGTGGACGGTGTCTTCCAGACGATAGTGCCTTTCAACTTTGAATGGTTGCCGTTCTATATCCCAGGGCTTGCGAACCTTCACTTCGATATGGGCATTATGCTCGATCCGATTTCAGTAATGATGCTTATTGTCATTACGACGGTGTCGCTGATGGTGCATATCTATTCCTTCGGCTATATGCATGGCGAAGTGGGTTTTCAGCGCTATTATGCGTTCCTTGGCTTGTTCTCGATGTCGATGCTCGGTCTGGTAGTTGCCACCAACATTTTCCAGATGTACATGTTCTGGGAACTCGTGGGTGTATGCTCATACCTGCTTATCGGTTTCTATTACACGGAAAAACCTGCCATTGCAGCATCGAAGAAGGCATTTATCGTAACCCGTTTTGCTGACCTTGGCTTCTTGGTGGGTATCTTGATTTACGGCTACTATACAGGTTCGTTCAGTTTCGATTTCACAGGCACAGCCGTTTATGCAGAAGGCGCTCTACATGGAGCAGGTCCTGATGCAGCCCGCGCTTTGGCAGCCGGCGGTTTCATTCTGCCTACAGCATTGTTCCTGATGTTCCTTGGTGGTGCTGGTAAGTCAGCCATGTTCCCGTTGCACATCTGGTTGCCCGACGCTATGGAAGGCCCGACTCCCGTCAGTGCGTTGATCCATGCGGCTACGATGGTTGTGGCAGGTGTGTTCCAGATTGCACGTTTGTTCCCTATGTGGATACAACATGCGCCTGAAACATTACACTATGTGGCTTGGATAGGCGCGTTTACAGCATTCTATGCAGCAGCAGTGGCATGCGCTCAGAGCGATATCAAACGTGTGTTGGCTTTCTCTACAATATCACAAATCGCCTTCATGATGGTGGCACTTGGTGTTTGTGTGCCAGGTCATGGTCAGGAGAATGTGATAGATAACCATGGTAGTTTAGGCTATATGGCTTCGATGTACCATCTGTTCACGCACGCTATGTTCAAGGCTACACTCTTCCTTTGTGCCGGTTGCATCATTCATGCCGTTCACAGCAACGAGATGTCAGCGATGGGCGGAATGCGCAAGTATATGCCCGTGACGCATATCACATTCCTCATTGCAACACTTGCCATCTCCGGTATTCCTCCTTTCTCGGGCTTCTTCTCAAAGGACGAAATCCTTGCTGCATCATTCAATTACAGCGGTGTGCTCGGTTGGATTATGACCATTATTGCAGCCATGACAGCATTCTATATGTTCCGTCTTTACTACGGCATCTTCTGGGGTACGGAGAACAAGGAACTGCATGACGAACTCAAGGCACACGGCCACTTTGGTGAAGCACCGGCAGTGATGACAGTACCTCTCGTTATTCTGACTATCTACACCGTCTTCGTTGGTTGGGCACTCCCCGCTACCGATGGCTCTTTCAGTCTGCAAGGCACTTTCGGCACGTATGTGAGCGCTTCGGGCGAAGCATATCACATTCATCTTGATCCGTCGATTGCTGTTACGAGTGTGGTAATTGCTGTAATCAGCATCGTTTTGGCTACGGTTATCTACATACGTCCTACTCAACCTGTTGCAGAGAAGATGAAGAGCGCAATGCCTCGTCTGCACCAGTGGGCTTACCGTCGTTTCTATATCGACGAAATCTATCAGTTTGTAACACACCGCATTATATTTGCCTATATCAGCCGTCCCATTGCTTGGATTGACCGCCACATCGTAGATGGTGTGCTTAATGGCTTGGCAAATGGTACTAACGTTGTCGGCGAGAACATCCGTCCGCTGCAGAGCGGAAAGATACAGCAATATGCTTACGTGTTCTTCCTGGGCATCGTTGTTCTGTTCTTCCTGATGCTGATATAATCTGAGAAATAGCGAATTATCAAAAAAAATACGAACATTCAATATACAACATATAAATGAACGCTCTATCCATATTTGTCCTCATTCCGCTAATCATGCTCTTGGGCTTGTGGTTGGTTAAGGACCAGCGTGGCATTCGCACAGTGATGGTCATAGGCAGTACGGCACTGCTTGCCTCAGCCGTTGTGCTCACAGTAGTTTTCTTGCAGGACCGTGCAGCGGGCAATACAGCCGAAATGCTCTACACTGCATCGTTCGACTGGTTTACACCGCTCCACATCAAGTATGCAGTGGGTGTTGACGGCATATCTGTCGCCATGCTTCTGCTATCGGGTATTATCGTTTTCACTGGCACTTTCGTGTCGTGGGACATGTGCAAGGAGTATTTCCTTTGGTTCACCCTTCTTTCGCTTGGTGTGTTCGGCTTCTTCATCACCGTTGACATGTTCACCATGTTCATGTTCTATGAGGTGGCTCTGATACCGATGTACCTTCTTATAGGCGTTTGGGGTTCAGGCAAGAAGGAATATAGCGCCATGAAACTGACGCTGATGCTGATGGGAGGTTCTGCTTTCCTGATGTGCGGCATCTTTGGTATCTTCTATGGCGCGGGTGGCAATACGATGAACCTTGTTGAGATTGCCAACCATACTAATGGCGCTACACCCATAGCCCTCAACTCGCAGTTGATCTGGTTCCCGATGACGTTTGTCGGTTTCGGTGTGCTTGGTGCGCTGTTCCCATTCCATACATGGTCACCTGATGGTCATGCTGCAGCACCTACGGCAGTGTCTATGCTCCACGCAGGTGTGCTGATGAAACTTGGTGGTTATGGTTGCTTCCGCATTGCTATGTATCTGATGCCCGAAGCAGCCAACGAATTGGCTTGGATTTTCATTATTCTCACCGGTATCTCTGTAGTTTATGGTGCGTTCTCGGCTTGCGTTCAGACTGACATGAAATACATCAATGCCTATTCTTCAGTGTCGCACTGCGGACTTGTGCTTTTTGCACTCCTGATGATGAATCAGACGGCGTGCACGGGTGCAGTCATTCAGATGCTAAGTCACGGCTTGATGACGGCTCTCTTCTTTGCTCTTATCGGTATGATCTACGGACGTACGCACACGCGCGACATCCGCGAACTCAATGGCTTGATGAAGATTATGCCGTTCCTCTCAGTATGCTACGTGATTGTCGGTCTCGGCAACTTAGGCTTGCCTGGTCTGAGTGGTTTCGTTGCAGAAATGACTATCTTCGTCGGTTCGTTTGAACACACAGACACCTTCCATCGTATATTTACCATTCTGGCTTGTTCCAGCATCGTGACCACGGCTGTCTATATCCTCCGCATGGTAGGTAAGATTCTCTATGGTAAGTGTACCAACGAGCATCATCTGCAGTTGACTGACGCAACACTCGTTGAGCGCTTCCCTGTTATAGTACTGATTTGCTGCATTGCCGGCATCGGCCTGGCTCCTTTCTTTGTGAGCCACCTCGTGTCAGGCGGTGTTGAGCCCATTGTGAACCATCTCATGCAGGTTGCTGCGCAATAATAACCAAATAATAATATCCTCGGACCACAATATCCGTTGCAATAAGACCTATGGATTATTCTCAATTTCTATGTATGTATGAGGAACTCAGCCTCATCGCTGTGATACTCATTCTTTTCGTAGCCGACTTGTTTATGTGCGGCGACCGCAAGGGCGGCAAGGGTATTTACAACTCTCCCCTCCCCGTGATGCTAATGGCTATTCTCACGGCGGTCAACGTATTCCCCGTGTTTCAAGGCACAGAGTCTGTCTTTGGCGGTATGTATGTTCATACGCCCGTGATGACCATCATCAAGTCTGTACTCAATGTGGGTACGCTCGTAGTCTTCCTAATGGCTCATAAGTGGCTCACACGCACTGAAAACCTTGTGAAGCAAGGAGAGTTCTATATCGTAACGCTATTCACGCTGCTGGGCATGTATTTCATGATTTCGGCAGGTCATTTCATCATGTTCTTCATCGGTCTGGAACTTGCCAGTGTACCTATGTGCGCACTTGTGGCTTTCGACAAGTATCGTTTTGAGAGTGCTGAAGCGGGAGCAAAATACATTCTGCTTGCTCTGTTCTCGAGTGCGCTGTTGCTTTATGGTGTGTCGTTTATCTATGGTCAGACAGGAACACTCTATTTCGAAGGTCTTGCCGAAAGACTTGAGTTCAACTATCTGTCAGTTTTGGGCATGATTATGTTCCTTGCCGGCCTGGGCTTCAAGATTTCACTCGTGCCTTTCCATCTTTGGACTGCCGACACCTACGAAGGTGCTCCCACCGTTGTTACCGGTTATCTTTCGGTGATATCGAAAGGTGCGGCTGCTTTCGTGCTCATGACAGTCCTGATGAAAGCCTTCAGCATCGGTCGTTTGCACGATGATTGGCAACTGATGATGTTCTGGGTGATTATAGCCAGTATCACACTTGCCAACCTGTTCGCTATCCGCCAGAAGAACCTGAAGCGATTTATGGCGTTCAGTGCCATCTCTCAGGCAGGTTATCTGGTGCTTGCAATTATGGGTGGCGATGCTCAGGGCATGACATCGTTGGTATATTATCTGCTGGTTTATCTTGCAGCCAACCTCGGTGCCTTTGCCGTTATCAACGTAGTAGAACAAAATAGTGGCAAACTGGGTATCAGCGACTACAATGGTCTCTATTCCACCAACCCCAAGTTGAGTTTCCTGATGACGCTCTGTCTCTTCTCGCTGGCAGGTATTCCGCCATTCGCCGGCTTCTTCTCGAAGTTTTTCGTCTTTATGGCAGCCTTCAATGCAGGTTTCGAGTTGCTCGTTTTCATCGCTTTGGTGAACACCATCATCTCGCTCTACTACTATCTACTCATTGTCAAGGCGATGTACATTTCGAAGAGCGACAACCCCATTGAGCATTTCACAAGCGATGGCTATACTAAAGTGGCGCTTGTTATATGCACTGTAGGTGTGGTATTCCTTGGTATTGCCGGATGGGTTTACAACTACATCGACAGCATCGTCAACGAATCCTTGGGGACAGTTTCTACTATAGCGGGTCTGTAGAGACGAATAAATATAAAATATACAATGCCGTGCATGATTGTTTTGCACGGCATTTTTTAATGTCTGAATTACAAAATCGATAATTTTTCAACAAAAATGTAGATAAATCATGCTTTTTTCAATATTTTTAGTGAAAAATGTTTTATTTGTTAATTATAATTATTATATTTGCCTTGAAGAAAAAGATAAAAGAGTAAAATAAGTATAAATGTCAATATCAAAACAATGAATGCAAAACAAGTAATTGAAGATCTTGAGAAGAGATTTCCTAACGAGCCGGCATACATACAGGCCGTAAGTCAGGTGTTAGGTTCTATTGAAGACGTTTACAACGAGTATCCCGCCTTCGAGAAAATGAATCTGATTGAACGCTTGTGTATCCCCGACCGTGTGATTTCATTCCGCGTGACATGGGTGGACGACAGAGGCAATGTACAGACCAATATGGGCTATCGTGTGCAGCACAACAATGTGCTCGGTCCGTATAAGGGCGGTATCCGTTTCCATGAGTCAGTTAATCTCGGCATTCTGAAATTCCTCGCTTTCGAACAGACCTTCAAGAACTCTCTTACCACTCTGCCAATGGGTGGTGCTAAAGGTGGTAGCGACTTTTCTCCGCGTGGCAAGAGCAATGCAGAAGTGATGCGTTTCTGCCAGGCATTCATGAGCGAACTCTATCGCCATATTGGTCCCGACGAAGACGTGCCTGCGGGCGACATTGGCGTTGGTGGTCGCGAAGTGGCTTATATGTTCGGTTGGTACAAGAAACTAACGCACCAATGGAGTGGCGTTCTCACGGGTAAAGGTCTCGAATTCGGCGGTTCTCTCATCCGTCCTGAGGCTACAGGATATGGTAATGTATATTTCCTTCAGAACATGCTCTCTACCCGTGGCATCGAACTTGCCGGCAAGACTGTGCTCGTAAGCGGTAGCGGTAATGTGGCACAATATACGATAGAGAAATGTCTCGAATTGGGAGCCAAAGTTGTTACTTGCTCCGACTCCGATGGCTACATATATGATCCCGATGGTATCACACGCGAGAAACTCGACTACATCATGGAACTCAAGAACGAGGAGCGTGGTCGTATCAGGGAATATGCTGAAAAATATGGCTGCAAGTACGTTGGTGGCGGTGCTAAGCCATGGACAGAAAAAGCCGACATCGCCCTGCCTTCAGCCACACAGAACGAAATCAACGAAGAGGCAGCAAAAGCCCTCGTTGCCAATGGCGTGATAGCCGTTAGCGAAGGTGCTAACATGCCTACTACGCCCGAAGCCATCAAGGTGTTCCAGGATGCCAAGATACTCTATTCTCCCGGAAAGGCAGCCAATGCAGGTGGTGTGGCAGTGAGTGGTCTGGAAATGTCGCAGAACAGCGAACGCCTCAGTTGGACGCGCGAAGAAGTGGACCAGATGCTCCATCGTATCATGAACGACATTCACGACAACTGCGTGAAGTACGGCACAGAAGAGGACGGCTACATCAACTACGTGAAAGGTGCCAACATCGCAGGCTTCCTAAAGGTTGCGAAAGCCATGATGGCACAAGGTATCTACTAATCTCAAATTTATAGAACCATCCATTAAATAAGCCATAGCAAGGCGGGTTTTCCAAACGCGGAGACCCGCCTTTTTGGGGGTTGTGTCTTGATTTACCAAGCGCGCAACAAATCTGTTTAGCAATCTTGAAATAACAGTTTATACAAATAATATGTTTAGACATCAAATTTTATGACCAAATTAGGATATAATTTGTAGATTTGCACTTAAATAGAATAACAGATAACAAAACAGGATAAAGAATAGCAATAAAAAGAACGCATAAATAAATATTGAGCTTTTAGCTTTGTTCTCTCTGTAGAAAACCGCCAAATTTCATAGCACGAGAAAAAAGCACGCAAAAGTTCATGTCGATAAGGGCATGAATTGTTTGTGCTTATTCGTGCGAAGGCGCTTGGCGGTGCCTCTACAGAGGATAGGATACAAATGATTCTGTCCTTTTTATTTTATCGGCACGCCAAGGCTTATGCACATCGGACAACTCATCGAACAGGAAATGCACCGGCAGGAACGCTCACCGTCCTGGCTGGCGCGGCACATCTGCTGCGACAGAACCAATGTCTATAAGATTTTCCAGCGCGAAAGCATAGATACCAGCCTGCTTATGCGTATTTCAAAAGCCTTGAATCGTAATTTCTTTGAAGAACTGGCGGAATTTTACGAGCAATCCGGCAACGAAATAATATAACCACATTTTTTGTGATTTTATTTCTACAAAAGCGTGTCTTATCTTCACGAAAAGTCTATGTAGAATAACTCTGTCCCCTCTAATTTTGAAGCACTTTTTTGTGTGCTTTAATAATACGTTTCTGAATGGACTTTTTTGTATCATTTATCATACTTAACTATAATACAAGCAATTTGGTAGTTGCTTGTGTAGATTCTATAAGAAAGTTTGTCGGCGACATTCAATATGAGGTCATTGTAGTTGATAATAATAGCTCCAAAGAGGAAAAGCAGAAATTACATGTTTGTCTGTCTGATGATACACAAATTATAGAAAGCCGTTGGAATGGTGGATTTGGATCGGGTAATATGTTGGGAGCATTATTTGCTAAAGGTGATTATTATTGTTTTTTGAATAGCGACATTGAATTAGTCGAAGATTGCATCACTCCATTGTGTAACTATCTGTCTTCAAATAAAGATGTTGGTGTCATCACACCGCAACAGTTGGATGGCAAAGGACAAAGGGTGAAGTCCTTTTTTCACAAATCGTGCATTCGGCACGAATTGATAGGAGACAGTTTGTATGAATGGCTTTATCCATCTGAATATCCGAATAGAAAGAAACAATACAATCAACCGGTTTCAGCATTTCAGATTAACGGCTGTTTTATGTTGTTTGATGCTCAAAAGTTCTGGGAGATAGGTGGCTTTGATGAAAATATCTTTCTCTATATGGAAGAATATGATATTGGAATGAGAATGCGAATTAAAGGCTGGAAGTGTGTTTGTTATCCTACTTTGTTCTTTAAGCACTTTGGAGCAAGTTCAACTAAGAAAATACACAAACTTCCTAAACGTGAAAGATATATTTCGAAAATATATACGTATTCTAAGTTTCATGGTATTCTACTGTCGTTTATCTTTAGATACATTGTTATATTGAAATTGCTTGTTAAACCATCTAAGTGGTACATCATACCTTCATTAGTCGGTGGTGATACTTTGGCTCACTCCATGAGAAATAAATTATGGATGAAAAACAAAAAGAATAATTCTGTTAGATACGTATGAAAGAAACCTTCTTATATAAACTTCTTGATTATTTATGGCAAAATTGGAAATGGAGAAAGGTCTGTCATGTCTGTTTTGGAACTCATGTGTCTTATGGAACAATGTTTGAAGGAGAGAATTTTCTTGGAAAGGGTACAAACTTTCGTGGTACCTTAGGATATGGGTCTTATATTGGAGGAAACTGTCATCTCAGAGCAGATGTTGGTAAGTTTACGTCTATTGCACCAAATGTGCAATCTGTGGTTGGACACCATCCTTATAAAGAACCTTTTGCAACTACAAGCCCCATGTTCTATCAAAAAGATATCAGGAATATGCATTCGTTTGCCAAAGAGGATACTTTCAGGTCAGTTACATATTATGATGAGAAACGGCGTATTGATGTAAAAATAGGGAATGATTGTTGGCTTGGGTCGGAAATTATAATTGTTGGAGGAGTTACAATTGGTGATGGAGCGGTCGTGTTAGCGCGTGCTGTTGTAACAAAAGATGTTCCGCCTTATGCTATTGTGGCAGGAGTTCCAGCAAGAATAAAGGGCTATCGTTTTAATGCTGCAACCATTGAATGGTTGTTGGAGAGGCAATGGTGGAACGAAGACGAAAAATGGTTAAGAAAAAACTGGCGAAAGCTAAATGATATAGAGGAATTAAGAAATATAGACTGAGAATACAGTTCAAGGTGTAATTATTATAAATTAAATGGACGAAATGGATGATTGTCTGAAAGAAGTATTCACATATCTTTGTGCTATGTTTTATAAGTTTAACAAATTAAAAATTATTAAAATGAAAAAGTTTTTGACAGTTGCGATTTTCGTAATGCTTTGTGTGAACACCTTCGCACAAAAAGGAGATGTGGCCGTAGGTGCCAATTTTTCTTATGGTACTGAAATCAAAAACATTGGTTTTGGTGTTAAAGGACAATACAATTTCACTAATGCTTTACGGGCAGAACTCTCAGGTGATTATTTCTTAAAAAAAGACGGTCTGTCCATGTGGGATGTGAATCTTAACCTCCATTATCTGTTCCCTATTAGTGAGAAACTAAAGGTGTATCCTCTTGCAGGTGTCACGTTTACAAATTGGAAATATGATTTTTCTTCAATTTGTGGCGATTATTATTATGACGATTATTATTATGACGATTATGATGACTCTGATGATTCCGTAAGCAAATTTGGAGCTAATTTAGGAGGCGGTATTCAGTATAACTTGACAAGAAATCTTGTAATAAATGCAGAAGTAAAGTATCAACTTATTAATAGTTTCGACCAATTAGTCGTTGGTGTAGGGTTGGCATATAAGTTCTAGGATTGAGCCATCCTAAGCTATATATAGTAATTCTAAATTATAAATAAAATGAAAAAGTTTTTAAGTTTATTTGCTTTTGCAATGATAGCGGTATTCAGCCTATCGTTAGTTTCTTGTGGCGACGACGATGAGGGAGAAAACAATGAGTATAGCAGGTATGGACAAATAAATTATGGACAAATAAATATCAATGGGAAAGACTACGCTTGCTATGGCTATGGTATGCCAATAACGTATACATCATCATGGGAAGGTGGTACTCTGTCTATCTCACTCCCTCTTGGTGAATTGGCCGATGCAAAAAAAGGAGAGTACGATTTTGACTATATGGTATCCATTGATTGTTATGGAGGCAACAAACCTATGGTAGGTACAAATTTGGCAAACTATCCCGAAAAATACTTAACGGTAGTACTAGATGAAGCAAGTTCGGCTGATTATGAAAGTGGTTCTGCAATTGTGAAGTCCGTAAAAGATGATGATTACATAACAATTGAGTTCAAAAACTTTAAGTGTAAAGCAAGTAATTTACAATCGTACACGTTCAATGGTACAGTCAAACTTGATTACGATGTAGATTAGATGTAATTAATCGACTCTTTATCTTTTGGCAAAGTATCTAAAACATTACCAAAGGATGTTAGTTGTTTTTGAGTTATCTGGAATCGGACATGGCGTGTATCTCTGATATGCGTCATGTCTGTTTTTTTATATGGTAAGATAGGAAAAGTACTTTTCCAGGAGTTGTTCAATCTGGATTTCTCCTTTCGTTACTCGTTCGGCATCCAACTTTAGCATGCGCTCTCTGACAACATCTGTTCTTTCGTGCGACGTTATTCTGTTAAATTCGTCGCACATTATGCGATAAATTTGATTTCTATTTGTCGCATAGCTAAATTTATTCGGGTAAAAATTATTATTAAGAGGTGTCCTATAAATAAGGCTTGAATGATTCTTGAGTTTTTACACAATTCCGAGAATTTTACACTTATTGTTTTTACACCATTCCAAGGATTATTTTGCTGAATATTTACTCAACTTTCTGAAGTTGTTGAAGTTATCGCTTCGCTCGAAGTTAACGGCATTACCTTATGCTGATGCCTTTCTGTACTTTATTTTTTATCGGCCTAAAGCATCGTCTTTAACTCCTTTAACTTCGCTAACTTCATGCAAGTGGAACTTGCGGATTTTAAAATATTTACATCATTCCGTTGAATTACGAAAAAAGCGTCGGTTCATTGCTGGCGGCCTTTGTCGTCATACCTTGACGTATGCCGTAGAACGACCCACACCAACTTTCCTAATATACCCATCATCAAGCAATTTTTTGAGTACTCGTTCTATCGTCGTCAAACTAATGTCTGGGCACTGCTCCGCTATATTAGCCTTGCTGACTTTTCCAAGCTTTTTATCAAAAACGGCCCTCACACGATCGGCCTTTGACAAACGACGGTGGCGCAGGTGCGCCACTCGGTCTTCAAACTCTTTGTAGGCTTTAAGCAATACGCCCAAGTAGTATTTGACAAAAGGAGCGTAGTCGTTGCCATTGCTGTGCCACTTAGTTGATGATGCTTGTAGTGTTTCGTAGTATGTCTCCTTCGTGCGTTCAATGAGCATTTCAACGCTTATGTATTTGCCTACAATATAGCCAGACTGATACAATAGAAGCAGTGTCAACAGGCGACTCATTCTCCCGTTACCATCATTGAACGGATGGATGCAGAGAAAATCCAAAATGAACATTGGAACAAGAAGCAAAGGATCTATCTCTTTCTTTTCTTGCATCTCTGCCCAAGATTGACATAAGTTTTCCACTGCCTCTGGTGTTAGGTAGGCTGGTGTGGGTTGAAACCGGACGCGTCTAATCCCGTCTGAACCCTCTTCGGCTATGATATTGTCTGAGTTCTTAAACTGTCCGCCAATATCGCTGCTACTGAAGCTATACAAATCACGATGTAGTTGTAAGATGCTGTTCGGACGAACGGTAATGTATTCATAACTTTCGTGAATGGTGGCCAAAACCTCACGATAGCCTGCAATTTCCTCTTCGGATCTGTTGCGTGGCTCGGATTTATCCATGACCAAGGCCTCCAAACGTTCATCTGATGTGAAAATACCCTCTATCTTATTTGATGCTTTTGTACTTTGAATCTTGGCTAAATTCAATAAAGCAGATAAAACGTCAGGTTCGGCTTCTATAAATAGCTCCTGCCGACCTTTATGCTCATGAAGCGCAGAGAGCATTTGTACGATTTCGGGGGTTAGTAGCTCCTTTGTTGTACTCTCATATTTGAATGCGTGCATACGATATACTGTTTTTTTTGCCGCAAAGATAGTCGTTTTCTGCCTCATTAGAAAATTTGCTGCATCATTTGTCTGTTATTAGATGCAGAAAAAGAATTTTTGATGCAGAATAAGTGGATGTTTTATCCCAAATCGGTCATTAGACTTAATGTCAAAATATATACTGTTATGGCATAAGAGGCCATTAACCCCTTTTGTCGGTCTAATGACCGATTTGGGTTAAATTGCTAATATACACCATTCCAAGAAAGATTTGTCCTCCTATTTCTTATTCTTAGTTTTTTAGCTTTATTGCCCAGTTGTATAATAAAATTGTCCGATATTTCCGCAATTTGAGTTAAAATGATTATTTTTGCAGTTGGACTCTGTCTTAATGGCGCAGTTCGTGTGCTGTGTCGCTATGTGGATGGAGTCTTATAAGGAAAAGGTAATGGCAAAAACAAAAAGATTTAAGAAAGTGCGCCTTCATCAGGAGGGCACGCCGACACTCATTCTCTCGTTCGTTTCGTTTTTCGTGCTGAATGGGTTGGCATATCTGTTTTTCGGTATAAACTCGTGGGTGCTATATGTGGTTCTTGGCATCACTCTGGTGTTACTTGGTATCATTGTCAACTTCTTCCGGTGCCCCATCCGTGTGTTCGAGGACGAAACTGAGAATACCGTTGTTGCTCCCGCTGACGGTAAGGTGGTTGTAGTAGAGGAAGTAGATGAGAACGACTATTTCCACGACCGCCGTTTGATGATATCCGTCTTCATGTCCGTAACCAATGTTCATGCCAACTGGTTCCCCGTGGCTGGCCTGGTCAAGAAGGTAGTGCACCACAATGGTGCTTTCTACAAGGCTTGGCTGCCTAAGGCTTCAGAGCAGAATGAGCGTTCCGAGATTTTGATAGAGACTGATGCCGGCGACACCGTTCTGGTGCGTCAGGTGGCTGGTGCCGTAGCACGTCGCATCGTAACCTATCCCCGTGAGGGCGACCGTTGCTACATCGATGAGCATCTCGGTTTCATTAAGTTTGGCAGTCGTGTGGACGTATATCTGCCACTGAATTCAAAACCTCTTGTAAAAATTGGCGATAAGACGGTAGGTAACATCACCGTGATAGCAAAACTCAATTCATCCGAAACAGTAGAATAATGAAGAAGCACATTCCCAACATCATCACTTGCTGCAACCTGATTTGTGGTGCTTTTGCCACATATTGGGCATTTCGTGCGGACTACAGCATGGCGTTGGCTTTCATCATAACCGGTGCTGTGTTCGATTTCTTCGATGGTTTTGTTGCTCGTTTGCTCAATGTGTCCTCACCTATGGGCAAGGAACTCGACTCTCTGGCAGACGACATTACTTTCGGCATGGCTCCTGCGGCCATTGTGTTTTCTTTGCTCAAGAGTGTGCCTGTTCCTGATTCGGTGCAAGGTTTCTGCGACTATATCCCGTTTGCAGCCTTCCTTATTGCAGCCTTTTCGGGCTATCGCCTTGCCAAATTCAATCTCGACGAGCGTCAGACGTTAGGCTTTATCGGACTGCCGACTCCTGCCAATGCCCTGTTTTGGGCTTCACTGGCGTATTCTTATGAAACGGCTATAGAATCTTCTTCGAAAAGCATTTATTTCCTTTTGGCGGGAGTGCTGATTTCGTGCTGGTTACTGGTGTCAGAAGTGCCGATGTTTGCACTGAAGTTCAAGAGTTTCGGCGTGCGTGAGAATTTGCTTCGTTTTGTCTATATTCTGCTCTGCATCATCCTGCTCGTCTTCATGGGCTGGGCAGCCATTGTCTGGCTCATCGCGGTTTATATCGTGCTGTCGATATTTTTTGTCAGGCGACATCGCAGGGGTAGGGGATAATTATAACAAGTAAAGATTATGGGTAAGTTTTTGCTATTCGTATTGATGTTGATTTTGGCGGCAGTAATTTTCGTTGTCGTCATTTTAGCCAATATACTTGGTGGCTTTATGCGCTTGATTAAGGGATTGTTCGGCGGCATCGGAGCGAAAAATGCATCCTATAATGCCGGCAATCAGCAGCAAGCGAGCAAGCCGTCGGCAGATGAAAAGATTTTCAAGGAAGAAGACAAAGAGTACGTGGAATTTGAAGAAGTGGACAACTGATGTGGTTTAGGACTTATGGTTTTTACCGCGGTTGACCTACCATTATAAAAGCAGAGAGATATGCGATTTTCGATTATCATACCCGTTTTCAACCGTCCCGGCGAAGTGGATGAACTCTTGGCATCGCTCACTGGTCAGACGGTCAGCGATTTTGAGGTCATTGTTGTTGAGGACGGCTCTTCCGTGTCCTGTGAGGACGTCGTGGCGGGTTATGAAGACCGCCTTGACGTTCACTACTTCATGAAACCCAATTCGGGACCTGGGCAGAGCCGCAACTATGGTGTGGAACGTGCTCAGGGCGACTATGTGCTCATTCTCGACAGCGATGTGGTGCTGCCTGATATGTACATTTCCGAAGTGTCGAAAGAACTCGATGCGGATCCTTGTGATGCCTTCGGTGGACCAGACCGTGCCCATCCCGACTTCACTCGGATGCAGAAAGCCATCAACTATGGCATGACGTCCTTCTTCACTACGGGTGGCATACGCGGCGGCAAGAAAAAACTCGACAAGTTCTATCCGCGCTCGTTCAATATGGGTGTGAAGCGAGAAGTGTATTTGTCGCTCGGCGGTTTCTCTGAAATGCGTTTTGGCGAGGATATTGACTTCAGTACACGCATTTTCAAGGCGGGTCATTCGTGCCGCCTCTTCCCCGAAGCATGGGTATGGCACAAACGCCGGACCAATCTGAAGCGCTTCTTCAAACAGGTGCACAATTCGGGCATAGCACGCATCAACCTCACGCTGCGTCATCCCGGCACACTGAAACTCGTGCATCTTCTGCCTACGCTCTTCACCGTGGTTTGCGCGGTTTTGCTCATCGGCGAAGTGTTCTGCTTGTGGTCAATGGCACCATTAGTGCTTTTTGCACTTATCATCTTCATTGATGCTTCCATTAAGGAAAAGAGCATGGGGGTAGGTCTGCGAGCCATTGCTGCTGCATTCGTGCAACTTGTGGGCTACGGCACGGGCTTCATCCGCTCGTGGTGGCGCCGTATGGTGCTGAAGAAACCCGAGTTTGAGGCTTTCAAAAAAAATTTCTATAAATAACTCAATCAGACAGGTTATGGCAGCCATCAACGAATGGTCCGAGGACGATCGCCCGCGTGAAAAGATGATGAACCATGGTGCCCAGACGCTCTCTGATGCAGAGTTGCTCGCCATCCTTATAGGTTCCGGAACGACGAAGGAAAGTGCCGTTGACCTGATGAAGCGTGTGCTCCGCGACAACAACAACAGTCTGCGCAACATTGGCCGCCTCTCACTTGAGGAACTGTGCGAATACAAGGGTGTCGGACTCGCTAAGGCAGTTCGCATAAAGGCTGCATGCGAAATAGGATTGAGACGCGAAAAGGAAAATGCACAGCAGAGTGCCGAGATGAACTCACCTCAAGCCATCTATAACCACCTGCGGCCGAAGATAGCCGACCTCAGTGTAGAACACTTCTACTTGGTACTACTTGATGCTCACATGCGTATTATTCGCTCAAAACTCATCAGTGTGGGAGGAACGAAGAAGGTGATGATCGATTTCAGTGTGCTCTTTCGAGAGGCATTGCTCGGTAAGGCTTCCTCCATCGTAGTGGCACATAACCACCCGAATGGGTCGGAAAAGCCGAGCAGAGAAGACGATGAACTCACGAGGCGTATCTGTGAGACAGCCAAGACACTCGGCATCAACTTTATTGACCATATCGTCATGACCAACGAGCACTACTACAGTTACGCTCAAAACGGACGCATAATCAACCCAAAAGACTAATGAAGGCGAGAGAATGGGCGAAAAAAATAGTCCACATCGCTGAAAAGAAAAGACTATGACCACAGAAGAAAAGCAAGCACTGGAAGACCGCATCGTGGATGTGCTCCAGACCGTATATGACCCCGAGATACCTGTTGACGTGTACAACCTCGGACTAATATATCGCATAGAACTCGACGACGATGCCAAGTTGGAAGTGGACATGACGATGACTGCACCGAACTGTCCCCAAGCCGATTATATCATGGAAGACGTGCGGCTTCGCCTGGCAGGGATTGAAGGTATAAACAAAGTCAAGGTAAACCTCGTTTTTGAGCCCGAGTGGGACAAGGATATGATGTCGGAAGAGGCCAGACTGGTACTTGGCATGTTGTAGTGTCTTACTTGCAATGCTTTAATAATCAAGAATAAATATTTATATAAAATCTGATGAAACCCGTCTATTTCCTCTCCGATGCTCATTTTGGCTGCCGTGCCATTCATCATCAGCGCACACAGGAACGCCGCATGGTTACCTTCCTCGATGCCATCAAGACGAAGGCGGCGGCGGTGTATCTCATGGGCGACATCTTCGACTTTTGGTACGAATACAAGACAGTCGTGCCTCGCGGATATACCCGTCTGCTCGGCAAGATCAGCGAACTGACGGACATGGGTGTAGAAGTGCATTTCTTTGTAGGCAACCACGATTTGTGGATGACGGATTATCTGGAGAAGGAGTGCGGTGTAGTGATACATCACGAGCCCGTAACGATGGAGATTTATGGCAAGGAGTTCTATCTGGCTCATGGCGACGGACTCGGCACACGCAGCCGCAGTTTTAAGTTCTTGCGCTACATTTTCCATAATCGTGTATGCCAGGTCCTCTTTTCGTGTCTGCATCCCCGTTGGGCACTGGAACTGGGTCTGACGTGGGCAGAATACAGCCAGAAGAAGCATCAGCGTCAATTGCCGCCCCGCTTTATGGGCGAAGACAAAGAAGAACTTCTGGTCTATTCGCGAAAATATCTGGAGTCACATAATAACATCAACTATTTCGTGTATGGCCATCGCCACATCGAACTGGACTATCCGCTAAATGAGGATTCACGCATATTCATTGTAGGAGATTGGATAAATCTCTATACCTATCTTAAGTTTGATGGCGAAGAAATATCGCTCCACCGCTATGTGGAGGGTGAGACAAAGCCATAATCCTAAACGACTATTAAATATATGCTGACAGCAAACAATATACACAAATCCTTTGCCAACCATCGTGCCCTCGATGGTGTGTCGATAGAAGTGCCGAAAGGTTGCATCTTCGGTCTGCTCGGTCCTAACGGAGCAGGTAAGACCACCCTTATTCGTATCATCAACCGCATCACGCTTCCTGACGAAGGCGAAGTAACGTTTTCGGGTCATCCACTCTGTGCAGAGGACGTGGCAAATATTGGCTACTTGCCTGAGGAGCGCGGGCTGTATAAGAAGATGAAAGTGGGCGAGCAGGCTGTCTATCTTGCTCGCCTGAAGGGGCTGTCTTCAAAAGAAGCCGTGCAGCGTCTGCAGGCATGGTTCGAGAAATTTGGCATAGAGAACTGGTGGAACAAGAAACTTGAGGAACTCTCGAAGGGCATGCAGCAGAAAGTGCAGTTCATCACCACTGTGGTGCATCGCCCCGAACTCTTGATCTTCGACGAGCCGTTCAGTGGCTTCGATCCCGTTAATGCCGACTTGCTGAAGCGCGAGATTATGGCACTGCGCGATGAGGGGCATACCGTAATCTTCTCTACACACAACATGGCTTCGGTGGAGGAAATCTGTGATGAAATAGCCCTTGTCAATAAAGGCAAGATAGTGCTCTCGGGCAATGTCGGAGAGGTAAAGAGCCGCTTCAGGACAGGGCTTTACGAACTTCAGACCACCTCTGCTACTCCGCTTGCCGACACGGCTGCGTTTACCGTTGAGGACCGCTTCAACCACGGCGGACTGCAAGTTTATCGCCTCAGAAAAGTCGATGGTATCAGCAATTCCGATTTGGTCAGCCTTCTGGCTCAGCAGGTTGAAGTCCGCTCATTTGCAGAACAACTGCCTTCGATGAACGATATCTTTATCAAGACCGTTGATAGTTGACTGTTGTAAGTTCTCTCCTCTGAAAAAAGTTATAATAATAATCAAGATTAAAACGACGTGTCGAAAATACCAATAATCATACAGCGTGAATTTCTTTACCGCACGAAGAAGAAATCGTTTATCATCCTGACCATCCTGATGCCGTTTCTGTTTGCGGCATTGTTATTCGTGCCACTCTGGCTGTCGAGCATCAAGGACGACGCTCAGTTGCAAGTGGTGGTAATTGACCGCACGAACCTCTATGGCGATGTGTTTAAGTCGGATCAGCGTTTTGCCTTTGTTTACGACAAAGAGGTGCGCCCCGAGTATAAACAGAGCAATTCGTCCATCGAGGCAGTCGTGGAAATTTCCGATACGCTTGCCACTCACCCTGATGCCGTGCGCATTTCGTCGTGCAACGAAGTGTCGCAGGAGTTGCTGACCTACGTGAGCATGAAACTCAACGAGCGGACGCGTCAGGATAAGTTAAAAATGCACAACCTGCCCAATCTGGAGTCGATAATCACGGATGTGCAGCAGGGTCTCGACATCAAGACGGTGAAATGGAACGACAAAGGCGAGGAAAGTACATCGAATACGGGTATTGCCATCGCTGCCGGCTTCATCTTCACATTCTTGATTTACCTTTTCGTGATGTCGTACGGTGGTATGGTGATGCAGAGTGTGATGGAGGAGAAGACGAGCAGGATTGTGGAAATCATGGTGTCGTCTGTCAAGCCTTTTGAACTGATGATGGGCAAGATTATCGGTACGGCGCTTGTGGGTTTTGCCCAACTCCTGATATGGGGTGTGATGCTGGCAGCCATCATCTTTGTTAGTTCCTCGTTTTTTGGCAGTGCGCCTCCCGAGGCTGTTGTAGCAGGTGCACAGGGCATGGCTCCCGCTACTGTAAGTGTGTCGCAGATGAGCGAATCGCAACAGATGATGAGTGCCATAGTCAACCTGCCTTATCTTGAGATGGGTGTGCTGTTCGTGCTCTATTTCATTGGCGGCTATCTGCTCTATGCTTCGTTCTTTGCTGCAGTGGGCGCCAGTGTGACCCAGCAGGAGGACAGTTCACAGTTCATTATGCCAGTAATCATGCTGATGGTGTTCGGTATTTATGCCGCGATGTATAGTGTGGAGAATACCGACGGTCCGTTGGCTTTCTGGAGTTCCATGTTCCCGCTGACCTCTCCTATCGTGATGATGGTTCGCGTACCTTTCAATGTGCCCGTATGGCAAGAGGTGCTTTCGCTTGTTATCCTTTATGGCACGGCATTACTCTTTGTCTATGTAGGTGCGCGCATCTATCGTGTCGGCATTCTGATGTACGGCAAGAAGCCTTCAATAAAGGAGATATGTAAGTGGATTCGCTATAAATAACCGCTTCGGGAGTCAAAAAGGACAATTAAGATGCAGGAACAGGAAAAACTTGATGAACTCTTCATGCGCAAGGCTCTGGAGCAGGCTCAGATGGCTTGCGACAAGGGCGAGGTGCCTGTGGGCGCTGTTGTTGTGTGTCGCGAGCGGATTATAGCCCGTGCGCATAACCTGACAGAACTCCTGCGTGACGTGACGGCACATGCCGAGATGCAGGCCGTGACGGCAGCAGCAGATTCGCTCGGTGGGAAATATCTCGACAGTTGTACACTCTACGTTACGCTTGAACCCTGTACGATGTGTGCCGGTGCCCTTGGATGGGCACAACTCGGACGCCTCGTGTATGGTGCATCCGATGAAAAGCGCGGTTTCCGGAAATATGTCCCCGATGCCCTGCATCCTAAGACGGAAGTCGTGGCAGGGGTACTGGAAGACGAATGTGCGGTTTTGATAAAAGATTTCTTCAAAAAGAAACGCTGACCATTATTCCTGACGTATGCTGACGGAAGAGAAAAGACTGGGCGACCTCGGTGAACAACTTGCAGCCGAATATCTCGTGCTGGCGGATTATCGCATTCTGGAACGGAATTGGCGCTCGGGGCATCACGAGGTGGATATCATCGCCGAGTGGTTCGGCGAGATAGTTTTCGTTGAGGTGAAAACGCGCAGCAAGGGCGACTACCGCACGGCGCTCGAAGCCGTGGACCGCTCGAAGAGAAAGTTTCTTATCTCTTCTGCACGCCATTACTTGAGCATGCACAAACTCGACAATCCTTACCGCTTCGATGTCATCACCGTGGTGGGGGAGAGTGAGCCTTTTTCGGTCAGGCATTTCAAGTCGGCTTTCCTTGCTGAATAGCCTTTTTCCTAATTGTTTTATAAATCAGACTGTTTTGAAGCATATCCATCTCGCTGAGACTACTTCTACGATGCAAGCCGTTCGCGATGCTGATGAGCGTTTGGCGGCTGGCGGTGTTGTTGTGGTGAGCGCAGACTATCAAACATCTGGTCGCGGTCAGCGCGGCAACAGTTGGGAGTCGGAGCACGGTCAGAATTTGCTCTTCAGTATGACGTTTTGCCCCGTTGGTGTGCAAGCATCCCGGCAGTTTATGGTGAGCGAAGCCCTTTCCGTCTCCATTGTCGAAACTGTCCGTTCCATCGCTCCTTCTGTGTCAGCCACAGTGAAATGGCCCAACGATATTTACATTGGCGATTGCAAGGTGGCAGGCATACTGATTGAACACGATCTGCAGGGTGGCGAGATTCGTCGCACTATTGCCGGGGTGGGGTTAAACGTCAACCAAATGGTTTTTCGCTCTGATGCGCCCAACCCCGTGTCGTTGCGGCAGGTCTTTAGGCAGCAGTTCGATTGTAAAGTGCTGCTCGATGCTATTCTCGGCAAGTTTTTCGGTATGATGGGTTTGGAGGGCAAACGTGCCACAGCAACATCGGCAAGTGTTCATGCCACTTATATGCAACTGCTCTATCGCCGCAAAGGGCTGTTCCCATATCGTGCGGGGAGTGAGACTTTTATGGCAGAGATTGCCGATGTGTCGGCGAACGGCACCCTTTTGCTGCGCACTGCAGACGGAAAAGTGCGGCAGTTTGGTTTCAAGGAAGTGGAATTTGTCATCAAGCCTAACGACAAACTATGAAAGACCTTCGCCGTGAAATTCTGAACATAGCCATTCCGAGCATCGTCTCGAACATCACGGTACCATTGCTCGGGCTCGTTGATGTGGCGATAGTGGGTCATCTTGGTGCTGCATCATACATCGGTGCCATAGCCATCGGTGGCATGATCTTCAATATGGTCTATTGGCTGCTGGGCTTTCTCCGTATGGGCACGAGCGGCATGACGGCACAGGCGTATGGTGCTGGTCGTTTTGGTGAGGCAGAACAGACGTTGCGCCGTTCGATGACTGTGGCGATGGGTATGGCGCTTGTGCTGATAGTGTTGCAGAAGCCGCTTCTCGGCGCCATGCTCTGGTTCTACGATGCCCAGCCGCAGGTGGATGTCCTTGTGGAACAATATTTCAACATCCTCATCTGGGGTGCTCCGGCAGCGCTTGGTGTGAACAGCCTGAACGGTTGGTTTATCGGTATGCAGAATGCGCGTTATCCCATGACGGTGGCTATCGTGCAGAATGTAACGAACATTATCGCGAGCCTCTTTTTCGTCTTTGCCTTGGGTTGGAAAGTGGAGGGCGTGGCAGCCGGCACACTTGTGGCACAATGGACGGGACTGGTTCTTGCTGTCATCTTGGTACAACGTATGCCACAAATCAACGGTCGCAGGGCTTTTCGCCCCATCGCGGACATTCCGATGCGCTTTTTTAGTGTAAACCGCGACATTTTTCTCCGCACGCTGTGTCTTGTGGCAGTAACCGTAAGTTTCACCAAGGCGGGTGCTTCGATGGGTGAGGTTATACTCGCCGTGAATGCTGTGCTGATGGAGTTCTATCTGCTGGTATCGTACGTGATGGACGGTTTTGCCAATGCGGCAGAAGCCATCAGTGGTGCCGTGATGGGTGCCGGTGATCGAGGCAGGTTCCGTCTGCTCCTTCGACAGGTATTTACATACAGTGGTTTGCTGGCAGTGGTATTTACCCTGGTCTATGCATTGTTTGGAGGCGTCTTCGTGGGTTTACTGACGGACGATGCCGAAGTGACGGCTGTAGCCGCGACCTACTTACCGTATGCCGTGGCAGTGCCTGTCGTAGGGTTTGCTGCTTTCATCCTTGACGGCATCTTCGTGGGTACAACCAGTTCGGGCTATATGCTCTTCTCGGCTGCCATTGCTGCCGCCTTTTACTTTGCGGTATATTTTCTTTTTTCGCCAAGTTTTCAGAACCATGCGCTTTGGATGGCATTCCTTGTTTACATTGGTGCACGCGGCGTTGTGCAACTGGTACTTCTGCCTTCAGTACGACGAAAAATTGCTAAGTAAGGGCATTTTAAAGAAATTTTGGGCTATTAATTACTGCAGATGACAATTATTATTTATATTATTCGTATTTTTGCAGTGATTATAACGTTATAGATGAAGATGTCGTATTGTTTTGAGACTGAAATAGTTGCAGCAAACACTTGCTCGTTTTTTAATAAAAAGAAAAAATACACTATAAAAATGAAAAAATACTTACTTCTTTTGGTTTTGGTACTAAGCGTTTCTTTACTGAAAGCAGCGCCAACTGTGCCGACTTTTACCACAGCAGGTGATACCACTTGGTATTTCATCAAGTTTACTCAAGGTGGCAATTATTTGGCATCGCGTAAGACCAATGGCAGTGTGCTTAATACTGCCAGCGCAGGAGCAACTGTGGACAGTATGAAATGGTGTGTCATAGGCACAACAAGCAGTTTCCGCCTGTATAGCAAAACGGGTTACTATGCTGCCTACAATTCATCTTCAGACCGCTATGTGACATCCACTTCAGCCTATAATCTGAAGATGACCACCACTAGTCAGAATGCCGATTCATGGGATATAAGTCCTGTTTCCGACAATACGAATGCCATGAACCAATGGGGTGGGACAGGCAAAGGTGTACCTATTGGCGGTTGGAACACGAACGACGTCAACGATGCACTAAAATTTATCAAGGCAACACCCGAATTGCCCACTTTCAGCACATCTTCCAATCCTGTTTATTATTTTCTCCAATTTCCCAGGCAAGGAACGTTCTTTACGGATGCAGGAAGCGGAAATCTGGTAACAAAGAGTGGAAATGTGTATAATGACAATCAGTATAAATGGCGTCTGGAGGGTGGCAAGTCATCTTTCAAACTGGTCAGTGCAACAGGCAACTATCTGTATATTAACAATGGTTGGGCCTATACAACAAACACTGCAAACAATGCAACTACATTCAGTTTGAGGGAAAGTACGAACGCTGATTATTTCTTGTCCAGTTGGCAGATATATAATGGCAGTGGCGCTCTTAATAACTGGAGCGGGGGCAGCGATGCAAGAATAGGTGTGTGGAATTCTGATACCGATCCCGGCAACTGTGTGAAATTCACTGAAGTTTCGCAAATGGACTTCCCCGAATACCGAACAGAATCGAGTTCCACATATTCACCCGAACAACCGCTTTCGCTGTGGTACACCACACCGCCCAATCTTGCAGTAACAAGTGTGGATTTGTGGAAAGAATATGCCCTTCCGTTGGGAAATGGCCAGTTGGGTGCAACATTTTTCGGAAATGTGAAGAAAGAGCGCATCCAGTTCAATGAGAAGACGTTGTGGCAGGGTAGTAATACAAGTTATTCTGGCAGCAACGACTATGTGAACTTTGGCGACCTCTATATCGCTAATTTGGACAATAATGCTTTTGATGACTCATACTCAAAGAGCAGTACAGATTATTACAGGGTACTCGATCTGAAAGAAGCAACGGGTAAGGTACACTTTGCCAGTGCAACAACGGGGCAGACGTACGACCGGCAATATTTTGTAAGCAATCCTGACAATGTAATCGTGCTCAAACTGAGCAGTAGTGGTAGTCAGAATTACAGGTTGACTTTAGTTCCGGGTCAGAGTGTTACATCTACTTATAACGTGAGCAACGGCACTGCAACAATGGCATTCAGCGGTAATCTGAAGACCGTTAGTTATAGCGCTTATGCCAAAGTGGTGTCGGAAGGTGCTACGTTTACAAATGGCGGAACTTACATCGACATTTCTTCTCCCAACGATATTTACATCTTCTTGGCAGGAGGAACAAACTTCAGCAACGATCGCGCCAGTGAAAGTATATATACTTCAGGCTCTTTGACTCAAGTGACGACGGCTGTTCAGAATAGAGTGAATACCGCTTCGGCAAAGAGTTGGACGACACTCTACAACAGTCATGTGGCAGACTTCAAAAACTTTTTCGATCGTGTGAATTTCTCGATTGACGGGGCTGTGAACGATGAGCCGACAAACACGATGATTGACAATTACAACAGTTACAAGACAGGCAACTTGCCGCGTGCCACGATGCTCGAGCAGTTGTACTTTGCATACGGTCGCTATCTTGAGATTTCTTCGTCCAGGGGTGTCGATCTGCCCAACAATCTGCAAGGTATCTGGAACCACTCCAACACTCCGCCATGGGGCTCTGATATCCATGCCAATATCAATGTCCAGATGAACTATTGGCCTGCAGAACCTACGAACCTTTCCGAAATGCATCTCCCATTCCTGAATTACATCATCAAGATGGCAAATAGTCCTGAATGGAAGAGTAATATTACCGATCCACAGGTGGTCAAGAGCATATCCTATACACCCACACGCGGATGGACCTGTTTCACGGAGAATAACATTTTCGGCGGAGAAGGCGGTTTCGCACATTATTATTGCATCGCTAATGCTTGGTACGTTACCCACCTCTGGCAACATTATCGCTACACGATGGATACCAATTTCCTTGCAGAGGCTTTCCCTGCAATGCTTTCGGCAACACAGTTCTGGATTGATCGTCTGAAACTGGCTTCTGACGGCACATACGTATGTCCTCAGGAGTATTCACCGGAGCAGGGACCCTATGAAGACGGTGTGGCACATGCTCAGCAACTTGTGCGTGAACTCTTTGAGAATACACTTGCAGCGGATTCAATCCTTGGCACACAATCTACGATGAATTCGACAGACAGAGCCGCTTTGAAGGAACGTCTGAGTAAACTTGACCTCGGATTGCATACGGAGACTTACAGTGGCAATTGGGGTACAGGAAACCTCGCTGCCAATTCGACGATTTTGCGCGAATGGAAATATAGTGCTTATACTGCAGGTAGCAATGGGCATCGTCACCCGTCGCATTTGATGTGTCTATATCCCTTCAGTCAGGTGGAACCTGGTAGTCCGCTCTACGATGCAGCAGTCAATTCTCTACGTCTTCGTGGCGATGGTGCAACGGGATGGTCTATGGGCTGGAAGGTGAACCTTTGGGCGCGTGCACTCGATGGCGACCATGCACGCACTATTTTAGGCAACGCATTGTCTCACTGTAATGGCAGCACGAGCGGTGTGTTCTACAATCTGTTCGACGTACACTCTCCCAACTATTTCCAAATTGATGGTAACTTCGGTTCCTGTTCCGGTATCGGAGAAATGATTATGCAAGGGGCTACGGACACTATCCGCATTCTGCCGGCACTGCCCACGGCCTGGGCTTCCGGAAGCATGACGGGTATGAAGGCAGCAGGCAACTTTGAAGTCAATACAGCATGGCAGAACAATGCGCCGACTGAAGTTACAGTGAAGTCTGTTGTAGGCAGCCCGCTCAATCTCAAGTATGACAACATTGGCAACATGAAAATCTACGTTAACGATGTGAAGCAAGTGAAGGGCGTAGGTTTTACCACGATAGGCGACAATGTGATACACTTCAATTCCACTACACCCAACTCCACAATTAAGGTGGTGTTTGAAGAAGACACTGCCACTCTCATCGGCGATGCCGACATTAGCGGTAATGTTGATGTGGCTGACGTGGTAGCCTCCGTGAACTATATTCTCGGCAATGTTCCATCGGTTTTTTCAACCGATAATGCCAACACTGTTGCTGACACAGACATAGATGTTGCAGACCTCGTTATGATAGTGGAAATTATTCTTGGCAACTATGATCCCTATGCAAGTGATCTGCCTGCCGACTCTGGCAGTGAGACAGACGGCGGTGTCGATGACAATGGTGCCGGTGGCTGGGCACCTAAAATGAAGATTTAGGCAATTTCTGCGATTTTGCAAAGCCCGGTTCCTGAGGGTGCTTTATAACAAATCTTGCTGTATAGTTAAAAATGTTACTATACAGCAAGATTTTTCATTGTTTTTTCCTGACTTCGTCACTTTTTTTGAAAAAAGATAATTTAAAATGCAACTACCTAATAACCAGTTTGTTGTATTTTTTTACACCCTAATTTTGGGGTATGCAAAAAGTTTTTATTGTTGTTTGAAAAGAAAAACCATAATAGATTGAGATCCATAATAGATTGAGAAGTACGAATGTCATTGTTGCGCAAAAGTATAAGGAATTATTGGTGTCCGATAAACGGGCTGAAAGCCCCAAAAGCTCATAGCTCAGGACAACGTCCCGGGTGAATGTGATTAAAGGCATTGGCGCGCTGTAAGCACAAAAGCAGATATATAGGCAAAAAGTATAGGCGTAAATGCTTGATTCATAATGCTTTTGTCCTTTCAGGACGTACTCACCTACATTCATATACCCATGGCGTTGCCATGGGCTATGTGCTGTAAGGCTTTCAGCCTGATTCAGAACACCCCTAAAACTGACGCAACAAACTGAAAGAGCAGGCCCCCATAGATTACCCCACCCATAACGCACCCATATAGAAAGGCTTATGACTAAGTCCATAAAACTTTTACCGGACACCAATAAAAAACAATCGGGATTGTCTTCCATAGGAGGCAATCCCGATTCTCGTTTTATTGTCGAACGTCCGGTACTTTGTTGTTAAGGAACGTTCTGTTGGGGTGTTCTGTAATTTATTTCATAACCTTTTTACCATTGATAATGTAAACACCTTTTCCCGGGTTTACTACTCTGCGTCCCTGAAGGTCATAAATGACTTTGGGTAAATTGTTGCCACCGATAGCATTGATGCCTGTGGGTGCAGTGTAGGTTACGACAATAGCCAAATCGCCATCGATGATGTCTGCCGGAATGGTCAGTTCGCCATCGTAGATGTCTTGATATGTATATGTCTTGGTGAGCACTTGTGGCACGCTGTGGATAATGACCGGCTTAGCATCAAGGATACCATGGGTCACGGTGATTTTTTCCACCTCACAACCAGTTGCGGGCACAACTTTCAGGGTAAGTGCCTCGTTGAAGGGGACGGTGGTGCCATTCACAGGTTCGTCAAAAGGGTTGAGCACGTCTCCGTGTTCGCTTTCCACACTGACATTTACTTCAGAACCGCTGAAGACACGCAGACGAAAGTCGGCTATGCCACCGCCATTGTTAATGATGTGGTTATTAGAAGTTACGTTCCCGCCTGCATAGATTTCATTCCAGTCCACCTTGAAGCGGATGCGGTAGAAACCGTCTGCGAGGTTGGGAATGGTGAATGATGGCGGGTTGAGCACGTTGCGTTCAGAACCTGTAAGGTTGACACCATTGCTGTTGTAGCCGGATAGTCCGTTGGTGTTGTCGCCGCTCCAGAATGAGAAGGTCATCGCATCGCTGTTGTCGCTGATAACGCCATTGGTGATGTCGCCGGTGTCGAATACACCGTCTTGGCCCTTGTCGATATATACATAGCCGTGCATCCAACCACCGGTGTATGTAAACGTAGGAGTTACTTGTTCATCCGGCGCAACGAGAAAAGTCTGCGACATGTCTTCGTGATAGATTTTTTTGTCGTTGCTGATGTCCACTCTTTTGTTTGCCATAGTAACTGCATCAAGGTGGCGGTCGGAGCGGCTCATTGTGGCGTCATCTTCGATGTTGAGCGGATAGTCGTAAGTGATTTCCGTGCCCTTTTCCACGAAAAGACCTTCAATCACGATGTCGCCGTCCACCCATTCTGCAGGAATGGTGTAGCAGTCGTTTTCATCGAAATTCTTGCTCCATACATAGTGGTCCACATACTGCGGTGTGCTGTGTATGAGGCTGTCGCCGTCGAGGTTGTAACCGTGGCGCACACGCATGCCGTTGTATGCAAAGCCGTTTTCAGGATTGAGTTTAACGGTAAATGCCCTTCCGAACGGTGTGGTTGTCATGAGTGCACTGCCATCGCCGGAGAGCACTTCGCCGTTGCGGTTGTCTTCCTTAACAGAAACTTCGTCTTCGTGCACATTGAGTCGTACATCAACTATACCGCCACCATTAGACACGATGGAAGATGCACCACCCGGGTCAATGTCGTTCCAGTCGTCCTTGAAGCGCATGCGGTAGAAACCTTTGGGTGTGCCTTCGGGGATGTTGAACGATGGCATCGCGATGGTGTTGGCACTCGAATTTGTCAAACCACGGCTGTTCTTTCCCTGGTAGTTGGAGTATGTCATCAGGTCGCTGCCTTCTGCAGGAGTGCCGTCTTCGTTGATGTCGTAAGAGAACTTGCCGTCCTGTCCGTAGTCAATGTAGAGGAAACTGTTCATCCATGTGCCTTCGATGGTAATAGCACCTGTTACTGTCTGTCCGGCCTTGACGGGGAAGGTGTTTGCCATCATGTCGCGGTAAACGGGGTCGCCGCTCGTTGGGTCGGACGATACGGTTACAGTCTTACCACCCAACGATACCGTCTTGATACCTCGGTCGGAACGTGTGGCTTTGGTACTTTCCTTGTCAAAGTTGGTGGGATAGTCGTCATACTGTATAAGTGGAGCAGAACTTGTGTTCACCACAATCTGATCGATGTATGCCACGAAGTCCCGCTTGTGTTCGTGCGGCGATTCGCATTCCGGCACAACTACGAGGCTGTAGATGTCCACACCCGATACACCCTTGATGCCGAATACGGCATCGGTCCATCTGTTTGCTTTTATCGTAGTGGTTGATATTTCCCAGAACTGCTCGGTTTCAGGACTTTGACCAGCCCACTCCGGTTCACGGTGCTTTCCAAGTCCCATGAGCATCACGCGGCCCTCAATGGGGCGGTTGATGAGTACGTGCACATACTGTATGGTGGGTGAGAGCGAAAAGGGGGTCTTCAGGTCGATGCGTGCACCGAACTGGTTCGATCCGAAGCGTGAACGCTGTATGGCAAGTATTTTCTCTGTGGGGTTTGGTGCTTCGCCGATGACAGAGTCCACTTGGTTGAGGTGGTTGTCGATAACGGCGATGTTGCCTTTCAGTGTACCGCTGCGGAAGGGTGAGTTTTCCCATGAGTCGTAAACGCTGACGGCCTTGTAGTCGTCTGTGTCGAAGGTTACGCTTGCTGTCTGTGCTGCGGCAGCCATAGGCAGAGCCAATGCTGCGATGAGGGTATATTTCTTGAGTTTCATGACTTTGTTCATTTTTTAAGGTTAATATACCGATACCGTATGCAGCAGCGGGCATGCGCGGCTGTCAGTGATCTTGATACGTATTCCCTTCACATTGAAACCATTATCGTAACTGTTCGATGTGCTGCCATTGAGTGGGATAATTCTCTTATAACCGATGGTCGTGGTCTGTATGTTCGACGCACGCTGTGTCCATGTGGTGCCGTCGGCTGTGGTTTCTATGGTGAAACCTTTCACGCGCTGTCCCTTGCGGATGTACTCCTGAAGGGTTACGTAGTGCACGTTCTGCGGCTGATCCCAGGTGAGGGTAATGGTAGCCGCCTTCTGGCCGTCGTTGGTTGCCCAATAGGTGTTCTTGTCGCCGTCTATAAGGTTGCTTGCAGCGTAGTTGCCGCCTGTGCGTGTAACGTTTGCCGTGACGGTGGCTGTCTTAGCGAGGTCGGTGCCGAAGCGCGTTCTGAGTTTTTCGCCCAAATCGCAGAGTTGCACGGAGTCGGCATCAGTGAGACGTCCGGACATGTCGGGTGGGAAGTTGAGGATGAGTGTGGCGTTCCGTCCCACGGTCTTGAGATACATGTCGAAGAGCGTCTCGGAGTTCTTGGTGGTTTCGCCGTCATGCCAGAACCAACCGCCGCTTGTGGCTTTGGCATCGCTTTCGCTGGGCTTCCACTGCCATGCGGTCTCGCTTCCGCTAAGTCCGGAGCCCATGGACCACGTGGTTTCGTTGGTGTAGCCTGATTCCGTACCGCACCAGCGTGCTTCTCCGCCCACGCCCCAAAGGATGATGTCCGGGCAAACTTTGTGTACAGAGTCGCGCAAGTTGGGGATGTCGTAATAGTAGCTTTCGTCGATGGAACGGTTCTCATACGCACCTCCATAATAACCGGTACCTCCGTTGGCGCCGTCGAACCACATTTCAAACTGGTCGGTGCCGTACTGTGAGAGTTCGAAACACTGCTTGAGGAATACCTTTGTTACGTATTCATCAGTGCCGTAGTAGGCACTGTTCCTGTCCCACGGCGATATGTAGAAGCCATACTTCATGTCCAGTTTCTTTGCTGCCCTTACGAAAGCCTCCGGAATGTTGGTTTGCTTGGCGTAGGCATTGGATGAGTTCTGACAGTGGTGATCCGTCGTCTCTGTTGGCCACAAGCAGAAACCGTCATGGTGCTTCACTACTGCGATACCGCCTTTCATCTCTGCTTTCTTGCAAAGGCGGAGCCACTGTTCAGGGTCGGGCATCTGCGTGGGTGCAAAGAGGTTGACGTTCTCGTCACCATTGCCCCATTCCAGACCGGTGTAGGTGTTCATGCCGTAATGGAAGAAGGCATAGAATTCAGTCTCCTGCCATTTCATCTGGCGCTCCGAAGGCACGGGGAACACTTCCGCCGGCTCATTGTTCGGATTGCTCGGTGCTTCGTCTATCATCTCCAACTGACCGAACAGGGCAGACGGTAGAACGAATAGTCCGAGCGCGAAAATTATAGTAATTTTTTTCATTGTTTTTATTTGGGGTTAATGTTCTCTTTCAGATCTCATTCAGCATTGTCGGGGTGGGGCGGTGAGGTATCTTCTGTCCGCCCGCTTTTATTTCAGTTACAAATATAATACATTTTTTTAAGTTGGCAAGAGGTTTGTCGCAGGTGTTACCCCAGAATGTTCAGAATAGTCATAATAACGTAATGACGTAATGGTGTAATAATGAGAAACTCAGGGCGACGACCCCTATATATAAAGGAAGTCCGGTTTTCAATTACAATGTGGCAAGAAAAATGTTGGAAAAAACTTCTAAAACTTTGTCTATTTTCTTTTGCTTAATGACTAAAAATTTTTAATTTTGCAAATTGTATAGTTGTAGCATAACAATCAATCCAAAATAATATCATTATGAAAGAATTTTACAATTTTAGATTATTCCTGATGACGCTGTTTGTCGCGTTGGCAGGGACGGTCAGTGCTGAAACTGTAACGTTTACCGCTTCTTCTGATAAAGGTGCTATTTCCAATAGCAACGATGCAGGAGCAGATGGAGTTACAAAATCTGGCATTACCATCGCTTGTTCAAAAGGTACGATGGGCAATGGTTCTGATTATCGTATTTTTAAGAATGAGACATTAACCATTTCTTCTACCGTAGGTAACATTACGAAAGTGGAAATCACTGCAACATCAAGCAATCCTGCAAGTGGCTTTGGCTCTTTAGCTGGTTTTTCCACAAGTGGCAATAATGGAACTTGGGAAGGTGATGCTGAATCCGTAACTCTTACGGCTTCAGGCAAGCAGGTTCGTGCAACGCAGATAGTTGTAACCTACACGGCTTCGGGCAGTCAAAAGACATTTCCCAACTTGTCCTTTGACCCAACTTCAGTAACGATGACCATCGGTGAAACCTTCACTGCTCCTACGCTCAATAATGAACATGGCGTAGCCGTAACCTATCAGTCAACCAATACGGATGTAGCAACAGTAGATCCTTCAACAGGTGCAGTAACAGTTCTTGCAGTCGGTACGACAAACATTGAGGTTACTTCTGAAGAAGATGACGACTACGAGGCAGGTTATGCTTTTTATACCTTAACCGTAAATAAAATTGATCCCGCGTTGGCTTTCTCGGAAGGTTCTGTGCAAGTAACGCTCGGTGACGCCTTTACTGCTCCTACTCTGACAAATGCTTTAGGCATGACAGTAAGTTACGAATCGACCAATACTGGTGTGGCAACAGTTGATCCTACAACAGGTGCGGTTACCATCGTTGGTGCCGGTACAACCACTATTACGGCTACTTCTGCTGAAGATGCTACTCATAGCGCAGGTTCTGCTTCGTACAGCATTACAGTGCTCGATGCCGGCGCACACATTTATTGGAGCGAAGATTGGACAGGTGCCACAAACGAGACACCCACAGCATGGAACAGCGCATATACATATGAAGGTAGTGGAACAAAAGTATATACTACTCAGTTAGGTGCCGGTGGAGATGGTCCTGAACTTCTTATTGCTAAGGGTGGCGGTAGTCTTACATACGATGCCATCAATGTAGAAGGTCAAACAGGTACGCTGACATTCAGTTATAAGTCGAATAGGAGCAATTTGTCTGTTACGACAACTACTACAGGTGTAGAGATTTCTTCAGCAACCCATTCAGGAAGTACACATACCTATACCATAACTCTTCCCGATGCTGCAACAACTCTCTCTCTTACTATTACAAATTCATCAAGTAGCAATGCTCGTATCGACGACATCATGTTGGTAGGCGACTATTCTGCAACAAACCTTTTGGATGCAGAACTCGCATTCTCGGAAGCAACTGCTACCGTAACTCTCGGTGATGCGTTCACTGCTCCTACTCTGAGCAACCCGAATGGTCTGCCTGTAACTTACAGTTCTTCTAACGATGCTATTGCGACAGTTGATCCTCAAACCGGTGAGGTAACTCCCGTCGGTGTAGGTACTGCAACCATCACCGCTTCTTCTGAAGCAACTGATGTATTTAGAGCAGGTTCTGCTTCATACGAACTGACTGTAGAAAGCGCCGTGCCTACAACTTCTGCTACTTTCTGGAGCGAGGATTGGACTGGTGCAGCAGCAGACGATACCCCTGATGCAGTGAACAGTGCTTATACATACACAGACGGAAGCACCAGTACAAAGATTTATGAAGCGACACTTGCAGGAGGTGAGTCTCCAGAACTCCTTGTTAACAAGAGCGGTGGTAGCCTCACATACGATGCTATCAGCATCGCAGGCCATACAGGAACATTGACGCTGACCTATAAGGCAAATAACGATAATTTGACACTCACATCAGGCACAGAGGGTGCAAGTGTATCAAAAGAATCATATTCAAATGGCGTTGTTACATGGACCATTACCATTCCTACAACAACTTCTACATTGAGTCTGACCTTGGCTAATAGTAAAGGTGGCAATACTCGTATTGACGACATCCTCCTGACGAGCGAAGTTCCAAATCTTGGTGCCGGTTCATTTACTATTACTGCAGCCGGTTATGGTACATATTACACAGACCAACCGTTCATTATGCCTGAAGGCGCACAAGGTGCCGTGATTACTGAAGTGGGTACTCCCAACGGCGATGGCATTGCAAAGGCTACTGCAAACTGGAAGTACCAGGCCGGCAGTATCGTTCCTGCTTGTGAAGCACTCTTGGTGAAAGGCGAGGCTAAGGACTATGCTTATGTGTACACTGCAAGCACAGCAAGTGCAACTGCTGACAACCTTCTCCATGGTTCTACAGTAGCCGTTACGCCTACAGAGCCTGCAAACGGCTTGTTCTACATGCTTTCATACGGTAAAGGCGATAAGGCCGGTGTGCTCGGTTTCTACTATGCCAATGCTACCGGTGCTGCATTCGAAAGCCAGGCCAACAAATGCTGGCTTGCACTTGACAACAACACTGGTTCTGCTGTTCGCGGCTTGGTATTCGACTTCAACGACGACGTAACAGGCATCAACAGTGTTGGCACAACTGTGAACGGCGTGAATGTGGCTTACGATCTCCAGGGCCGTCGCGTAGTTGCTCCTAAGGCTGGCAACATCTACATTGTTAACGGCAAGAAAGTGCTTGTGAAATAAAAATGCATTGTCAAACGAAATAACAACATTTACAATGAAAAAATATATCAAGCCCGAGATTTTCTCAATTAAAGTAGAAACTGCACATGTCATCAGTGCCAGCGACCCCAATGCACACAACGAAGAGGGTAGCGGCAACCAGTTGACACAAAAACTCTGGTTCTCAGATGACAATATGATGAACACGGACAATAGTTGGAAAGAGGCAGAATAATCCTCCTTTTCCGATAAACATATTGCGGCGGGCAGTCCTTGAGCAGGGTTGCCCGCTGCTGTGTTTCCGGAACTGTATCAAAACGAATTGAGTGCGCTGTAGCGCAGAATTTCTACAAATCTGTCCAAATCTGACAAATTGATTTTCAGATTATGTATTTTTGTATTTTTGTATGAGTAAAGAGCAAGACTTCTCGCCTTTAGATGACTTCTTCTGATTTTGATGCACTTTCCGCCTGTATCCCCGTACCCCTTTCGGGGAACAAGCTCGTACAAAAAATGCAACTTATAAGTTGCGTATATAAAAAACAAGTATTATCTTTGCATTCAGAAAAAGCAATAAAATGAGATTTGAACGTATCATAGAAGGCAAGGACCACCTTTGGGCGGTACGCGAGATGAATAAGCCAAAGAATGAATTGGCACTGCTTTTTGATACATGGAACGACATGGAGTATCTGATGAAGTTTTTCATGGACAACTTCAATGACCTGAAAACGTATTTCCATATTGAAAGGATAAGTGATGCCATAGCCGACACTCTGGACGATGCAGAGCAACTGGAGCGCCTCATATTGGACATCCCGTTCACGGACAACCTTGACGAACTGTTCAAACCGCTCGGCACAACGGACATGACCGTTCGTGAACTGACTCGTGAGAAAGCCCGCAATTGGAACAGAAGCGGTCATGCAAGCTGGCTAAGGGTGTACGCCATCCGTCTGGAAGAAAACGTGTTTGTCGTTACGGGTGGCGCTATCAAACTGACACAGACGATGCAGGAGCGTCCGCACACTCAGGAGCAGCTTGACAAGTTGAACAGCTGTCGTCAGTATCTGATTTCTAATGGTGTCTTTGATGCAGACAGTTTCATCGACCTAAACATGGAGGCAGAATTATGAAAACAAAATCCGTTAAGTTTCTGGAATCCCACCAGTCGGGTGAGGTCTCCACTTTTGCGACCGATGCCAAGTGGCGTCAGGAAAATGCATCATGGCTCAAGCGGTCACGCCGCGTTGCGCTTGCCATTATAGACTATATGCAAGCCAACAACCTTTCGCGCAATGATATTGCAGGTCGTCTTGGGGTATCCCCTCAGTACGTGAGCAGGATATTGTCAGGAAAGGTGAATTTCTCATTCAAGTCTGTTTCTGAAATAGAGAACCGACTTGGCATCCTCTGTTTCGACGAAGCTATGGCTGGTGTGTAGTACAAGACAGATAACCTTAAAGAACCGCAAACACTTTGTCTGCGGTATTTTTTCTCTGCTTTTAGGGCTTTCAGCACGTTTTCCGGAAACGCTCATAAAATAAACTATTGGCTACAGCCCAATTTACCGGACACCAATAATTTGAAAAATAATTGTTATCTTTGCATGAAAGTAGTAACAAGAACAGTTTTTTTCAAATGAAGATAGCAGTAGCAGGAACAGGCTATGTTGGTCTGTCGATTTCAGTGCTCCTCGCACAGCACAACACAGTGAAGGCGGTAGATGTCATTCCCGAGAAAGTGGATTTGATCAACAAACGTCGCTCGCCCATTCAAGACGACTATATTGAGAAATACCTGGCAGAAAAGCCGCTTGACCTCGTGGCTACGCTCGACGGGGCGATGGCATACGGCGATGCCGACTTTGTGGTCATCGCTGCCCCGACCAACTACGACTCTGCGCGAAACTTTTTCGATACGAGCCACGTGGAGGAGGTCATTGACCTCGTGCGCAGTGTGAATCCGCAGGCAGTGATGGTCATCAAGAGTACCATCCCTGTGGGCTATTGCGAAAGCCTTTATAAGAAATACGGTCCCACCTTGCGCCTCCTCTTCTCGCCGGAGTTTCTGCGTGAGAGCAAGGCGCTCTACGACAACCTCTATCCGAGCCGTATCATCGTGGCATCGCCCGATGCCGAGAGCACAGGCATCTCCGACGATGCAGCGCGCGAATTGAAACAGGCGGCAGAAACATTTGCTTCTCTCCTGCAGCAAGGTGCGGAGAAGAAAGACGTGAAGACGCTGTTCATGGGACTGACAGAGGCAGAAGCGGTGAAACTTTTTGCCAATACCTACCTCGCCCTGCGCGTGAGTTATTTCAATGAACTTGACACTTATGCCGAGATGAAAGGACTGAACACCCAGAATATCATAGAAGGTGTGAGTCTTGACCCGCGTATAGGCGACCATTACAACAACCCGTCTTTCGGTTACGGTGGCTACTGCCTACCTAAAGATACGAAGCAACTCCTTGCTAACTATCGCGATGTGCCTGAAAACCTCATCGAGGCGATAGTGGAGAGCAACCGCACCCGCAAGGACTTCATAGCCGACCGTGTGCTAAAGAAGGCCGGCTATTACAGTTACTATAACGACAATGCCTCGTGGGACGTGGCGCGGGAGAAGCAAATCGTCATTGGGGTCTATCGCCTCACGATGAAATCGAACTCCGACAATTTCCGCCAGAGCAGCATACAGGGCGTGATGAAACGCATTAAAGCCAAGGGTGCGGAAGTCATTATCTACGAACCCACACTGCAAGACGGCGTGTCGTTCTTTGGCTCTAAGGTGGTAAACGACCTCGATGCGTTCAAGGCACAGTCTAATGCCATCATAGCCAACCGCTACGATGCCGTGCTTGACGACGTGGCAGAAAAAGTTTATACCCGCGACATCTATCGCCGCGACTGATATCCCTGTAAACTACAGCCCGCCGATGTTCTACGAAATAGCCCAAATCACGAAAGTCCTCATCTCGCCCGTGTCGTGGATAGTGTTGCTTATCATTATCCCGTACTTCCTCAACGCACGCCGGAAATGGCTGCGCCGCAGTTGCTGGATAGTGGCAGGCGTGATGTTCCTCGTCTTTTCCAACAAGCCCCTGATGCTCTACACCGAGGGGCAACTGGCAGGCGAATACAGCAACACATCAATGAAGGACGGCAAGACGTATAAGGCGGCCATCGTGCTCGGCGGTTTTGCCAAAATGGACGCAGAACGCGGCAACCTGACATACGAAAGCCGCCGCGCAGGGCGACTGTGGGAGGCGGTGAGGCTCTGGAAGATGGGACGCGTGGAGCGCATACTCATTACGGGCGACACGAGCAGCAGCCTGAAAGACGGCGTGACCACCAAACCCGAATTCATCAAGTATATGACGCAAATCGGGGTGCCAGACAGTGTGCTGATTATCGAACAACTGGCGCGGAACACGCGCGAGAACGCCACTAATTCGAAAGCCATTCTCGACTCGCTGGGCATCAACACAGCCGACTGCGTGCTCGTTACCTCTGCCACACACATGCGCCGCAGTTATGAAACATTCCGCAAGGCAGGCCTGGAAGTGGACTACTATGCTTCCGACACGTATTCCGCACCAAAGTCCCTCAGTTTCCGCGATTTCTATCCGCGCTGGAAATGCGTGCAGGAGTGGCAGTACCTTTTCAACGAACTTTTTGGACGGATAATCTATGACGTTGTGGGCTATGGTTGACAAGCGCATAAATATGCATATAAACTTTTCTGTTCTCATTTAGATTATTACCTTTGCAAACAAAGAAATAAACATCAATCAACTATATGAAGACATATCTCGTAACCGGTGCCGCCGGATTTATTGGCGCCAACTACATTAAGTACATGATCGCCAAATATGACGACGTGAAAATCGTGGTGCTCGACCTGCTGACCTACGCGGGCTATCTCGGCACCATCGACCAGGACATCGACAACGACCGCTGCTTGTTCGTGCGCGGCGACATACGCGACTGCCAACTCGTGAACAAACTTTTTGCCGAATACCGCTTCGACGTGGTGGTGAACTTCGCCGCCGAGAGCCATGTGGACCGCAGTATCGAAAATCCTCAACTCTTCCTTGAAACAAATATCCTCGGTACGCAGAACCTGCTAGAAGCCGCCAGAAATGCATGGCAGACAGGGCGTGATGCTCAGGGATACCCTACATACAACAAGGGTGTGCGCTATCACCAGGTATCTACCGACGAGGTGTACGGCAGTCTTGGCGAAACAGGTTACTTCACCGAAGAAACACCACTGTCGCCGCACAGCCCATACAGTGCATCGAAAACCAGTGCCGACCACATCGTTTGTGCCTATCGCGACACGTTCCATCTGCCTGTGAGCATCACACGCTGTTCTAATAACTATGGTCCCTATCAATTCCCGGAGAAACTTATTCCGCTGATTATCAACAATATCCTGCAGGGCAAGCAACTTCCGGTTTACGGTGAGGGTACGAACGTACGCGACTGGCTCTATGTGGAGGACCACTGCAAAGCCATCGACATGGTCATCCGTAAAGGCGCTGACGGCTGCATCTACAACGTCGGCGGACACAACGAACGGCAGAATATCCAAATCGTGAAGACTATCATCAAGACCATCCACGACATCATGGCAGTTAATCCCGAGTATCGCAAACTGCTTAAGAAACAGGATCGCGGTGCCGACGGTCAGGTGGATATCTCTTGGATCAACGACGACCTTATTACCTATGTGAAGGACCGCCTGGGCCATGACCAGCGCTACGGCATCGACCCAACGAAAATAAAGAACGAACTGGGCTGGTATCCGGAAACTGATTTTGAAACGGGCATCGTGAAGACCATTCGCTGGAACCTCGACCACCACGACTGGGTGGAGGCAGTGTCAGGTCCCGACTATCAGAAATACTACGAAGAGATGTATGCCGGCAGGTAAAACAGGCGGAACCCCAGATAGATAAACATAGATAAACGCACAAGCGGCAGGACTCTTATTTGTTCTGCCGCTTGTGTATTATTGATGTCAGTTTTTACCTTGAAAATCGCAAGTGCTACTTTTAATATTAAAGGTAAATTTCTGTGGAAATTTACGCATAAATAGCAGAAAATCAACTAAAACGTGATTTTTTTTCGAAAAAATTGGAGAAAAATAATTTATTCCGCCGTTTCGCGGTCGATTTCGTTGGTCAGGCTGATGAATTCCTGCACGCTGAGTTGCTCGGGCCGGCGGGTGAGGAGTGGGCGAGCCAGGAATTCGGTGTGGCTGCGTGTGCAGTGGCGTTCGTTGTCGAGTTGTGCGAAGAGTGGTTTGAGCGACCCACGCATCATCTTGCGGCGTTGGTTGAAGGCGGTTTTCACCACACGCCGCAGCAGGCGTTCGTCGCAACCGCAGTCGGTGGAGTTATTGCGTGTAAGACGGACCACGGCACTGCGCACCTTGGGCGGCGGGTTGAACACACCGGGCTCAACGGTGAAAAGATAGTCCACATCGTACCACAGTTGCACAAGCACACTGAGTATGCCGAATGCCTTGCTTCCCGGACTGGCGGCGAGGCGTTCTGCCACTTCCTTCTGAATCATGCCCGTGCAGCAGGGGATGAGTTCGCGATAGTCGAGCATCTTGAAGAAAATCTGGCTGGAGATGTTATAAGGATAGTTGCCTGTCAGCACGAAGGGTTGTCCGCAAAAGGTGTTTTCGAGGTGCATCTTGAGGAAGTCGTCCTCAATGATGTCGTCCTCAAGGGTGGGGTAGTTACGGCGCAGGTAGTCAACGCTCTCAAAGTCGAGTTCTGCCACTTTTACATGCCTCCCCTTGGTAAGCAGGTATTTCGTCAGCACGCCCATACCGGGTCCCACTTCCAGGATGGGTATGTCTGGACAGGCATCTACGGTGTCGGCAATGCGTTGTGCTATGCCTTCATCTGTGAGGAAATGTTGGCCCAGAAACTTCTTGGGACGTACTTTTTTCGCGTTACTGTGCATTTTTTTACTTTTTGCGTATCAGTTCTGCATATTTTTCAATAAGTTTGCAAGTGCAAAGATAGGCATTTCTCTTCGCAGAATGCGAAAAAAGCATTGCAACGTAGAATTTTTGCCAGTCTTGCGAAATACGAGAAGAGCAGATGCTGAAAAATATCCTGAAAATAGTTCTCCCCTTCGCTCTGGGTATTGCCATACTTTGGTGGATGTACCGCGGAACGGACTGGTCCGACTTTTGGCACAATGTGTGTCATGAGATGAACTGGGGCTGGATGTTGTTTTCGCTGATTTTCGGCATTTTGCCGCAGGTGTTCCGTGCGTTGCGCTGGCGGCAGACACTCGCACCGATGGGTGAGAACGCCCGTGTGCGCACGAGCATCGACAGCATCTTCGTGTCGTATGCAGCGAGCCTCGTAGTGCCGCGCATAGGCGAGGTGATGCGCTGCTCCACACTTAAGCGCATGGACGGCGTGTCGTTCAGCAAGTCGCTCGGCACGGTGGTGACGGAACGTATCGTCGATATGCTCGTCATGGCGCTTTTCACACTCGTCGCGCTGCTGACGCAGTTGCCCACATTCGTGAATTTTATGGAGACCACCGGCACGAGCCTCGACAGCATACTGAACCGCTTCACAGGTACGGGCTACATCGTAACACTCATTTGTGGCATAACGGTGGTTATTACGCTGGGCATACTCTTCTGGCGCTACAAGATGTTCAAGAAAGGCAAGGATATCCTGCTTGAAGTGAAGGCGGGCATTCTTTCGCTTCGCAATGTGGATAGGGTGTGGCTGTATTTGTTCTACTCGTTAGGCATCTGGGTGTGCTACTATCTGCACTTCTACCTCGCTTTCTTCAGTTTCGACCTTACCGCCGGCATTCCGCCGATGTATGGCCTGCTGATGTTCTGTGTGGGGACGTATGCCGTATTGGTGCCCACGCCTAATGGTGCAGGACCATGGCACTTCGCCGTGAAGACCACCATCGTGATTTTCTTTGCCGATGCAGTGATGGCAGGGCAGTTGGCGCAGGACTACGTAGAGGCGCAGGCAATCATGATAGCCCTCGTCATCCACACCATCGAAACAGCCCTCGTCGTCCTCCTCGGTGCCTACGGCTGGGCTGACCTCAACTTTATAAAGCGAAAAGATAAAGAGCAAAACAACTAATAAAATCATAATATCATGTCAGAAATCAGAAACTTGGATCCCAAGGCTATTTGGGAAAACTTCTACCTTCTTACACAAGTGCCCCATCCGTCGGGTCATCTCGAAAAAATTCAGCAGTTCCTCCTCGACTGGGCAGCAGAGCGCGGTATCGAGGCATTTAAGGACGCTGGCGAGAACATCGTGATGCGCAAACCTGCTACACCGGGCATGGAAAACTGCAAGATGGTAACCATGCAGGCGCACATGGATATGGTGCCGCAGAAAGCGAAGAACTCTAATCACAATTTTGAGACAGATCCCATCGAGACATGGATAGACGGCGAATGGGTGAAGGCTAACGGCACTACCCTCGGCAGCGATGACGGTATGGGTGTGGCAACCATCATGGCTGTGATGGAAGCCTCCGACATCAAGCATGGTCCCATCGAGGGTTTCATCACGGCTGATGAGGAAACCACGATGTACGGCGTGAATCACATGGTGCCCGGAACGCTCAAAGGCGACTGTCTGCTCAACCTCGACAATGAAACAGAAGGCGAATTCATCATCGGTTCGGCAGGCGGCATCAACCTGACCGCAGAGAAAGCATATACACCTGTTGCGCCAACAGGAGGTGCCGCAGTGAAGATTTCTCTCCATGAACTGAAGGGTGGGCACTCGGGTCTCGAAATCAACGAGGGCCGCGCCAATGCCAACAAACTCATGGCACGCATCGTGCGCAAGGCGCTCAAGGAGAACGGCGCTGAACTGGCATGTTGGCTTGGCGGCAATATGCGCAATGCCATACCCAACTCGTGCGATGTTGTCCTCGTGCTTCCGGCAGAAGCCGTGGCTGCAGTGAAGGCCGACGTGGCACATTGGGCAGAGGTGTTCAAGGCTGAATATGAAGGCATAGAGGATGCTCTCATGCTCGAAGTGGCAGATGCTGAAGTGGCCGCTGAAGTTGTGCCCGCAGCAGAAGCCCTCACAACCGTGAATGCCATAGCAGCAAGCCAGAACGGTGTGATGCGTTTCATTCCAGGCATTGGCGACATTGTGGAAACTTCTTCCAATCTCGCTATTGTGGAGATTGGTGGCGGTAAGGTTTTTATCAAGGATCTCATCCGCTCGTCAATGCGCACACAGCGCGAATATTGCGAGGAAGTGCTTACTGCATGCTTTGAGAACGCAGGCATGAAGGTGGAAGTGGGCGGCGAATACACAGAATGGCAGCCTGCACTGAAGAACGACCTCGTTGACCTGATGAAGAAGGTGTATGAAGAGCAGTTTGGTGCAGAACCCAGTGTGCAGGTGATTCATGCCGGTCTTGAATGCAGCATTATCGGTGCGATGTATCCCCACATGGACATCGTCAGTTTCGGTCCCACGCTCCGCAGTCCGCACACACCCAACGAGCGTTGCAACATTCCCAGTGTGGCGAAGTACTGGCAGTTCGTCAAGGCTGTGCTCGAACGTATTCCACAGAAATAACATTATTCATCATAAATCCAACCTATTATGGAACAGTATTATTATGTCAAGGATGGGCAGCGCTTAGGTCCCATCGTACCTGAACAGTTCGCAGCAAGCGGCGTGACGGGCGAAACCCTCGTCTGGACACAAGGTATGACAGACTGGAAAGCCGCTTCCACTATCCCCGAATTGGCTGCCTATCTGAGTATGGCACCCGTTCCTCCTCCTTACGAACCGGAACCGCAACCTCAGGTGCAGCCTCAGCCTCAACCTCAGCCGCAATCTTATGGCTATGGCCAAGGCGGTTATAATCAAGGTGGTTACAACCAAGGTGGCTATGGCGGCCAGATGTATGGTGCCGCAGGTCAGCCGTCCTATACACCGCCTCCAGGCAACAATATGGTATGGGCTATCCTCACGACCCTCTTCTGCTGCCTGCCTTTCGGTATAGTCAGCATCGTTTATGCCAGCAAGGTAGATAACCTATGGGCAATGGGCAACCATCAGGCTGCCCTCGACGCTAAGAGAAAATCGAAGAATTGGGCTATCGCAGCAGCAGTGTCAGCACTGGTCGTTACCATACTCTACGTGATTTTAATTGTAGTCATGGGAGTAGGCCATGCAGGTGCTGCTTCTTACAGCAGTGGTTGGTAAATCATAATACCGGCAGATAATGACATCTTGGTTCGGGGAGTAAATCTTCCTCGGGCTGAGATGTTTGCGCAATTAGATAAATAATATAATAAGGAGTAGGGCATGCGGCGATACGTGCAGAAACTTAGTGTTACAACGATAATTTTCCTCGTGTTGGGCGCGGTGGCGGTCGTGGTGTTGTATTTCCTCGACCCTGCGCAGTATGTGTTCATGCCGAAATGTATTTTCAAACTGCTTACGGGTTATTCTTGCCCCGGCTGCGGTTTTCAGCGCGCGGTGCATGCTCTGCTGCATGGCGACGTGGTGGGTGCGGTGCGGTTCAACCTGTTCCTGCTCGTGGGTGTGCCATATCTGCTACTCGTTGCCGTGGCGTCCGTCGTACCTAAGACAGAGCGCACAGCCGCTTTCCGCCGCTATGCCTATCATAAGTGTTGGGTGTATCTCTATATCACGCTCTTCTGTATCTGGTGGGTGCTGAGGAATGTGCTTCATATCTGACGGCTGACACATTTGTCCACAATTATTGGTGTCCGGTAAAAGTTTTATGGACATAGTCATAAGCCTTTCTGTATGGGTGTTTTATTGGTGTAATCTATGGGGCTTACTCTTCGACATTGTTGCGTCCGTTTTGGTACTCTGAATTAGGCTGAAAGCCTTACAGCACATAGCCCATGGCAACGCCATGGGTATATGGATGTAGATGAGTGCGTCCTGAAAGGACAAAAGCATTATGAATCAAGTATTTACACCAATACTTTTTGCCTATATATCTGCTTTTGCGCTTACAGCGCGCCAATGCCTTTAATCACATTCACCCTGGACGTTGTCCTGGGCTATGAGCTTTTGGGGCTTTCAGCCCGTTTACCGGACACCAATGGTCCGCAATAAAGAAAGAGGTAGAGCATGCCGGACATCGTCCACAAAACTCTACCTCTGATTATTTTTCAACTCTCAACTCTCAACTTTCAACTCTTCCTGATAGGAGGAGGAACGCTGCCTGCCTTGCTGCCGTTCGCGTCCTGGAACAGTTCCTTTATGCCGCCGAGCGACCCGAGGAGGTTCGATGCTTCGTAGGGCAGGAACACAGTCTTGTTCTCTGTGCCTTCTGCCACATTCTGCAGCATTTGTATATATTTCTGTGCCAGCAAGTAGTTGGCTGGGTTTGTGCATTCGCCCACGGCTTCGGTGATTTTCTGTATGGCTATGGCTTCTGCCTCTGCGCGACGGATGCGTGCTTCAGCCTGTCCTTCGGCTTCGAGGATGGCTTTCTGCTTCTCTGCTTCTGCTGTATTGATGACGGCTGCCTTTTCGCCTTCCGACTGCAAGATGGCACTTGCTTTTTCGCCTTCGCTCTCGAGAATGAGGGCGCGCTTGTTGCGCTCGGCTTGCATCTGCTTCTCCATGGCGTTGAGCACGGTGGCAGGCGGTGTGATGTCCTGAAGTTCCACACGGTTCACCTTCACACCCCATTTGTCTGTGGCGTCGTCGAGCACGGCGCGCAGTTTGGTGTTAATGGTATCGCGTGAGGTCAGTGTCTCGTCGAGTTCCAATTCACCGATGATGTTACGCAGTGTGGTCTGTGTAAGTTTTTCGATGGCATTGGGCAGGTTCTCAATTTCATACACTGCTTTGAAGGGATCTACAATCTGGAAGTAGAGCAGCGCGTTGATTTCAGTCTGCACATTGTCGCGGGTAATCACATTTTGTCGGTCGAAGTCGTATACCTGTTCGCGCAGGTCGATAATAGACGAATACTGATATCTGCGGTTTTTCATGATGATGATGCTCTTCGCGCGGTCGATGAAGGGCACAATGATGTGTATGCCCGGGCTGAATGTGGCATGATAGCGTCCGAGGCGCTCAATGATGCGTGTTTCACTCTGCGGCACGATGACTAGCGACTTTGCCGCAAGAATAACGATGCCTGCAATAAGGACGATGATAACGGTTGCAATTGGTGTCATTTTATTATGGTTTTAAGGATTATTATATTCAAGTTTAGCAAGTTCCATTTTGCATGGAGTTAATGAAGTTAGCGAAGTTAAAGAAGTTAACGACGTATGTTTTGTACGACAGGTGGTCATTTACATCCCGCATTCTGGTATCGTCGATAACTTCGTTAACTTCGTTAACTCCGATAACTCCGAGTGTAGCGGTAACTTCAGAAAGTTGAATTATTCTATTATTATTTTTGTGAGATATGACTCCTATTGAGCCACTTCTACGGTAACGATAAGGCTTTCTCTTGCCACAATGCGCACTCGTTCGCCTTCAGCGAGGGCACAGCCATCGGCACTAACGGCTTTCCAGTCGTCGCCACCGAGTTTCACTCTGCCGTAGCCTTTCTCGGGTATTGCCTCACTGACTGTGCAAATCTTTCCCAATATGGCGTCGGCATTGCTTACTGTCTCCTTCGTCCTCTTATTGCGCAGATAGCGCACGGCGAACGGACGCACTAGAAAGACAGCGACGGTAGAAGCCACTGCAAAAATCACCCATTGCCAAACGGCAGGTACGTCGAAGAACGAGAAGGGCAGTGCTACTAAAGCGCCCACAGAGAAGCACATGATGAAAAAGCCTGCGGTAATCATCTCGGCTATGGCACATACCAGTGCTATAGCCACCCACATTACCCATAAATCTAATGATTCCATAGCGGTTCAGTTTTTTTTAGTTCAAAAAGATATACAAATATATACATAAAAATCGAATTGACAAAGAAAAGAGGGATATAGTAGATAGTCGATAGTTTTCGGAACTTTATAGGATTTCCTATGATTATTCAGGAAATCCTATGAATGCTTGCCCTTTTATAAAAAAAAAGCCTGGCGTAAGCCAGACTTGATGCTATGATTCTTTGTGGTTGCCCACAAGGTTCTACTTATTTCTATTCCCAATAGTTTTTGGTGTTATAGTTCTCCTCAATGCCAGTGTACTCAATGTCAACCTGCAACTCCTTCTTGCGGGAAAGGGCTCCTGAACCATCGGAAAGGTCTTCCGTCTTGGAGAGCATCAACATGCTCTCCGTGCTCAATTCATGAACTCTAATCTGAGGCGCAATATATGTTTTCATTACTATAGGTTGTCTTGGCTGTCTTGGTCTTCATTGGCGCCAAAATCATAATACATTCTGGGAGCAAGTCCGCCGGTGCCGTTGGACGTTTCTTCTGTCTTGGACAGCGCCAGCATATTTTGCAATTTTATCTCATAAGCGGAAGTTTCCGGAGCAATATATTTTTTCTTCATTGTTCTATACGTTATTTTGAAAACAGAAATGCTTATTTAATCACTTTCTTGCCGTTCTGGATGTAAATGCCACCTTTTACGGTGTTGTTCACGCGGCGTCCGCTCATATCGTAAACTGCACCTTTATCAGCGCTTGTTTCTACGGCATTGATACCTGTAACCTCAGGTAAATCGAAGAATTCAAGAGCCGGAGCCGATGAAGAGCCATCAGACATCAAGTAGCAACGATTCGCAGCAATAGTCTCACCGGCAGCACGAATCTTATAGAACTTTGTGTTGCCACTCTGATTCTGCAATACATAGCCATCTGTTACGTTCTGTTCCTCAAGCACACCGACGAGTTTGCCATCGTTGCCATTAACTGTGGTTGTGCCGTTAGCGAGAGCCTCAACTGTCTTGCCTGTCAAAGCATAGTTGATAGTAGTGTTGACTGCATTTTCTGAGTGTACGATATAAGGTATTCCAGCCTGGAAATAAGACTCTGTTTCTGGCTCAAGACTCAAAGCTACACCAGAAGTTCCAGTACATTTATAAGCAGTTACACCAGAAGGAATGGCTGTGGTGCTTGTACCAGGCACTACAAATGTACCATATTTTGCTTCTTCGTTCACCACGAGGCTTGCTGTGCCAGTGCCGTCTACGTAAAATGTTATATCAAATGGAGTCATTAGATATCCACGTGAAATTTCGATTGTGGAACCTTGCTCTACAGGTTGACTGTCTGCAAAAATAATATTACTTACATGCAATTTATAAACACCAGGAGTTGTACCTAAGGCAGGTCTCATTTGCAAGCGGAAAAGAGCACCGGAAGACAATATCTCTTGGTTGGTGTTTGAATATGTAACCAAGCGTAAGGTATTTGGACCGATAACTCCGTATGAAGTAGCCAGAGTATGGTTGTATGTGGTTACTTCTTCTTCCAACTCATCATCATAAACGGTAACTCCCTTGTATGCGTGTGTGAAATTTGCATTATTAATACCTGAAGGCAGACAGATGGCAGCAGCAGGGTTTGTGTTGTTGTAGAATGTCATTCCGTCAGGAAATTCTATGTCCATCTGGTATGCACGATATCTGCGTTCTACTCCATCCTGACCACCGACCATGTTAAACACGAAATAACCGCTTGGAATAGATGATGCTCCAGGAACAAACGTCAAATCGTCTGAAGTGTAGTTTGCACCAACCATGGCAGCGGCAGCCCTGTTACATGTGGTAATTGTCATGTGGTCATTTGTAGGTATTCTCTGTGCACTGGCCATAACAGTACCGACAATTGCCAAAACTAAGGAAAGTAATAATTTTTTCATCTTATATTATTTGTTTATTAATTTCTTCAAAATAAAGTTTAGTGTCGTATTGATACAATCACATGCAAAATTAAAACATTTATTTTAAATATTTGCAAAAGATCGCGTTAAAACTCATTTTTTTTCAAAAAAATGCTTATACTCATTTACAAGACTGTCTGAAAGCAATTTTCTGCATGATATTTTTTACGAATCTTCTTCGCTCAACTGTATTGTGATTTTTGTTTCAGGTGCAATGCATTTCTTCATGTCCGGCATGACGAAGGTCGCATTCCTAATGATGGCTTCGCTTCCTTGCGCGAGATTATCACTTTCCGGTTTTAGCCTTATTTTCAGCAGTTTGCCGGTGCTGCGGGTGAAAGGCACGTTCGACATGGAGAAACAGAGTATGCGAAACACCCTCTTGTCTGCCTGCCATGAACAAGTAATCTGGTGAACAGGTGTGTTGACGCCCGGAAATGTCACGGGATACACCCCGTCTGTATTGTCTAATGATACGGCATAGCGCGCATCGTTTTCCGCACCTGCCGGCACAATGCCCTCAGGCAGAATGATGTCCATCTGGTAGGCTATCGGCAGCGTGGCGGTGTCGGTTTCGTATGCGATGGAAAGTGTAGTCGTCCCTGCCTTTGAGAGGACCGACAACTCAGGTATAATGCGCACCGATACAGTGTTCTGGGCTTGTACTGCAAAAGCCATACTTACAGCCAAAAGAAAAGATAATGCTTTATTCATTTCTATATCCGAAAACTGTTGCAAAGGTACAGTGTCGATTTTAATTCGGCAACATTTTGCAAAAAAGATTTTTTATTGCTGTCCGGTAAAAATAGGAGATAAAGAAATTAAGTCACATAGAGGTATGAGAAAACAGGTTGTGGAAAGTTCTAAACGCGACGGACACTCATCAACAGAAATACTCAAAACGCTGATGTATACTTTACCGGACAGCAATAATAAGAAATGCACTGCCCGCGGGCAGTGCATTCGCTTAGAAAAGGTTGGATTTCTTTTTATTTGTAACCAGCCATTTTTACGGTTTCTTTGTCTGAAGCAAGGGTGAATGTCAGCTTGCCGCCTGATTCAGCAGCTTCCTGTGTAACGGTGTAAGTTACTTTTCCGAGTGCTTTCTTTTCTTCCAGCAGTTTTTCGTTGTGTGCTTTTGCCTTGTCGGATGAGTAGCTTGAGCATGCACTGCCGGTGAGGTTGCCACCTACGGTTGCTGCAGTATAGTCAACGGTAACTGTCTGTGCATCTGCTTCGTAAGGAGCAGTGATGTTTGTATAGGCTGTTACGTCCTTAGCCAGTTCTTTTTTGATTGTGATGGTCAGGTTGTGGCTCTTGGGATAGAACTTGTATTCGTATGAGCCCAGGTCTTCGCCGTCTTTAGTGAGGCTGATGTCCTCTACGGGATTAACTGTTGCAGGTTCTTCTGCCTTCTGTGCTTCAGCGCCTTCAGTATTTTCAGTTGCTGTGGAGTCGCCGGTTTTCTGTTCGGCCTTGTCAGATCCACCGCATGCGGTGAACATCATTGCGCAGCATGCTACTGCGAGGAAAGTTTTTAAGATTTTCATAATTGTTTTTTTTGTTTAAGATGTGAAATGTTTGAATAGGACTTTTTTTAAATTGTTTTCTAAATTTAATAACGATATCTATGTGTTTTTATTTTATCGTGTCTGTTTCTCAAACTCATCGAGTTTAGCAGCCATGTCCTGCTGTCCCCTCTCTATGATTTCAGCGGCTCTGTCGAATTCGAGGGTGTTGTATCTGTCGCAGGGTATTTCGAGGAGCAGGTCGGGTGGGTTGAGTTTTTTCGTGAGTGCGGCATTGCTTTGTATGGCGAGTTCCGATACACGCATACCGAGACTTACATAATTTTGTCCTGCCTTACTCCTTATATTATTGGCTCTTCTCCGCATTTCTCCCAAGAAGCCGCCGGAGTAGTGCCGGTTATAGTTTTTCAGACCGTCGTAGTTGTGCTCGGAGGGTGCACTGACATCGATGCCGAAGAGGAGGTCGCCTTCGGTGCGAACCACTCTGTTGAGCGGCATCTGGTTTATCACACCGCCGTCTACGAAAATGTGCTCGCCAATGATGACGGGGCGCATGAGTCCCGGCAGTGAGATGGAGGCGCGTATGGCTGTGGCAAGGTCGCCCGAGCGGAAGAGCTGCTCCTTACCCGTGGTGATGTTGGTGGCTACGGCACAGAAGGGTATGGGCAGGGCTTCTATGCGTGCACCGATGAGTATGGTCTTCATTTTGCCCATCAGCCGTTTGCCTTTCATCATGTGGTCCATCGACAGCGAGAAGTCCATCATGTTGAAGACGTTTTTCTTCTTCAGCGAAATGATCCATTCCGTGAATTCGTCAAGTTTACCTGCAGCATAGAATCCACCTACCAATGCTCCGATGCTTGTTCCTGCGATGGACGTGATGCGATAACCGCGCTGTTCCAGTTCGCGTATGGCGCCGATGTGGGCGAAGCCGCGTGCACCGCCGCCAGAAAGTACGAGTGCCACGTTACGCGGAAGTTCGGCAGGCGGTGTATCTTGAAGATTATTCTTTATGATTTGCTTGATTTTCATGTCGTTTTGTTAGAAGTTGAGGCCGTGTTCCTGTTTGATTTCCTGCATGACGAACGTACTCTCAATGCTCCCCACACTCTCTATGGCGCCGAGGTCGTTGATCAGAAAATGCTGGTAGGCTTTCATGTCGGGCACGTGGATCTTGAGCAGGTAGTCGAAGTTGCCGGAGATGTTGTAGCACTCCGTCACCTCGGGCAGGTCGGATATCCGCCGGATGAAGTCCATGGCGATGTCGCGGTTCATCTGCCGCAGCTTCACGTTGCAGAACACCACGAAACCCATGTTGAGCTTTTCTGCGTCGAGTACGGCGCTGTAGCGTTTGATGTAGCCTTCGTCCTCAAGGCGGTGGAGGCGTTCGAACACGGGGGTGGTGCTGAGGTGCACCTTCCGCGCTATCTCCTTGATGGTCAGACGGCCGTCGTGCTGAACGGTGCGGAGAATCTGAAGGTCTTTCTCGTCTAATTGCATTTCTTTGCTTTTATCTGATTCAACTTTCGGGAGTCCCATTTGCTTGAAGTTAACGAAGTTATTGAAGTTATCGCTTCGCTCGAAGTTAACGACGTTAGCTAAAGCTGATTTCTTTCTTTCTTTCTTTCTTTCTTTCTTCCTTCCTTTCTCTTTCTTTATTTTATTATTTTCGGTCCAACGTATCGTCGTTAACTTCTTTAACTTCGATAACTTCAAAAAGCTGATTTATCTGACTAATCGGATTAAGCCGGAAAACCCGGACCGGTCGTTTTTTTCTGTTTGGTGAGAATATATGTGGCAAAAATAGGCAAAAATTCTTAAATAAATAGTTGAAATAGCATAATTTTCCTAATTTTTAATTTTTATTGCACTTATTTTCTGCTGTTTCTACCTTTGCATCGAAAATAATTCATCATAAAAAAGTAATACATCATGTCAGAAAAGAAACTTCACTTTGAGACGCTCCAACTGCACGTTGGACAAGAGCAGGCAGACCCCGTTACCGACAGTCGTGCCGTGCCCATCTATCAGACCACTTCCTATGTGTTCCGCAACAGTCAGCATGCTGCCGACCGCTTCGGGCTTCGCGATGCAGGAAATATATACGGGAGGTTGACAAACACCACACAGAGCGTGTTCGAAGAGCGCATAGCAGCGCTCGAAGGCGGTACGGCAGGCCTGGCTGTGGCAAGTGGTGCGGCAGCCGTAACGTATGCTATACAGAATGTGGCACAGGCGGGCGACCATATCATTGCTGCCGACAACCTCTATGGCGGCACGTTTAACCTCATAGAGCACACCCTTGCCACGCAGGGCGTTACGTCCACCATCGTCAATCCGTCTGACTTCCCTGCACTGGAAACCGCTTTCCAACCGAACACAAAAGCCGTTATCGTAGAGACATTCGGCAACCCGAACGCCAGCGTGACGGACGTGGAGCGCATAGCAGAGATAGCACACAGCCATGGCGTCATCCTCATCGTTGACAACACCTTCGCCACAGCCTACCTGTTCCGTCCGCTGGAACATGGTGCAGACGTGGTGGTGGAGAGTGCCACGAAATTCATCGGTGGACATGGTAGTACGCTCGGCGGTGTGATAGTGGAAGGCGGTAAGTTCGACTGGGCAGCCCATGCCGACCGTTACCCCACACTCGCCAAACCCGACCCCAGCTATCATGGTGCTGTGTTTGCCGCCGTGGCAGGCAATGCGGCTTTCGTTACGCGCATACGCGCCGTCATACTGCGCGACACGGGGGCTGCCATCTCTCCGCTCTCGGCATGGCTCTTGCTGCAGAGCCTCGAAACACTCTCACTGCGTGTGGAGCGCCATGTGGAAAATGCACTGGCGGTGGTGGATTTCCTCAGCAAGCACCCCAAGGTGGCAAAGGTGAACCACCCCTCGCTGCCCGACCATCCCGACCACGACCTCTACCTGCGGCTGTTCCCCGACGGCGCCGGCAGCATCTTTACCTTCGAGATAAAGGGCGGAGAGCGCGAAGCGTGGAATTTTATCGACAATCTGCAGATCTTCTCGCTCCTGGCAAACGTGGCAGACGTGAAGTCGCTCGTGATACATCCTGCCACGACCACCCATTCGCAGATGACGCCTGAAGAACTGCAGAAGTCGCAGATCTATCCTTCCACCATTCGCCTGAGCATAGGAACGGAACACATCGACGACATCATTGCCGATATAAGTCAGGCACTTGACAAGGCGTGAACCGACAGGAAGAAATACATGATTATCAATTAAAAATCACTATTCATTATGATTTACAAAAATCTCACAGAACTCATTGGAGGAACTCCTCTCGTTGAACTCAAAAAAACGGCTGACTATCCAAAAACGGATGGTCAGCCCTGACGCTTTATCATTGAAAAAGTTTTATGCTTTAACAATAATGGCGGAAAGATGAATTAGATTTCGATTTTTTCCATGCCAAGTTCTTTCATCACTTGTTTGCCGAATTCTTCATCGTTTGCCACTTTTTTGCCATTTTCTGTGGCATTAGCTGCTTTTTCGAATTCACCCATAAGTTTTTCCACATCGCCATACTTCTTTTGCAATTCTTCGCCTTTCTTCATCATTTCGACAGCGGCAGCCGCTTGTTCTTCTTCGCTCTTGCCTTCAAGTGCTTTTGTTTCTTCCTGCACCTTAACCATTTCTTCATACATGGGCTTCATGCCTTTCATTACTTCTTTAAACGCGTCCTTCCATTCATCTACGCTCCAGTTGGCACCTTCTGTCTTTGCTTTTTCTACGATGCTCTTCATGTCAGCACCATTCTGGCAAGATACCATAAACAGACCCATCATCATGCAGAGGGCAAAAATAATCTTTTTCATGTCTCAATATTTTTTTAGGGGTTAATAATAGTTTCGTATGCAAATATAGCGGTTATTTCCAAATGAACAAGCAAAATGTCTTATTTTTCTTTTTTATTTCTGCGATTTGCGTTATTTCACGTCGTAAATCATCTTCTTGGTCTTACCCTTTCCGCCTTTTTCTTTTTCAGCACCGCAGAACACCATTTTCAGCATTCTCCGGGCGCGGTGGGTGCGGCGTGAATAGGTCTCGAATGTGTCGTGCTCAAGGTCATAATCTTCGTTCCAACCTGTTGGTTCGATGTTGCAGTAGGTCATGTCGTAAACTTCCTTTTCGAGGAATGGCGTGTCGTCGGGCAGGGTAGTGATGGCGGCCTTCGACGGTACGAGGCAGGTGATGCCGAGTGTCTTGCAATGGGCTACGAGTGGAGCGATGACGCTGTCGTACACTTCGAGTATATGGTCGGTGGAAAAATCCGTATATGCGGAATTGCCTATCTTCTGCACAGGGCGGAGTTGGAGCACATCGATGGGCACATCGCGGAAGAGTTTGGGGAAGAGTGCGAGGTCGTCCACGTTATCGGTGTTCATCGTATAGTTGATGCGCACCTTGAAAGCGGGATGCTTCTGCCTAACGACTTTGATGCTTTCTAAAAGGCAAAGGAAACGCTCGAATGTCGCGCCCTGCATCAGTGTTTCGTATGTTGTTTTTGTCAGCCCATGAACGGACAATGTCATCTCGTCTAGACCCGCGGCGATGAGTGCTTTGAGTTTCTCCGTGGTAAGCAGGTTGCCGTTGGTGGTAATCGATATGTAAGGCACTTGCTTCTGTTTGGCGAGTCGTACCACTTCCGGCAGGTCTTTGTAGAGCGTAGGTTCTGCACCGCAGCCAATCTGGAGTTTCAGCGCGCGGTGGAAAAGGCCGTCAGCCAACTGCCTGACGCGCTCAATGGGCATCACACCGTGAAGTGTCTTTCGGCGTTCAGGGTCGCTGAAATAGCACATCCGGCATTGCAGGTTGCAAGCGAGCACTGGATCGAAGAACAGACCGAGATAGCGGCGCCGGCAGACGTGCATCGCCCACAGCCCCAGCATCTTCAGACGCGGACTCTTCACCCGCCGCGCATATTTCATCAGTCGATAGATGTCCATTTAGTCGGTATTTCTAATACAAAAACCGCACTTGGTATGAATAAAGGTAAGAGTTAATCGGTTATAAATATGTTTTGGATATGCGAATCACTCTTTCTTACCAAGTTTTTTTTGTTCACGTTCGAAATGTTCTATAAAATGTATTTCAACTGGCGTTAGTTCGTTTTTAGTTCTCTCCTTAAACTTATCATATTCAGCATCCGCTTTTGCTTTTGCTAATTGGGCAGAGATGTGTCCGGCATGTGTCAGGATGTCCTTTCGGGAAATACGCAGGAAATCATCAAGAATGGCAGTCCAATCTTTCATGTACATAGGCCTGTGCTCTTCTGCCTGTAATTCTGCAAAGTCCAGATAAAGACTTACTATACGGTTGAGTGATGTCATTTCTTCTTTCGAAAGGTAATTTTTTGCCACCTCTGCATCTGATTTTTTAGGAAGTGCTCCCGTCCATGAGGTTAATCCCATAAAATCTTTAAAAGCATCAGCACGTTCATAGATAATTTCAGCAGCCGTATGCCCATGAACTGAATAATGTATTTTATTTTGTACAGTTTTGAAGAATTCTTGTGTCATTTCAGCGTTAGGGTCATAATCTATGCTAAGAGCATAGATTTCAAGAACTTTTCTGTAAAATACCTTCTCAGAAGAACGGATGTCACGGATGCGAGCCAGCAACTCATCGAAATAGTTTCCAGCTCCGGCTCTCTTTAGCAAATCATCATTTAAGGCGAACCCCTTTACAATATATTCTTTCAAAACTTTAGTTGCCCACATTCGGAACTGTACACCGCGGTATGAATGAACACGATAGCCCACACTGATAATCATGTCAAGGTTGTAAAAATCAACTATATGTGTTTGTGATTTTCCTTTTATCGCTCCATGCTGGGTGGTTGTTGCAAATTTTGCAACGACCACATTCTGCTCCAATTCACCTTCTTCAAACACGTTTCTTATGTGTCTTGAAATAGTAGATTTGTTGCGCTGAAAGAGCTCCGCCATTTGGTCAAGATTTAACCAAACTGTCTCATCATGTAGTCTGACTTCAATGCGTGAATCCCCGTCGCGGGTCTGATATAATAGTATTTGTCCTTTGTCGTCCACTCCCGTAATGCTAAATCATTATCATATCTGCAAAATTAAGCAAACATTGCGAACACAGGGGCAAATTATCAGTTTTTTTGTTTTTTGCGCAGAAAAGTCGTTGAAAAAAATGTAATAGTGTTGTTTATTTGATTGAAAATCATTGTATAAAGACGATTTGCGTAACAAGGCATTAAATCGTCTGCAAAAAACTCAAAAAAGCGCTGCAAAGGATTCTCCCTTGCAGCGCTTGGTTTTGTGTGTTCTTAATAATCTCTGCCTTTATTCTTCCGTAGCAGCGGGTTGCTGGCGGTAGTCGGCGAGTTGTTCGGGTGTGGCATTCATGATGTTCGTGAAATGCTTTGCCACTTCTGCATCGGCTATGTTGGCATATACACGTGCGCTCTTCTCGAACAATTCCGGTGCCTTTGTGGCGTTGCGGATGATGAGGTGGAGCATGATGAGGTTGCCCGACATTTCCATGAGGCTGCGTGCGCAGTGGTCGTGGAATTCCTGATCGGCTGCTTCCTTCACGTATGCCACAGCCTGTTCCAGTTTGTCGGCAATAGCTTTGGCGCGTGCCTGCAGGGGTTTCATCGCTTCACTCACGGTGTCGTTCTCAAATTCACGTGCGAGACTGAGATATGTGCCGTTTGTAACGTAGCGTATGGCTGCCACGACTTGCAACTGCGTGGTGCCTTCGTAGATGTTCGTGATACGAGCATCGCGGTAGTAGCGCTGGATGGGGTATTCCATCATAAAGCCAGAACCGCCGTGTATCTGCAGTGCATCGTATGTGTTCTGGTTGGCATATTCCGAGTTCATGCCCTTTGCCAGCGGTGTGAGGCAGTCGGCAAGTCTGGCATACTTCTTCTGCTCGGCGCGTTCTTCGGGTTCGAGTTTGCGTTCGCGTTGAATGTCGTCGAGTGCCTTGTAGATGTCCACGTAGCGTGAGCATTCGTAGAGCAGTGCGCGACCTGCATCGAGTTTTGCCTTGATGTTGGCGAGCATGTCGTAAACGGCAGGCATGGTGATGATCGCCTTTCCGAACTGTTGACGGTCGGCAGCGTAGGAGAGTCCTTCATTGTAGGCAGCCTGACTGATGCCCACACTCTGTGCGGCGATGCCGAGGCGTGCGCCGTTCATGAGTGCCATGACGTACTTGATGAGTCCGAGGCGCGTGCTGCCGCAGAGTTCTGCCTTTGCGTTTTTGTAAACGAGTTCGCAGGTGGGTGAGCCGTGGATACCGAGTTTGTTTTCTATGCGGCGAACATCCACACCGCCCTGGCGCTTGTCGTAGATGAACATGGAAAGGCCGCGTCCGTCGGTGGTGCCTTCTTCAGAACGTGCCAGAACGAGGTGCAGGTCGGCGTCGCCGTTGGTGATGAAACGTTTCACGCCGTTGAGTAGCCAGCAACCTTCCTCTTCGGAGTAGGTGGCTTTGAGCATTACATGCTGCAGGTCGGAACCGGCATCAGGCTCGGTGAGGTCCATCGACATTGTCTCGCCTGCTGCTACACGCGGGATGAAGCGTGCGCGCTGGTCGTCGTCGCCAAATTCGTAGAGTGTCTCGCAGCAGTCCTGCAGACTCCAGATGTTGCCGAAGCCGGCATCGCTTGCTGCCACCATTTCGGCGCACATGGTGTAGGGAGTGATGGGGAAGTTCAGACCGTTGTATTTGCGCGGCATGGTCAGCGCGTTGAGGCCAGCCTTCTTCATCGTTTCGTAGTTTTCTATCGTGCCGCTGGCGTAGGTTACACGACCGTCCTTAAGATGTGGACCTTCTTGATCCACTCCTTCGGCATTGTCGGCAATGATAGTGCCTGCTATTTCGCCCACCACTTCAAGCACGCGGTCGTAGTTGTCCATCGCGTCCTCGAAGTCAAGCGGTGCGTCATCGTAGTCCTCTTTGTCGCGGAAATTGCGTTCTTTCAGTTCCACGATGCGTTTCATGAGCGGGTGGCGGAGTTCAAACTCCAGTTCCGCATGGTCTCTATAGTTGTTAGCCATAACTGTATTGTCCTTTTTTCTGATTTACTTGCTGTTTTCTTTGTAGAACTTAATCATCTTGGGCACCACTTCTTCCACACTGCCAGTGATGACATAGTCGGCAATGGCATTGATGGGTGCATCGGGGTCGGTGTTGATGGAGATGACGATGCCACTCTCCTTCATACCTGCCACATGCTGTATGGCACCGCTGATGCCGCAAGCGATATACACCTTCGGGCGCACTGTAACGCCAGTTTGACCAATTTGCAGGTCGTGTTCGCAGAAACCTGCATCCACTGCTGCGCGGCTGGCACCAACTTCGCCGTGGAGTTCGTGTGCCAATTTGCGGAGCAGGTCGAAACCTTCTGCGCTACCCACTCCATAGCCACCAGCCACGATGATGGGTGAGCCCTTGAGGTTGTTCTTTGCCTTTTCTACATGACGTTCGAGCACTTCGACCACATAGTCTGTTTCAGGCACATATTTTGCCACATCGGGATAAACCACTTCGCCCTTTGCCTGGTCTTGATATTTCTCTGCCTTCATCACGCCGCTACGCACGGTAGCCATTTGAGGACGATGGTCGGGGTTGACAATCGTTGCCACGATATTGCCGCCGAATGCGGGACGAATCTGGTAGAGCAGGTTCTTGTAAGTCTTCTGGTTCTTCTTGTCCTCGTAGTCGCCGATTTCGAGTTCGGTGCAGTCGGCTGTCAGGCCGCTGGTGAGCGAAGAACTTACGCGCGGGCCAAGGTCGCGTCCGATAACGGTCGCCCCCATTAGGCAGATTTGTGGATTTTCTTCTTTGAAGAGGTTTACAAGGATACTTGTGTGGGGCAGGGAAGTGTATGGTGCGAGACCTTTGCCGTCGAATACGTAGAGTTTGTCTACGCCGTATGCGAGGATTTCGTCTTCCACTTTGCCCTTGATGTCGCTTCCGGCAACGATGGCTTCGAGGTCCACACCTAATTGGTTTGCCAGTTTGCGGCCCTTGGTCAGCAGTTCGTAACTGACTTCTTCAACGGTAGTACCGTCTATTTCGCAATATACAAATACGTTGTTCATGATGTTGTTTTATCCAATAGTGTGAGACGCCAATAGTTCCTGTATCAAGCCTTCCACATCGGCATCTGCTCCTGTGAGGCGTTTGCTTTCCTTTGCCTTGAACACAATGTTCTGCACGGCTTTCACCTTAGTGGGCGAGCCGCTCAGTCCGCATTGTTCGTAGTCGCCTTCCACGTCGGCAACAGTCCACTGCGTGATGTTCAGCCAAGGCTTCTTTTCGTATTCCTCTGCGTAAGGCACTTCGCCTTCTGCAGGACGTTCGATAGGTGTCATGGCACGCTTATACTTCATGATGAGACGTGCGTTGCGAGGACGACAAGGTGCTGCGTCGCCGTTTACTGTGAGCAGACAGGGCAGGGGAGCCTTTACGCGCTCTATACCGCCGTCGATGTGGCGTTCCACTATGACGTGTGTGTCTGTAACTTCTTCAATGCGTGTAACGTATGTTACCTGGTTGTAGCCCAGTTTCTGAGCCACCTGTGGACCTACCTGGGCTGTGTCGCCGTCGATGGCCTGACGACCACCGATAACGAGGTCGGGCAGCCCCAGTTTGCGTATCGCCATGGAGAGCGCATAACTCGTGGCGAGCGTGTCGGCTCCGGCGAAAGCGCGGTCGGTGAGCAATACGCCACCGTCTGTGCCGCGATAAAGACCTTCGCGGATGATTTCTGTGGCGCGGGGAGGACCCATCGTTACCACTTTCACGGTGGTTCCTTGATATCTGTCCTTCAGGCAGAGCGCCTGTTCGAGCGCATTGAGATCTTCAGGGTTGAAGATGGCAGGCAGCGCAGCGCGATTCACAGTTCCTTCCGGTGTCATCGCGTCTTTGCCGACGTTGCGCGTGTCGGGTACTTGCTTGGCAAGCACTACAATTTTTAAACTCATAAAAATGTTGATTATATTATCATTTTTTTTTCGGACGCAAAATTACTGATTTTCCATTTATGAGGCAAAAAGAAAGTCGGAAATCGCACAATTTACCCACATGATGAGCATTTTGGTTGCATTTGCAATTATTAATAACAAAAAACCACTCTGCAAGAATTCTGCAGAGTGGCAAATGAATATTTCAATGGATGATATTTCTATAATTTGTGTGTGTTATGCAAATGCCTGCGGCTGATATTTTGGCGACGGTCCCTGTTCGTTGGGTTCACGCTTCGAGTCTTCGCACCACCATACAATGAGGATGATAGTACCTACAAGCGGTATGAGCATCAGGAGCAGGAGCAGAGGATTGCGCCCTGTGTCGGACAGGCGTCGGGCACCAACAGCGAGCGATGGTACCATTACGGCGATACAGAACAACCAATAAACTATTGAGAACACCATGCCTAAATAAGGAATGTTGCCAAGAATAGTGAAAGCAATGCCGATGACGAAGTTCACAAGGCAGAAATACCAATACTCTTTGCGGCGTGCTCTGCCACTAAAATCGGCAAAGTGCTGGAGCACATATTTGTAGTTGTTGATGATGGCCTGGAAGTCTTCAGGCTTCGCATTGCCGTTCACGTCGCAGAACGCGTCATTGAAGGGGCGCTTCATGTTGGGCTGCGGACCACCGTATGGCGGTTGCTGCGGACCAGCCTGCTGATAAGCACCTTGCTGCGGCTGCGGCTGTGGTTGCGGCTGCGGCTGTGGCTGTGGTTGCGGTTGCGGCTGCGGTTGTGGAGGAGGAGGCACTGCCGGTCCTTGATTAGCGTTGGGCACTTCTGGTGCTTGTGGTGGTGGAGGAGGCACGTTTGCAGCCTCGCCACATGCTGGGCATACTTGTGCACCTTCGGGGAGAGGAGCACCACATTTTGAACAATTTGTTGCCATGATAATAGGTTTTTATAGGTTGGTAAAATAAGTTTTCTAATTTTTTTGATAGCTATCGCGTCGCCATCTTGTTTGCAAATATAACGAAAATTATGATTATTTTGCTTTTTGTTATTAAAAAATGCTGTTCTTTACTATTTGGTTATAATAGCTCTTAAATCATCATATTTAGTTACAACTCCATAAGTAATTGACGAGCCTGCAATGGTTTCAAAATGTCGTCGTGCACATTCTATCTTGGAACGTTCCGACTCACGGAGCTGTGTTTCGTCCAAAGAGCCTTTGGTTTCAGCGACGAAGTAGATATGCTTTATATCTTCGCCCTCTTTGAAAACGATAGCCCAGTCGGGGTTGTAGTGTCCTACAGGGGTGTTGATATAGAAACCGCCAGGGAGTTTGGTGTAAACTTCCACTTCGTTCTTTTCTTCGAGTGTTTTTGCAAAGTTCATTTCGATGCCTTTGCTATCTACCACAACGAGGTCGTAAAGGGATTTAGCACTTTCCATGGCGTTTTCACCTAAGCGTCCTTTCAGCGTAGAGTTGCTGAAAATATCACTTTCAAACTTCTGGTCAAGTTTGTGATATTGAACATGCTCTATCACAGCTACAGCCTTACACTCGTTAATGATGTTGCCAGCCTTAATGATAAACTCCTCTGGGTTTATTTTGAATTGATCGAAGGTTGTCGGTCGTATTCCTTTAAGGATGGCTACTACTGCTTTGCGCGTCAAACCCGTAGCTTCGACGAGTTTGCCGATAAGATCGTAACGAACATTGCCTACAGCTTCGCGAATGGAAATAGTTTTGTTTCCTATTACGCGCATGGCTTGTGCATTCTGCAGGTCTAACTTGCTTTGGATGTTATCGAGAGTGCCCGTGCGAAATTCAAGACTAATTTCCGATACGTGAAGAGACCTGTCGAGCGAAGCTATGGAACGTTCTATAAGTTCGTCGGTACTGAAATCAACGGTGTAGTATGTTTTATGGTTGATTTTCTTCCAGAGTTCTTGAAATTCTTTGCGCTCAAACTTCTGTTTATCGAAATGCGCTTCTTGTGCGTTACGTCCATTTTTGGGCTTGACTTTATCGGGATTGAATACTGTGTCAAGCTTCTTTACGATGTCAGTACTATATTCTTGATAGTCGCCAAAGTCGAGTGTTCCCTGCTGCTTGGCTTCGTGATAGGCTTCCGTGAGTTGTCCTTGTTTTGTGATATAGCCTTTCATTCTCAATGTGAAAAGGATATCTTGGGCATCATCGTCGGTAAGCGTATATTGTTCTTCTGCGGCATTAGTTACCAATAATCCTTCGAAAAGACTGGGCTGCACTTTCAGGGGACGGTCGCCGACAGCTTCGGCAATTTCAGTCTGAAGCTTTTCAGCGAAGTTCTCATAACTCTCGCTGGCAATAACGGTGAGGTCGTTCACTTTGAACACCTCGCCGTGCAGCACGTTTTCGTCCTGCCTTTCGCCCTCGCTGTTTACGCAAAGTCGCATACCTCTGCCGACCTCTTGGCGTTTCTTGGTGGTGTTGTCGCTGTCTTTCAGCGTGCAGATTTGGAAAACGTTAGGATTGTCCCAGCCCTCTTTCAGGGCAGAGTGTGAGAAAATGAAGCGTGTGGGCTCTTCAAATGAAAGCAAGCGTTCCTTGTCTTTCATTATCAAGTCGTAAGCTGATGCGTCATTACTGCTTTCGTTTCTCAGCTCAGTAGCCTTAGGCTGTACGAAATGTCCTTTTCTGTCGCGCGAGAAGTAGCCGTTATGCACTTCTTGCGGAGTCATTGAGCGGAGGTATTCGATATAACGTGGGTCGTCATCGGTGCGAAGTTGGAACGAGCCTACGATGTCGGCGTATTCGTCTTCAAAGATTTGTGCGTACTGACCGTTCTTTGTTCCACCGCCCGTTTCGTAGATACGGTAGTTGTCAACGTGGTCGATGAAGAACAGCGAAAGGCACTTGATGCCGCGCTTGAAAAGTTGGCGTTCCTTATCGAGGTGGAACATGATGGTCTCGCGTATTTGCTGGCGGCGGACAGCTCTTTTGTTAATTGCTCCTACCATGTCGCCTTCATGAAGCTCAATGCCGTTAAGCAGCCGCACAGTACCCGTGTAGCCGTTGATGCTTTCAACGTGGTAGCCGTCGGCATATTCTTCCAATTCTCCGCTTTGCTGATAGATGTCGAAACCATCGGTTACGTACAGCGAAACTTGCTTCGTGCCCGTCCGGGTTTTCTTGTCAAAACCGAGCAAAGCGCGAGGATTGCCTTTTGAGAGTTCTATGCGCTCCAAGCAAAGGAAACCATTGGTGGCAGTAGAGCCTTTTTGGTTGATGCCCTGCACGGTGATTTTCTTCACCAGCTTCTTGTTGTAGGCATCCATGGCATCCAGGCGATAGACCATGTTCACGATGTCATCCGCACGGTGTGTAGCACTGTAGAGCAGCGTGAAGAGCGGGTGGAACTCCTTCAGTCGGTTGCGTGTGGCATTATTTCTGTCCGCACCTAATACCGACTGAGGCTCGTCGATGATTAGAATAGGATTGGTGGCAGCAATCACGTCGATAGGCTTACGCGAACGGAACGCATCCAACTTCATATAGATGCGCCTTGCGTCCTCACCACGGGCAGCGAAAGCCTGTGTGTTGATAATCATGACGTGCATATTGCTGTCGCTGGCGAACTGGTCAATCTTCGTCAGCTGCTTGCTGTCGTAGATAAACGACTGAATACGCTTGCCATATTCAGCGGCAAAGTGTTCGCTCATAATGTCAAACGAGCGGCAAACACCCTCACGAATGGCGATGCTCGGTACCACGATGATGAACTTACTCCACCCATAGAGTTTGTTTAACTCATACATCGTCTTGATGTAGGTGTAAGTTTTTCCCGTACCCGTTTCCATTTCGATGGTCAGGCGCAGGTCGTTTGTGTCTATCGTTTCCGACGGACGCAACTGTGCCGGCATCTGTATCGCTCGAATATTCTCAAGCAACTGCCCAGCCGGAACGGTGACAGGCTGATTGCGGAAGCCCACCACATCGAATAGGTCCTGAGCACCGTCGGCACTCCTTCCCATGTCATGCGTAAATTCCACCATCGCCTGATTGCGCTGCCCACGGAACACATCCGTCACGGCACGCGCTGCATCCGTCTGGAACTGCTGGTTCTTGAATTTGAGTGTCAATTTCTTAGCCATAGGTTCACTTGGATTAGATGACACGAACATTATTCTTCACCTCTTCGTCCGTCCAGTCGCATTTCTGCTTGAAGAGTTCAAAGAGATTCATCTTATTGGCTGCTTCATTGAAACTGCTGTCACGGAAAACAACACGAACAGGTGAGAGTGCTGCGATAGCATCAATCACCTTTTCCGTGACATTCCCATCGAAGCAAGCCACGAGGTCGCCATCATTCACATTGTGTATGGTGCAGCCGTCCACTTTCTGCGATGACAACGGCATCGACAACTCCACACCCCAACGGAGCATACAGTCAAAGAGCAGGTCAAGGTCTGTACGGTCTTCCTTGATGTTGTCGAGCAAGCCGGCCAACATGTCCTGCGTATAATCTTTCGGCGCAAAAGCCACATCTTTATAGTTGCTGTCCTCACACTTGAATACACGGAAGCCGATGTCAAGGTCTTTTGCTTCAGGATGCTCCTCCTTGATTTTCGCTCCTGCACGCCGGATGCGCTCTTTGCCGATTTCGCAGATGTTTTTGTAACCTGCTTTGTAGGCTTCGCTGTCTTGTGCGGTTCCTTCTGGAAGTTGAGCTAGAATGAACTTGCGATTGCCTCCATCTTCGGCATTGAGTTGCATTACAGCATGAGCGGTAGTAGCAGAGCCTGAGAAGAAATCGAGAACAATTGTATTTGTATCACTATATAAAGCAACACATCTCTTTAATAGTTCTACAGGCTTTGGGTAATCAAAATATTTCTTTCCATCAAATAATTTAGCAAGTTTTTGTGTTGCATCTTGGCTATGTCCTACTTCTTCATAACGCCAGAATGTCATTGGTGTAATACCTTGTTTTCTGAGTTCGGAAAGAAATCTTTTTATGGAAGGAACATTATTACCTTCGCTGCCAAACCAAATTCTGTTTTCTTTCACATACTCATTAAACTTTTGTTCTGATAGCCTCCAACTATATCCTGAAGGTGGCATCACCTTTCTTCCTGATGGAGTTATTATAGGATATATATTTGATTCAACAGCAGGACCAACAGATAAATCACTGGATTTCCAGACTCCTCTTGGGTCATTGTCAGGATTTGAATATCTTTCATTAGCAGAATCACTTCTTGGGATACCGTTGCATACTGCAGAATCAATATTTTTTGCATATACTAAAATATAGTCATGAGCAGGTGAAAAATGTTTTATCAAATTGATTGGAGAATAGGCTCTTTCCCAAACAACTTGTGCGAGATAATTGTGTTCGCCAAAAACTTCATCACAGATATTCTTCAAGTTTCTTTGCTCATTATCATCTATAGAAATAAAGATAACTCCATCCTCACAGAGAAGCGAGCGTGAAATCATCAGACGAGAGTAAATCATTGAGCACCAATCAGAATGGAACTTACCATTTGATTCTGTGTTTTTAACCATTCGTTCTCCGGCTTCATTGAAAACACCTGCAGCTTCGTCTTCATCTTGCTGTGTACGGTGGAAGTCATCATGATACACAAAATCATTGCCCGTGTTATATGGCGGGTCAATGTAAATCATCTTGACCTTGCCCATATAGGAGTTCTGGAGCAGTTTCAGAACTTCGAGGTTGTCACCCTCGATATAAAGATTTTGTGTATTCTCCCAATCTACACTCTCTTTGGGACAGGGGCGCAGCGTCTTGCGCGTGGGTGCAGCCGCTTCGCGCTGTGCAGCACGTTTGCCCACCCAAGTGAAGTCATACACTTCGGGTGCGCCGTCTGCCACAGCATCGCCGAGCAGTGCACGGAGTTTGTCCCAATCTACGGCGCGTTGTGGTTTGCCATCCTTGCCTGCCACTTCTGTGAAGCAAGAGGGGCATATCTGATAGAGCGCATCGAGGTTGAGCTGTGCGCCGTCGGGTGTTTGCATGCCAATATGTTTTGGTTTCATAACGATGATATTATTGGTTCCTGAAAATTTGTGTTGCGCTTCTTAGATGTTAGCGAGTAGCCATGCCATGTATGCAGCAAACAGCGCGAGCAGTGCCCATCCTTCCCAGCGTTCCACGCGGTATTTGGTGAATGTAAAGAGCCAAAGGATGAGTATGCTGCCGCCCATAGTGGCGAGGTCAATGGGGGTTATGCCCTGCATGCTCAGGGGTGTGATGGTTCCCGTTACACCGAGTATGAGGAGTATGTTCATGATGTTTGAGCCAATAACATTTCCGATGGCTATGCCGCTGCGCCCTTTCAAGGCTGCAACGACACTCGTGGCAAGTTCGGGCAACGATGTGCCGCCTGCCACAATGGTAAGCCCTATCACAGCATCGCTCACATGGAGTGTTTTTGCCACAGATGTGGCAGCATTTACAAAAAGTTGGCTTCCAAAGATGAGGCAGGCAAGACCGATGATAACGAAGCCGATGGATAGCCACACAGGTGTGGACTTCTTAGGGGCATTTTCGGATGGGGCAGAGTTGTCTGCACCATCCGCGCTGGCGTGAGGCGTAGTTTCGTTGTTATTATTTTTTGCTGCTTTCATGCCCTTACGCGCGGTTTGAAGGGTAATGACCATGAACGCACAGAGTGCTGCAATGAGGACAACGGCATCAAGGCGAGAGATCTCACCATCGGCTCCCAATGCAATGAGGAACACCGAAGCCAAGATAGTCCAAGGCATATCTTTACGAACGGTGGATTTCTGTATCTCCATGGGTGCCACTGCTGCAGCTGCTCCCACGATGAGGAGCGTGTTGAATATATTGGAGCCCACCACGTTACCCACGGCGAGCCCTGCGCTGCCGTTCAAGGCAGAGAGTAGGCTAACTGAAAATTCGGGCATTGACGTGCCTATGGCGACTATGGTAAGACCTATAATGATTTGCGGCACACCCATGCGCGAGGCGAGGTCGGAGGCACCGCCTGTGAGTTTGTCGGCGCCCCATACCACGAGAATTATGCCAACAACGATGTAGAGAATGTTGAGTATCATTTATAAAAGATATATAGATTTTTTATTCCACTTTTGTAATGGTTAGCACCACGTATTCCGAGCGAGTGCCTATCCTGAACTTGCCGCCCCAGATGCCGAGTCCGGAGCTGATGTAGTAGCGCGTGTTGCCGCGCTGGTGCTGCCCGAATGCCTTTTCGTAGAGCGCATCGGTTACCCAGTTGAGCGGCCACACTTGTCCGTGGTGGGTGTGTCCGCTGAATTGCAGGTCGATGCCCGCCTGTTCAGACTCTTCAAGGTTATAGGGTTGATGGTCGAGCAAGATGGTAAACTGCTTATTGTCAATGCCTTTGACGAGTTCGGCGGTAGATTTTCTTGCCTGGTTGCTTCTGTCGTCGCGCCCTATGATATTGATGTTTTGTAGGGTTGCAACAGAGTCGCGCAGGAGTGTGATGCCTGCTTTCTTATAGAATTCAGTCGATTCGCGCAGCCCTGTGATGTATTCATGATTGCCTAGACAGGCATAGACGGGGGCATTGAGCCGCCGTAATTCTTCCCACATCCGTTCTTCGCTTACCGGGCGGATGGCACCGTCGATGATGTCGCCAGCCACGAGGATGGCATCTGCATGCTCCGCATTGAGCAGGTCAATCCATCTAGCGAGTTCTGCACGGTTGTTGTGGTAGCCTATGTGCATGTCACTCACGAGCAGGATTTTCTTCTGATGACCTATGGGTTTCTCTGTGGCTATGCTCATCTCTTCACGAATCTTCTCATTATAGTGGATGTTGCCGTAAATGAAAATTCCCGTAATGATGGCTGTTACGCTAATTGTTCCTATCCAACTGGATTTGAGGAATTGTGCAGGAACGATGGTGCAGAGGCGTCCCAAGTCGAGTATGAGGAACAGGATAGCCAGATAGAGCAATATGATAATCCATGAAGTCCCTGTTTCGTACACAGTCGTCGCCACTGGCATCGAGAAATGGTTTTGCAGCGGCGAAATACCCACAAAGAGCATCAAGAAGGCAATTCCCATCAGGGATATGACTATAATTTTAGCCCATGTGGGTATCGGAAGAATGCGCCAGATGTGCATACCTACGTAAATGTGACCAACTATGAGTACGACGAAAAGGATGACAAACATTGTAAGCATCTTCATGTGAGTAGAATGTTAAGTGTTTTGTTCAAGATTGTGCCAAATCTGGTGAAGCCTGTCAATAAAGCCACTATATTCTTCTTCGCTGATGCCGCCTTCGCCTCGCACCATGATTTGGTAGGTAATGCCGCGATAAGAGCGCGAGATATTGGTATCTCTGAATCCGGCACGCTCGTAGAATGCCCTGCGGTGAGTGCGCTCTGCTTTGTTTTCTGCAGTTTGGTCGGTGGATTCGATGTCGATGATGACGCGTTCTGCCTTTATGGTGGCAAGGTATTCGGCAAGGATGAGTGAGCCGAAGCCTTCGCCTCGCAATTCCTGCTCGACTGCGAAATAGAACAGCCACGCGGTGTTCTTGAAGTAGGCGGTATAGGTAAAACCCACAAAGCGGTCCTCGCTTCGGTAAACGAAGAAATCTATCGGCATCTTGTCGGTAAATCGCACAAGCATCTCGTAGGGCAGGCGCTCGGCTGCGGGGAAGCCCGATTCGTAGAGTGGCTGTACCAGGGGTTGGTCTGTGGAGCTGTATGCCGTTTTTCTTATTAGCATATCTTGTGGATATAGTTTGTTGCTGTTGCTATTTGCGGAATATCTTGTAGAGACCGCCCAGAAGAAGCAGCGCGCCTAACGCACCTCCGGCATATCTGAGGTTCTCCTTGTTGAAAATACTATCGTCAGTCTCTGCCAAAAGGCCTGTCCCATTATTTAATTCTGTTTCGTCGCTGTCCGCATCCTCATCTGTCATGGCATAGGTGTCGGTAAACTCCACACCGCAGGCGCTGCATTTGCTGTCGCCGTCGTGGCGCTCGGCACCGCAGTTGGCGCAATATACCTGAACGGGCGGGTGCCGGTATTCCACTTCGTAGATGTTCACCGCGTTGCCGCCAGCCCATCCGCTGCCCGCCTTACGCCCTTGCGACGTGACGAGGACGTATCTGCCGTCGCTGGAGATGTCGAGCCCCACGGAATAGGAATCGACATCGATGTTGCACACCGTGGTGAAGGTTTTGGTATCCACCACGTCGAGGGTGCTGACATTGTTGCAGGCTGCGAAGATGTAGCGACCATCGGGCGATATGCTGATGGTGCGGGCACCTGTTCCCACTTTACAACTTTCCCAACCTTCGAGGCGTATTGTTTTTTTGCCTGATGCCTGCATGGTGCGTGCTGTTTCGAGAAATTTGCTGAGGCGTATGCGCTGCACGTAGCCGCCGGCATTGATGCTGAGGTAGATCCAGCCGTTGGATATGACGATGTGGCGTACATTGTTCATCATGCCGAGTATGCGCCCGAGGTATTCACCGGTCTGCGTGTTGACCACGGCAATGCCTCCGCCTCCGCCCATGCAGCCTACGAAGAGGAACTGTCCGTCGGGCGAGAACACGGTGCCACGCAGGCAGTAGCCGCTACTGTTGTCGCGGTCCACCTGCACACCCTCAGGGAAATTGAGTTCCAGTTCCTTATCTACCACGAGCACTTTCTTGTGTCGCCATGCCATTGGGCTCTCCGACGAGATGTCGATGAGTCCGATGGTGTTGTTGCCCCAGTGCGATACGGCAATGGTCTTGCCGTCGGGCGAGGTGCGTATCATCTTGGGCAGCGGTCCTGTTTCCATCATGCGGACGATTTCGTCGGTCCGGGTGTCTATAACAGCGAGCGCAGAAGGCTCCTGAGCATTGGTGTCGAATGTGCGGCGGTAGAAGGGCACCCAGAGGTAGCGTCCATGATGGGAGAAGGTGCTCTCCACGGGTTTGCCCATGAAGGTGTTCCTGTGTTCGTGCTCACGACGCCATTTGTAGAGCCCCGATTCTTCGCCCCAGAGTGCGGCATCGCGCATTTCGTCGAGGTCGTACTTGATGATTTTCAGTTTGTTGTTTGTCTTGAAATCGTAGGCGATAGTGGCGCACCCTTCGAGCGAATTGACGTAGTATTTCGTGCCGTCGGGTGTGATGTGGACGGACTTAGGCGAGTCGATGTCGGTGTCGCGCGTGTCGGCTGTGCCGCCGAAGTTCTGCTTCTTGCCGATGAGGCGGATTTTTATGGCACCATCTTCCGACTGTGCTGTTGTACCAATCTTTGGGTGGGTAAGCGCATCGTTATACTTCACGCCGATGCGCGTGTCCTGGGCATTGGCTGAGGCAGCGAGGCAAATCAGGGTGACTGCTGTTATAAGGAATTTTGTTTGCATGTCGGTTATGGTTGTCTTATTGGGTTTCTTCGTTGTCTGTTCTGATGGTTTGCTCTTTGGGCCAGTTGACGAGATACACGCGGTCGGTGGTACGGGTAAAGGCGGTGTAGAGCCAGCGGATGTACGACGTGCGCGATGTGTCGGGCGGTATGAATCCCTGATCGATATAGACGCGTGCCCACTGCCCGCCCTGCGCCTTGTGGCAGGTGATGGCATAGGCATATTTTATTTGCAGCGCGTTATAGTAAGGGTCTTCGCGCAGTTTCTTCATGCGTTCTTTCTTCTGCGGTATGTCGGCATAGTCCTTGAGCACTTCTTCGTAGAGATGCTGGCTCTCTTCGTGGGTGAGTGATGGCGACTCTGAATTGAGGGTGTCGAGCAGCACCCGGCAGTCAATCTCGAAGTCGCCGTAGTCGGGGAAGCACAGTGTGGCATCGGCAAACCTGAATCCGAACTGTTCGTGTACATTGCGTATGCGTACTATTTCAGCCGTGTCGCCGTTGGCGATGAAGCCCATGGGCAGGCTCTCGCCTTTGGGTAATCCCTTTGCAGCGCGTTCAGTCCAGAAGTAGTTGTTCTTCACCGCCATGATGAGGTCGCCTCGGTTGAGTTGGTCTTCGCGGTCGAGGATTTGAGCGCGTATGCCGTTGTTGAAGATGTTGGCGCGCTTGTTGGAACGCGTGATGACGATGGTGTCCTGTGTGCCGTAGTCCTGATAGTCGGTAGCGAGGGCTTCGATGAGTTCGTCGCCGGGCATGAGCCTAACTTCGCCGCTGCCTGACACTCTGATGGCTGGGAGTTCTTCCTTCTCTTCGCTTATGGACTGCCGGAGCATCGTGGCATTGCTGAGTACACCCGACTGTTCACCCTGACGCACTACTTCCGTGAGGTCGGCTTGCCCCACACGCAGTCCGTACTGCTCTATCACACTCTTCATCAGTGCAGGGCTCTCCTCGGCGCCTACGGGTGGCAACTGGGCTGTGTCGCCGAGCAGGAGAAGCCGGCATCCGGTGCCTTCATAGACAAAGCGGATAAGGTCGTCGAGCAACTGCCCTGTGCCGAAGATGGATGCACCGCCATCGTCGATGGCTATCATTGATGCCTCGTCTACAATGAAGATGGCATTCTTCAGTTTGTTGAACCCGATGGAGAACTTTGTGCCTTCGCCGTTGAAGGTCTGTTGGCGATAGATGACCTTGTGGATGGTGTGGGCTTCTGTGCCGGCGTGTTTGGCAAGCACTTTTGCCGCACGTCCTGTGGGTGCCATGAGCACCACGTCGCGTTCGAGCCGTTTCATTACTCTGACGAAGGCACCAATCAGCGAAGTCTTGCCCGTACCGGCATATCCGCGCAGGATGAAGGCGCAGTCGGGCAGGGGAGTGAGGACAAAACGCGCCAGTGCCATGGCAGCCTTCGACTGCATAGGCGTGAAAGGAAAACCGAATTCTTCCGCTATGAGGGCTGCGAATTGTTCTTGCACGAGTTGACGGATTGTGATGTTATCTATTCAATATCTAAACAGCGCACGTTGATTTACGCACGCTGTTTTTTTATTCTTATTTGTTCAGTAGTACGCCGCGTTTCATTCGGAAATGATTGTGGCGTCGGGGTACTGTTTTCTGGCATTTTCAAGGTGTCGCTCTGCTTCTTCCTTGCTGTTGTAGGCACCCGAGGTGATGTAGTTGCGCGTTGCCTTGTCGTCCTTTTTCACCACCACGTTGCCAAAGCCTTTCTCGGCATTACGCTTGGCAGAGGCATCGGCATCTTCTCGCTTGTTGCGGTAGCCTACCTGTATGTAGTACTTCGTGCCGCCAGTCTCGGTTTCTGCTTCTGAAGCCTCTCCTGCGGTGGGCTCTTCTGCCGCAGGGGAATTGCTGGCAGGCATGGAGGGCTTCGGTGTGACAGGCTGCCGGGTAAAGTCGCGTATATCTTCCACCACATCTTCGCTGGAGGCTTTATTCTTCAACTTCTCGAGCCTTTTCTCCACTTCTTTCCTGTACCTGCCTTCGGGATGGCGGTCGAGGTAACGTTCACAAGAAGCAACAGTAGTTGCCGAGCGGAAGTCCACGTTGTCGGTGCGTATGCGTTCTATGCGGTCGCGTATATCGTCTTTGTGGTCGTTGAATACGTAGTAGTCGGTGTTGAGGTATTCCTCCATTTGCCTTATGTTCATGGACGATTTTACTTTCTCGTATGCCATGCGCTCCTTCTTTGCGAGTTGCATGTAGTAGTAGCCTGCTACAGCGATGGCTATCACACCGAAGAAGATAAGGTGGAAGAGGCAGCCGCACCCAGGCGACTGTTCTTTCTTGTCCGGCTTGGGCTGCTGGGGTGGTGGAGTGTTGCCATAGTTGGCGGGACGCTCCACGATATGTACCCTTTGTGTGTTCTGGCTCTGGCTGTTAGAGGCAGAAGCGGGACGCTGTGTCTGTGTGTTATCCGTTCTCAGCGGTTTTCTCTCGCCGCATGAGGGGCAGAAACGTGCTTCAGGAGCAAGCCGTCTGCCGCACGACTTGCAGTAATAGACTTTAGGTTGCGATAACGTAGCGCCGCAGTTCTTGCAGAATTTGCTGTCGCCACTGTTATTTTGTTTGCAATTAGGACAAATCATTTTTCCTTATTCCTTTCCTTTTTTTCTTGCTTTAGTATCTTGTGTTGAAACGGAACGTCCTGCCTGTTTCGTAAACGTACATGGTTCCGCTGTATCTCCTGCCGCTGATGGTGCCTTCCCATGAATCATATTGACTGGAGAGGTAGAGGCGGTTGCCGCTCAGAGAGCCGGAGAGGTAAATGGGTGAACCGACTTTGGTGTAGTAGTACGTTCCGGATACGCTACCGCCACTATTGGTCAGCGTCATGCGTATGCCGCCAGCACCCGGTATGGAACCGGAGAACTTAAATGTGCCGCCTTCCTGGAATGTGGGGCGATAGACGGGTTCCGGTGCGGGCTGTTGTACGACCGTCTGGTAAACCGTGTCGGTCTTTGTGACGGTGGAGTCAGCACTTGGCGCAGCAATCGGTTCAGCCTTATCGCTGCCGCGTGAGAGCAGCAGGGTGAGCAGGATGATGATGGCGACGAGTGCCGCTATGGCGAAGGCGATGAGGGCTATCATGCCCTTGTTGGGACCTTTGCCGTTGCCGTTGTTGCCAGAAAGGTTGTTTGGCATATATGGCGGCTGTTGCTGGGGAGGCATTTGCGCCACGTTCTGAGGCGCTGAATGGTGTTGTTGTTGGTTTTGTGTCTGCTGGTTAGGGGCTACTGCGCCATTCTCAAGATTAGAACCGCATACGAAGCAGAACTTGGAGTCTTCCGGTATTTCTGAATGGCAGATGGGGCATATTTTGTTTGGCATATCAGATAATTTTTTTCAGAGCAAAAATAATGAATTTTGAAATGTTGGAATGTATATTAGGCACGTTTTTTTATATATGTGTCATTTTTTTTCGGTGGCAGACTACCTTTTTGGGAATAACGCTTTAATTTTGCACTTCAAAATCGTAAAACCATGACGACAGAATTGCCACAGGACCCTTTTATGCTGCTTAGTGTTGTCAACATGAAACTGCGCGATCAGTATGCTTCGCTCGAAGACCTTTGCGACGACATGAACGTCAGTCGCACGGATTTGGAGGAGCAACTTTGTGCCGCAGGTTTTGAGTATAATGCAGAGCAGCGCAGGTTTTGGTAGAAACAGCGTGAACAATGAAAGATAAACTATACATTCGCATAACGGGCGACGACATCTCTTTTGCCATCGGCAAGCAGGTGGAGGATTTGCAGTTCTCCGTGCATCGACTGGACCGCCGCGTGTCGTTCACCATCAATCTCCGTCGCGCCGTGGAGGCAGAACCGCTGACGAAATTGGAGCGTGTCGGTGTGGACGTCATCGTTTCGGGTGCAGTGATAGCCGTACCGCTGTCCGACTTCCGCGAAGAGGACTGCGAACCCCTCTACGACAGTTGTTTCCGCCCGGCACACAAGCACCGCGTGTTCTACGACACTTTGCCCACGGCGAATGTGGTCCTGCTCTATGCACTTGACGACAGTTGCTGCCGCGCCATCAAGGAAAAGTTCGGCAAGGTGATTTACATCAGCGAGCAGACAGCGCGCTTGCGTCGCTATTCGATGCTCTCTGCTACGGCTTCGGCTAAGCGCATATTCCTTCATCTGGTGCACAGAAAACTGGAAATGAGCACTTTTGAAGGCACGCGCCTGCTGATGCTCAATACTTACGATACCAAGAATGCCGACGATGTGTGCTATTACACACTCAGTGTGATGCAGGCGCTGGGCATGTCGCCCGCCGAAGGTACGCTCGTGTTGCTTGAAGGCGAAAAGATGGCTTGTAAGCAGGCGAAGAAGGTGCTAGAGAAGTTTGTAGGGAAAATCACAGAACTCAAAGAGGATGGCAGCAAGGCATGAGGGTAATCACAGGAAAATACAAAGGTCGTCATTTCGACGTGCCACGTTCGTTCAAGGCGCGTCCTACTACCGACTTTGCTAAAGAAAACATCTTCAACGTGTTGCGTAGTTATCTCGACTTTGAAGACATCACCGCCATCGATCTGTTTTCAGGCACGGGGAGCATCACTTTGGAATTGCTCTCGCGCGGCTGTCAGTATGTGGTCAGTGTGGAGCGCGACAGGCAACACTTTCGCTTCATACAATCGGTGCTGCGCGAAGTGGGTGCCGAGAATTGCAGGGCGGTATGCGGCGATGCGTTGCGAATAATAGGTCATCCCACAACAGCGTTCGATCTGGTCTTTGCCGATCCTCCTTATGCCCTTGCAGAGATGAGCGAAATGCCTGACCGCGTGCTCTCAAGCGGACTGCTTAAGCCAAATGGTTTATTCGTGCTTGAACACGGCAAGGAACACGACTTTTCCAACAACCCCTGTTTCATAGAACACCGCCACTACGGCAGTGTGAATTTTTCCCTGTTCCGCAAAGCGACGGAATAGAAAGTGGATAATTCCTTGGCGAATTACCTTATAATTTTCTATTAGAATCCGGTAACGGCTTATTTGTTCTCCACTATCTTATCAAAGTCCTTCCACGGGCTTTTCTTTTCGTATGCTTCTTTGCTGCCTTTAGGTACGTGAAGAATGCACGGATGATGCAGAGTCTCAAAATCGAAACTTGAAACACATACAGGAGGAGTTTTTGTCTTAATGATTAAGTCCTTAAGGCTTGTGCATCGTGAGAAAGCATTATATCCAATATTCATTACAGACTTCGGTATGGTGACGGACGTTAGGTCGGGACAACCTGCGAAAGAAAAACTCCCTATGTTCTTAATTGAATTGGGGATTTTTATAGATTTCAGACCTGTGCAGCCGCTGAAAGCAGCATCACTGATACTTTCCACGGATTTAGGTATCTTGATGGATGAAAGACCATCGCAATTACTGAAAGCAAAATGGCCAATTTTCGTAACAGAGTTGGGAATAGTAACAGATGTCAGGCCCTTACATCCCGAAAAGGCATTATGTCCTATGCTTGTAATGGATTTGGGGATGGTAATGGAGGTTAAGGTGGTGCAATCAGAGAATGCAAAATCTCTGATGCTTTTGACAGATTTGGGAATGGTCGTATTGCTGCAGCCTACCATCAGGGCATCAATGTTTGTCTTAATGATGGCGTTGCAATTCTCTCTGCTATCGTATTCCGGATTGTTTTCGTCAATTATTATTGATGTCAGGTCAGTACAGCCACCGAAAGAATTCACTCCTATGCTTGTTACGGAGGAGGGGATGTTGATAGATGTCAGGCTGGTACATTCGGCAAAGGTCCTGTTTCCTATGCTTTTGACGGAATTTGGAATTGTGACGGTTTTGAGGTTTCTGCAACGGAAGAATGCTTGATGTCCAACGTGTTTGACAGAGTTGGGTATGTCTATAGATGTCAGTCCGGTGCAGCCATTGAATGCAAAATCATCTATGACCACGATAGAATTAGGTATCGTGATGGCTGTCAGTTCGGTACATACACAAAAAGCATAATCTTCAATGCTTGTGACCATATATGTCTTTCCGTTGTAGGTGATGGATTCGGGAATAACCACATTCCCTGAATATTCGTTAGTGAATTCTTTATAGTCTTTGCCCTTATAGGACACACTCAATTCTGTACGATTATAGTTGTAAACATAGTAAATCCCATCAACTTCTATATCATGGGCGAGTGTGGAAATGCAGCCGAGTATGAACGGCAATATCAGCAAAAATAATTTTCTCTTCATAATAATTATAGCATATAAAGCGTGGGGTTCAAGAAAAGCCTAAAGTTAATAATAAAAAGAGGAGAGCTACTCTATTAGCATAGTATATTATTGAAAACTCACATCGCTTTCAACGATGGTCGATAACTATATATCTGCGGGTATTTAATACGGCTGTCTTGCGCTACGCTCGGACAGCCTTATTTGCACCCAAGGTTACTAACTGCAGGTTTCACCAACCTCCCTATAGATGTATTGTTTGTTGATACTGAATGAACGAAGTCAGGGCGAGGACTTATCTGACACGGACTACGCGTACGTCGGACTTGCGGATGGACAAATTGTCGTGAGCCGTTGTTAGTATGTAGTACTCACCATTGTCTTCGTAGGTGTCGGCTATGATGGTGCCTTTGCTTACCGTTGTAAAGACAGGTAATCCTCTTTCGCCGGTATAATCTTCTCCGTAGATGGGTGTGTTTGTCTTGTTAGCCACAAGCCTTGTTCTTCCTTGTCCGGTAAACCAAGTCTGTCTGCCTACATATTTGCTGTATGCCCATCCTGTAACATTTCCGACGCGAACCTTGCACCAATTACCTTTTTCTCCACAAAGCACTCCTTCTCCAAGTCCATGATAGAACTGGTTGAGTTTGGTCAGTACACGACCTTTATTAGAAGGTTGTGACCTGACATTGACGAACCCATCATCAGATTCGGCATAGACCACGGTAAAAATATTCTGCGCTTGCAGAGTACTTGCTATTGCAAATGTGGAAAAGAATAAGAATGCAAAGATTTTTTTCATGGCAGTATGTTATGTTATGTTATCTCGTTATTGCAATGATGAGCGATGTGAGTGAGATGACTACGCTGACGATAGATGCGCTGGCTCCCCAGAATGTGAAGAAGGGGCTGTTCTTAACTCTTGCCGACTCGTTTGGCTGCACGTAGATGAGGTCGTTCTGCTGCACGTAGAACGCCGGTGAGTTGAACACGTTGGTCTGTGTGAGGTCGATGCTGTACATCTCGCGTTTGCCGTTCACTTCGCGATAGACCTGTATGCCTTTCTTGAGTCCGTTGTCGCTCACGTCGCCTGCTGCTGCGAGGATGTCGAGTATGGACGTGCGCTGCGAGTTGAGCGCTATGCGTCCGGGCTTGTTCACTGCTCCGAGTACAGACACTTGTGCGTTGAGAAATTTCACAGTAACCTGCGGGTCGTTGAGTATGCCTTGGCGTTTGATTTCTTTTTCGATGACAGTGGCAAACTCCTCTTCGGTATAGCCTTGCGCCTTGATTTTTCCTATGGCTGGCAGGGTTACGAAGCCATCCTTGTCTATGGTGTAGCCTGTATAGACTTCGTTGTTAGCACCTGCGGGGCGTTGTGCTTCATTTGAGCCTACTGTAACATTCGAGGCGAACGGTTCTAATAGTTTTGGCTGTGAGCAGGATATGGATACCGATATTCTGTCGGACGGCTGTATTGCCATGCGATAGTTCTGCGGAATGGTCTGGGGATAGGCGTATGCCGTTTCGCTGCCTTGGAAATAGACGATTTCTTTCTGTGATACGCATGACGACAGCGCCACTGCTACGGCTGCTGCTGTGAGAATATTTCTTATGATGTTCATTTTGTCGGAATGATTTCTTTGTTAGTTGAGATATGTCGTTTAGAAGAATGATTTGAAGAGTCCCTTGAGCCCTTTCTTTTTCTTGCTGCTTTCCTGTTGTCCATAGCCATAGCCGTATTGTCCGTAGCCATAGCCATAGTGACGTCCGTAGCCATAGCCGTAGCCATATCTGCCATAGCGCTTGTGACCGTCCTGTTTCACGGCATTGAGCACGAGACCCACGTTAGGCAGGACTTTGTCTCTTGCCATGTCGTCGAACATGAAGAGCGAACTCTTGTAGGAGAAGTTCTCGCGCACTACGCAGATGCTCATGTCTGCTACGCGGGAGATGACCTGTGAGTCGGAAACAAGTCCGACAGGTGCTGTATCGAGTATGACGAGGTCGAAGTTCTCCTTGAGTATATCGATGGCTTTCTCGAGCGACTTCTGCGAGAGCAATTCCGTCGGGTTGGGTGGTACGATACCGCCTGGGAGTATGAAGAGATTTGGCGAAACATCTGACTGCTGCACGAGGCTCATCAGGTCTTCCTCTTCGGGGTTGGCAAGGAACTGCGAGATACCGTAGGCGCGTGTGGAGAGTTTGAACACCTTGTTCAATCCCGGTTTGCGGATGTCGAGTCCCACGATGACCACTTTCTTGTCGAGGAAGGCATAACTTGCAGCGAGGTTGCCTGCCACGGTACTCTTTCCTTCGCCTGCAATGGCGGAGGTACACATGAGCACCTTCTTGTCAGTGTCGTGTAGCATGAACTGTATGTTGGTACGCAAGTTTCGGAATGCTTCGTCCATCATGCTGTTGCTGTTGTTCTGTACACTGACGTGGCGTTCTCCTTCGCCCGACTTGTCGAACGGTATGTCGCCTATGACGGGCAGGTTGGTGAACTTCGCGATGTCTTCACGTCCTGCAATCTTGACGGAGAAGAGCAACTTGAGATAGATGACAAGGATTGGTATAGTCAGTCCGATGATGAGCGCCACAATCATGATCATCATGCGTTTCGGCGCTACTGGTCTTGTGGTTTCCGGTTCTTCTATGATACGTCCGTTGTTAGCCGTTGCAGCGAGTTTGATGGCATTCTCTTCTCGTTTCTGCAAGAGGAGGAGGTAGAGTTGCGATTGGAAGTCGCGCTCTCTTGATATGCTGAGGAACTGCTTCTCGCCTTCCGGTGTTTCTTCTATCTTTCCCTGGAACTGGTCGAGTTTGGCTTGTATCTCCTCCTGTGCAATCCTTGCGCCGTCTGCCAGTCCTGCCAAGGTCCTTTCTATGTTGTTGCGCATGTCCTGCAGCGCCACGTCGGCATTGGCTATGACGGAGTTCTTTGCCGTTGCGCCTTTAGCCAGACGATTACGCTCGATGACGGCTTCGTTGTATTTGTTGATCATCGCCATCACACCATTGTCGTTCTTGATGCCCACGCTCGTGGGTATGACATCGTTCTTGGTGCGGTTCTGCTTCACATAGTCGTGGAGGTAAGTAATCAGGTTGAGTTGTGTGGCATTGTCGGCGAGTTGTGTCTCGTATTGTGAGCGTCCTTGCAGTGCTTCCTTGTTGTCGCTGTTCAGGTCGGTGAGCCCTGCCTGCTTCTTGAACTTGGCTAAGCGGTCTTCTGTGTTGCCGAGTTCGCTGGAAATCAGTACGATACGGTTGTTGATGAACTCGTCGGTGCGCTGTGCTATCTGGTTCTTGTCCTCGTTGGCATCTGAGTTGTAGGCTTCTACGAGTTTCTTGATAAAGAGTATGCTACGCTCGGGGCGTGTGTCGTTCATGGTGAGCGATGTGATGAACGACTCCTTGTTGGTCTGCGAGATGCTCAGTCTGCCTTTGTATGAAGATGCCATTCGTGTAGGCGCTACGATGGAGGCAGAAATCTCCATGTTTTCCTTTATTGGCACACTGTCCACCCTTGTGATGCTCACCACGCCGTTTTTGGTGTGGATGATTACAGGCAATTTGTTGTAGCGTTTGAGTGAAGACTTTCCTGTTGAGGCATCTATGCCGTGTATGTCGATAGAACCATTCTTGTGCAGGTTCATCTTCATACTGATGTGTTCTGCCTTTTCTGCTTCCTGCGGTGTCATCCACACTTTTATCGGTGCTTCTCCCCACAGGTCGCGCTCCTGATAGGTGTCGGTGCGCCGGAGAGTGATGTAAAGGTCAAGGTCTTCTAACACCTTCTTGATGAGCGTCCTTGAGCCTATGATGTCCATCTCGGTGCTGAAGTTGTTAGCAGAGGAGAATACGCTGGAGAATTGCGAACGTGCTGTCAGCGTTCCCTGGTCACGCATGCCTACGTTGTCTTCGCCCTTGATGAGTACGGACGACTGCACTTGGTAGGTCGTAGGTGTTTTCTTTAGGTAGAGCCATGCAATAATCAGCGCGATGGCAGCGCAAAGCAAAATCCAGAACCAGTTGGCTATAAGGTGGCCGATGAGTTGCTGGAGATCTACTCCGATGTATCGCTTCTCGTCTTCCGGTGTCGGGTTATCAGATTTATAGCCCAGTTCTTTGTCTTTGTTCTCGGTTGTTGCCATATAGGTCGTAAAAATGTTTGCTTATTTTCGATTGTATTATCGTGCAAAAATACAATTTTATCACAAATAGAAGATGATTTATCGAAAAAGATTTTTGTTATTTCCTATTTTGAAAAGATGTTGCAAAGTCAAGTGCAAAAAATCCGAGCCTTACGACTCGGGTTGATAGTGTAATTTAGAATTTCATCTATTGCCCTCGCTATTTAATATTTGCTCGTATTTTTCGGATGTATTTTCCGAAGGCTTCTTCGTTCTTGTTGTCGATGATTTCGATGAGTTCCTTAAGTTCGGTTCTGATTTTTGCCACTTCGCCGCTTGTTTTTGGGTTGAAGAGGATTTCGCGCAGGAGTGTTTCGTCTTCGCTGAGCACGCCGTTGGCTATGCGCAGGTGTCTCTTGAATGTGGTGCCCGGTGCGTCCTGATGCTTCATCACGGCAGCAAATACGAAGGTGGAGACGAATGGTATGCCCAAGGAATAAGCCATGGTTTCGTCGTGTTCCTCGAAGGTGTATTCACACACATTGAGTCCGAGTCGTTGATAAAGGTCTTTGAAGAAGATGCGCCCGAGGTGGTCGCCTTCGGATATGATGACGGCATTCTCGTTGGAGAGTTTTCCGAGGTTGGCAAATGTCGGTCCGAACATGGGGTGAGAACTGACGTAATGCATGCCCGTTTCTTCGTAGAACTCCTTTAATCCTGTTTTTACAGATGCTATGTCGCTGATGATGCAGTCGGCGGGTAGGTGCGGGATGACGCTGCGGAACACGTTGATGGTGTGCTTCAGCGTTACGGCATTGATAACGAGTTCGGGCTGGAACTGTTCTATCTCTTCTATTGTGGTGAAGCGCTGTGTGTTGTACATAAAGCGCAGCCGTTTGGGGTCGATGTCGTAAACCGCCGTTTCGTGTTCAAAACTGAGCAGGTCGACGAAAAACGCCCCCATTTTGCCGGCACCGAGTATGAGGATTTTCATGACAGCCTTGTTAGTTTTTGTTCATCAGTTCGAGTTGTTGCTTTACGCTTTCTTCGTGTATGGCTTCGAACACCACTTTCATGAATTCCGGCGACATGCCGCAGAGCACGCCCTGTGCGCTACGTTTGTCGATGACCTCGTTGTAGCGTGCGCTTTGCACCACAGTCATGTTGTGCTCTTTCTTGTATGTGGCTATTTCTCTGCTCAGTCTCATCCGTTTGGTGAGTATTTCGATGATGTCGTTGTCAAGTTCGTCTATCTGCTTGCGGAGTTCCTTGATGCTCTCTGTGGACACTGTGGTGTCGCGTATGACGAGTCGGTTGAGTATGAATTCGAGCACGTCGGGTGTTACCTGCTGTTTGGCATCGCTCCATGCGCTGTCGGGCTTGCAGTGGCTCTCGATGATAAGTCCGTCGAACCCGAGGTCCATTGCCTGCTGGCACAGTGGCGCTATGAGGTCGCGTCGTCCGCCGATGTGGCTGGGGTCGCCGAAGATGGGCAGGGTAGGGAAGCGGCGGTGGAGTTCGATGGGTATGTGCCACATGGGGAGGTTACGGTAGAGTTTCTTTTCGTAGGTGGAGAATCCGCGATGCACCACGCCGAGGCGTTTGATGCCTGCGCCATTTATGCGTTCCAATGCGCCTATCCACAGTTCGAGGTCGGGATTGACGGGGTTTTTCACGAGGACGGGCACGTCAACGCCTTTTAGCGAGTCGGCTATCTCCTGCATGGCGAAAGGATTTGTCGTGGTACGCGCTCCTACCCAAAGTATGTCGACGCCTGCCTTGAGTGCGGCTTCCACGTGGGCGTGTGTAGCCACTTCGGTGGCAACGAGCATGCCTGTCTCTTTCTGAACCTCTTTCATCCATTCGAGTCCTGTTTCTCCTATTCCTTCGAAGCCTCCGGGTTTGGTACGTGGTTTCCAGATGCCGGCACGGAAGATTTTGACGTCGCGTTCGGCAAGGTCCTTTGCAGTGGTGAGTACTTGCTCTTCTGTCTCAGCCGAACAGGGTCCGGCAATTACTATGGGGCGTTTCGGTTCTATACCGGGCAAGTTGAGGGGTTGTAGTTCTAATGGCATAATTCTATGTTTTTTTTAGTTATTTATTCTGTATGTTTGATTATCAAATTTTTGCTTCTATGATGCGTTGGAGGGCTTCCTCCATTTTTTCTTCTTTGGCGCAGAGCGAGATGCGGATGTAGCGTCTGCCGTTTTCGCCGAAGATGAAGCCAGGTGTGATGAAGACCCGCGCTTCGTGCAGCACACGTTCGGTAAGTGCTTCGCAGTCGGTATAATGGTCGGGTATGCGTCCCCAGAGGAACATGCCGACGCTGTTCCTATCGTAGTCACAGTGGAGGGCTTCCATAAGGCGTTCTGCCCAGATGCGTCGGCGGCTATAGGTGTCATAGTTGGCTGTTTCGTGCCACTCGTCTGAGTTGTTAAGCGCTTGAGCCGCAGCGAGTTGCATGGCGCGGAACGTACCGCTGTCGATGTTGCTCTTTACTTTCAGAATCCAACTGATGAATGTGGCGTTGCCTATGAGCATACCTACGCGCCAACCAGGCATATTGTGCGACTTCGACATAGAGTTGAATTCTATGCAGCAGTCCTTTGCGCCGGGCACCTGCATGATACTGAGGTGCTGGTGGGAAAGGATGAAACTGTAAGGGTTGTCGTTCACTACGACAATGCCGTGGCGCTTTGCGAAATCCACGAGGCGTTCGTAGGTGGTGCGCTGTGCTGCCGCGCCTGTCGGCATGTGGGGATAGTTTGTCCAGAGGAGTTTCACACGGCTGAGGTCCATGCTTTCGAGTTCGTCGAAGTCGGGTTGCCAGCCGTTTTCGCCGCGCAGGTTATATTTCACGACTTTTGCGCCAAGCAGTGTGGAGAGGCTGGTGTAGGTAGGGTAGCCCGGGTCTGGCACGAGCACTTCATCGCCAGGATTGACAAAGGCGAGAGTGGTGTGCAGGATGCCTTCCTTTGAGCCGATGAGGGGTTGCACTTCTGTGTTGGGATCAATGTCAACGTCGTACCACCGCTTGTAGAAGTCCGTCATGGCTTTGCGCAGTTCGGGTATGCCTTTTGTGGGTTGGTAGCCATGCGTGTCGGCTTTCATTGCTTCTTTGCATAGTGTGGCCACGGTGTCGGCAGATGGCGGCATGTCGGGACTGCCTATGGCAAGGCTGATGATGTCCTTTCCTTCAGCATTCATCTGGGCTATCTGCGCCAGTTTTCGGCTGAAATAGTATTCCTGTACGCTGCTCAGGCGGTCGGCTGGTTGTATTGTCTCGGACATTTTTTCTAAAACTAATTAAAACTGGTTATTCGGAGTGTTATGAGTATTCGGAAAACTTTCAACTATTTAGCGGCTGTATATTCGCCTAATACTTTCATTTCGCGTGTGAGGGGGCGCACCGCTTCTATGCTTTGGTGGAAGCGGATGGGGTCCTGATAGGTTACGTCAACGTAGAACAGGTAGTTCCATTCGCTGCCGATGATGGGCAACGACTGGATTTTGGTGAGGTTGATTTTGTAGAACGTGAAGATGGACAGCACGCTCGACAGACTGCCTTCGGTGTGAGGCAGTGTGAAGACGAGCGAACTTTTGTTGGCACGGTTGCGGTCGCGCAGATCGTCAGCGAAGAGGGGGTTGGAGAGGACGAGGAAGCGTGTGAAGTTGTGCTTGTTGTCCTCGATATGGTCTTCCAGCACTTTCAGACCGTAGATTTCTGCTGCCATTGAATGGCAGATGGCGGCATGACCTTTCAGGTTCTTCTCTTTGATGTTCCGGGCAGAGCCGGCAGTGTCGAAAGTTTCCACTATCTTCAGTTGCGGATGATGGCTGAGGAAGTTGTGGCACTGCATGAGCGCTACGGGGTGCGAATTGGCTTCGGTGAGTGTGTCCCAGTCGTCTTCGGGCAGGCACATGATACTGTGCTGGATATGGAGTTTGTGCTCGCCCACGATGTCTGTTCCGCTTGACCGGAGCAGTTCGTAATTGCCGAGCAGGCTGCCGGCGATGGTGTTCTCAATCGCCATCAAGCCCAGTGTGTTGCTTTCTTCGCGCATGGTCTGGAACAGTTCGCTGAACGTGTCGCAATAGACCATGTCCAACTCCTCGTTTTCGAAATAGAGGTGCGCTGCGATGTCGTGGAACGACCCCTTGATACCTTGAATGGCAATTCTTTTCATTTTGTCTGCTTTATCTTACTTTTTCTGCAACAAAAAATCCCGCTCGTTTGAGCGGGACCTTATTGTTTACGTTCTTATTTTATACATACGACATCCCGCTCTGCTTGTTTGGCAAAGTAAAAATAAAAGTAAAAACCGAACGTTGATGCGTACATAATTCTTCTTTTTCGCCTGCAAAGGTAAGCGTTTTTTTATTTTCTGCAAATTTTTTTTTGAAAATGTTAGGTTTTTGCTAACGATTTGCTTAAAGGTCATCTATTATCTTGGAGAAATTGCGCCAAGGCTCTTTGTTTTTGTAGGCTTTTTTGCAGCCTTTGGGGACGTGGAGGGTGCATGACTTGGGAACTCCTGCAAAACTATATATATAATTACCTTCTTCATATCCATAATCAATTTTAATTTTAGGGGATGTTTTCCTTGCTATATAAATGTTCTTAAGTTTAGAACAGCCAAAGAAAACATAATCTCCTATGCTTGTCACTGAGTTTGGTATGGTGATGGATTTTAGGCTTGTGCAGCGACAGTATTTGCAAATGCTTTTATATCAGCCACTTGTGTTTTAAACGGTAGAAAAGTGATGGCGTGGATTCTAATTTACGGAGAAAAGATAAAGATTTAACATTTTTAACTTTCTTAAACGGCACTGACGAGCGATGTTAATATTTTTTTCAAAGATATGCCATCATAGTTTTCTTCTTAGCCAATGGTACAATGCGAGTCTTGCAACTTGCATAATTTCGAGCCTTAATAACCAATCCTTATGCTGTTCTTCAGGATTTGAAAAGACATCTAAATCACCAATAAAAAGTTCACCTTCGTGAGTTATGCTGCAACGCTTTGCATAATACTGCTCATATTTTTCAGTAGACTTACCTGCGACATACCGTTTTAGGTATCTTGTAAATCTATTCTTAGCCCCCAACCCCTTAGTCTCTCCATACATCACATAATCCATGAGAGCCATCCCCTCAATAGATGATACTATAGATAAAAGCGACACGCTACGTTTTGTATCAAAGAGAGCTATGCCATCTGCCAAGAGACCTAAACAATGTTTAATTTTCTTATATACATCCTCGTCAGAGGCATAATAACGGTCAAGACAAAACTCAATATATTGAGGAAAAGAGAGTTCTGGAGTCAACCAAGCACCTGGATTGTTCGTGTAATAGTCTGTTGTACTACTTGTGTCATAGTAGTCAAAAACTTGCGTATAACGATTAATCGTAAGATCTTTTTTCATTCCGGGGTAGCGATAGCACCCTAATGTCCATTTACTCTTGGCGTCATCTAACAGTGCTAATTCTTTAGGAGATATGTCATCTAAATTATCAGATGGGAGTTGAATACCCCAAATTGCAACAGAAGAACCATATGAAAAGAAATGATAATTAGTAAGGCAAGTCAGCAGTTGAAGAATTTCTCTCTTTACACGCTCTTGGTTTGGTATATACCTACCATTTTTTATCACATCTGCTGAAACACCTCTTTCTTTAAGCTCACTTTCAAATGATAACTCCTCCTCCATTTTCTCAGCTTCATATTCTAAAAAAGCAGGAAAATGTTTTGCATATTTCGACATTGGAGCTGCTCCAGAATAAAAGAACGGAACCAGTTGAAATCTATCACGATACTTAAATCCCTTCAGTACAGGAACGTCTGAGAATATTACCGTTTTGAACAGCATATATATATATATATGATTATTACTTTCTCAACAAAATGTAGAAAGACCTTATAAAGAAAAAAGTATCAACACATAATTTAAATAAAAGTCCCCAAAAGAGAGAAATTGCTGCTATTTTTACTAAACGTTGGACGGTGATTCCCCCAATAACCCAATTAATACAATCAACTGGTATGCAAAATGAAGATATTAAATATGCATACAAAGTTAAAATGGCAGAAACAAATACAACTCTCTTATTGTAATCAACAAAACATTTAAAGAGCGTTTCTTGGCTTTTCATATAATCAATAGTATTATTGCTAGATTGTAATATAATGGCTATGAATGTCAACATAAAACCAAATATTCCTAATCCAATGGCAGGAAAACCATTGATGAGTTCAGAATAATGATATTTTTCTGGGCTAATAAAGCAAGCCACGACAAATCCTATAACAAATGCAGCCCATCCTGCATATTCCTCGATTATCCTTCCTGGAGATTTCATTGTTGCTATGCTCTATGAATAATTGATAATAACTCATTATGAATCCTGTTATATACAGTTTCTATAGAAGCCTTTCTTTCTGGGACTTGAAGGGAGGACTGTACTTGAACTTCGGGAATTGAGATATATTCATCAAATACATCAGCCAATAAATTTATTGTGGTTGCATGTTGCTTTTCTGACTCTGGATCAAGAGTGTAGCCATGGACTGTAAACTTTTTTACATTACTTCTTTGACCAGCTCCAAACAGACTATTGAATAATCCTATAAATTCACGAACGAATCCGGCTTGCATACCATCTCTGTTAATTGTCACAGGCATACATTTTTGTTCTATTGATATAATATTGATATTGTTTCTTTCAGCTGCGGTCAATTGAGATTCTAGTAGAGATTTACTTAAGGACTCCTCCTGTTGTTTCACAACACGCAACACCTCTGAAGGACAACATATCTCATAACTTATTTTTCTATAATTGTTAATACGTAGCATTCTATTGTATTCATCAAGACGACAAACAGCTCCTATATGAATTTGAATTTCATTTCCATTATGAAGTTCTGCCCACTTACACTCAAGCAACTCCTTGAAAGTTTGAAGATAGCAACCATTTCTATTAACTTCATATATCAACACATTCAAACTTGTATCAAAAAGAAATATATTAGCAAAAGCCAGTCCTTCTGTAGCCGTATTAATTTGTACCTGACTGAACTCTTTAGTCTGTTTGTTTTTGATTGGCGGTATATCTTTATCTTGTGTTGTTTCAACCAAACCAACAATGCACTCTGTAATATTCGTATTTAAAGATCTAAATTCATACAACTTGCCATCTTGCGTTATTTCTGTTGCATTTAATAATGCAAACACTTCTGCAAATGATGGAGGTTCACACCCTTCTACTAAACTGTCAATATGAATACTAACAATTTCTACACGCTTCTTTTTGTTTGCCATAAAATTGTACTATAGAGGATTTATTCATATCTTCATTGATTATTATCATTTTCAAGAAGCGTTCAAACAATTATCACCCACATTCCGTCATTATCCTTGCCTTCACGCTTCAAAACACCTATCTTCTGCAAAGTAGAAAGGTCGCGCTCGATGGTACGTTGGCTCACCGACAAAGTCTCCGCCATTTGTTTGCCGGTGATTGTCGGAGACTCTTTGATGAGATTCAGTATTTTCTGCTGACGCTCAGCGAGTTTCGTCTCCGACACGTCTCCGTCATAGTCTCCGACATTCGGGGTGCCGGAAGAGGCAAAGATGATGGTCTGAAATTGGGTCGGAGTTGATTTGAATTTGGGCTTCAACTCATCCTTATATCCTTCCAGGGCTTTGGTCTCATTGCAGATGCGTGTGAGTCCACTGCCTCGTTTTTCCATATAGTCAAGCTGAGCCATTACGTTTGCAAGTATAGGATTTCGTCTTTCGGAAGAAACATCTGCGATGTCTAAGTCCTGAATCAACATACCATTGTACATTCCTCCTGATGATGTTATTGTGATGCGGTCGTCATAGATGTCAAGATGCACTTCCCCACCCATAACAGTATAGTCGCGATGGATAAAGTGGTTAACCATTGCTTCAAGAACGGCACGCTCTGCATACTCAGGCTTGTTCTTTCGTCCATCAGGTAGTTTCTCCCAACCTCTCTTGGTGTTAGATTTCACGAAGTTCATGGCTTCGCGAAGTAGCATGAGAACGTTGCCTGTAAACTCTGCATCATTAATGGCATCACCCTTTTCCTTTCCATCCCATCGTGTGCAGTACAAGCGAGATTGCCACAATGGGCAGTCATCAGCAAACAGTGCGCCTGCATTCGTAAGGTTCCCTGTGCCAGTTACAAGACCAAACGATAATAGAAATTTCTTGTCCCATTCTTGTTTAGTGCGGTCTTTGAAAGTATTCGCTAATATCGTGAAAGCATAGTCTTCAACCTTATAATCCGTGTGAAGGGAATCGTAGGTTTTATTAGAACCTTTCAGTACCAAGCGTACCATTTGCTCTGCCGTGGCAGGAATACTCTCATCACCGACACGAACAAAGGCAATGCGCTGACCATCGCCAACGTAGTAATATGGTGTGTAATGCCCGGCATTGACTTTGAGCTGTAAAAAATGTAAGCCATCTACATCATGAGGAATCATTTCCACCTCTGGAAGGGGATCCATGTAATCACGAATCTTACAACTGATAGCTTCGCAAACATGCCGTACATCATCGAGACCTTTGACGATGCCATCATTATCTATGCCAAAGAATAGCGAGCCACCCGAGCCGTTGGCAAAAGCGCTTACGCTCTTCAACCAACTTTTAGGTTTCTTTTCTTCAAGTATCAACTTGAAATCGTATGCAGTACATTCTGCAATCAAAGCATTTAATTCCATTCTAAATGACTTGCCAATAATATGGTTCCTATGCATTATCTTACAAAGGTACTCATTTTTATCGAAAGTAAGGCATTTATTTACCGTTTCGCGTTTATTTGCTAACGATTTGCTTAAAGGTCATCCACTATTTTGTAGAAATCGCGCCAAGACTCTTTGTTTTTGTAGGCTTCTTTGCAACCTTTGGGCACGTGGAGGGTGCATCGCTCAGGAACTTCACAAGAGTATCCGTCCCCTGTTCCTGTCCAATATTCAGGAGGCGTTTCGTTATTAATGTATAAATCCATAAAATTATCATCAAATGCACCGCAATCAATCACTTCGACAGATTTAGGTATAGTGATGGATGTCAGACCTGCGCAACCGGAGAAAGCCTCTCTTCCTATGCTTGTAACGGAGTTGGGTATAGTGATGGATGTCAGACCTGCGCAACCAGAGAAAGCCTCACTTCCTATGCTTGTAACGGAGTTGGGTATAGTGATGGATGTCAGACCTGCGCAACCAGAGAAAGCCTCACTTCCTATGCTTGTAACGGAGTTGGGTATAGTGATGGATTTTAGTCCTTTGCAACCTTTAAAAGCCTCATCCATAATAGCCGTAGTTCCTTCTTTGATTGTTATAGAAGTTCCATAAGGCATTTCACCTTTATAAAAGGCAACTCTACCAGCATATATCAGACCATTAGGCAGATTGTCAAGCCAAGGAGTTTCATCGAAAGCATGATACCATATGCTTGTAACGGAGTTGGGTATAGTGATGGAACTTAGGTTCTCGCAATCCCTGAAAGCGCCTCCTCCTATGCTTGTGACGGAGTTGGGTATAGTGATGGATTTTAGTCCTTTGCAACCTTCAAAAGCGGAACTTTCTATGCTTGTAACGGAGTTGGGTATAGTGATGGATTTTAGTCCTTTGCAACCTTCAAAAGCGGAACTTCCTATGCTTGTAACGGAGTTGGGGATATTGATGGAACTTAGGTTCTCGCAATCCCTGAAAGCGGAATTTCCTATGCTTGTAACGGAGTTGGGGATATTGATGGAACTTAGGTTCTCGCAATCCCTGAAAGCGGAATTTCCTATGCTTGTAACGGAGTTGGGTATAGTGATGGATTTTAGTCCTTTGCAACCTTCAAAAGCGTCATCCATAATAGCCGTAGTTCCTTCTTTGATTGTTATAGAAGTTCCATAAGGCATTTCACCTTTATAAAAGGCAACTCTACCAGCATATATCAGACCATTAGGCAGATTGTCAAGCCAAGGAGTTTCATAGAAAGCCCTATTTCCTATGCTCGTAACGGAGTTGGGTATAGTGATGGATGTCAGGCTCTTGCAACCATCGAAAGCGCCTCCTCCTATGCTTGTAACGGAGTTGGGTATAGTGATGGATGTCAGACCTGTGCAACCCCAGAAAGCCATATTTCCTATGCTTGTAACGGAGTTGGGTATAGTGATGGATGTCAGACCTGTGCAACAACTGAAAGCCATATTTCCTATGCTTGTAACGGAGTTGGGTATAGTGATGGATGTCAGGTTCTCGCAATAGCTGAAAGCGCTTTCTCCTATGCTTGTAACTGAGTTGGGTATAGTGATGGATGTCAGACCTGTGCAAAAACTGAAAGCGCTTTCTCCTATGCTTGTAACTGAGTTGGGTATAGTGATGGATGTCAGACCTGTGCAAAAACTGAAAGCGCTTTTTCCTATGCTTGTGACGGAGTTGGGTATAGTGATGGATGTCAGGCTATTGCAGCCATAGAAAGCCTCATCTCCTATGCTCGTAACGGAATTGGGGATGGTGGTATTCTTACATCCTGCAATTAGAGTGTTACTATTAGTCTCAATGATAGCAGTACAGTTGTCTCTACTATCGTATTTTGGATTGCCTTCGTTTACTCTTATTGACAAGAGGTTAGTGCAATCGCTGAAAGGGTTTCCTATGCTTGTAACGGAGTTGGGTATAGTGATGGATGTCAGGCTCTTGCAACCATGGAAAGCGCCTCCTCCTATGCTTGTAACGGAGTTGGGGATAGTGATGGATTTTAGTCCTTCGCAACCCAGGAAAGCGCTTTCTCCTATGCTTGTAACAGAGTTGGGGATAGTGATGGATTTTAGTCCTTCGCAACCCTGGAAAGCGCTTTCTCCTATGCTTATAACAGAGTTGGGTATAGTGATAGATTTTAGTCCTTCGCAACCGGAGAAAGCCTCTCTTCCTATGCTTGTAACGGAGTTGGGGATGGTGATGGATGTCAGACCTGCGCAACCAGAGAAAGCCTCACTTCCTATGCTCGTAACGGAGTTGGGTATAGTGATGGATGTCAGACCTGTGCAACCGGAGAAAGCCTCTCTTCCTATGCTTGTAACGGAGTTGGGTATAGTGATGGATGTCAGACCTGTGCAACTAATGAAAGCCCAACTTCCTATGCTTGTAACGGAGTTGGGTATAGTGATGGATGTCAGACCTGTGCAACTACTGAAAGCCCAACTTCCTATGCTTGTAACGGAGTTGGGTATAGTGATGGATGTCAGACCTGTGCAACCGGAGAAAGCCTCTCTTCCTATGCTTGTAACGGAGTTGGGTATAGTGATGGATGTCAGGTTCTCGCAATAGCTGAAAGCGCTTTCTCCTATCCTCGTGACTTTATATGTTTTTCCTTTGTAAGCAACAGATCTAGGGATGACAATTCTTCCAGTATACCAAGTATTCTCTCCTTCATAAGTTACACTCAATTCTGTGCGATTATTGATAAAATCGTAGTAAATACCACCTACTTGAATGTCGTGGGCAAGTATAGGTCTGCCGCAGAGGATAAGCGGCATAAGCATTAATAAAAGTTTTCGCTTCATAATAATAATAATATTTTTTGTGGCTGGTGAGAGCCATTGTTAAATCTTGGTGTGTTATAAATGCGTTAAGACTTGTTTTGCAAATAACGATTTCTCTATATGCCTTTGCAAAGTTACATTTTTGAAATTGATTTTTGACGAGAAATCACATTTTCGGGCATATAAAAAGGTAAAAAATCACATTTTCGGACGTAAAATGGGGTAAAAAATCACATTTTCGGAGGATTGTGCCAGACGTGAGAGGTTGTCGGTTGCTGTTCATCGCCTTCAGCGATGGCAGGTTATTGTGTGTCCGCAGTTACTGAGAGGTTGTGTCAAAAAGAATTGATGCGCTGTAAGAATTGAGTGCGCTGCCGCGCAGAAATCCGACAAATCTGTACAAATATAACAAATTGATTTTCAGTTGGTAATATTTGATTTTCAGAAGATTCAAGATTTTGATAATTAAATAATCCGGGCGAAATCTAATCAAAAATGTATCGATTTCGCCTGAAAACGACTTAACTCGGGCGAAATCAATTAAAAATTGATAAATTTCGCCGTAGATAGTCATGTATCCGAATACATATCCTTGACTGATATTGCACGCTTTCGCAACAGCGATGACCCTCGCTTTGCTATTCTGAATTGGATGCGCAATAGCAGTTCTATTGAGTTTCTTGGTCTATGGGAGCGCCTTCATAATTCAAATTTTAACCGTGTGCAATTAGATACGTTTAGGACAGAACCCGGCTTAAACCGTTTCGTTATGACTATTCTTAAGTGAATTCCACGGACAATGTACAGGCATAAAAGTAAATTTCCTGTGATTTAACTTAAGGATAACGTTTTTTTTGTATTTCCTAAAATCCGCAGATAATTTTTCGATTGTCTGATTTAGTCCTTGCTTATGATGATTCTGTCTGACTCTGGGCTTAGAAACGCTTGAGCTTGACTTGTATGCAGACACCTTCCCCTTACCCCGTAAGGTCGAGAGGCTTTGACCTAAGCATCAATGAAGAGTGTTAATCTATCCGTGCTCCCAAATTATGTTGTATGGTTTGTTGGAGTAGATGTTGAGTTTGTATTGTCGTGCCGTTCTGATCCACTTGGCAGGGACGGCGATGAATCTGAACAGAAAACTCTTGACTCTGTCTGTGGCCTTGATTCCAAAGAGGACGGCCATGAGCGGCAATGCCACGATGTATCGGTAGAAGTTTGCAGCCATGGCGGTGATAAGCAGGAATACGGTGTTCTGGTTCATGAATGACTTCGGCAGATGCGCCCATCCGAAGTCGTTGTTCTTGCGGTCGAAGACCTGCTCGGCAGTTCCTCGCTTGTTGTAGTGTTGTATGATCTCCTCATCGGTCATGTCCCAGTCGTTGGTCAATATACAGCGGTATGTGTACTCGCCGTCGAAGAGGTCTAGTTGCTCTCCCTTCTGCTTGCGCTGCCGCTGCACGACGAGGCGGCAATGCTTCACGTCCTCGAAACTCTCGAAGGGGAACGACTGCACGTCGTACTGCTGAAATCCTATCTCCACCGTAGTCCAGCCTGTCAGCCGCTTCACCTTCTCATACAGACCTGCATGCCGCTCGGCACGGATGTAGAACTTGTCAGTATGCTCCATGACCATCTTCACAATGTCCTCGCTGTAGGAGCCGCAGTCAGCACGGAAGCTCCTGACATGAATGCCGAACGACCTCATCATCTTGAAGAAACGCCGGTGAGTCTCTGCCTGCATGAAGCGCACGTTCGCATTGCCGTCACGGTTCTCAAGATAGGCTATCAGCCCGCCGATGGTGAACACGCCTGGGCTGTAGCCGTCAAAGCCCTTGTAGGTGCGCTTGCTGTCATACTTCTCTGCCTCAAGGAACTGGTGGTCGAAATCAACGTCGTATGTTCCGCCCTCCGTAAGCTGTCCCGTTGCCAGCAGCAACTTGATGAGCAGCTGGTTGAGTTTCTCCGCCGTGTTGAAGTCATAGACGTTGCCGGTCTTTTCCGCTGTATACGATATGTTCTCCGTTGCCAGTTCCTCTATGCCACGCAGCACAGTGTCCGCGCTTGGGACGCGGGTATGCGGACGCTCGGTAAGAACGTCCTTCAGATACAGGTTGAGGTCTTCCATACAGTCACCACCGCAGCAGAACACGGAGAAGATGGCACGTATGATCTCGCTGTACTGATAGCCAATCAGAGTGCTGCGAAGTCCTAAGTGTGAGTCTATCACAGAGGACAGAATAGAGTCGAATTTGTCCAAAACGAAAAATATTCCGCCAAAAGCGGTGATTTTCTCAGATTTTTGTTGTACCTTTGCCATGTCATTGATGATTTTTGCTTGTCTTGATTTGCAGCACTAAGGTAAGTGAAAAATCTGACATGGCAAAATCCTGGGCAACTTTTTGTTGCTCAGGAACTTATAAAAATAGTTAAACTAAAGTGCTGCGGAATTAAGGGGTAAAAAGTTAAAAAATCCTCCCACTTTTGTTAGATATATTTTTTTGTGTAATTTTGTAATCGTTATGCGGCAGTAATAATATACATATTAATACGAGTTAGTAATCCTGTAGTTCTCATATGCTACGAGGAGGTATTAAAAGGTGCGTTTCGACAATGCATCTACTGTAGTATATTATTGCTTAATCCAAATGAATATTATAAATTTAGGAATTCTTGCTCACATTGATGCAGGAAAAACTTCCGTAACCGAGAATCTGCTGTTTGCCAGTGGAGCAACGGAAAAGTGCGGCCGTGTGGATAATGGTGACACCATAACGGACTCTATGGATATAGAGAAACGTAGAGGAATTACTGTCCGGGCTTCTACGACATCTATTATCTGGAATGGAGTGAAATGCAATATCATTGACACTCCGGGACACATGGATTTTATTGCGGAAGTGGAGCGGACATTCAAAATGCTTGATGGAGCAGTCCTCATCTTATCCGCAAAGGAAGGCATACAAGCGCAGACAAAGTTGCTGTTCAGTACTTTACAAAAGCTGCAAATCCCGACAATTATATTTATCAATAAGATTGACCGTGCCGGTGTGAATTTGGAGCGTTTGTATATGGATATAAAAACAAATCTGTCGCAAGATGTCCTGTTTATGCAAACTGTTGTCGATGGATCGGTTTATCCGGTTTGCTCCCAAACATATATAAAGGAAGAATACAAAGAATTTGTATGCAACCATGACGACGATATATTAGAACGATATTTGGCGGATAGCGAAATTTCACCGGCTGATTATTGGAATACGATAATCGCTCTTGTGGCAAAAGCCAAAGTCTATCCGGTGCTACATGGATCAGCAATGTTCAATATCGGTATCAATGAGTTGTTGGACGCCATTTCTTCTTTTATACTTCCTCCGGCATCAGTCTCAAACAGACTTTCAGCTTATCTCTATAAGATAGAGCATGACCCCAAAGGGCATAAAAGAAGTTTTCTTAAAATAATTGACGGAAGTCTGAGACTTCGAGACGTTGTAAGAATCAACGATTCGGAAAAATTCATCAAGATTAAAAATCTAAAGACTATTTATCAGGGCAGAGAGATAAATGTTGATGAAGTGGGTGCCAATGATATCGCGATTGTAGAAGATATAGAAGATTTTCGAATCGGAGATTATTTAGGTGCTAAACCTTGTTTGATTCAAGGATTATCTCATCAGCATCCCGCTCTCAAATCCTCCGTCCGGCCAAATAAGCCCGAAGAGAGAAGCAAGGTGATATCCGCTCTGAATACATTGTGGATTGAAGACCCGTCTTTGTCCTTTTCCATAAACTCATATAGTGATGAATTGGAAATCTCGTTATATGGTTTGACCCAAAAGGAAATCATACAGACATTGCTGGAAGAACGATTTTCCGTAAAGGTCCATTTTGATGAGATCAAGACTATCTACAAAGAACGACCTATAAAAAAGGTCAATAAGATTATTCAGATCGAAGTACCACCCAACCCTTACTGGGCCACAATAGGGCTGACTCTTGAACCCTTACCGTTAGGGGCAGGGTTGCAAATCGAAAGTGACATCTCCTATGGTTATCTGAACCATTCTTTTCAAAATGCCGTTTTTGAAGGGATTCGTATGTCTTGCCAATCTGGTTTACATGGATGGGAAGTGACAGATCTGAAAGTAACTTTTACTCAAGCCGAGTATTATAGCCCGGTAAGTACACCTGCTGATTTCAGACAGCTGACCCCTTATGTCTTCAGGCTGGCTTTGCAACAGTCAGGTGTGGACATTCTCGAACCGATGCTCTGTTTTGAGTTGCAGATACCCCAAGTAGCGAGTTCCAAAGCTATTACAGATTTGCAAAAACTGATGTCTGAGATTGAAGACATCAGTTGTAATAATGAGTGCTGTCATATTAAAGGGAAAGTTCCATTAAATACAAGTAAAGACTATGCCTCAGAAGTAAGTTCGTACACTAAGGGCTTAGGCATTTTTATGGTTAAGCCATGTGGGTATCAAATAACAAAAGACGGTTATTCTGATAATATCCGCATGAACGAAAAAGATAAACTTTTATTCATGTTCCAAAAATCAATGTCATTAAAATAATGGAGCGGTCAGGAAATTTCTATAAGGCAATACGGTTGGGATATATACTTATCTCCATTCTTATCGGATGTATGGCATATAATAGCCTCTATGAATGGCAGGAGATAGAAGCATCCTAAAATCCGCAGATAATTTTTCGAGTGTCAGATTTAGCCCTTGCTTGTGACGATTGTGTCTGACTCTAGGCTTAGAAACGCTTGACATGACTTGTATGCAGACACCTTCCCCTTACCCCGTAAGGTCGAGAGGCTTTGACCTAAGCATCAACGAAGAGTGTTAATCTATCCGTGCTCCCAAATTAGGTTGTATGGTTTGTTGGAGAAGATGTTGAGTTTATACTGTCTTGCCGTCTTGACCCACTTGGCAGGCACAGCGATGAATCTGAACAGGAAACTCTTGACCCTGTCTGTGGCCTTGATTCCAAAGAGGACAGCCATGAGGGGCAAAGCCACGATGTATCGGTAGAAATTTGCTGCCATGGCTGTAATAAGCAGGAATACTGTGTTCTGGTTCATGAACGACTTTGGCAGATGTGCCCATCCGAAATCGTTGTTCTGGCGGTCAAAGACCTGTTCTGCCGAGCCCCGCTTGTTGTAGTGCAGTATGATTTCCTCGTCGGTCATGTCCCAGTCGTTGGTCAGTATGCAGCGGTATGTATACTCGCCGTCGAAGAGGTCAAGCTGCTCGCCCTTCTGCTTACGCTGCCGCTGTACGACGAGACGGCAGTGCTTCACGTCCTCGAAACTCTCGAAGGGGAACGATTGTACATCATAGTGTTGGAAACCAATCTCCACGGTGGTCCAACCCGTCTGCCGCTTCACTTTCTCGTACAGGCCTGCATATCGCTCGGCACGGATGTAGAACTTTTCCGTATGCTCCATGACCACTTTCACGATGTCCTCGCTATAGGAGCCGCAGTCGGCACGGAAACTCCTGACATGAATGCCAAACGACCTCATCATCTCGAAGAAACGGCGGTGAGTCTCTGCCTGCTTGAAGCGCACGTTACAGTTGCCGTCGCGATTCTCCAGATAGGCAATCAGCCCGCCGATGGTGAACACGCCGGGGCTGTAGCCGTCAAAGCCCTTGTAGGTCCGCTTGCTGTCATACTTGTCCGCCTCAAGGAACTGGTGGTCGAAATCAACGTCGTATGCTCCGCCCTCCGTAAGCTGTCCCGTTGCCAGCAGCAACTTGATGAGCAGCTGGTTGAGTTTCTCCGCCGTGTTGAAGTCATAGACGTTGCCGGTCTTTTCCGCTGTATACGATATGTTCTCCGTTGCCAGTTCCTCTATGCCACGCAGCACAGTGTCCGCGCTTGGGACGCGGGTATGCGGACGCTCGGTAAGAACGTCCTTCAGATACAGGTTGAGGTCTTCCATACAGTCACCACCGCAGCAGAACACGTAGAAGATGGCACGTATGATCTCGCTGTACTGATAGCCAATCAGAGTGCTGCGAAGTCCTAAGTGTGAGTCTATCACAGAGGACAGAATAGAGTCGAATTTGTCCAAAACGAAAAATATTCCGCCAAAAGCGGTGATTTTCTCAGATTTTATTTGTACTTTTGCCATGTCATTGATGATTTTGCTTGTCTTGATTTGCAGCACTAAGGTAAGTGAAAAATCTGACATGGCAAAATCCTGAGCAATATTTTGTTACCCAGGAACTTAAAAAGGAAGTTAAACTAAAGTGCTGCGGAATTTAGGTATTTTTGCATCTGAAAATTGCAAAATTATAAATTATAAAAGACAGAACTATTATGAAAAAAGTTTATGTTAAACCAGAAATCTGCGTGACTGTGCTTCATTGTCATGAGCCTCTCTTAACAGGCAGCGGAGGCATAAAAGGCGAGATTTCCGGATATAAGAATACGGGAGGCGGCTTCAGTCAGGAAGAAGATTCATAACAATCCATTACGCATAAATTGAGATGAAAAATATTAAGACACTTTTGTTGCTATGTATGCTCGGAGGCATGGCGTTGTTTGGTACGACGGCCTGTTCGGGCGATGACGACTCAGTCGTAACACCTGACGCTGGTGTTAAATTGCGCCATATTACCATTCGAGAGGCTGATGGCTCTGCCGTGCCCCGGCGGTTGCGTCCGCTTGCTGTGCTTACTGATGGCGAAGACCTTTCCGCCACGTGGACTGCCGGCGACCGGCTGGCTTATTGCAATCTGAGCCGGATGAACCCTATGACTGAAGGGGTTTATAGCGGTATGCTGACTGCGACGGCGTCTGCCAGGATTTCTCCATTCACCGGCGATGTGGTTTGTCGTGCAGGCGATTATTTGGCTGTGGTCTATCCGGCCGTTTCTTTCGAGGCGAACGACGGTTATCACCTTTCGCTCACGGGGCAGGACGGTACGCTTGCCACACTTGCTACGTCTTACCACTATGTCTATGGCAAGGCGTTGGTTACGTCTGTGACCGACCAGTCGGCTGAGGCTACGATGGATAAGATGAAAAGCCTTCTAACGGTGTGCAAGTTTTCGTTTGTTGACAAGGCTACAGGAGATGTGATACCAGTCAGGACGCTTTCGGTATGCTATGGTGGCGATGGCTCCGATGCCGGCACCTACCCAGAGGCGGCAGAAGTGGCAATCGGCACAAACATATCGCAGGCGGATGTTCATGTCACGGGTGTGGCAGGCAACGCACCGCTTGTCATAACCTGTCTTTCGGAGCAAGATGCGGTGTATGCCGCCTTGCTGCCTACCAGCGGACTGCGCACGTTCCGCTTTACCGTCAGCAATAGTGGTGGTACTTACAGCGGCACGGCAAAGGCCACGCTCAATGAGGGTGAATATGTCGTGGCTACAGGTTTAAAACTCAATGAACAATAACGAAATCATAAAGACAATGAATACGAGATATTTTATACATCGCTTTGTCGTTGTTCTCGTGCTGCTCATGGCGGGGATGCTGCCGATGTTGGCATGGAATTATGAGAAAACCTCAAACGATGCTGGCGGTGGCACATACAATTTCCGAACTGATGTGCATCCGTCGAGTATGATTTTTAACATCAATGACATCAATTATTTCAAAACCCTGAAAAGTTTTGACTTTGAGGCTGACAACTTTTACTGGGAGTTTGAATTTCAATCGCTTTATTATAAATTCGATAGTGAGATACAGGAAGTTGACGGCGAGATTTTTTTGGTAACGGCAGATGACGTAATGCATAGGCTTAAAACATGGAAGAAAGCATACGGCTCTAAAGTAATATCCGAAACGAGTACCGAACGCCTGACTTGGGGCAAAGCAATCTTCAACACAATGTCATCGGACGGAAAACTTTCTTTCAAGTTTTATCCTACAAGATACTTCTTTCTGGAAGGTGTGAAGCGCATTGTTATCAAATATCGTGAAATATGGCATGCATACGCAACGAGCGATGAGGGATATACGCAGTTTGAAAAAGATTTCGACATCTCGTCGGTGTGGAGTGAGGACAAGCCAATGCCTAAACTTACGATAGACTGGAATGACAAGGGCGAGCTCTCCGGCACTGCTATCAACGCGATGGATAAACGTAATGACGCCCTCTACAGAGGTCATGCTTACAGTTTAGAGTCTTATTATGTTGCCGGTTGGGGTGGAAAAGGGTCTGTTTCATCAAATTACTCTTCATATCAAGACAACATCAACTACTCCACGCGACCGGATGGCAACGTTGATATGACTTTTGGAAGTTGGAATTTGTCGTATGGTGCTTACACGCTGCCACTCTGTGTGGGATACCACGGAAGTGTTGAAGTAGTGAGGTCTGAAATTGGTATTGGTGTCGAATCTTACCCGCAGCCCACAACCTATGTTATTGTGAAGCCCTATACGAGTCCCACGGGTATGACTGTGGAGTTTGACAAGTGGAAGAAGAACAACATGATACGTTGGACACGGCAAATCAGCGACAAGGTGTATGACGCTGACAACCCTTTGAAAATCGTGGATGTGGAATGTCGTACAGACGGCAAATGGTACGTCATTCGCTATGAGAAGGGCGCTGAGGCTTCTGATTATACGGTTGTCGGTTCGCTCAGCGGCGATGCCACTGTTCTGGAAATGCAAGACAGCGATATTGGATACGACAAACAGTATGTTTACCGGGTAATATTCCTGCCCTCTGTGTTAGAAAATTCGCATCATGACAAATTGACAGAACTGCCTGGATGTGCGCGAAATCCGCAAAGTTATAGCCTCTTTATGGAGAGGAATGTGAGCACGATGCTTGAAATGCCTATCAAACTCTGGCAAGACCGCACTTACGACCAAAAAGTACGCCTCGTCTGGGAGTATTGCGTGCAACCCACTGCACAAAACTGGATCATTGAGTACAGCCCTGCCGGAGAAAACACCTGGCGCGTGCTGGATAACAGTCTTACAGTGGATCTCAACAACACGCAGGCTTTCTTCGACGCTGATGGTTCCGTGTGCGACATGATAGACTATCGTATCAAGATGTCATACGCTGACAGGGATTTTTACAGCAATGTGTGTACCGGCAATCTGCCTGCGGGCAGTTACATCAGCGATGTGAAAGCCACGACGGGCACGGAGGAAAAAACGGTTGTCGTGAAATGGAAAGTGGCTCGGGCGGACATGACGAATGACATCTACTTCCGTGTCCTGCGTCGCATCATAGGCGAAACGGAATGGACCTTGCTGACAGACGAAATACATGGCACGGCATCGGAATACAGTTATACCGACGACCGTCCGTTGGCTGGTTCGTACTATGAATACTCCGTACAGGCGTATGGTGCAAAGTGCGACGAGCAGATTGTGAGGACCGATGAGGTCATTACCCCAGGTTTCTCACAGGCGCGCGGCACCATCACAGGCCACATTTCCTTCGGTACAGGAACTGCAGTTGCCGGTGTGAAAGTGAATCTCGTTAAGGCCAGTGCCGACCAGCAGAGTGACCAGCCGCAGTTCCTCTCGCGTTATATAGAAGGTGCGGGCAAGGGTTTGCAATGGGCGGCTCCCGACAAGGAAAAGTTTGACAAGGTGCTTTGCGGCAAAGGGGCATTCACCATTCAGCTCTGGGTACGCCCAAAGAATTTTAAATCCGGTGGTGCCGAAAACCAAACCATCCTGCGGCTGGGCAACGGACTTGAACTGGGTGTGTGTAGCGACGACAGCACAAACTTCTACCTCAATCGTGTCATAAGAAGCAACGGCATGGTAAATTCGCATCATTTCAGCAAGCGCCTCCCATTCAGCGCAACGGACTTCACCCATGTTACCGCCGTATGGAGTCAAGGCACATTGACCTGCTATGTGGGTACCGATACGCTGTTGTCTTATACACAGGATGACAAAGAACTTTCAAACTGGGATTTCGACAATAGTCCGGCACTTGTCGTGGGTGGCATCAAGAGCATGTCTGGTGAGGCAGCAGGCAGTTCCTTCTCCGGCTATGTGGACGACATACGCCTGTGGGACCGTGCCCTCTCCCGCGAAGAAATAGAGGCTAACTATACGCGCATACTCGGAGGCACTGAAAACGGGCTCATTCTTTACTGGCCGCTCGATGAGGGCCTGAGCGTGAAGGACTATGCCTTTGACGTGGCGCGTCAGGACGGCATATACCAACTGAATCACCCCGAGGTGGGATTGAACGTAACCCCCTCGGATATTGTGCCCCAGCATCTGGGACTCTATGGTGTAACCGACATTAACGGCAACTATATCATCAGAGGCATACCATTCCAGCAGGGCGGAACAAACTATGAGATTGCTCCGCAATATGGCATTCATGAGTTCAATCCCAACACGCGTTCGATGTTTGTCAGCCCGACGAGTCTAACCGCCAATAACATCGACTTCGAGGACGTGTCGTCATTTCCTATGGAAGGCTATGTCTATTATGCCGGCACAAATGTTCCAGCCGAGGGCATCCAGCTGTATGTTGACGGAGAGGCGCTGATTATTGACGGTGAGATGCAAAAGACCGACTCGAGGGGGTATTACAGCATTAGCGTGCCTATCGGAGAACATTTCGTTGAGGCAAAACAGGGCGACCACAAGATGGTTGACGGCGGACGCTTCCCCCTTTCCGGAAAGCACAATTTCACCGGACCCATCGTTTACGACTTCCTGGACTCCACACTGGTGAACTTTGTGGGTCGTGTGAGCGGTGGCGAAAAGAATGACACATTGCCAGTGGGCTTCCGCGCATCGAACAACAACATCGGTGTAGCCGTTATCACACTGAAGTTGAACAACGACGGACTGTCGTTCAATGTCAGCGACAAAAATCATATCGACCCCGCCATGGAGCAACGCACTTGGCAGAGCGACACGACCAGCATCCGAAGCACAGCCTTTACAGGCATTGGCAGCGATTCGCGATACATCTACATTCATACCGACCCGGAGACGGGCGAGTTTTCTGCGATGCTGCCTCCGCTGAAATATGTCACCAAGAGCATAGAACTTGTAGAAAAAGAAAAAAATCCGGACGTGGAGTTCACTGTCCTGCCCGAGATAGACCTGACGGCCCTCCGGCAACAACTGACCGACTCGCTGCGTCAACAGACGGCAGAGGGCGACTCTGTGTGGAACTACTATAAGTACAACACGAAGATGGTGAAGACCTACTTCGCCCCGCCACAGATAGAAGTGTGGCAGAACAGTGTTGACAAAGACACTGATGCCCCTCGTGGTGTCTTCGGACTTCATGCCATCAAGAATTTCACCGACGACTTCGGCACCGTTGACATCAACGACCTGTGGGCACAGGCGGACGACGGCGCTGTCAGTTACCGTTTCGGTTATCCCATCTACCGCAGTGGCAATGAGGTGAAAATGGGCATCCGCGGCTTTGAGACCTATACCAACTACGATTCCGGAAAGGCTGTAACCGACACCATTCCCATGAGCGGACAGGCTGTTACCATTTCCAATGAGATGAGCGAATCGCAGATAGTGCTTGCCACCGTTACCACCTCTGAGGACTTGGGATTAAAACCCGGATCAGTCTATGACCTGAAGTCCGACCAACTCGCTCTCGACAAGGACGGCTACAACGAATTCACGTGGACTGCCGGACTGCCGAACATCACCAAGCCCTATACCCGCCATCTGGGCATCAACTACAGTCGCAACGGGCGTACATACACATGGAAGAAACCCCTCAATGCCATAGTGCTTGGCAATCTTGACTCTGGAAGCAATTTTGTTACTCTCGGTCCTGACATGGTAACCATGGTGCTGCGCGATCCACCCGGATCCAAATCGAAAACCATCTGGAAGAAGGGCCATACCTCTACAAAGGTGCGTAGTGAGTCCCAGGGTTTCTATGGTAACGAAAAATTTACGGCAGACCTGAGTTCCGGCGTATATATTGAGACAGAAGTCGGTCTGGGCATATCTGCCGTTTCAGTGAAGTCGAGGACCAGTTTTGACAAGACGTTCGGAGCCGTTTATAGAGTGAACCGCAACAATCAGACCGATCAGACATGGTCGACTTCCACAACAGAACAGATATCCACTGGTACGGGTGATGCCTACGTGGGTTCTGACGGCGATGTGTTTATTGGTCCGTCGCTCAACTACATCATCGGCGACACGCGCAAACTGAGTTTCTTCCGAAAGGGAGAAGGGTATCCTTTTGAACTCGACCTTCGTACATCACGCTCTTTAGGCGACACTATCAGGACGACATTCATGTATTCCACCTACGAGTTGGAGAATGTCATGATACCCAAGTGGGAAGAAACGCGCCGCGGGCTGTTGACGTTCCTCAACAGCGAGGAAGAGGCTCGCAATTATGTGAACACAAGCGACAAATGTGTCTATGTTACCTGGCTGAAGCCCGATGACAAGAATCTGTGCGAAGAAAATACCTATCTGCAGATTGCACCAAACGGTTGGGACGGCTCTTTCATTCCCGACAGTGTGATGTGGTGCACTGACCAGATAAAAAGTTGGCGCAAGCGCATTGCCGACAACGAGGAAGACAAGGTAAAAGCCATTCAGGGAACGGGCTATTTCCAGCGTAATATATCCTTTGACGGAAGCACAGGCTTTACTTACACCAGCTACAGCGACCACACCTACCAAAAAAAGCATAACTACTCGCACAACCTGGGCGGTATCGTCAAACTTGGTACAACGAGCGAGCAGAATGTTGGAGGTGCCTTGTTCAACCTCAAGATTACCGGCGACACAGAGAACGGCTGGACGATGGCAACCACGGAAAGTGATCCCAACGAGAACTTTAAGGACTGGGCAGAATTCGACTACGTCTTCGACGACGGCAACCGCGACACCGATTTCAGTGTCAGCATATACAAGTCGCCTTCGGGCACGTGGAGCGACATCTTCAGCGTCATCGGCGGTCAGAGTTACAACCCGTACGAAGGGCCAGAGTACACCAAATATTATCTGAATGAGAACGGAGACCCGTATCAACTCTCCAACGGTACTCAGCAGATGGAGCAGCCCGACATACAAATCAGCACCGATGGCGTCATGGCAGCTAAGAGTGCCGTCCTTACCGATGTTCCAAGCGGTGCCTACGGACAGTTCACCCTGCATCTCACAAATAACTCTTTTACCAATCAGGGCAAGGATTTCACCTATAAACTGTCAATAGCCGAACGTTCCAATCAGGAAGGTCTTGAGGTGTTGATGGACGGTGTGCCCATCGATGGTCGCGGTGTGTATATACCTGCCGGCGAAACGGTAAAGAAAGTCATCACTGTGCGCCAGACTAATCAAAGTGTGCTCGACTATGAAGATGTTGCAATCTGGTTCTCTTCCGCTTTCCAACCTATCAAAATTCATGATATTGCGAAGTTGAGCGTACACTTCAAACCATCGTCATCCGCCGTTTCGCTCAACATCACCGAACCAGTGCTGAACAGCGACAGCAAGGATGGCAAACTCAACCTGAAACTGACTGACATCGACCGTCAGTTCAAGAACCTGAAGAACGTGGGTGTGCAGTATCGCTTTGCCGGCAACACACAGTGGACGACCCTACATACATGGGTAACCGACAAGGCTGATTCGGTGAATCTCAATTTCAACTCACTGCCCGCCACCGGCGACCTGCACTTGACGGTAGATATGAAAGACGATATCAGTTTCCCGGAGGGTAACTATGAATTTCGTGCCTTTACCTCCACGCCGTATGGCAATGAACTCGTGCAGGTTTATAGTGATGTTGTTGCCGTAGTGAAGGACATGACCAAACCTCGCAACCTGTATGTTCCCTCACCTGCGAATGGTATTTTGGGCTACGGCGACGAACTTTCTGTGGAATTCAACGAAGACATCGTGCCTGGCTATGTGGGCGACAAGAATGTTATCGTAACGTCCAAGTTGAACCATCAGCCTGTCAACCATGAGGTGTCCATGCACCTGAGCCGTCGCGGCGGTGGCGCACATACGGAGAATCCCATATTCCTCAGTGGTGATTTCTCCACCGACTTCTGGCTTAACCGTGAGACGGCAGGAACCATCTTGCAACTCGGAAAGGGCACCAATTTGTTCTCATTAAACTTCGACAGCGAAGGTCATGCACATGTTTACATCGCAGGAGCAGAACTGGTAAGCAATGCCACTGTGCCTGCCAATGTGTGGACCTACTGTGTGCTGAGTTACAACTCCGCCGACCATACGCTCGACATGCTGGCGCAATGGGACACGAACAATGTCAATCTCTTCGAGAATGAACCTGTTCCGCAGGTCAACACCGAAGCCATCCGCTATACCAGTGACAATTGTCTCTACCTTGGACCTATCGGTGCAAAGATTCACGACCTCAGCCTCTTCAGTATTTATCGTGATGTGAATGAGGCGGAGGCAAAGAAGTATCAGTCGAAAGATAATTATGTCTATGGACTGGTTAATTATTGGCCCATGAATGAGGGGCACGGCGACATCGCCAACGATATGCGCCAAACACACGACATTATACTCGGAGACACCTGGTCCATTGAGAATACCAACTATATGCTTCACATCGCATCCGATGAAACTGCTGAGGCAGATATCTCGCGCATCAACACAAGTCGGGGAGACAGTTATGCAATAGAGTTGTGGAGTATCGTCAATGAAGCAAGTGAGGGAGAAAGCACACTCTTCGAGACAGGCAGCACGATTCATAACCGCCTTCGCCTTTACTACGACAGCAAGAGCAATCTGTGGTTAGACTATGGTGAGAAGAGTGCAGTTGTGGCTTCCGCTGCCGACTTCCCCAAAATTGGCCGTCCACGCCAAATGGCTCTTAATGTGGTCAGAGGTCAGGCGGCTTCGTTCTACTTCAACGGACAGCGCACTGCAGTTCTTGCAGAGGCGGACATGCCGATGATGGAGGGCGCTGTGATGAAGATTGGCGAGGGCTTCAACGGTTTTATCGACGAATTGCGCATTTGGAAAGCCACCCTTTCAGAAGATCGCTTGCTTAACAACATGTATAATGCGCTCGACACGGCTGAAGTCTATTCACGCGGTCTCGTTGCCTACTATCCCTTTGAGAAGGCCGGCACTGAAAATGGTACTGCCACAAAGGTGAAAACGCTTGAAAACATGGCTCCGGGCAATCTCGGAGAGCGTCTTGGCGGTATAGACATCTCCGCCCTCTCTGGTTCCAGCTTCCCCTTGAAAAATGCTCCCGATGAGACGCGCCTTATAGCCACGCCAGTGGCATCTGAACGCAAGGTTGTCATTGGTCTGACCGGCTCAACAGTGTCGGCACGGGACATTGAGGGCACCACCCTCAACATCACTTTGGCCGACATCCGCGACAGGCACGGCAACACTTCAGAGCCCATCAAGTGGACAGCGTATGTGCAGCGGAACACTTTGAAGTGGGCCAAGGACTCGGTGAATGTCGTCAAGAAGTACGGCGATGATTACATCTTCGATGTGGACATTGAGAACAAGAGCGGACAGACAGAGTTCTATACCTTATATAATATGCCGCAGTGGCTCACGCTTGTTGGCAGCAGTCGCAGTGATGACTTGCAGGCTCTGAAGACCAAGACACTGCGCTTTCAGGTAAATCCTCTTGTGGCCGTTGGCAATTACGACGTTACCATTGGGTTGCAGGGCAACAACGAGATTCTTGAACCCTTGCGCATCGTGATGAAGGTGAGTGGTGAGAAACCAGACTGGAAGGTGGATCCAACGAAGTACGATCATGGCATGACCATCATCGGACAGGTGTATGTCAACGGTATCCTGATGGAGAACGAAGAGAGCATGGTGGCAGCATTCATCGGCAATGAGTGCCGCGGTGTCGCATCACCTGCCAAAGTGCGCGGTGCGGCATACGTTACCCTGAACGTCTATGGCAACGATACCAAGACGAAGGACAAAGACAAGGCTGTTACCTTCCGCATTTGGGACGCTTCGAAAGGTGTGGCATATACCGATGCTCAACTTGTAGTTGCCGGTTCTGCTGTGGCTGTTACCTTCAAGCAGGACCAGATGATGGGCAACTTCGACCAGCCAGCCATCTGGACTAAGACTGACCATGTGGAACAACTCATTCCCATTCATGAGAATTGGAATTGGATTGCATTCGGTGTGGAGCCTCAATCTCCCTACCTCGACCATGTTTTCAGCGACTATGCCAACTGGATGCTGCTCATTAAGACGCGTGATGTGTTTAGCGACTACAATGGTGCCGAATGGAATGGTACGCTCGTGCCTGCCGTCAACACCATGTATAAGTTGAAGGTGGACAGACTTCCCACAACGACTTCGGAATTGAATACCCAGTTCTCCGTGTCGGGCCGTCAGTTGCCACTGAGAGAAATGCCCGTTTCGCTTCACAAGGGCTGGAACTGGATAGGGTACACTCCGCTGGTTACAATGGCTGTTGGCGAGGCTTTGGCTGGTGCCAATCCGCAAAAGGGCGACATCGTGAAATCGCAGACGGGTGTGTCTATCTATGGAAACGGCAGTTGGGAAGGCAGTTTGCAAGCGATGGAGAGTGGACACGGCTATATGTATTACAGCACGTCGGATGAGGAAAAATCGTTTGTCTATCCCTTCGTTGCGTCCGGATTGTCCCGCAACGCAGCACCCCGACGCATTCTCGGTAATGAACTGAGTGTCTTTACTCCGGTTGACAAACACCTCTATCCTAACAACATGACGATGGTTATTCAGCTTCGCGATGCGGCTTCTGTCATTGATACCGCAGAGGTGGCAGCATTCGTAGGCGATGAGTGTCGTGGCGCGGCACGCTGCAGCAGCAATGGCCTTTATTACCTCGTTATTGCTGGTGAAGGCTCCGGACAGCCTATGGTGCTGCGTTCCTGCCTGGATGGCAAGGTAGTCGTTATCGACGAACTGCAGACGTTTGTCAGCGACGACAACATCGGTACCTCGTGGGAGCCTTATGTCATCAATCTGTCGGACCTGCTTAGCGGAATAAACGATGCGACAGTCACAGACACCGACGACGATGATGACTGGTGGACACTGCAAGGCATTCAGTTAAGGGGCAAGCCCACGCATACCGGTGTCTATATCCATCGCGGCAACAAGGTAATTGTCAAAGAGAAATAATTTTTCATCATAGTGAAGGGAGCGTCAAAAAGTTCCCTTCTTTTTTTATCTTGTGATGGGAGTGATAACAGATTTGGGATTAAATGTTGTTTTTTGTATTTTTGCAAATGTGAAAGAATATGTTAAGGATTTTGTTGATGCGTTGGAGCAGTTTGTCCGTTGCGAACTGGTGTCCGGCAGCGAGCCTGCCGACTACAACTCCGATTCGGTGCAGGTAGTCGATGCTCGGAACGCCTTGTTCCGGAATGTGGGCAAACTCGGCACCGATGAGGAGCACGACATCTACGCCATTCGCAGCCTTTGCCGCATAGACGAGGCTACGATGGACATCGTGCCCGACAGGGGCAGGATTGAAAGCCTGGCGCGCAACTATTTCCAAGAATAAAGAAGTATATTATGGAACCAAAAGCATTCGATCAAGGGTATTATCGTCATTATTCGCCCGTACAAATCCGTTTTGGCGATGTGGACCGTTTCGGTCATGTGAACAACAATGCCTATTTCGCTTATTACGACATCGGCAAGCAGGCTTACATGCTTGAGGTGTTCGGCAGGGAAGTCTTCACGAGCAACATTGCGCCCGTCATCGTCAATATCAACGCCGACTTCATTCACCCCGTGTTCTATGAAGACGAAGTGGGTGTGGAAACACGCATTTCCCATCTTGGCGAGAAGAGTTTTGTTATTCAGCAGCGCGCCGTTAAGCGTGACGGCACAGTTTGCAGCCAGTGTGCCACGACGATGGTTTGTTTCTCGCTCAAGGAGCAGAAATCTGTGGAAATCCCCGAGAACTATCGCTTTCAGATAGAGGCGTATGAAAGGGGCAGGGAAGACTAAGTTAATATTTTCGAGATGGTAATTTATTGTAAAGATATTTGCAGCGAATTGAGCACATTGCTTAGTTCGCTGGATTACGACCGCCTGTTCCTTTTGACAGACGAAACGACAGAGGTGGTCTGCCGCCCTTTGATTGATAGTTGCGAGCCATTGAGTGAAGCCGTATCTATCGTCATCGGTGCTACCGATACGTACAAGAATGTAGAAACGCTTGTAAAGGTGTGGACCGCGATGGGCGAGGCAGGTGGCACACGCCATAGCCTGCTCATCAATCTTGGTGGCGGCATGGTAACCGATCTCGGCGGATTTGCAGCCGCATCGTTCAAACGCGGTATTAAGTTTATCAATATCCCCACCACACTCCTGTCGATGGTCGATGCTGCCGTGGGTGGCAAGACGGGCATCAACTTCAATGGTCTGAAAAATGAGATAGGTGCTTTCCGCGAGAGTGAGGCAGTGCTTGTCGATACACAGTTTTTGCGCACTCTCGATGCTGAAAACCTCTGTTCGGGTTATGCCGAGATGCTCAAACATGCCCTTTTGAAAGACGAGAGAATGTGGGCAGAGCATCTGACGTTCGACCTCCAAAATCCCGATTATGAAAAGTTGCAGTGCATGGTGGCTGACAGCATCGCCGTAAAGGAAGACATCGTCGCACAGGACCCGCACGAAAAAGGTCTGCGCAAGGCACTCAATCTTGGACATACCACCGGGCATGCTTTCGAGAGTCTCGCCCTTGCAAGGCAAACACCCGTGTTGCACGGCTATGCAGTGGCTTGGGGACTAGCCTGTGAACTCTACCTCAGTGCCAGAAAGACCGGTTTTCCTGTGGACAAGATGCGTCAGACGGTGAATTTCATCAAGGAAAACTACGGCACTTTCCCCATCACCTGCGACGACTACGAGGATATCTACAACTACATGACGCACGACAAGAAAAACGTGGCAGGCGTCATCAATTTTACTCTACTTTCCGAAGTGGGCGACCTGTGTCTTGACAGCCATGCCCGACGCGAAGAAATAGAAGAAATGCTTGACTTCTATCGCGAGGGTTGCTGATCTTCAGAGTTTTTTACGGATGAATTGGAACAAACTTTTACAATATGGAGAACTGCTGCTCTCGCTGCTGGTCGTCTTTCTGATGTTGGTGGCTTCCGTGGTCTATGGTGGCTACCTTTTCGGTAAGAAAATCGGTGAGATGCAGGAAACAGACTCCGTGGCGCAAGCATTGCCTGCGGGTAATGCGGAGTCCCCTGCAAAACCTTTTCATGGCGACATGACGCTCGAAAAACTCCGTGCGGAGGACTCCTTGGCTGCCAGTCAGAAGGATAGTAGCGCTATCAACTCTTCCGCTGATGTCGTGAACAAGGAAGCGCGTTCTGAAAAGGCAAGTGCGGAAGAAAAAAAGGTGCAAGATGTGCAGCCGCAAGTCAATAAGGCAGAAGAGAACACGAAATCGGTACAGCAAAAGACTTCTGCAAAGTCAGAGCCATCGATTTCTGCAGGAGCGTCCTCCCCGAGTGCGGCGCAACTATCCGAAATGGGGTTGGCCGATGTCGTGCTGACGGCCTACGGCAAAGGACTTTGGCAGGTTACTAATGCAGCGGGGAAAGATAATGGTACTATAGTGGCGAGTGAACCATTCGCATCAGGTGTGAAAGGTTATGCAGGCCCCACTCCCGTTTTCATTTATGTAAAGCCCAATGGTACGGTGTCGGCTGTTGTGGCAGCCAGCAATGCCGAGACGCCCGATTTTTTTGCCGCGCTTGCCGATGAAGGGCTTTTCAAGGCATGGAATGGCAAGACAACTTCTGCTGCAGCATCCATGCAGGTGGACGGCATAACGGGTGCCACATTCTCAAGTCATGCTGTCATTCAGAATGTGCAGGCTGCGCTCAAACACTATCATGCCAATACTTCAGCAAAGAAAACAGGCACAGAAGAGAAAGCGGTCTTAACAAAGCCCACAAAGTCCGCTGAAGTAGTCCAATCGAAATCCACCTTAAGCCAACCTGAAACGGAGCAAGACCATACAAAACAAGTGCCGATGGAGAAAAAGCCTTCGCCGCAAGAAGATCCGTCCGTTGCAGCCAAGGAAACAGATACGGACAGTCAGTCTGTTGCCGACAAACCTAATGCTGTGCCTTCCGCAAAATCCGCTTCGCATGCCGCATACGGCGCAGAGGCTCCGGATGCGGAGCAAATGGTGCGTCTTGGGTTGCAGGATGTATTGCTGGAAGTGGCAGACACAGGAGTGTGGAACGTCAAGGCACGCGACGGCAGAAGCGTCGGTACGTTGTTGAGCAGTGCACCTTTCTCAAAAAACATCAAAGGTTATCATGGTCCGACACCGTTATACCTGCTTATTTCTGCTGATGGAAAAATAAAGAGCGTCTTACCTATGTCGAACGAAGAGACTCCTGATTTTTTCAGACAGTTGGAAGAGAAAGGACTTTTTGCTGCATGGAACGGCATGACCATATCAGAGGCCACGGCGGCGGAAGTGGATGCTGTGACAGGTGCCACGTTCTCAAGCAGAGCCGTCATACAAAATGTCCGCACAACGCTTGCTCGCTATCAGCATGAAACGGCAGACAATGATATTTCTCCCGTTATCGGTTGGCTGAAGACCATTCTCGTGTTGGTCATCCTGGCGGCAGGCGTTCTGGCTCGCTACCGTTTCAAGAAGAACAAGAAGGTTCGTGTTGCCGTCCTTGCGCTCAACGTCGTTGTTACTGGTTTCTTCTGTGGACAGTTCCTTTCTCTGGGTATGATACGCGACTGGGTGGCTGATGGTGTGGACTTCATTGCTGTCCTGCCAGCCTTTGCCATGCTCGTGCTCACCCTTATTCTGGGCTTTCTCGGTAAGCCCAACCACCACTGCACGTGGGTATGCCCGTTGGGCAGTCTTCAGGAACTCGCTTACCGTTTGCCGCTGCCCAAGGTGAAGTTGAAGCCGAAGGCATACAAGGTGATGCGTTATGTGCGCCTGTCGGTGTTCCTTCTGCTCATGCTTCTTGCCTGGACCGGCATAGCCATCGACGGCATACTCGACTATGAGCCTTTCAGCGCTTTCCTCATTACTACTGCTGCTCCGGCAGTCATTATCCTTGCCGTTGTGTTCATCGTGGCGAGCGTGTTTGTGCCCAATGTGTGGTGCAAGTGCTTCTGCGTGATGGGCGAGGCACTCAATTTGAGTCAGCGGAAGGACTGAAAGTCATTATGCAAACAATTTTGGGAAAATAACATAGAAACAATGAATAAATACAAGATTGTATCGCTTGTGCTTCTCGTGGCGCTTCTCGCCGTCAGTGCACGTTTGGCTTTGACACTGGGGAATGATGGAGGAGAGGACCGAGCGACAGCCGTGAAGGCAAATATCCTTTCAAGAAAAAGTGTGAGGAGTTTTACTGAACAGTCAGTGAGCCGCGAAGACCTTGACACGCTCGTCAGGATGGCTATGGCGGCACCTACGGGTAAAGATATGCGTCCCTGGCAGTTTGTCGTCATAGACGATGCGTCGGTTCTAAAGAAACTCAGTGAAGCCTTGCCCAAAATGGCACCATTGACTCAAGCCAAGGCCGCCATAGTGGTTTGTGGCGACAGCACGGTGACAGATAAGGATGGCAGACCTTCCGGCGCGTGGATGCTCGATTGCTCTGCTGCTACAGAGAATGCCCTGCTTGCTGCCGAAGCCATGGGACTCGGCGCAGTGTGGCTCGGTGTATATCCTTACGGCGACAGGGTGCCGACAGTGCAGCGTACACTTGCCTTGCCCGAAAAAATCATACCCCTCAATATCATCGCCATCGGGCACCCCAATGGTGCATCTAAACCGAAGGATAAATATGATGCCGCAAAAGTGCATTATAATGGTTGGTAAAAAATAAATTATCTATGAAGACAAAAATATCCCTGAAGAGAATTCTTGTTGTCCTGTTTGTCATGATGGGCTTATTCTCTTCTTCTTCTTCTGTTGCACAGAATAAGGCAGAGTTTTCCCGCCTCGTGAAATTCTATTCCAACATCAAGAATTTCGACTATAACTATCCCCGTGAGAAGGTGTACCTCCACCTCGACAACTATGCTTACATTGAGGGCGAAACGATGTGGTTCAAGGCATACGTCATGCGAGCGTCTTCGCTTGAACCTACCACGCTCAGCCGAGTGCTTTATGTGGAACTCCTCGATGCGAGTGGTGAACTTGTGGAGCGCAAGGTGCTGCGTGTGGACAATGGGCAAGCCAATGGCGAATTTAAACTCGACTTGCCTGTGAAGAATGGCTACTACGAAGTTCGCGCCTACACGCGCGAGATGATTAACTGGGGCGAAGATGCCTGTTTCTCGCGTGTGGTGCCTGTCTTCCGTGAACCACAGGAAGCCGGCGACTATTCCAAACTTGAAATCACGCGTCCTCAGGACGCCACAGACCTCTCGCCGAGCCATCCACGGAAATACGACTTCTCGAAGAGTGGTGGTTGCAAGGTGGAATTCTATCCTGAAGGCGGCAACAGAGTGGCTGGTGTGGCACAAATGGTGGCATTCCGTATGACCGACCGCAAAGGTGTACCCATGGAAGGGAAAGGAAAACTCTATGCAGAAAATGGTACACCTATCGCTGATGTTGCTACACTGCACGAAGGAATTGGTACATTTCTTTTACCTGCGGATGCAGGGAGCAAACCATACTTACAGATGGAAAATGGCGGTAAGGAACAATTCTTCCTGCCCCAACCAGGCACTGGTGAATATGCCATGACGATACAGCGGGCAGAAGGGCTCGACATCATCGTGCAGCGAAGACAGGATGTGCAACCCCACCTGCTTGCAGTAGTGGTAACTTGCAGAGACCAGGTGTGCTATTTCGACACACTTACGGTGGGTGCAGAGCCAGTGGCACTTGAAATAGACTATGCCCAACTTGGCGATGGTGTTAATCGCGTGGAACTCTTCGACTATCGCGGTCACAGTCTTGCCAGCCGCTTCGTGTTCCATCGTTCGGACGCAAGGAAAGTGAATATGGAAGTAAAGCAGAATGCAAAGGTGTATGATCCGTTCAGTCCCGTGGCGCTTGAGATGAAACTCAAGGACGCTTCCGGAAAGCCCGTGGAAACTACTTTCTCGTTGGCAGTGAGAGAAAACAACAGCAATCTCGTGGGTAATCCCGAAGAAGACATCTGCACCGACCTCCTCCTGTCGAGCGAACTGAAAGGCTATATCCACAATCCGCAATATTATTTCGAAAACGAAGACCCCGAGCGTGTTCAGGCACTCGATGCTCTGCTTATGGTGCAGGGATGGACTGCAAACAGTCTTGAAGTGCAGAATGGTCTCGAATCTTTCAATCTGAAACAGCCCGTAGAAGACCAACTCATTATCAACGGCCGTGTGCTGAAAGATAATGACAAGGAGCAAGCGCGTGCAGGTGCGAAACTTTCGCTCAATATGTTTGCCAAGGATGGCTCTGTGTTAAAGAGTGAGTGCATTACCGACAGCGTGGGTAGATTCGCCTTTGCGTCGAGTGTGGACTATATGGGCGACTGGGTGGCACAGTTCTCCACAAAGGTGGACGACAAACTCAAATGGAGTCGTGTGGCGCTCGACAGATGGTTTGGCGTGAATCCAAGGACTTTCGACAGCCGCGAGTTCGACCTGAAGCCTACAGAAGGCGACGACGATGCCAATGTCATCGCTATGCAAAATGCAGTAAACACGTTTGCCTGGAAAGACACGATACCTGTCTATTCATCCGGTGGCGGCAATGGTTTCGATGACGGTGTGGCTGTGGTGAAGGCCAAGAAGCGCTACAAGGGTCTTCGTGGCGACCGCTACAGTTACAAAGGCGGTGAGAAAGCGGGCATGGAGCATGCAGACATCTACTATAACATCGAAGCACAGGTGGAACGCGCCAAGGACGAAGGCAAGAGCGTGAATCTTATCTGGGATGTCCTTGCAGAGAAGGACCGCAAGTTCGATTATATGACCGACCTCGATACGAATGACAAGCACTACATGGGATTCCTGAGCAGCATTGGCGACACCGTCGGTACCGGTATCAGCAATCTTGAAACTTACACATTCCGTTATTCAGGTCATCCGTGTATGATATTTATCGACAATGAACTCTTCATGCAGCGCAAGAAGGGCGACACGCCTATTATTTTTGCAGATGAAGTGAAGAGTGTTGTCATAATGAAAGACCGCGAAGACTGGGACCGCTTCTCACCCGAAATTTATTCCGCGAGGGTGGGGGACGACCTCTCCAACTACAACCCCATCGGCGTGTTCATCTACACTCGCCCCGACTTCAAGTATTTCAGGAGCAAGAAAGGTGTAGAGAAACGTTCCATTCATGGCTATGTGCAGCCCAAACTTTTCTATTCACCTAGTTATCATGGTATAGACAAACCAGTAGAAACCGACCTGCGCCGCACACTCTATTGGAACCCCAACGTGCAGAGTGATGCATCGGGCAAGGCGACGGCGGTATTCTTCAGTAATGCCAACCGCTCGCAGACCCTTCGCATCTCGGCACGCGGTGTTACGCAGGGCGGCGGCATCCTCAACTTTGAGCAGTGATTTTTTTGGGGATAGAAACTATAGAAACTATAGATGCTATAGATGCTATAGATGCTATAGACTATGTTTTTTTTGAAAAAAATGAAAAAAAACGGCTTCTTGCGACAGATTTTGCTCAGAAAAAGCGTATATATAAGTAGAAAGGTCGATAAAAGTCCGATAAAAGTTCAGTAAAGGCTCAACAAAACGCTTATCAAAACGCAAAAACGACGCATGACATCGCCGACAGACACTATCCGAGACATCAAAGCCGCCCGTAAAGGCGAGCAGAGAGCCTACAGGCGTTTGTTCGAAGCGTATAGCGCAGGCGTTTATGCTACTGTGATGCGGATTACGGGTGATGAAGGCAAGGCTGAGGAACTCACACAGGATGTGTTCATCAAAGCCTTCAGGTGTCTTGATACTTTCGACAAAAGCATGGCATCGTTCAGCACCTGGATCAGCCGTATAGCCTACAATGAGAGCGTGAGCCACCTTCGCAGCCGCAGACCACCACCCACAGCGTCGCTCGACGACGGAGCCGACGACGTGGCAGTGCCAGAGAGCCTTATCAATCAGGCTTTTAGTGACCCCTCTGAAACGCGTGCCGAGCAACTGACCCGAGCCATTGAGACTTTGCCACCGGAAGAACAACATTTGCTCACGCTCTTCTACTACGAAGACTGCTCCATGCAGGAAATCAGTTACATCACGGACCGCAGCATCGCTGCACTCAGTTCGCACCTGGCGCGCATACGTAAGAAACTGTACAACCAACTAACTACTTGTTCACAATGACAAATCAATCGAAATCCGACGTCGCTCTTCGCAAAGCCCTTTCCAATATGGCGCAGAGGCAGCCGTCTCCTCCCGAGGGTATGGCAGAGCGCTTCATAGCACGACTGGCAACTGAACAAGTGCAAGAAAAAGAACAACAAGCCATTGTTCAACATCAGGGTGCCCCACGTCGCACGTTACGTCTGGTATTGCGTTGGACATCTGTGGCAGCAGCAGTAGTGGTAGCGGCTGCAATAGTATGGCGGTCGCAGACTGAAGACACCACATCTTCAACACTTCAACCAATACAAAAAACCTCAACACCAGCAATGGCAGAAGCACCCGCTCTGCCTGAAACGACTACGACTGCGCCTAAAGCAGAAATGGCAGCAAAGTCTGAATCGCTAAAGGCTCGCCAACCCATTACTCAGCAGACTTTCGCACAGCAAGCCTCTGAACAGAAACCGATACGTACCGTACAGCCAGTTCAGCAACTGGCAGAAGTGCAGCAGAATCAGGTAAAAGAAGAGATGCCTGCTTCCATATCTATTCCGAGATTCATTTTGGATAATATGCAAGGAACGCCTGCTACAGGATTGATAGCCGTGCATTCGCAGAATAATCCTTCTTTATTGAAGCGGACAGAGGTGAATCAGAATCAGATAACAGAAAGAATGCCGATGCCCATCCCTGTTTCGAGACTCGTTTTGGATAATATGCAGGGAACGCCTGCAACAGGATTGATAGCCGTGCATTCGCAGAATAATCCTTCTTTATTGAAGCGGACAGAGGTGAATCAGAATCAGATAACAGAAAGAATGCCGATGCCCATCCCTGTATCGGGACTCGTTTTGGATAATATGCAGAGAACGCCTGCTACAGGATTGATAGCCGTGCATTCGCAGAATAATCCTTCTTTATTGAAGCGGACAGAGGTGAATCAGAATCAGATAACAGAAAGAATGCCGATGCCCATCCCTGTATCGGGACTCGTTTTGGATAATATGCAGAGAACGCCTGCTACAGGATTGATAGCCGTTAATTCTCAGAATAATCCTTTTACATCAGGAAGGATAGAAGTGAAGCCGACGGTAACCGCACAACACGATGTTACGGCAAACTTTACGTTGGCAGAGCGCAGACTTGACGCACGTGCCGAGCAGGCAGACTACAGGGCAGCCAGCCTCATTGTGGGTGAACGTCTCGCAGTGGAACGTATCATCCTTCGCGAGAAACTCTCCGCGTTGCCCGATGCCTTTAAGACCAAAGAAACAAAACAGCAAAAACCGATAAGAATATGAAAACGCTGAAGTCTTTCCTCGTTACAACGCTCCTAACAGCCATCTCTATGCAGATGAGTGCGCAGAATGACCTCGTTGCTGCCAACGACAGCCTTGCGCAAAGCATAAAAGCCATTATGTGTCCGACGGGCAACCTTACTGTTTCATCAGAAAAAACCGATGTCATGAAGTCGATGCTTAAAAAGAATAATTTCTCGATGAAGTCTGAAGATGTAAAACCTGAGGGCAACAATGTAAAGAAATTTTATGTACAAAAGAACACTCCTGACTGCAAACGCATTGAAGGCAATTCCGCTCCGTTTAGTCCGGTTGCCCGCGTATGGACCCTCGTTTACTGGCGACCTGTGCTGAGCGGGCTGACAATAGAAAATTCAATACCATAAGCGAGCGACTCGCGGTGGAACGCATCATCGTCCGCGAAAATCTCTCCGCATTGTCAGAGGCATTTAGAACATTTAAAACGAAAGAAACAAACCAACAAAAACCAATAAGAATATGAGAACACTGAAGTTTTTCCTCGTTACGGTGCTTCTTGCAGCCGTTGCAACGCAGACTCATGCACAGGCAGACCTCCTGGCAGCCATCGACCGCCTTGCACAAAGCAAGAAAGCCAAAGTGGCACACTCCGTCTCCTATAGCCGCCCGACGAGCGACCTTGTTGCAGCACAGTTAGGTACAGCAGGCAGCATGAAGTCGATGCTTGAGACCTATAGTTTCACGATGAAAGCGGAGGACGCTAAACTCGTGGACGACATCGTTCAGGCGATGTATGCCCAGAAAGACAATCCCGACTGTTATCGCATTGAAGGCTATACCGCTTCGAGCAGTCAGAAACCCCGCGCATGGAACCTCGTTTATGGGGAAGATGCTACAAGCGGGATTGAAATAGGTAAGAACAATGTCTATAATTACACTTTCGTAAACATAGCCGACAAGTCTACAGCGTCGCAGTATCGCACATGCTACTGCATAGAATGGCGCGAATGGATGAAAAAGATTGACGGCAGAGTCATCATTACCTATGCCCGCATACCACGTCCTGATACAGTATATGTAAAAAATGATAAATACTCTTTCGATCTGCTCAATAAATGGAAACAGACTCTTCCTAAAGAATTTCTTAAGATGGGCGAGGTGATGCCGCTCATCAATGCCCTTCGCATGGCACTCATAGATGCAGATCCAGACGATGCATACGTCGTTGCGCCGTTTCTCTATAAGGTGATCAAGGATGCCGTAGATAAAGACTTGCTGACGAAAGAGGAGCGCGACATTGTGAGCCAGCAACTCAAACGCGCTATTACCTCCGCGGAACTGCCCTCGAAGCCTTACGACCAAAATGCCCAAGCCACGTTGGACTATCTGCGCCTTGCTGTGAAAGTACTCGAACAGCCGCAGCCCTTGCCATGATTGAAAAAGATACGTTTATAAAGATTTGGTTGATAATGTGAATGGAATTGGGTTGTGCCGAAAAGCGGTACAGCCCGATTCGGTGTCCTTCTGGTATTTAATAAGATAAATTAACAATCAAAACAATAGTAAATATGAAAACTATTTAAAAAGTGTCTTTGAAAGAAGCTAAGCAACTCACGGATGATGAAATGAAACATGTTTTTGGCGGCAGTTCTGTTACAGGTAGTGGTTGCTTCCTTACATGCGATAACGGAAACATTATTAGTGAACTTATATCAGGTTGTGATAGTTGTACACCTAAAGATGAATACTTTACATGTCAATCTTCTAAAGACGGCAAAGAATTTGATGTAACCTGCAGTGGAATAGTAAAGCGATAATCTGAAACGTTCACGAACGTTAACATTTATAACCAATTCCAATGGGAGTTATCTCCCATTGGAATCCTAAACTGATTAGTTATGAATAAATTTATAATTGCTTGTCTTGCGTTTATTATTACGCTTCACGGAGCAGCACAAAAAGGGACGATAAAAGGCAGTGTGTATGACCCAATACGTGAAGTAGGATTGGCTGCCAAAATTGAATTACTATCATCTGATAGTAGTCTGATTCAAGAACAACATACTTGGTGGGCATCAGATGACAATGGGCGACAAGACATGAAGGCCCCTTTTTGGTTTAGGATAGGCGATGTTCAAGGTGGTAAAAAATATATCGTCAAGATTGAGAGTGATAAGTATGAAACTAAATATATTCACATAACTGCCGACTTCTCTAATCGCGATAATATAATGGACCTAGGCGAAGTTTGGATGACACGGGAGACATCAAAAATGGAAACAGTTATCGTGCAGGGAACGCGCTTGCTGATGGTTAACAAAGGAGATACGACGATTTACAACGTCGCCGCCTTGGTTACTACAGAAAGCGACATGTTAGGTGATTTAATTCAAAAACTTCCAGGTGCAGAACTCCGAAATGGAAAAATATATGTAAACGGGAAATATATTGACAAACTGCTAATCAGTGGTAAAGATTTTTTCAATGGCGACATCAGCATGGCATTGCAACAACTGCCTGCATATACTGTAGGAAAAATCAAGACTTACGAAATGCTGGGTGATGCTTCAGAGCTAACGGGGTACGATATGGGCGACAAGCAGTTCGTGATGGATGTCATTATGAAAAAGCAATATTTTGGTCAAAAGTTTGGGGAGATTGTGTTGGCAGGGGGAACAAATAACCGCTTCAAGATTTTAGGACGGTTGTTCTACTTTGATGACCAGCAATCATTCGGACTTGTAGGAGAAACCAACAATTTAGGACAGTCTGTGCATACTTTTAATTCCTCACAAATATGGATGAACAATAATCCTGTCGGAAACATCTATGAACGTTCTGCCTATGCCAACTATCGGTTTGAGCCCAACAGGAACTTTAAGTTTGGTATGAGCGGCAGTGTCCAGCACAAACGAGAACACACATTCCAGCGAACTTCCGTAGAATCCTACTTAGAATCATCAAACAATTACAATTGGAGTTACAACCAAGGGCGTGCTGTTGAAACAACGGCCGATATGAGGCTTACCATGGATTATAAACCCATGAAAAGCCTAAAATTGGAGGGTACTTACGATTTTAGTTTTCAAAAGAACTACATAACAGACTTTTCTCGTAGTTTCTCCACTCTCGACAATCCCGATGGAATGTTCAGCGCAAGCTCAATAGATACTGTATTTACATGGCATTCTGATTATGATTTGTTGAAAAGGTGGGTTCAGACACGGCAGCAGCAAGACGCTTTACAACGTTTACACAGTCAGCAGCACAAAGGTAGCATATCGGCAAAAAAAGCTTTCGGGAAGAATATACTTTCGTTTGATGCTGAGTTCAATCACAATAATTCTGATGACAAAGGTTATAACTTGTTTCATTTAGATTATCCTGTTTCAGGATTGGATAATGACTACCGTCATAGGTTTAACGATAAAGAGAGCAAACAGTACTCAATTAACGGAACTGCAAACTATACCATTGCTTTTGAACGCGGTGAACCTCTTACAGGTTGGTTGAAGCCTTTCATGAAGTTCAGGAAAGACTATACCCACTCCGACAACCCGCTCTATCGTCTGGACTGGGCAGAAACAGACATCGTATCAGACCTTGTGCTTTTGCCAACTGATTTACAAGTATTGCTAAACACGTTAGATCCTGCCAATAGCTTCGAATACAGGCAGCATATCAATCGCTTTGAAACAGGCTTGGATTTTCGTAGTGACGTACGTATAGGGGGTAAGACATGGGTCAGATTTAATGGCAAACTGCCATTGGAAATCTGGCACGGCAAATTAGATTATTTCCGCTTTAACCAACCTTTTCATACAGACCGCACTCATCGATTTGTCAATTTAGATCTTTCTGCACGGATTTCTTTAACACCGAATGACAGGGAAGGCAAGAAGCATACTATGAGTATTTCTTACAATATCGATAATAAAGTAGCAGATTTGTTAAATACACTGAACTTCAAAGATGAAGCAAATCCGCTGGTCATTACTCAAGGGAACCCGTACCTTAAAAATGCTTTGACACACAATCTTAAATGGGAGATTAAATTTGAACAACAAGAAAGGATGCGACATTTTTCGTCAAGGATTCACTATGCCATTATAAATAATGCCGTTGGGTATGAAAGATTCTATAATTTGTCTACTGGTGTAACCACACAAACACCAAAGAATATTGATGGTAATTGGGCTATAAATTGGGCAAATTCGTTCATTTGTCCATTGAAGAAGAATCAACAAATTATATTAGATGGAGGACTGTTTTGGACATACAATCATAGTAAGGACCTGAATACTGTATATTCACTTACGGAAACAGACAAGGCACTTAATAATAACAGCGTGGGAACATCACAGTCAAAACTTCGCCTTAGGCTATTATACAAACCCACGAGAAAACTACTTTTTAATTATCAGGTTGAATCTGTCTGGAACAACATCTCCGGAACACGCAGCGATTTTAAAACCATCAATTCATATCACATCAATAACGTTTTTAGTGCCCGAATGAATTTGCCATGCAACTTCAATTTCAATTCATCATTAAACGTTAATTCGCGTTATGGGTTTGCCGATAAGAGCCTATGCAAGACTTATTTCTTATGGAATGCGAAGATAGAGCGCAACCTTGGAAAGAATATTACCTTATCGCTTGAATCGAATGACATACTACACCAAAACAAAGGTGTTTCTGTCGTGATGGATGCACAGGGACGTACGGAGACATTTCGAGAACAGACTCCACCTTACGTACTTTTGGGATTTACTTGGAGGTTCAGAAAGAAGTAGTCATGACGGTCATCTATTTCTTTACATAAAATCATTAATAGCATCATAAATAAACTTTGCCTTCGATAATCAATGATAAAAATATGCGTAATAAGATAGTTTTTCTTCTCTTTCTGATATGCAGCAACATTGCAGTTGCTCAAACAACGTCATTCAGCGTGTATGTGCGTGATAGTGTTTTTAATCGTCCTTTAAAAGATGTGCAGGTCGATATACTTTCGCCCGACTCTGCTTTGATGGATACTTGCATGATGATAGACTTAGAAGATGATTATCTGTATGTCTGTGAATTTAAGAACAAGCATCCTTATTTTTTGTTAAAAATTTCAAAGCAAGGTTATGAAACGGTTATTTTACGCATTGAATCTGCCAAGAGAATAACGCCGGACCCCATCCTGTTACGCAAGAAACCCAGACAACTCGATAGAGCCGTGGTGCGCGCTTCAAAGATCATGATGGTGACGCACGGCGACACCATAGTCTATAATGCTGACATCTTTGAACTTTCCGAAGGGTCGATGCTTGATGCGCTGATAGAGCAGTTGCCCGGTGTCAAACTGCAGCCTGGTGGTGTGATTACCGTGAACGGCAATCCCATAAGCAGTTTGCTGATCGACGGCAAAGACTTTTTTCAGGGCAATCCTGCCGTGGCATTGGAAAACCTGCCCGCCTATACGGTCAGCAAAGTCAAGGCTTACCAAAAGGCACCGGACAATGCCTACCTGACGCGCAGAGAGGGTGAAAAGCATCCCGATGACCCTTGGGTAATCGACGTCAACCTGAAAAAGGAATACCATGAAGGTCTGCTGGTGAATGCAGAAGTCGGAGCCGGGACGAAAGAACGTTACTTGGGAAAGGGTTTCGGCATGTTCTTCAACGACCGTTTCCGTCTGGGAGTATATACCAACTTCAATAATCTGAATGACAACCACAAGCCCGGCCATGATGGCAACTGGAGTGCCGGAGATCCTATTTCAGGACAGAGGATGCAGCAAAGGGGCGGGCTCTTTTTCCTCACTTCGTCAAAAGACAATAAAACGCAGATAAATACGACTATCGAGGCATTCCACGATAAAGAGAACACAACTGCTTTTACCGCTTCGGAAAGTTTCCTCAATTCCGGCAACATCCATAACCGTTCTCAAACAGCCACACGCACCTGCAACAGGGGATTTCAATGGGACGGAAGCCTTTCCTTAATGAGAAAAAAGACCTATTGGCACTATCAGCATCATTTTGATTGTTCTTTTGCAAACACGTCCTCTTCAATCCTGAGTGCAGAACTTTCCCAAAAACCTGTGGAGCAATATCGCCTTGCTACGCTCGACAGCATTTTTTCGCTGTCCGGGTATTCCATGTCTCCCTATGTTACAAACTATTACAGTGACCTTCAGGAAAAGAAGTCTGACCGGCTGAACTATCTGGGGATGTTGAATTCTACCATTCAATTACCATGGGACAAGAACTTGAATATATTTGCCGTTGCAACATACCATAAAACTAAAAGCAGGACATTTTCAAATTATCTGCTCAGGACTCCCTCCGTCTCAAACGAAACGACATTCAACAACCGCTTTATCTCTGAGCCGAAGAAAGGATTTGCTTTAAGTTTACGGGGAGACTACTGCCTGATTGAAAAGGGCGATAATTGGAAAAAGAAGTTGTACTTGACGTATGAAGGAACGTATGAACACAATAAAAGAGACAGGTTGCTGTATCGCCTTGACAGACTGGGAAACGGATGGGATGAACAAGGGCTCTACCGATTCGGTACCTTGCCTTCCACGGTCGATTCGCTCGCTTTGGCGACCGATTGGATAAACAGTTACTACCGGAATGAAACCCATTGGCAACACACTCCCCAAATACGTTTTTGCCTTTTGGGAGATGATGTTCAGCTATTCATGTTTTTTCCGTTTATAATAGAAAATGTCCGCCTGAATGATTTGCGTCTTGAGAATTTACATGTAAAGAAACAGGTCCTGAAGTTTGAACCCTTGATAAGACTGGAATATAAACGCTTTGATTTCTTTGCCAATTTTGATCGCAAAACTCCTGATTTGCATCTGCTCTTGAACGTTATTGACAACAGCAATCCTTTGGCAATATTCATGGGTAACGAAAACTTAAAAACTACCGATATATATCATTTGAAAGGGTCGTGGCAACTTAATATAAAAGAATACGCACAAAACGCTTATGCATCATTTGAGTATTATGCTGAACGAAATGCCGTGGGGCAAACTCGCAGTTATGACCCAAACACAGGAGTTTACACCTATAAGCCAATGAACATAAATGGTAATTGGCAGGCAGAACTGAGAGGCAGTTTTGCCCGCAATCTCAACAAGACAAATCACTGGAATGTCTCTGTCGATGGCAGGGTGCATTACAACCACAGCGTTGATTTCGAATGGACAAACCAGTCAGATGCAATAAACAGAAGCATTGTCCACAATTATTTATCTGAAGCCACTTTAAGCTTGCGTTATCGCAGCAAACCCCTCAATGCCGGCTTCAGAACCACCCTCGACTGGCAACATGCAACAAGTAAAAGGACAGATTTTCAAAAGATAAACAGTTTGAATGTCCTTTATTCATTTACAGCGCAGGCGAAGTTGCCCTTGGACATTGATGTAAACTCAGACCTGACGTTCTATACGCGGAACGGATACGAAGATGAGACGATGAACACCGACGAATGGGTATGGAACATGTCGGTCGAGAAGCACCTGCTGCGCAACAAGAGCCTGACGCTGAAGTTCACGGCATTCGACCTCCTCGCCCAGCGCAGCAACATCCAGCGCACGCTGAATGCACAGGGACGCACGGAGACATGGTACAACACCATCCCGCGCTACTTCCTTTTCAGCATCGCATGGCGTTTACATAAGGCACCACGTCAAAATTAAATACAACTAATAATAATTCAAGAATCATTCAAACCTAATTTATAGAACACCCCTTAAAAGAACGATGCCATGGTATTAAAAAACTGTAGATATATTTTATTCATCTTATTCTTTACAACCTCAATCTGCGGTTCGGCACAGCATATAATTGGTGTTGTTGTGGATGAACAGACCGGTGAACCCCTGAGCGAAGCAAGCGTTAGATTGTCATTAGAGATACGTCATGACGGGCGTTCCCAGGGCACTTTAGGTTATAGTCGTAAAACAGATTCTGAAGGTGTTTTTACACTCGACAACCATTATCAAGGGCGTTTGGAATATGAATTGAGTTATATCGGTTATCACACCATGCGTAAGTCATTCATTGTTTCGGGCAATGAAAGCGACACGTTGCGACTCGACACGCTCCGCCTTCGTCCAAGCGACATCCTGAAGAACACTGCCGTGGTAAAAGGGCATTACAAGCGCTTTATCATGCGAGGCGACACCGTGATTTTCAACCCCAAGGCCTTCAAACTTGAAGAGGGTGCACGTCTTGAGGAACTGATAGAAAAACTTGACGGCGTAACCATCAATGAAAAAGGAGAGATGTCGTGGATGGGAAAACCATTGCGCATATTGATCAACGGCGAGGATTTCATGAACGGTGCAAATGGGATTGTGAGTGTGCTGCCTGCCATTGCTGTTGACAAGATTAAGGTTTATGACAAGGCAAGCAAGTACACAGAGCGCACGGGCAATGCTGACGGAAAAGAGGATAAAGTGCTGGATCTGCAGATAAAGCCCGGATGGTTCGAAAAATGGTATGGAACGGCAAAAGCAGGCTATCAGACCACGGACAGATACGAAGGGACGCTTGATGCCATGCGTCTGAGCAACCATCTTCCCACTCTCGTCTTTGCCAATGCCAATAACAGAGACTACCTAAGGGATAAATCTATGAAATTCAGTATGTGGATGCCACTTGGTGGAGAAGGTAAGGCGCAGACTGGCGCTTTTTCGATAGAGCACCGAAATGACACGACGGTCGCTGACAGTGTGAGAGGCTCGCAAACTCTTCGCCGACGCTTAGGAGGTAGTGTCTCTCTACCGCATTTCGATGAAATATCAAGTACTTATTCCACCAAGGAAAATTTCTCTCCAGGGCAACTCCACACCTTTACGCTTACAGACCAAAGAGACTACAAGCATAATTTTAATCCAAATGTTTCGCTGCATTTTAAGCGTGATTTCAATAAAAAGACGAATTTAGAAATCTATGGAGACATAGATTATAAATACACCGATGCCAACAGCGAACACCGGACATCCATCTTTGACGAACAGCCCTACAATTACAGTGCGAATCCAAGGCTCGAACCATTCTTGCCAACTATGGACGATAGCTTAAAAGCGCATTTGCTTACGCGCAACCGCACCTATACGTCAAGTCAAAGTCATTTGGGGAGGGGGAGATTTGGAGCCGATTTTGATTATATTTTTGCAGATGGCTCAATGCTTGAGCTGACAACAAGATTCGATTATTCTAAATCAGACAATAAAAATCTGCAATCCTATCACATAGATTATCTCAAGATGAATACCCGCGACTATTCTCTGCGTAGATCCGACAATGATGACGAATCCGGAAGGTTTGGTGTGAGTGTAAGTTATAATAAGAATCTGAGCAAGAACTTCAGTTTTTACCTGTCATATAATTTAAGTCATACTTCAACCACTCAAAACAGCAATCATCTTCTGTCTTATGATGACGGCGATACGTGGATGGAGGATGTTGCCAACAGTTATTATGACCATGAACGGACTTTTGAAAACAGTTTTGATGCCAGAATGATGCTGAAGGCAGGTCCATGGCAATTCAGACCCGGGATGTCCATAGAATCAGTCTCCGAGCGCGAATCGTACAGGCGTGGAAGTCTCGACACTACAGCCACTCGCACATTATGGAAGCCATCGCCCAGCCTGGATGTCAAACTGCGAATGAACAAGGCGAGTTCGGTGCAATGGACTCTGTCGCACAGCCAGAATCAGCCCAAACTTCTGAATACACTCAATTACATTGACACCACCGACCCGCTGTCAGTGAAACTCGGCAATCCCAATCTTCATAATTCAAAGCAGTGGGAAGCAAACATGCGATATGATGCTACTTTTTCTAAAAGCCAACTCATGCTGAACTCTACGTTAGGTTTTACGTCAGAAGCAGATCCCATCGTGAGCGTCTGGGCGTTTAATCCTCAGACAGGCGTGAACACAACATGGAGTGCCAACGCACGTAACGGCTATAGATGGAAAGCAATACTCGAACTGGACAAAGGACTTGGTGCACATTTCCACACTTCAAACAAACTTAATGTTTCGCATCAGAAGAGTTATGGCTTTCTGGCAAATTCGGGCACAACAGAAAACGTAACGGAAATGTGTACGCAACAGTTTTCATTGAATGAGAACTACAGCCTTACATACGAGAGGAACTACCTGTCTGCCGAACTGTACGGTTCTCTCAACTACATTAAAGCAAAGAATCACGAAGCGGGCATGAACAATAAATTCTGGAACTACGAATATGGAACAAAACTGCGCCTTAATCTTGGCAAGTGGACATTAAACACAAAATTTTATAACCTTGGCAGGCGCGGATACAACTCTTCCGATTATAACGGCGACAGATTGTTGTGGAATGCATCGGCAGCGTGGAAATGCCTGAAAGGAAAGGGCAAACTCAGTATTGAATTGGACGACATCCTCAACAAGGATAAATATTACCATGCTACGGTCAGTGCCTTCGAACGGTTAGAAACGGGAGAGAAGAAACTCCATCATTATTGCCTGATATCATTCACATGGAACTTCGATGCAGTAGGAGGGAAAAAGAATCCGTGGTAACTAAGTCCGTCATGGAGGAATTGCAGATTATGACCGACAAAGACCTCGGCACCATAAAGATGCTTGACGGGAAGCTTGAGGAAGTTTTTGGGAAGGCGAGGGAGAAACATCCCTCTGGTGTGCAAGCACTGTTTGATAAATATAAAACATTGGAGGACGTGGCGTATGAGGACATGACCCAGCAAAAGAACGACTCCATTCCCAAACGCTTCGCGGAAGAGACTAACCCTGCACTCCTTTCCGAATTGAAGGCGATGCGCATAGAGTTTCTCTCAGTGGAAGAAAACGATAGTCTTGCCAGTGCTATGCGTGGCGATATTACTGCGCTTCGGGGCTATGAAAAAACCGATGCGTCCAAATATTTCACCATTCCGCCCATGCTGCGTGCCTTGCTCAATGAAGAAGAAGGATTTTCTGCCTACGTCCGGAAAGTAACGGACAACAAGGTGGACGACCTGCTCATCGTTATGGACGGCTGTATCTTCTTACTCATCCATGTTGAAGGTCCAGTCACGCCCTCACTCATCCCCCGCGTGCTTCACCTTGACGTTAGTGGTGGGGAGTAGATGTGGGAGGTGTCGGGATGTAAAAATTGTGGTTTTTCGTATAAAAACAGAAGATTTACTTCTTTTTCTAAGCGAAAAATTATAACTTTGCACCAAAACAGGGATTTATGATTTCAATAGAAGAACTCAATGCCTTGAAGCAATTAGGGAATGTACCCGTGAGTAGTGGACTACTAAAGAGCCTTTTCCGCGACTATCGTTCACCCGATAAGAAAGTGCAGGTACTGGAGCGTGCAGGAATGCTCATCAAACTGAAACGCGGGTTGTTTGTGGTTTCTCCAGACATTAGTGGTAAAATGGTGTCGGTTGAGTTGGTGGCTAACCATCTCTATTGTCCTTCATACATCTCTGCGCACTACGCGCTTTGCCACTATGGTTTGATTCCCGAGAGAGTTTATGAAATCACGTCTGTAACCACTCTCCACACCAGTAGATTTGAGAATTTCTTCGGTCGTTTTTCTTATCGAGGCGTTTCTTCCTCATATTTTCCGATTGGTGTCAGAAGTGAACTTGCTGAAGGCATTGCATATATGATAGCAACCCCTGAGAAAGCACTCTGTGACATGCTGATGAGCGAACGCTATGTGCCGTCCCAGTCCATAGCAAGTCTTGAAGTTTTTTTTGAGGAAGATATGCGTATTGAGATTAGCGACATACGAAGTATGGACAGGAAAATCATACAGGCATGTATGGAAGCGGGAAAGAAGAAGAACGTATTGGCTAACTTATTAAAGATTATGGGTCGTTCCTAACAGAGTTAAAGACAAGATTATGACGATATTTGACGAAATGGTTGAAGCCCTGTCACCATCAACACCGAACGAGAGGGTAAACGCGAAGCATGAAGTAATGCAACAAATCACACTGGCAGGTTTAGGACGAAGTGATTTCTTCAGTCATGCAGCGTTTTATGGTGGGACATGCCTGAGAATTTTTCACGGTCTCCGTCGCTTTTCAGAGGACTTGGACTTCACATTGACCGAGAAAGATGCTAACATACATCTTGAAGCCTACTTCCCCTCAATTATCGAGGCATTCAAACTGACAGGCAAGGATGTGACTATCAAGAAGAAGGACAAGAAGACTTTTGGGAAGGTTGAATCAGCCTTTCTGAAAGAAGACACTGATGCATACGACATTTCCTTTCAGACAGAGAAGAATGTAAAGGTTAAGATTGAGTTGGACACTTGTCCGCCTATGGGTTTCGGATGTGAACAGAGAATGCTGCTCAAACCATTTTCCTTTATGGTGCGCTGTGTTGCACTTCCTGATCTTTTTGCAGGGAAAATGCATGCCTTGGTCTTCCGCAACTGGAAAATGCGGGTGAAGGGTCGCGACTGGTACGACTTTGAGTGGTATGTACGTCACCAAACTCCACTCAACTATCAGCATTTACAAGAACGCATACGCGAGTTCAGCGGGCAGGAAATAAGCAAGGAGACTTTTATGAATCTGCTACGCGAGAAACTGGCTTCAACTAATATAGAACAGGTAAAGAACGACGTGGCCGGTTTTGTGGAAGACCCCCACGAACTCGACATCTGGTCAAACGACTACTTCCTTCAGTTGGCTGACATGATAGTGTTTGATTGATAATAGAAGTTGGTAGAAAAATACATTTTTCCCCAAAGCCCTTCTTTGTATATTACCTTTTGCACTTACAGCGCGCCATTGTTATCTGTCATCTTTTTTACTAAGCGACAAAGTCCTTTTTTTCAATGTTCAGATCAGTGAATAGAGCATATACCCCCAGTGTGCCACTATGGCTGCGCAGATGCCTCCTATGGTGTGTGAGAGTATGGCTTTTGAGGTGAGTTCCCGGTAGCCGAGCGAGTCGAGCATGGCGGTGTGTGTGCTGAGGTATCCGCTCCAGCACATGCCGATGGCTGTGAACACGGCTATGGCGTTGCCATCTATCCAGCCCTGTGCGATGAAGTTGGGCACGAGGCTCAGTGCTGCGCCCACGGCTCCGAGTGCTGTGATGGGGAAGGCAATCTGGTGCGGGTCGGTAAAACCGAAGAGCCAGTTGAAGATGAAATCTATTTTCGATGCGAGCCACGGCAGGAGTTCCGTTCCCTGATAGGCTGCACCTGTGTAGTTGCCGCTTGCGTCGGGTCCGAAGGTGAGCACCATGACGAGTGTTGAGATGATTAGCACACCCGGTATGATGGCGAGGCCTATGTCCACGCCGGATCGTCCTCCGTCGAGCAGGGCATTCAGAATGCGCAGGAAGAGCGACTTCTTTTCTTCCTCCTCGTTGCGTTCCTTTTCCGGTACGAGTGTGTCTTGTCCGCCAGGGCTGTCGTTGGCGTTTTCTTCAGCATATTTCGGGTAGGCTTTCAGTACGAAGCGCTGCATGAGCCTTGTGGAAACAACACAGCCGCAGAAAGCGCCAAAGAATCCGATGAGCGGTCCGGCGAGGTAGCCATTGCCAATCATAAAGATGATGACGATGAGTCCCATGCCGAATGCCGTGCCGAAATTGGTCAGCGAGATGAACTGGAACTTCTTGAAATAACTACTGAAACGCTTGTCGCGCGAGAGGGTGATGATGGCGGGGTTGTCCGAAAGGAATGTCATCACGGCACCGAGCGATGCCACACCGGGCAGATTGAACAGCGGTCTCATCAGTGGTCTCAGCAATCTCTCCAGCAGGTCCACTACGCCAAATTCCACGAACAGTTTGCCTATGGCGCCTGTGAGCACGCATATCGCCATGAGGTAGAACACGGTGTTGAGCAACAGGTCGTGAGCCGTTTTCATCACGGTGTTAAGCATATTGGCTGCTCCCATGCTGTGACCCAAATAGGTGAAAAGTCCTATGATGATGACGAGGCAGATGATGCCGGACAATGATTTTTTCATTTTTCGCTTATTGCTAATCTGTTTGTTCTGCTAATCTTTCTTTTTCAGTCTTATGGAAAGCAGGTTCATTTTCCATGTTACGCCTACGTTTACGAGCGACTGGTCGTCCTGCATTGTTCCGTCAGGGTTCGTATTCTTTCCCCATGCGTATGAATAGTCGGCATGAAGACGTACGTCGTGGTTCTTGATGGGATAGAACTCCACACCGCCGCCCACACGTGTCAGTTCGGTGCCTTTATGTATGACGAGGTCGGCATCGGTGTGCGTCTTGTTTACGTCGTAGGTCGCTTTGGCGTAGAGGTTGAGGCAGTCTTTAGGCTTGTAGGACACTTCGCCCACGAGCGAGCAGTCCTTGAAGAAATAGGTTTGGTGGTTGGCGGCGCGGTTGAGGAAATCGAGGCAGAGTTTCACGCGTCCCAGTTGCAGCTGGTTGCCCAGCGAAATGTAGGAGATGTATTTCTTCGGTGCATATTCCATAAGGTTGGCAGACCAGAGGGTGGACCAGATGCCGTGTCTGCCGCTCCACATCAGATGGTAGCCGTACATATCCTCGTGGTCGTAGAAACCATCGAAGGGGCTTTGTGTTACTTGCAGTTTCAGTGCGTCGTTACCGCCGAGTGCGTATTCTGCACTCACACCCCATTGGAAGCAAGGAATGTTGTACCAGAATTCCGAACTGAAATAGATGTCGATGGGTGGTGCGTCGTACTCATATCCACCTATTGCCGCTACCTGTTTACCTGCGGATAGTGTCAGTTGCTTAACTGGTGAATAGTTGATGTATAGCCAGTCTGTGGCATCGAAGAAGGACGACGACTTGCTGAACTTGTTGAGGCGTTGGCGGTAGGCGTATGAGAATTTTTCGCCTATATTGCCTGTGAGGACGAAATTGAGGTAACGTCCTTTGAATCCGCGCTCGTCTTTGACCTGGCTGTCATGTTGCCAGTCGCCCCTGGCTTCAAGTCGAAGGGTGTTGATTTCTTGCAGAATCGACTTTGCTGTCTGTGCCTTGAGAGTCTGTAGTCCTACTGCAATGAGGAAAAAAAGTAGAAAAAATACTTGCTTTCGCATCTGCCGGAATTGGTGATTTTTTTATTTGCGCGTGCAAAGGTAAGAAAAAGAAGATTGTTTTGACGGTTCTGCGCTTTTGAATTTTGCAGCAACAATGTTGCTGCATAGTTGACGCTTTGTTATTCAGGGCACGTCAATGTTTTCAGTGCTTTTCTGCTATATAACCCCCTGCTGCTTCATCGTGAGGTATGTGCGTACGGTGTTGGCGGGCATGTCCTTCACTGTGGTGTGGAGGCTGTAGATGCCGTTTTGGCGCAGTTCTGCGGCGATGGTCTGTTGTTGGAGGATGAAGTTTTCGGCGATGGCCTGTTGCTTGTATTCCTTGTCGTTCGAGGGTGTGATGTCGGCAAGTGCTTCTACCTCTTTGTCCCTGAAGAATACGATGAGCAGGCAGTGTTTTCGTGCAATCATCCTGAAGTAGGGCAGTTGTCGCCGCATTTGGTTCAGTGTGTTGAAATCGGTGAAGAGCACCACGAGGCTACGACTGTGTAGTGCTTTGTCAAGATGCGTTGGTAGTGGCGAGAAATCGCTTTCGGAGTAGGTTACCTGTTGGTCGTAGAGTGATCGCAGAATGAGTTTTATTTGGTTTTTCTTCTGCGATGGCGGCACTGTGGTGTCTATTTTGGCATCGAAAGTCATTGTGCCTGCCATGTCGTGGTGTTTCAGCACACAGTAGGACAGTGCGAGGGTAGAATTGATGGCATGGTCGAGAAGTGCCATGTTGTTGAATGTCCGCTGCATGGTGCGTCCCTTGTCGATGATGCACATTACGTTTTGCGCGCGCTGTTCCTGATAGGTGTTCACCTCCAGCCTGCCTGTGCGTGCCGTGGCTTTCCAGTTGATGTGTCGGTATTCGTCGCCCGGCACATAGTCGCGTATGTGTTCAAAGTCGGTCTGTCCGATGGGTCTCAGTTGTCGTTTTTCGCCTTCGTGCTGTGTCGTGCTGATGGCAGCGAGTTCTACGTGTTCAAGTCGTTTGAAGTTGGGATATACTTCGATGTGTGCGCGATCTGTGGCTATTCTGATTTTTCGCTCTATGAGTTGCAGTGGTGTGCGTGCGAAGACGATGATGTCGCCGTAGGAAAACTTTCCTCGTTCCTTGGGCTCGAGTGTATAGTTGTATGTTGCTGTTTCCCGACTTGAAAGGCTTGTGTCATACTGTGCATCGTGGTAGCACATTTCGGGTGGCAGTTCGTCCTGTATCCGCAGGTGCACCTTTATTCTGGCTTCCGACTCCACTTCTATGCTCACCTTGTTTTTGCTTCCGATACAGAAGAGTTGTGGCATGGTTCTCCGCGCCTTCACCCGTATGGCTGCAAAGGCTGTTATGGCATCGGCTATGGTCAGCGCGACGAGGGCAATGAGCACGATGATGGCCGCAGGGTAAAGCGCAGGCAACCAGTAAGCCACTGCCGCGAGGAGTGCCGTAATGGCGAGGAGAGCGAAGAAGCGAGGTGTGAGATACATGCTGTTCCGTGCTATGGGGTTTGTCTGTGCCGTGAACGTTTGCCTTAGAACATGGCGCGTTGCTGGTTGGTATCAACAAGTGCTTCTTCGAGTGTGCGCCTGATGGCGTGCTCGATGGTTAGTCCTTCCATCTCGGCTTCTGCCGTGAGTTGCAGTCGGTGGGAGAGCACGCTTGGTGCAAGAAGTTTCACGTCGTCGGGTGTTACGAAGTCGCGGCCTGAAATCATGGCATACGCCTTACTGATTTGCAGCAAGGCTATGGCGGCTCGCGGTGATGCCGGCAGATAGATTTCTGCGTTGTTGCGCGTGTTCTGCACGATGCGCGTAATGTAGCCGAGAATGTTGGCATCTACCACCACATTGTCCATCATCTGCCGCATGCCGAGTATGTCCTGCACGGAGAATATGGGCTTTATGGCGTTGATGTCCATGCGCTCCTTCTTCTGGTGTCGCTCCAGTATTTCTAATTCTTCTGCCTGTGATGGGTATCCCATTGTAATCTTGATGATAAAGCGATCAAGTTGTGCTTCAGGCAGTTTGTAGGTGCCTTCCTGTTCGATGGGGTTTTGTGTGGCGATGATGAAGAAGAGTTCGCTCATGGGGTGGGTGATGCCGTCGATGGTGGCTTGACGTTCCTGCATCACCTCGAAGAGGGCAGCCTGCGTCTTTGCCGGTGCGCGGTTGATTTCGTCGGCGAGGACGATTTGCGAGAACACGGGACCTTTGTGGAGATTGAAGTCCTGAGTTTTGGGATTGAACACTGATGTGCCCAGTACGTCGCTCGGCATGAGGTCGGGCGTGAACTGTATGCGCGAGAAGTCGGCATTGAGCAGTCGTGCCACAGTCTTTGCCAGAAGCGTTTTTGCCACACCGGGCACACCCTCTATGAGCACGTGTCCGTCGGCTATAATGGCTGCGAGGAGTTGTGCCACAGCGAAAGGCTGCCCCACCACGTATCGGGCTATTTCCTGACGTATGAGCACCATTTTCTGGTTGAATGTTGTAAGGTCGATTCTTGTATCCATGATGTTTTTTGTTGTTTTTTTGATTGTTGAGTGTTGTCAGAGTTGTCAGAATAATCGGAGTATTCGGATTGGTCCGAAGAACTGTCAACGACTTTCAACTATTTTTTTCTTGATGTTTCTGATGATGTTTGCTGCTGTGGTAAACTCTTCAAAAGTCAGCCTCTTCTTCCCCTCTGTCCTGTTGTAGTTCATGAGCAGTGCGATTTGTGTTTTTATCTCGTTTTGCGACAGTCCTGTTCTGCCCGCGATGGCCTCTATATCCTTTTCGGTGCAGTTGAAGATGTCGGCTCCCACTTTTTTTCTTACCAGTTCGGCGAAGGCATAGAGTTTGTTGACATAGAGTTCGCGATAGTCCGTGTGCATCATGTGCAACGATGCTATTTGCCGTATGAAGGCGAGGGTGGTGTTCCTCTCTGGTTTTCTCACGTTGATGGCACGCTGTCGGCGTCGCGCGTTGAAGAAAATGGCGAGTAGGATGCCTGCAAGCGTGATGTAGAGCATCAGGTTGAGCGCCTTTTGCTTGTGGAAGAACTGAAAAATAGATTCTGCCTCTTGCTCTTCTTCCTCTGCTGCTTCGGAAGGATCCATGCCTATGTTGTATGGCTCAGTTACTCTCACCACGGACCTGTCGGCAATCATGTCCATGGTGCTGACTACGAAGGGCAGCGTCTTGTCGTCCAGAATTCCTGCGTTGGTGAAGCAGTGTGCGGCACTGATTACGTAGAGGTTGCCTTTTCCCACTTTCGCGTGTGCTGCGAGGGCAGCCTTCACTTCTTTAGATGTGGTGTTATTGGCAGGGATGGTGTACTTGTTGTGGAGATTCCATTTATTCCAACCTTTTTGATTATTTACGATGTCTTCATCGAAGAATGTCGTGCAGAATCCTTGTCGTGCCGTAACGGTTTTTCTGTCCTTCACGCGCGTGAGAGGATTGGTCAGTTGCAGTGTCGGGCTTTTCCTGAGTTGTTGTGGTGTCTCCGCTTCGTCTCCAAAGGTAACCCCTTCTCTCAATGTTATTATCAGGTTTTCAATGGTCTTGCCTCGCTGTCCAATCTCCTTGGCCTTCTGAATAACCTTGCTGTAGCGTGAGTTGTCGTTAGTGTCAGACTCATCGTACTGTGTGCTTGCGAGGTCGTTTTCATCTTTTTTTTGTTCGACAACATTCGGCAGTTCTGCAATGATCATCACGTCGTTTCCTGCTTTGAGGTGATTGTAGATGGCTATGGTGTTTCGTCTGCTGAGTTTAAAACTTTCTGCAATGACCAGCAGGTTGTAGTCCTTGCTTTTCGTGTCGGGAAAGCGCACCACCTCGTAGCCTTTCGGCATCGACTCTTTCATGAGTTTGTCGAAAAGTTTCAGACCGTATGGCTCGTCGCTCCTGCTCAGGTAGCGTTGGTCCCAATCGAAGTGGCGCTCTCTGCTGAGAAAGAGCATGAAGGCGGCAGCAAAGGCACAAAAGATAAGCACAGGCACCAGAATGTTTTTCCACTTCATGCTTCGCCTCCTTTCTCTCTTGCAGTCCTTTCCCCTTCTTCTGCTTCTTCCTGCGCTTTGCGCCGGCGTTCTGCCGTGATGGCATTGACATGATTATTCAGTTCTTCGAAGTCAGCCTTTGCTGCGGCGTAATTGTCTTCAGTTACTTCGTAATGCCCATACTGTGCGCGGACGTACGCCGCAGTGATTCGCCTGAACGGTTCTGATGCTACACCTGTGTCGAGTGCGGCATATTCCGAGGGTGTGGCGTCTTTTCTCCATGTCAGCAATTCTGCCTCGCAGAGAAGCCTGAATGCCTGCATATACGTGTATTTCAGTGCGGCAGCATAGTCCTTTTCCGCAAGTGCCTCGGCGGTCAGTTTTTGAAAATCAAAACCGAAAACTTCTTCCTGATTGAGTGTGCCTTCTGTCGTTTCGTTTTCTTCCTCCTCTTTTTTCTTCTTCTCTACTTCCTTCTTCTTGCTTTTCTTTTTGGAAAATCCCATGAACCATCCGTTCCTGACGGCAAAGAACAAGATCACGAGGACGAGGACACCGACGCAGCACCAGACTGCCAGCGGAGGTATGGAGAAAGATGTGGAAGGTGTGCCTTTCTTCGTAACGACTTGTGTGCTATTCGTTGTGGCGGAATCCACTTCCACCACCTCGTCAAGGTAGTTGTAGTCGCCGCTCTGTTGCCATTCTCTGATGAGGGCGGTGTCGATATGCATGGTATGTTGTGCGTTGTCTGGCATGTCATCAGAGGTTTTCAAAGTTTTCTATTTTAGCATCAATGCTTATGCCTTCCTCGCTCTCCTTGATGGATCCGTAGGTGTGGGCGCCAACCACGAGTGCCAGCAGGGCGAGGAAATATGCCGAAGCGGTGAGGAGGGCGAAGGTGATGAAAAAGATGGCATATTTAAATATCTCTTCTCCCACACCATGCAGGAGACTGTCCGGCAGATAATCCTCAATCAGCACGATGATTCCCAGCGATGTGAAACTCAGGATGAAGAGGGCTATGCTGAAGAAAAGCAGTGCGACAGAGACCTTGAATATAGTGCCGTAGTCGCTGTAGCCTAATGAAAATGTTTCTTTTATGCTTCCTGCCGATTCTTTACCGCTCAGTGCCACAACGGCGGGATAGATAAACAGCGGCGGCATTGCCATGATACCTATGGGCAATATGAAGAAAGATAATACGGTTTCGAAGCCAAAGAGCAAAATGATAAAGGCGATGATTGCTATAGCAGCGACAGGCATAGCCAGCATGCGTCTTGTCATGGCGGGCAATGCTTTTCTGAACGTCTTGACAGAGAGGTCTTTCAGCCCATTCTCCCGTTGCCGGTAGAGATCGTAGAGCGTGAAAAACATGGTAGGGAGCAACCAAAGGGAAATGAAGATTATGGTGAATGTTGCGAATAATGTTTTATCCCAAAAATCGATTTCGTAAAACTCTTCCGACATGATGTAAGCCCAAAGAAAGACTGAAGACAATATGACGACGCACACACCTGCCACCGGCACTATGTATCTCAGCACGGCGCGCCGGTTGTCCTTCAGCCACTGTATGCTGTCTTCGAAGATGTCGCTGAAGGTGCGTATGCGGTAGAGTTCAATCTTCTTCATGGTTGCGTTTTCTTGCTTTAGCCACCATTGCAGGCCACACTATGATGTAGAGTACGACCAGCACGAGCGAGAGGATAATGAAAGCCACATTGAGGCCTGTGGGCCACTCCGGGACGTGGCGCGTGAGGAACGACTCGATGAAACCTGCCACGAGGAGCATCGGCACAGTGGCAAGGAAAATGTAGAGCCCTTGCTTCGCATTCTTCCGGAAGGCTTGCCGGCGGCTCATGGTGCCCGGGAAAATCCATCCCGTACCGAGCACGAAACCTGCTGCGATGGCGACGATGATGGCACTGATTTCTATCGTGCCGTGCAGCCACACCGCCTGCATGGCTTCGGAGAATACGCCATGCTGGTAGAAGAAAGTGCAGAAACAGCCGAGCATCACACTGTTGTAGAACGCCATGACACCCGTGCCGAAAAGCGTCAGTATGCCCATGACGAAGCACCGGAGCGACACCATGATGTTGTTGGTGGGTATTTGTGCCATCATCGTGGCTTCGTTGCTGCTGCTGTACACATCCGTCGGCGTGCCCTTGCTGATGTTTTGCAGGCTCATATCCACATATTCGTCGCCGAGAATGAGTCGGCTGAAGTCGGGGTCGCCCAGTTGTGAAACCACGCCGACGAATGTGCCGAACGCGAAGAGGACTAGGGCATAGAGGAGCATGCGGCGATGTGTGTAGAGCGCCATGGGGATGCTCTCCCTGACCAGCCTGACGAACGATTGCTTCATGCTCGTATTTCCCTTCTTGTACACGGCGAGGTGGATCTTGAGTGTCATGTCGTTCAGGTAGGTCGTAACCTTCGAGTCGGGATAGTGGGTCTGCGCAAAGGCAAGGTCTGCCATCAACTCGTCGTAAACGTCGGCAAGTTGTGAGGGCGGATAATGGTCCGTGGCATAGCAGACATGCTCAAACTGCGACCACTTCTCGCGATTTCTCTGTATGAACGTAGATTCTAACATCGTATAGGCAGAATGCTTCCCTTAATTTTCTGAACTTTTAGGCTCAATTAGTGGCAAATATAAACATTTTTGATAAATTTGCAGAGTAAACTTTCAGAAAAATGACTGACAATTTGCCGCAACAGCAAATGTAGCAGGAAAATCAGTTGTGACAGCCGCTTTTGCAATGAACAATTACATCATTACCAGTCAGAATGTTCGCGTGGAAACCCGTCAGGCGGTTTTCATGCTACGCCTGATGTCGGGCTTGATTGACCTGCTGGTGATGTTTGCTATCATCTGGTTGTCAGCTGCTTATATGATACCGTTAGTTGAAGCCTTTGGTGAATTTGCAGTCTTTGTAATTGTGATAGCCATCATGATGTATCCTTTTATCACGGAGGTGCTTTTTCATGGTCAGACGTTCGGCAAGATGGCACTGAAGTTGAAAGTGGTGCGCGTGGAAGGCGAGGCACCGAGTGTGGGCGACTTTTTCCTGCGCTGGGCACTTCAACCGGTGGACTACCTCCTGTTGCCGCCCGTTACGCTCTGCCTCTTCGTCTTTTCCGACCGTTCTCAGCGGCTGGGCGACATGGCGAGCGGCACGATGGTGATTCGCACGGAACGTTCGGCAAACCGCATGGTGCGACTGAACGACTTCTATACGGTGCAGGTCGGCTATGTGCCCGTTTATCCGCTTGCGCAGAACCTTACAGAGGGTCAGGCAGAGATTATCCACACCGTGCTGACTTCTTACAGTCAATCGACAAACCAGCAAATCAACAGCCTGGCGCAAAAGGTAGTGCCCATCTGCGGTCCGCCGCCCAGCAGCAACATTTATACCGGGCAATACCTCACCCAAGTCTGGCGCGACTATCAGTATTTTGCCAGCAGGCGGAAGTAGTTGATGATTTTTCAAACCCATTGTAAGTTTTTGCCCAACCTTTTGCACAATGGTGAAAGATTAATTGCAAGAACTATTCATGGAATGAAAATAAATTATTAAATTTGCCCCATATTTTTTTATTAAGGTTATAAAACAATCTGAAGAGACATTAATCCGAAAAAAACATGAAAAGAATTACTCTTATCCTCGTGTTTGGACTATTCGTTCGACCGTCTGCCCTGTTCGGTCAGTTGGAGATGATAGACGAAGCGCCGAGCAATCCGAACAATGAGCCGGCGGAAGTATTCCCCGTGCCTTCGGAACGCCAGATGAAATGGCAGGAGACTGAATTCTATGCCTTCTTCCATTATGGAATGAACACCTACACCGGTCTGGAATGGGGCAATGGTGACGAGAATGTCAACCGTTTCGCGCCCACAAGGTTGCCCGATCCGGAACAGTGGCTCCGCCTCTGCAAGAAAGCAGAGATGAAAGGCGGTATCGCAGTAGTGAAGCACCATGACGGTTTCTGCTTGTGGCCAACAGAGACGACGGACCACCACTGTCAGAACTCATCCAATGCCTACGCCAAGCAAACCAACATTCCTGAGGCTTTCGTAAGGGCAGCAAAGAAACTGGATATGAAGTATGGCTTCTACATATCGCCGTGGGACAGGAACAGTGCCTACTACGGCACTGATGAATACGTAACAAAGGTGTTCCTCAAGCAGTGTTTCGAACTCTCACAGTACGGCACCGACCAGTTTGAAATGTGGTTCGACGGCGCCAACGGAGGTTCCGGTTATTATGGAGGTGCGTATGAGAACCGTTCCATCGACGAAAGCTACTATTACGACATCCCCAACTTGCGCGACTCTGTACACAAAGTTTGCCCGGACATCATCCTTTGGGGCGTGGGCGGAGAAGCACGCTGGTGCGGTACGGAATCAGGCTACACCAACGAAACCACGTGGTCCATGGGCTCCGGACTTAGCGGAAGCGAGACCGCATGGCAGTGGAAGCCCAGCGAAAGCGATGCCAAAGCCACAAGCGGCGGTTGGTTCTGGCATGATGGCGAAACCACCAAGAACTCCGAGACGCTCTTCGACATGTATCTCAAGACCGTGGGACGGAACGCCACACTCATCCTCAACTTCCCACCCGACATGTCCGGACGTCTCACTGATGCCGACTCCGTGCAACTCTGCGATTTGGGCGAAAAACTCAGAACGCGCTTCGGCACCGACCTCGCTAAGACAGCCACCGTTACTGCAAACGTTACACGTTCAGGTGGCAACTACGCTGCAAGCAACCTTATAGACGGCGACAAGAACACCTATTGGGCAACCAACGACGGCCAGAAGGCGGCTACCATTACCCTTACTTGGAATCAGCCGCAGAACGTGCACTACGTAACCCTTCAGGAGTACATCCGCAAGGGACAGCGCGTGAAAGGTTTCACCATAGAAACCACAGCCGACGGCACCACATGGACACAGCGTGCGTCGAACATACAGACCACGACCATCGGTTATAAGAGAATTATCCCTCTCAATGGCAGCACATCGAACAGTTACGATAATGGTTTCAATGTAAAGGGAATACGTATCAAGATCACTGACAGCCGCGCATGTCCGCTGCTGCATACGGTATCGGTATATTAACCTTAAAAAATGAACAAAGTCATGAAACTCAAGAAATATACCCTCATCGCAGCATTGGCACTGCCTATGGCTGCCGCAGCACAGACAGCAAGCGTAACATTCGACACCGACGACTACAAGTCCGTCAGCGTGTACGACTCCTGGGAAAACTCACCCTTCCGCAAAGGAACGCTGCAAGGTAATGTTGCCGTCATTGACAACCACCTCAACCAAGTAGATGATTTTCTCGGCGAAGCACCAAACAGCACGGCAAAGATACTCGGTGTACAGCGCTCACGTTTCGGCTCAAACCAGTTCGGTGCACGCATCGACCTGAAGACCCCCTTTTCGCTCTCACCAACCCCGCAGTATGTACACGTACTCATCAACCGTCCCATAGAAGGACGTGTGATGCTCATGGGCCTCGGTAAGCACCGCGAACAGGATTGGGCAGGACAAAGTCCTGAAACAGAGCAGTTCTGGGAAATCTCCACCACTACGATAACACCCAACAAATGGACAGACGCAGTATTCGCCATCAAGGGTGTATCGGGTGTGGACATCTACAGCCTCGTCGTTGTGCCCGAATGCGAATCTCCGCATGACCGCAATCAGGATTTCGTGGCATACATCGATCAGATTGTGGTGAACACAAGTCCTGCTCCGCTTTTACAGTATGACGACTATCCCACCAACTTTGACAAGAAAAGCACCAAATCCACTCGCAATGACCGAGGTATTAAAACAGTTTCATTGGCAGGTAAGACTGTGAACGTATCGTCCGACCCGTCAAGCGGCGATCCCGTTTATCGCGACATGATGGAGAACACCTTCCCCGTCAAGGCAGGTCAGGAAGTTACGGCATCCATGACCATCGAAGGCAACTGGATGAACAGTTACCTCTACATTGACTACGGACAGGACGGAAAATTCTCCTACGGTCTTAATGCAAACGGAACACCTGCAGAAGGCAGCGACATCAAGACCTTCTCCAACTACAACGGCAAGAACAGTCGAGGTGTAACGAATAGTTCCAACAATACACTTGCCATGCCGTCATTCACTATCCCCGCCGGTACACCAAAGGGATTCTACCGCATGCGCTTCAAGGACGACTGGAACGACATTGACCCGGGCGGTGCACCGACCATCGTGTCTAATGGTGGTGGTATAGTGGACGTACGCCTCAATGTACACGAAGACAACGTTACCGTTACGGAAGACAACCGCAATGGTGAGGTGCTCTCCGGAGACGGCAGCGCGCTCATGACAACCACACCGTTCGGACAGGCATTCACCGTGAAGCTCAATCCTGAGAACGGATTTGCCTACAACGGCATGCGTGTACGCCACGGCTACAACCTCGACGGTGACAAACTCATACGCGGCACACTTCAGTATGTGGATGACATTGTATATAGCAATGCTTTCGACGAGAATGACTGCTACACCATTCCTGCAGAATGGGTGGACGGCGACATCGTTATCGAAGGTCTTTTCGTGGAAAAAGGTACGGAAATCTCGTACGACTATCTCCTTAATTTAAATAAGGACACAACCATAAGCCGCACCGATCGCTACCTCAATGCCGTTACTATGGCTGGCAAAAGAGTTGATATCGCCAACGACAAAAAGGTGTATCACGAAGACATGTCGCAGACCTTCTTCGTTGCGCCAGGCGATGCTATGACTCCGACATTTGGATACGCAGGCGGTCCGATGCATGGCTATGTATATATCGACAAGAACCAAAATGGTATTTTTGATACAGGCAACATTACCAACGGTGTTATCGGCGAGAACAGCGATGCTATGACTTTCTCATTCTGGAGTGGTAATAACACTAACGGACAATCCGGCTACAACAGCAACGGCGTTAACCTTACAGGTTCTGCACGCAACGTGCTCAACCCGCCATCATTCACCATTCCCAACCTTGCCGATGGTTTCTACCGCATCCGCTTCAAGGTGGACTGGAATGAAATCGATGCCGGCGGAAACGTAACCTCTAATAACCACATCATTTCCAATGGCGGTGGCATAGCCGACTATCGTCTGCGTGTTTTCAGCGGTTCTGAAGTAAATGTCAGCGTGGTCAGTGGATACGGAGAAGTGCTCAATGTTTCCAATCAAACTCTTGGTGGCACCACTGTTCCCTACAATGAGGCACTTACATTGAAAGTGGTACCCAATGCAGGGTACGAGGTGGAGGAAATCCTGGTTACCCATGGTGTTCTTGATGCTAATCCGGCCATTATACACAGTGTGCCTCAAGTGCTCACAACAACTTATACAGGTGCAGATCTTACAGACGGCGAACTGACTTTGCCTGCTGAAATCGTGGATGGAGACCTGAGAATAACCGTAAGAATGGTGGGCGAACCATCTGATCCTTCCATCGGCGGGGATGACAATAACAATACGATAGGGGTAACACCAGAGTATCCTGCTGCCACAAAACCCGGAACGGCTTCGCTGACAGTTTCCGGTACAGACCAGTGGACATTAGGGAACAACCTATTTTCTGCCACGTTTGCAAAAAGAAATGGTGTGCTTTCTTTCGTTGGTGCTGAAGCACTCGACATTCAAGGCGCAAAAGAACTCTTCGAGTTCCAACTCTACAACGGTACAAAAGTCAAGGCTTCTGCCATGACGCTTCAAAGTGTGACGATGGAGACGCTCACACCGAATAATGCTGTGCGTACAGCAAGTGAGAGCCGTGCGAATGGATATGCCCTTAAGGCAGTATATACGTATAACTTCGAAACGGGGAAAACACTGACCGCCACATGGCGTGCAGTATTGCGCGACGGTTCGCATTACTTGAGGACCACCGTTGATTTCTCTACGACGCACGACGTCAAAATGAAGACCATCACGCCGATGCAGTTCTATGTGAACAATCGGCACGGTGTGCCGACCAGAAATGGCCAACCCGTGGCAGGAAGTCCCCTCGTAACAAGCCATATCTTTGCAGGACTTGAAACACCTACTGCACTCAACACGGTGGTAGGTGCGGCAGATTTTGAAGTGGGTTCCTGGAAGAATACCTATTTCAACGATCTCGATTCAGACGAGGTGCCTGCCGAACTGTTGTCTTTGACTCCTTATGAGAACCTCTCATCTTTTTCTTCAACATCTTTCTCTGCAGTGGAAGGTCCCGTAATGGTTTCTAACCTGACGAACAATGGTACGGTCTCCTTTACGTTCCTTTACGGCAGCGGAAGTTGCGGTCTTGCAACCGTTGGCGTACAGCTGTTGGATGCAAATGGTTCTGTAGTGGCTCACGACTATCACACGGGTTTCTCGGGTAGTAGGAAGGTGAACCATGTCTATACACTGACAGGCGTTACAGAAGGCAATTATACGCTCCGATATATTATTGACCACGAATCGCAATCAAGCATTTGCGATGCAGGTACCATCACTGTCAGTGGAGCAACCATAAAGAAAGGTACAAACAGTTTTGAGGTGGATTCCTGGAAAAACTCCTATTTCAGCAACCTCGCTTCCAGTGAGGTGCCTTCCGAACTGTTGTCTTTGACTCCATACGAGAATATTACGTCCTTTTCTTCAACATCATTCTCTGCGGCAGAAGGACCTGTAACGGTTTCTAACCTGACGAACAATGGTACGGTCTCCTTTACGTTCCTTTACGGCAGCGGAAGTTGCGGTCTTGCAACCGTTGGTGTACAACTTTTGAATGCAAACGGTTCTGTAGTGGCTCACGACTATCACACCGGTTTCTCTGGTGGTAGGAAAGTAAACCATGTTTATACACTGACGGGTGTTGAAGCCGGTAATTATACGCTTAGATATATTATTGACCACGAGTCGCAATCGAGCATTTGCGACGCAGGTACTATTACTGTCAGTGGAGCAACCATAACTAAGCGTGATGATGCAGTCGCTACTCCAACTTCCACTATACAAGGTGTGTGGCGTCGTCCGCAATGGCTTAAGCCCAACGATGATTGGCACGTTGGCGCTGTTGTCGGTCTGATTGCTCAAGACGACAACCAAGACCAGGCCCGTCGTTCCGTTCTTGCATACGTGGAGCGCGAACGTGCTGTGCCTTGGCGCAGTTTCTCACTTTATAACTCATGGTACGAAGTCAATATCAATCGTACCAACAAATACAGCGACTATTCACATTGTATGACCGAGGCTCAATGTATGAAAATACTTCAGCATTGGAAGGATAGTCTTTACACTAAACGTGGGCAGAGCATTCAGTCGTTTGTTTGGGATGACGGATGGGATACATACGGTAATTGGGGATTCAACCCCGGCTTCCCTAACGGCTTTACCAATCTCAGCAACCTTGCAGGCAGTTTTAACACGAACATCGGTGCATGGCTCGGTCCGAAAGGTGGATACGATACGGCTGGAGCGCAAAGAAAGAAGTATTGGACTGACAAGGGCAAAACTATGGGACTTGCCGAGCCCGAGTATTACAGCCTGTTCCTTGATACATGCTCTCACTTCTTGCAGAATTACAATTTCAACTGTTTCAAGTTCGACGGCATCAGAGAAATTGGAGTAAACCGCGAAGGACCTGCCACAACGGAAGCCGGCCTTGAAGATTGTGAGGGTATCATAGGTATAGAAGCCAAATTGCGCAAAGTGAACCCTGATGTATTCATCTATACCACAGTAGGGACATGGGCATCACCATTCTGGTTCAAATATACTGACGCTATCTGGAAGCAAGGTAACGACTGGGAAACCGTTTCAGGTGCTGCAGGCGACTTACGCGAAAAATGGATTACCTATCGCGACTCCATGGTGCATGACATCTTCGTGACCAACTCGCCACTCACACCCATCAATAACCTGATGACACACGGCGTTATCGTTTCGAAGTTTGGAAATCTGAACTCAAGTTCAGGCGCAGCGAGTATGCCGCTCAATTATGACGGTATAGTGCGCGAAATCCGTTGTGCTTACGGTTCAGGTTCAGCCATGGTAGAACTCTATATGGATACGTTGCAGCTCGATAATATCAACAACGGAAAACTTTGGGACGATTTATCAGAGAGTATCGAATGGCACAAGAGGAATGCGGATGTGTTGGGCGACACCCACTGGGTGGGTGGTGCACCATGGGATGGTAGCACTTCACACATGTACGGATGGGCGGCATGGAATGAGCGTAAGAACACGGTTACGCTCCGCAACCCGTGCGGTACGGAACAGACGCTGACCACAACGCTCCGCAAGATTTTTGAAATCCCTTCATATATTACTGACCGCTACATCGCGCTGACAGATGTCTATGCTAACCAAACACCCACGGTGCTCAGCAACGCGGTGTTGGATATTGACAAAACCATTAACATCACGCTGCCCCCGTTCATGGTGGTTGCGTATGATGGTGTACCTTCAGCAACCAGTGTGGTTACGCCTTATTACGAGATGGAGCAGACAGCCGCTACGGCTCTTGAAGATACGCTCTACGTGCTCAATGCCATATCGAATAAGGGCGAAGGGTATATCTACTACGATTCTTCTGCAAGCAACAGGAAATACCGCGCAAACACATCGGGCATCGACTTCTCTGATAAAGTAACGGACCTCAATTACGTATGGCGACTTAAGAAGAGTAACGACGGCACGACATTCACATTGCAGAATTTGGCTAACCCGTCGGTTTATTTCGTGGCTGACGCATCCAGAAATACAAACTTCTCAGGCACAGAAACGGCTAACCTCGTTTGGAATTCGGATAAAACGATGCACCAAACGAACTATACTAATGGCTCAAATATCTTGTACATTCATGCGAATCAAGCCGCCAACACCCTGCCCAACCTCAGTTATTGGGACAACAATGGTGCTATCGGTACGGCAGGCACGTGCGTCGTGTTCGATTTCTACCGCGTTACCTATGTGCAGCCCTCTGAAGTTAGTCCCACATATACCGTTACTTACAACTATATGCTTGACGGACAGGTGAAACTGACTACACAGGAAGATGTGCGCAAAGGCAGGTTGCTTCCGGCCATAAACGTGCCGGACTACGTGGTGGCCACTACTCCTGAAGGCATTGTCAATAATGATACAACGGTGAACATTCCGTGCACCCTGAGCCTGCCTTTTGAAATCAGCAACGACTTGCAAAAGCACTATTATTTCCTTAAATTAGGTACGGGTGGAACATACGACCCTATAAGGTATGTGGACGATGGTGATGCTTCGAAAACAGTTCTTCAAACAAACATTACAGAAGTAGATAAAGGCTGTGTGTGGTATTTCAAGGGCGATCCTTTCAGTGGTATCAGCATCTACAATGCACAGGAAGACAAAATTCTCATCACTTCTACCACGATGAGCGGCTCTAATGGTGGTGGCACCTATCCACACCTTGCAGATGCCAATGCTGCGCTTGGAAGCGGCTATACAAATCTTTGGAACATCTCGCCAACTGCCGTTTCCGGTGTTTCGGGCGGATTTAACCTTAAAATATACGGGGGTACGAACGAATACATCAATTACCGCGACGGCAATCTCGCCTTTTGGAACAATAGCGGTGCTACGAATGCAGGAGGTTCGGTGTTGCGTGTAATTAAGGACGTGCCAGTCATTTCGCTGAACGATGGCGGCGATGGCTATTACTATGCTACGACCTACTTGCCATTTGACACCGAAGTGCCTGCAAACAGTGAGGTAGGCGTTTATGCAGCCGCACTTAATAGCAGAGGAACAGGAGTAGATTTGTCTGATCCGTTGACAGCCATACCGGCAAACAGCGGAGTTATTCTCAAGTCGGCAAGTGCCTCTACACTCACACTGACACTCTCCGATGAAACACTTGCTGCACTTCCTGCAAATGTTTTGCAAGGCTCTTGCGAAGCCATTGCACTGACAGATGCCAATCGCGCCAATTATCTCATTTTCGGCAGGTCAACGACCGACGGCAAGCCTGGTTTCTATAAACCATCGTCCGCAGTAACGAGCATAAGGGCTAACAGGGCGCACATACCGGCTACCTCGCTTCCCGCTTCAGCATCGGCAGGGCTTGCCTTTGACGACTTGTCCATAACAGGTCTGAACGGCATAGAAACTTCCGGCAGCACGAAGAATGCTTTCTATGACCTACAAGGACGCCGCGTTATCCATCCGCAAAAAGGCGGAGTTTACATCCGCAACGGCAAGAAAGTGATTTGGTAACAAGGTGTTTCGGGCAACCAAAGGCTTGATAAACCTTGAGACAAAAGAAACGGGCTGGCGAAATCGATCGCCAGCCCGTTATTCGTTGTTACGAGCGGAAGTGTTTCCGTTGTTTTGTGTTTATTCTCTGATGAGGAGACAACTGTCGCCGTAACTCAGGAAACGGAAGTCGTGGGCGAGGGCGTAGTCGTAGATGGTTCGCCAGTTTCCACCGACGAATGCTGAGACGAGGAGCAGGAGGGTGGATTGCGGTTGGTGGAAATTCGTTACCATGCGGTTGACGATGCGGTAGGTAAAGCCCGGCTTTATCATGATTTGCGTTGTGGCGTGCAGCACATTAAGTTGGTGCTTGTCCATATACGTAATCAGCGCGTTGAGGCTGTCATGTGTGGTCATCTCATTTTCCTGTTCGTATGGCTCCCATTGATTGACGTGCAGTTCGTCCGGTTGGAGTTCAGGATTTTGAGAAACTTTTCTGCCGAGGTAGTAAAGCGATTCGAGCGTGCGTACGCTTGTTGTGCCAACTGCTATACATTGGCAGTTGTGTTTTAGAAGTTTATTGATGGTTTCGCAGTTCACGGCAATCCATTCAGCGTGCATCTCGTGCTGTTCCACTTCTTCCGTCTTGACAGGCTTGAATGTTCCGGCTCCTACGTGGAGCGTGATTTCTTCACGGTCGATGCCTTTCTCGTCGAGCGCCTGGAGTACGCGGTCGGTGAAGTGCAGGCCAGCCGTAGGTGCTGCCACACTGCCTTTGATTTTGGAATACACCGTTTGGTAGGTTCGCAGGTCGCTTTCTTCCGTGTTGCGGTTCAGGTAGGGTGGGATAGGGAGTTCACCGATGGCATCGAGCACTTCGGCAAAGGTGATGCTTTCATCTTGCCAGTCGAAGATGACTTCGAAACCTGTTCCGCTTGTTCCGCCACGTTCGGCAGTGAGTGTGATGTCGCGATTTCCTACACGAATGATGCGTTCCAGTCGTCCTTCCTTCCATTTCTTGGCATTTCCTATAAGGCATGTCCATGAACAACGACGCGTCTGTGCGAACGAAAGTTGATAATCGTGCGGTGTGTGTGGTTCAAGGCAGAACACTTCAATAAGGGCACCTGTTTCCTTATGGAAATGCAGGCGCGCCTGAATGACTTTCGTGTTGTTGAAAATCATCAGTTCGCCAGCGGGCAGAAGGTCGGGCAGGTGGCGGAACACATCTTCGCTCACATTGCCGTCCTTATAGATCAGAAGTTTGGAAGAGTCGCGTTCTGCAAGAGGGTATTTTGCTATGCGCTCGTCGGGCAAGGGATAGTTGAAATCGGAGATTTTCATCTGAAATCTTTTATGAAATAATGCCTAATGCGCCTGCCCCTGTTTGGGGACGGGCGCATCGTGTGAGAGTCAGAATGCTGTTTAAGCGTTGTTCTCTATCCAGTTGACAATCCATTCGCCAACTTCCTTCGTGCCGTATTTTCCGCCGCCTTCCACTTGTATTTCAGGGGTGCGGACATTGGCATCGAGGCTGGCATCTACGGCATCACGGATAAGTTTGCCTTCCGCTTTCAGACCGAAGTACTCATAGAGCATCGCCACGCTCAGAATCTGTGCCAATGGATTGGCAAGGTTCATACCTTTGGCTTGCGGCCATGAGCCGTGGATTGGCTCAAATACGGGTGTGCTGCTACCTGTGGACGCACTTGGCAGCAATCCCATGCTTCCGCTGATGCACGACCCTTCGTCTGTGAGGATGTCGCCAAACGTGTTTTCCGTAACCATCACGTCGAAGAATGTAGGCTCCTGAATCATGCGCATGGCAGCATTATCTACGTACATGTAGTCCGTCGTTACTTCGGGATATTGCGGTGCTATCTCCTGTGCCACCTTGCGCCATAGGCGCGAACTGGCGAGCACGTTAGCCTTATCCACCACCGTGAGGTGCTTGCGCCGCTGCATGGCATATTGGTATGCCACTTTCAGTATGCGCTCCACTTCGGGGCGAGTGTATTTGTTCGTGTCGTATGCCTCTTCGGTGCCTTCCTGTTTCTCTCCGAAGTACATACCGCCGGTAAGTTCGCGGATGCAAACGAAGTCGGCACCTCTCACGAGTTCATCCTTCAGCGGTGATTTGTGGATGAGGCACTCAAATGTCTGTACCGGGCGTATGTTGGCAAAGAGCCCCAACTTCTTGCGCATGGCGAGCAAACCTTGTTCGGGGCGCACCTTCGCTTCGGGGTCGTTGTCGTATTTCGGGTCGCCCACTGCTGAGAAGAGTACGGCATCTGCCGCTTCACAAATCCTGAATGTCTCCTCGGGGAATGGGTCGCCAACAGCGTCGATGGCTGCCGCACCGCAGAGTGCATCGGTATAGTTTACTTCGTGTCCGAATTTTTTTGCTACAGCGCTCATTACTGCCACGCCCTGTACAGAAATTTCGGGGCCTATGCCGTCGCCGGCAAGAACTGCTATGTTCAGTTTCATTGTATGTTAGTTTTTTTTATGATATGTTCTCTCTCTTTGAAGTTATCGAAGTTATTGAAGTTATCGCTTCGCTCGAAGTTAACGACGTTACCTCTTTCTCTTTGAAGTTATAGTTTTCTCTTTGAAGTTATCGAAGTTATTGAAGTTATCGCTTCGCTCGAAGTTAACGACGTTACCTCTTTCTCTTTGAAGTTATAGCTTCGCTAACTTCATTATCTTCGAAATACTTCTTTCTTCTTCTTTCTGTAATTTATCGGTCCAACGTATCGTCGTTAACTTCTTTAACTTCATTAACTTCGTTAACTTCGAAAAACTTCTTTCTCTTTATCCGAGGCTGTTGAGCATCTTGATGGTGGCTTTTATTGCAGCATCAGTCTGGTCAGCGTCGAGTCCGCGTGTGCGGAATGTGCGGCCGTTGAGTTCCCATGTGATGGTGGTCTGCACGAGGGCATCGGTCTGTCCGCCCGGCGGGATGCTTACGGCATAGTCCGTCAGTAGCGGAAGGGGGCGATGCAGCCGGTTCTCGTATATATCGCGCAAACCGTGCATGAAGGCATCGTATTGTCCGTCGCCCGTGGCATTCGTTTCGTAACTTTTGCCGTCAATTTCTATGCGCAGCGAGGCAGAGGGCTTCAGTCCGTATGCTGTTGTAACGAGATAACTCTCCAGTTTCACAGTCTCCTTCATCGTGTCGTGCTTCAGCACGTCGGCGATGATGTAGGGCAGGTCCTCGGGTGTTACCACTTCTTTTTTGTCACCAAGTTCGATGACGCGCTCTGTTACGCGTTTCGTCTCCTCGGGTGTGAGTTCAAGTCCGAGTGCTTCAAGGTTTTTCAGCACATTGGCTTTCCCGCTGTTCTTGCCAAGGGCATATTCGCGGTGTCTGCCGAAACGTTCGGGCATGAGGGCATTCTGGTAGAGACCGTTTTTGTTATCGCCGTCAGCATGTACGCCAGCCACTTGTGTGAACACGTGTCCGCCAACGATGGGCATATTTTGCGGCACCGGTATGCCCGAGCAACTGCTCACGAGCAGGCTCATGGTGTAGAGCTTGCTCTCGTCGATGCCTGTCTTGATACCGAAATGGTCTTTAAGTATGGCTTGCACACTCGACAGCGGCGCATTGCCCGCACGTTCTCCAAGTCCGTTCACGGCGGTGTGTATGCCGTTGCAGCCGCCTAATACAGCACTCGATACGTTGGCTATGGCGAGGTTGTAGTCGTTGTGGGCATGAAAGTCGAAATGCAGGTCGGGAAAGCGTCGGCGCATCTTGCGCATATATTCCACTGTGGTGAGTGGGTTTAGCACACCGAGCGTGTCGGGCAGCATGAAGCGTTTCACATGTGTCTGTCGCAGTGCTTCCACAAGGGCAAAAACATACTCGGGCGAGTCCTTCATGCCATTCGACCAGTCTTCAAGATATACGTTTGTTACCAGTCCACGCGCATAGGCATACTCCACTTCTTCAATGATGTTGCGGATGTGCTCTTCCGGTGTTTTTCGCAGTTGCTGTTCGCAATGCTTTTGTGAACCTTTGCAAAGCAGGTTGATGACTTTTCCACCGCAACTTATAATCCATTCTATCGAAACGTGGTGGTCCACGAAACCAAGCACTTCCACACGGTTGATAAAACCGCGTGCACTCGCCCATCCGCAGATGCTCGTCACTGCCTTCTTCTCTCCTTCGGACACACGCGCACTTGCCACTTCAATGCGGTCTACGCAGACATCACGAAGAAGTGCCTTGGCTATTTGCAGTTTCTCGTGCGGCATGAACGACACACCGCCCGTCTGTTCACCATCGCGGAGCGTGGTGTCCATGATTTCTATGCGCTGTGTAGGAGCAGGCTTTGCCATGTCTTTATTGGATTCGGTGGTTCATTTGTTTTCGTATGCCTCGATTTTCTCCTTGTTCTTCAAAAGGAAATCGATGTCATCAAGGGCATTCATCAGGCAGTACTTCTTGTAGCCGTTGATGTCGAAGTGCTCGCTCTCGCCTGTCGCTTCATTAGTGATTGTCTGGTTGGGCAGGTCAACGGTAACTTCTGTCTTTGGGTTGGTTTGGATGTCTGCCAGGAGTTGTGCCAGGAACGCTTCGCTGACAACTACAGGCAGCACGAAGTTGTTAAGTTCGTTTTGCTTGTGGATATCGGCGAAGAAACTGGACACCACCACGCGGAAGCCATAGTCGGCTATCGCCCATGCAGCATGTTCACGGCTCGATCCGCAGCCGAAGTTCTTGCCTGCCACGAGTATGCAACCGCTGTAGGTGGGGTCGTTCAGGACAAAATCTTTCTTTGTACCGTCGGGATTGTATCGCCAGTCGCGGAAGAGATTCTCGCCGAAGCCTTTGCGGTCGGTGGCTTTGAGAAAGCGTGCCGGGATGATTTGGTCTGTGTCCACATTTTCTAAAGGCAGGGGCACACACGTACTTCGGATGATATCGAATTTTTGTTTCATAATGTCGTTCAGATCTTTGTTTGTTAGGTTAGGTGGAAGCTTACTTTTTATTACTTCTTATCCTGATAGTAAAACGTTTCCAGAATAATGTTGTGCACATTTTCAGGCACTGCCGCCTCGAAAGCATCGTTTGGTTCACCATGTTTGAGGTAGAGATTGCCGTATTCGCCTTCGCGGTATGCACTGAATACGCACTTGTCGCCTGCATAGAGCGTGATTTGCTCACTTGAGCATCCTCTCTTGCGTGTGCCACCTTCTTCGGTCTTTTTTATTCCTTGACTGCGGAGCGCCTTGATTGTCTTGTGGAACGCTTCGGGCGTGTTGTCGTATCTGCGTTCTATAAGGATTTTGTCTTCGCAGCGTACAGAGAGCCATACGTTTTTCTCATCGATGATGATGCTGTAGTCGCGCTTCTCATCGGCTGGCTTGGAAGCATCACCAAAGTAGTAGCAGAGTTTGGTCAGTTTGTCCCATGGGATGGACTCTGCATGGATGCTGTTGGCTGAAACGAGCGTGAGAACGAATACCGAGAGTATAAGCAGAATGCGTCGCATAGTTTTTTTGCTTTGAGTGTCCTTGTTATCTGTGCTTCATTGTGCTTTCTATCGCATCATGCACACTTTCGGGGAATACAGCCAAAAATGCTTGTCCTATACCGCCTTTCTTTGTGCTCAATCCGTATTCCGTGTCTCTCTTGAAAAGTGCCTTATTTCCTTTGTAGAAGCCCACCATCTCGTAACTGCCACCAGTTCTGAAATCTTGTTCTTCAGTGGAATAGTAGCCTTGTTCCTTACACTTCTCCAAGAAGGCCTTGAAGGCTTCAGGTGTGTTGGGATGTGCGTGTCTGAGGAGTTTCTCGCTGTAGTCGTACACGGTAAGCACCATGCTATCGGGCGTTATGGAAATCAAATATGAACGGTAATACTCTGGGGCTATAGTTCCAGTGGAGTGCTTGTATTCAGCGCAGTCCACCTCGTCCCAGTTGATATTGCATTTTTTGATAGGCTTTTCTTTTGGTTTACGTGATTCTTCTACCATAGAGTCAATCTTTTTAGGTACGGCATTAAGGAAAACACTCGTCGCTTTGATGGGATCTTCCTTGTAAGAGAAAGTGGAATAACCATCGAAGCAATAGCCTTTGAAAACAACTTGATCTGCAGAATAGACCATAAGATGATGGCACCCTTGCTCTTGGTAGGGGTCGGACTCTTTGATTTTGTTTGGCTTGAGACCATTGGCTTTGAGAACGTTGATGGCTTGTTGGAACTTTTCAGGTGTGTTCTCAAATTCTTCTCTCATTACCAAAGAACCGTAACTATCTATGGTTACAGACACTTTTTTAGGAGTAAGCGTAATGCTATAGTTGCGTTGCATTTCTGGCTGAAAATGAATTCCCTCAAAGTGGTAGGTCATGCTGTCCACGTTTTCCCACTTGATTTTTCTTCCATTTCCTGCACAGGCTGTCAAAACGAAGATAGTCGAAACAACTAAGAATGTCAGTTTTCGGATAATCATGTTTTTTGGTTTTAGAGGATGCCCATCGGATGGGTATCTTGGTTTTTGATTGTCTCGGTGTATTCTGTACTTTTTAGAGTAGCTCGCGTGGGTCGGTGATAACACCTGTTACAGCAGCTGCAGCAGCCATCAGCGGACTGGCGAGGCAGGTGCGTGCTCCAGGTCCTTGGCGGCCTTCAAAATTGCGGTTGCTTGTAGATACGCTCAGTTTTCCGGCGGGTATTTTGTCGTCGTTCATGGCGAGACATGCCGAACATCCGGGTTGGCGTATCTCAAATCCGGCTTCTTCGAGCACCTTGTCGAGTCCTTCGTTGCAGATTTGTTCATACACCTTCCACGACCCCGGCACGAGCCATGCCACGACGCCCTCTGCTTTCTGCCTGCCGCGTGCTATGCCGGCGAAGGCGCGGAAGTCTTCTATCCTGCCGTTGGTGCAGGCACCGAGGAATACGTAGTCCACTTTCTTGCCGGTCATCTTCTCGCCGGCCTTGAAACCCATGTATTGCAGTGCTTTCTCATCGCTCTGGTTTTGCGGTTCGGGAATGGTGGCAGAGATGCCGATGCCCATGCCCGGGTTGGTGCCGTATGTGATCATTGGCTCGATGTCGGCAGCGTCGAATAGCACTTCCTTGTCGAACACGGCATCGTCGTCGCTGCGGAGTGTACGCCAGTAGGCGAGTGCCTTGTCCCATTCTTCGCCTTTTGGCGCATAGGGACGTCCTTTGATGTATTCGAAGGTCTTTTCGTCGGGTGCTATGAAACCGCCGCGTGCTCCCATCTCGATGGAGAGGTTGCAGAGTGTGAGGCGACCTTCCATGGACAGGTTGCGCACAGCCTCTCCCGCATACTCCACGAAGTAGCCCGTGGCGCCGCTTGTGGTGATGCGGCTCATGATGTAGAGTGCGAGGTCTTTGGCGGTTACGCCTTTGCCGAGTGTGCCGTTGACCGTGATGCGCATCGATTTCGGCTTGGCTTGCAGGATACACTGCGATGCCATGACCATTTCCACTTCTGACGTGCCGATACCGAAAGCAACGGCGCCCATAGCACCGTGTGTGGACGTGTGTGAGTCGCCGCAGACGATGGTCATACCCGGCAGCGACAGACCTTGTTCGGGACCTACGACATGGATGATGCCGTTGTTTTCGTGGAGCATGCCGAAATGGGTCAGTCCAAATTCCTCTGCATTTCGTGCGAGGGTGTCCACTTGCTTGCGGCTCACGGGGTCTTCGATGGGTTTGTCCTGATCGTGGGTGGGTGTGTTATGGTCGGGCATGCAGAAGATTTGCTTCGGGCGGAAAGGTTTCAGTCCGCGGCTGCGCATGCCCTCAAAAGCCTGTGGCGATGTTACTTCGTGGCAATAGAGGCGGTCGATGTATAACTGTGTGGGGCCGTCGTCAACGATTTGTACAACGTGCTGGTCCCAGATTTTGTCGAAAAGTGTGTTCATTGTTCTGTCTGTTTTCAAATTGCACCCGTCGTTCTGAGTGCAACAGTTGTTTTATTTTGAAAAGATGGTCATGGTGCCGAAGCACATGATGGCTATACCAGCGAGTGCTACTATTACAGCGAGCCATGTCTTTCCCATGTCGTGCGACTTCAGGCTGCCGAAGAAGCAACATATTGGCGCAATCCATGCGAGTTGCCACAGCAGGTACGACCAAAACCCGTTGCCAAAACCTCCGAAAAGAAAAAACACGGACAGAAGCAGCGAGAGAAGGTTTATGCCTGCCAGTATGAGCAGCCAAACGGGATAGAGTTGTGTAACGGAGGTTTTCATGCTGAAGACCGCTGATTAGTCCTTGAATTTGTTGATACAGTCGATGTAGGCTTCCACGCTCGCTGCGACGATGTCGGTGTTTGCTCCGAAGCCGTAGTAATTGTGGCCGTTGTATTCCACCTGCATGTGTACCTTTCCCACGTCGTCCGAGCCGCGGTTGATGGCCTGTATGGTGAATTCCTTGAGTGTCATCTCGCGGCGGATGATGGTCTTTAGTGCCTTGATGGCTGCATCCACAGGACCGTTGCCCACTGCTGCGGCAGAGAATTTCTCGCCGGCGATGTTGAGCGTGAGGGCTGCCATAGGGTGCATGCTCGTGCCGCTGGTTACCTGAAGTTGATCTATCTTTATGGCGTTGCTGGCGGCGCGGTCGGCTCCGGCAAGCATAAGGATGTCGTCGTCGGTAACTTCCTTCTTCTTGTCGGCGAGGCGCAGGAACTCTTCGTAGATTTTGTCAAGTTTTTCGCCTTCGAGTTCTATGCCGAGTACTTCGAGGCGATGCTTCAGTGCTGCATGACCCGAACGTGCGGTGAGAATGATGGAGTTGTCGTCGATGCCGATGTCCTTGGGGTCGATGATTTCGTAGGTCTCCACGTTCTTCAACACACCGTCCTGGTGTATGCCCGAACTGTGTGCAAAGGCGTTGCGGCCCACTATCGCCTTATTGGGCTGCACGGGCATGTTCATCAGACTGCTTATCATGCGGCTGGTGGCTGCTATGCGGCGTGTGTTGATGTTTGTCTCGATGCCGAGGTCGTGGTGGCACTTCAGTATCATTGCGATTTCTTCCTCGCTCGTATTGCCGGCACGCTCACCGATGCCGTTGATGGTTACTTCCACCTGGCGTGCGCCGTTGAGTACCCCTTCGAGTGTACAGGCAGTTGCCATGCCGAGGTCGTTGTGGCAGTGGGTGGAGAGTATCGCGTTATGTACACCGTCCACGTGTTCCATGAGGTATTTTATCTTCTCACCGTATTCGCGCGGCAGGCAGTAGCCCGTCGTGTCGGGGATATTCACCACTGTGGCACCCGCCTTGATGACGGCTTCCACCACTCTGGCAAGGTATTCGTTGTCAGTGCGGCCCGCATCTTCGGCATAGAACTCCACGTCCTCCACGTAGCGCTTGGCATACTTCACGGCCGCCACGGCGCGCTCTATGATTTCCTCGCGTGTGGAGTTGAACTTGTATTTGATGTGTGAGTCGCTCGTGCCTATACCGGTGTGAATGCGTTTGTGCTTGGCAAATTGCAGGGCTTCTGCTGCGCAGTCGATGTCTTTTTCCACGGCGCGTGTCAGGGCGCAGATGGTGGGCCACGTTACGGCTTTCGATATTTCTATGACGCTGTTGAAGTCGCCCGGGCTCGAAATGGGGAAGCCCGCCTCAATCACGTCAACGCCCAGTTTCTCCAACTGCTTAGCCACCTGAATCTTCTCTACGGTATTCAGTTGGCAACCAGGCACTTGCTCGCCATCGCGCAATGTTGTGTCGAATATGTATAGTCTGTCGCTCATAATGGTTCGTTTTTGTCGATTATCCAAAAAATATTTCGTTTCAGTTTAAAATGCAAATTTACGAATTATTTTTCATAATAATGAGTTTTAAGGCTGCGAAACTTACGGGGGTAGCCGTTTTATTCAGCCTTGACGATAGGTCGTCCGTCTGTGGCGATGCCTTCTGTTGAGATGAAGACGGCGCGGCAGCCCGGGGTGGGTATGAATCCGATGGTGGCTGTGCCGTTTTCGTCGGTGGTGAGGTCGGGATTCCAGTAGAGTGTCCGGCGGTGGTCTTCTTCGGGTGGCAGTTCGCTGTAGTTGGGCTGTACGAAAGTGGCGGGGCTGTTGTAGCCGAGGAAAGACGTCTGCCTCCAACCTTTTTTGACAACCTTGTGCATAATGAGCGGATAGATGAAGGCGTGGATGGGGTCGTGGTTGCTGACCGTAACATAATCGCTGGCGCTTTGTGGGCAGATATAAGTATAAATGTTGTGCTCTAAAGAAATGTAGGCATCTTCATAGTAATCTATTCTCTCATTGTTTTCATCTGTCTCGTCATTTACTCCTAAGTTGTCCCTGTCCTCTATGTCGCTAGCGTGTCTCATATAGGCGGCACATTGACTTTCTCCTCCCACTATGCCGAGTGCGCGTTTGTTTTTATAGATTTCTTCGTGGAAAATCGGTTTGCTGAGCAACCAACTGATGAAACTTGGCGGTTCCTTGCCTTGGTCGAGGTAGTTGTCTGCCTCTGCCTGCATGTCGAAGTGGAATTGCGAGCGTTTTGCCGCACGTTTGCGTGTTACTTGCCAGTCGCGGCGCGAAGCGTTTCGCCAGTCGTAGCGACGTTTGGCTTTCACTATGGCGCGTCCTGCCGATTCGGCTTTGCCCCCTTTCTTGAGCGATTCTTCCAACGCAGAAGTTGTTTTTTCACTGAATGTCACATATTTCACACTGACATCCGATTGCAACAATGCTGCCGTAAGCACTTTCTCGTCAGGGTCGTAACTGCGTGGGGTAGGGTGGAACCAGCGGTCGATAGTGATTAAATAGGGCGTGTCTTTCTCATCTTTCATGCTGTGCATTATCGTGGTCCACTTTCCCTTGATGTCGGGTACAGCAAAGGCGAAATAGCCTTGTTCGTCGGTCTGTGTCTTGCCCTTGTTTATTTCGCCGGTTCGTGAAAACAAATTAACGGAGAGTTGCACGTCCGCCACGTCCTTGCGGCGTTTCTTTTCCTTGCCTGATACCCAGAATGCGCCGTTCATGTCGTTTCTTGGCACGAGGCGTCCGTCGAGGTAGAGTTGGTCTTCCACTGGCTGTTTCTTTACGAAAGGTGCATTTCCCGACATCATTTTCCAGTCGTAGCGCGTCCAGCCTTGTACGAGACAGAGCAGGTCGGCTGCTTCGCGGTGAGCGGCATCATCGCTCTCGAAGTAGTATTCCGCATTGCGTACGAAACCTTTGAGGTCGGAACTCAGCAGTAGCCATGTTGCAGCATTGGCGCGATGGTCGTTGGTGGTGGTCATGGCATCGCGCACAGCCACAGATATTGTGGTTTGCGGGGCGGATTCCACGGTGAGCGTCATTTCACCCGTCTGAGCCACTGTGCTGTCGGAGAGGGTGGTGCTGACGCCGATGGTGCTGTTGTCGCCGGAAGTTGGTGCGATGAAGAACAGGCGTTGCGCCCAGATGCGTCCGTCGCTGTCGAAAAGTGTGAGTTGACTTACACCGCGCGGGATGTCGTCGCGCCGAAACGAAATCGCGTGTCCCGATGCCGTAATCCTGAAATTCTCAAACTTGATGACATCGCCGCCGTTGATGAGTGTAAGACCCAATCTCTGCTGCCGGAGGTCGGGTGTGGCGTGAATATGAATTCGTACCACTTTCTCTTCGTCTGTCCTGACAGTCATCGCCACACCGCTTTCCTCAATATCCGGGAGGGGGTAGAGGTTTTCCTTACCATCGTATAGTATTTTCAGGCAGAGGGGATTTTCGCCGGGTGTGCAGACGAAAGTGCCGCGTCCTTCGCGGGTGGTCTTTACTTCGCAGATGGGTGTACAGGAGATGTCGCAAAGGGTTCCTGTGCAACTATCGAGCGAAGTGCTGTCGGCAAGGTTGACTGAAAAAGCCACCTTCGTGGTCAGTCCGCGCACGAGGTGTCCGCCTTCGGGATAGAATGCCACGTCGAGGGGCTGCGCCTTGCGGAATTTCCGTGTTTTATAGGCAGAGAGCGTGTCTGTGGCAGAAGCGCTGCGGTAAACATTGTACACTTCGTCTATTTCCTGTTTGCTGAAATCGCCGTCGGTGGCAGGTTTTCTGTAGATGGGTATGACGCGGGAGAAGATGCCCGTAGAGTCGAAGTTGGTGTTGTACCGTGTGTAGGCGCGTATCTCGTAAAAGCCAGTTGTGCGTAGGCTGTCGAGCGCGAAGTCGCCGTGTCCCTGTCCATTTTCCAGTTTCACTTTCTGTGTGGCTTCAATTTCTCCGAAAGGATTGAGCAATTCTACGTAAAGCACCTTGCTCACGCTGCCGAGCCGGTTTCGGTCGCTGCGTATGGCGTATGCCTTGAACCAGATGCGTTCGCCTTGGAAATAGCCTGTGTTGTCGAGGTGTAGATACACCTTCTCCTGTGGCAGGATACGGTTGAAGACGCTGATATTTTTCACGAAGTCGCGCATGCGCACGAGTGCGCTGTCGGTCTGGCAGAACATCTTACCCGAGGAGAGCAGGGTTAATATGGCAATAAAGAGGCTGCGTCGCATCTATAGATAGTCTTTTCTGCAAAGGTAAGAAAAAAGGATTACTTTTTCTGCTTTGTGATTGGAGTAGTAGTTGTTTTCGGAGTGTTCTGAATGTTCTGAAAATTCTGAAGACTCTGAACACTTGATAAAAACAACCGCCCCTTATAGTCTTAAGGAGCGGTAGTTAGTTATGTTGGGATTTTTCAGAGTTTGTTTACATTTTCGGACTGAAGGCATTGCCTGACCCGTTGCCTGGTGTTATGGGCAGGTTGGTGGGGTTCGTGTCGTCGCCTTCCGGGAGTTCCAATGTTCCGTTGAGGATGAGGTTTACGAGTGCAGTCACGTCGCTGACGTCAATATCGGGCGATGCATCCTTGTTCGTGTTGTATATTGTGAAATCATACTTGTAGCCGCTTGTGGTAGTCGGGTTGCCGTTGAGGATGAAGTTGACCATCATTGTTATGTCTGTCACATCCACACTGCCGTCGTAGTTGCAGTCGCCGAGATAGCGGTCTGTAACCTTATCTGACTTATATGGCTTGAATGCGCCGTTGGTGATTTCCTCGATGCTTAGTGGCACGTAGCACATGTCGTAACCCAATCCTGTTGGATTAATCATTTCCTCAAAGAAAAATGCAATAGAGTCGTTATCCATTTGTACCATTGTGGAATAGCCTGATGTTGCTGTACTAAGTTGCAACTTGTTGTTGTTGCTCCAACTGCCTGCTATCGTTGATACATTTGCATAGTCGGAAGAACTTTCAAGGGGCTTGTAGTAGATGCTGACATTGTTGCGTCCTGATGCTGCAGGCACGGACTGCAGTAGGATGTGCATATTTTTATCATCAGAAACACGGGTAACTGGTAGTACGAGTACTTCGCCGTTGCAGTTGGCTGCGGTTATGCCGCTTGAGCCAGTTTCTGAACCCCATGCACCTGCGTCGTATGTGCCATTGGAGATGGCGTCGGCGGTGTAGGTATATTTGTTGAAGATACGGCCGCCAGCCTTGCGTACGCTGAGCAATACAGAGCCGTCAGGCAATTCTTCTGTCTTTGGTTCGTCGCCGGATGAAGCAGCAGTCGATGCACTGCCGAGTACATTCCATGTCGCACCGAAGTCGTCGGAATAAAATGCAAATATTCCGGCTCTCGTGAGAGCTGCTGCGTAGAGACGGTAATAGTTGCCCACTTTCACTATCCTCGACTGTGTGATGCGTCCGCTGGCGAAGAACATACCGTTTTGAGCGTTGCTACTGCTGTTGAACAAGCCGTAGATGTCGTCTGATATGTCTGTGGGACCGCTAACAGTCCATTCATCGTTCGCTGCGTCATATTCCAACCAGATGCGAGCTATGCGGAGGTGGTTGGTGGGAGAACCGCTGACATATGATATGGATCCTGCTGCCGTCATGATGAGAATCTTATTGCTTAAGGTGTCTGCCACTGCAGCAGCATCGCCGTATGCGCATGAGTTGGAATTTGCCACTCCGTCTCCTTGAAGTAGGAGTTGCTCATTTCCCCACGTTTTTCCGTGATCTTTGCTACGGCGTGCAATCACATCGATGCTTTGTGAATAGCGGTTGTTGTAGGTTAAGCCAATGTCGTGCCCGCGCCAACGACGGTCGTTAATGGCAATCAAATCGCCGTTTTTCGCCTGCACGATGGCTGGTATGCGGTAAGGAATCATTTTGCCGGTGGTTTGGCTCCATTTATCGTTGTCGTAGAACAGGTAACGCACGCGGTCGTTAGCAAGTGTGTAGTTGGCAGTAACAGTTACAGGTGTTCCTTGGGTCAGTGTGCCGGAGGTGTTTCCTGTGAAATTGCTGAAATTGTAACCGTACCAGTTGTAACCGGCAGAAATGGAATATGCCGTGTTACTCGGTATATAGACGGTAAAGCTGAGGTTATCTTTCGAGAGTATGACGGAAGATGTGGTCGAACCATAGGTTACGTTCACATTTCCTATTTTCTGGCGATAGTCGTCAATATCAGAACTTCCGTCCACGAGGGCGTTGAGGGTCAACTTTCCTGAGGCATCGCTGAAAAGCCAGCGACTTCCCCCGTTACTCGATCCTGCGTGCCAGAATAGAATGTTTCCACCCGCACCGCCTCCTGAATTGAGACTATATTTTGTCGTTTCGTTGACTGGAACTATGAAGTAGCCTGGGGCGTTGCTATAATCGAGATATGTGCCATCAAGCATCCATGCTGTTTGAGTTGTACCCATTGATACATTCTGGTTCGTGCCATACGTGGAGTAGGTGAGTGTAAGGTTTGGTCCTGCAGCCTTGTTGTAAATCTTGAAATTGTCCTCAGTACCTACAAAACACCAGAGTTGGTTTTCATCACTTACGTCAATGGGCTTTGTATTTGGTATAACGCCCGAATAGTTTGTGCTGGAAGGCAGTGACATAACATAATTGTTGTTTGGTCCGAATGTCAGCCTTATCCACTTGTCACCGTAGTTGGTGCTGAAGAAAATGGGGGCTAACTTTTCTACTTTCTCAAAGAAGAAGTCTGTAATGGTGGAACTTCCATTGCCTCTGGTATTTGGGGCAGATGCTTTTACTGCTGTACCCGAAGCATTGAATGTCATGAACCAATTGTTCAGACTCAGCGAAATTCCACCAGATGCGTTGTTGCCTACGGGGTAACGTGTATAGTTGGCTCCTGCGCCTGAATATGCCATCAGGGTTGCATTGGAGCAGTTCAAGGATCGACCTGATTCCATATTCACAAAACTATACGCTCCGTTGCTGTTAATCGTAAGTGTCCACCAACCTTGCGGGTTGGTCTCTGGCTTCGTTGTTGTTGTAGGAATGGGAGTTGCGTTCACTTTTGAACCATCGTCTATCAGATAATAGCCGTTCGAAGTCTTAATCATGTAAGCACTCCCGCTGTTAAGGGCTACCATGTTGACAATAGAGGCTATTGTGCCTGCATTTGCGGAAGTGTATTCTTCAAAAACGAAATTGGTGGACCATGTGGCACCATCTGTCGTTGCTTGATTGCGGTTGAAGGTGCCGCTGCTGCCAATTGTGAGGTAACGGTTTCCACTCGACTGCGAGGCATAGCCATACATGGCTTTCGTTTCCGATGTGGTGCCGCTTTGTACGTCCCATTTCCATGAGGGGGGTGCCACTTGTGTGCCGCTTGAGTCATGGAATCCCATGAAGCGTCCTGTGGAATAGTTTACAAAATAGAAACCACCGTCTTTTTCCACACATACCCAGACGTAGGTGTCTGTGATGGTAGTGGACGACTCGTTTGTTGCGGCATAGCCCGTTCCGTTGTCGTAAACGTAGTAGTTTGTGGAGAAATTGGCTGCACCGCTCTTGATGGTGTATGCCTTACCGCTCTCCGGCGTTACGACAGCAAAAGTTAAAGACGGACTCAGAGTTGCAAATAACGCCAATAGCGTCAGAATACGTAGTACTCTCTTCATGATAATCTAAAAAATGATGTTTCTATTAAATTTGTTTGTCAAAATATGACTAATGACTCTATTTTAGGACAAATATATATTGAAAGGTACAAAAATAGTGCTTTTTTTTTACATATTGAAATTTTTTGGCGCGGTTTTTCGAAAACTCAAAAAAACGGGGAGAATTTTCGGTGTTGTTGCGGTTTCGTCTTACCTTTGCGTTTGATGAGAGCAAGGTTTTTTATTTTGGCTGCATTTGTGGCATGTATGGTATGTGCCGAGGTGCCTGATTCTACGATTGGGCACTGGGGTGTTGCTGTCGATGCGGCACCGGGCATCGTGCTGAAGGCAGACGACTATGAAAGCATGTGGCTGAAGGACAATGGCGCGTTCACGGCAGGAGCGGAGGTGAGGTATCAGACGCTGCCAACCGATGGCAATGCCTTCGACAGGGACTATGGCTACCCCGTGCTCGGTGCCGGTGTGCGCTACGGGTATTATCGCGGTGTGACGATGCACAAGAGCCCTGCGCCCGACTGGGGACCTTACTGGACGGAGGCGGGCTATGATTCGCGTATGGGCAACGTGCTGACGGCATACGGCTTCTTTGAGCGCCCCTTGCTCCGGAAGAAGCGATGGCTCGTGGATTACCGGCTCAATTTCGGCGTTTCCTATACAGCGCACCCTTACAGTCCGGGCAATAATGTGGACAACGAACTCATCGGTTCGCGATGGGGAATATACGTCGGTCTGGGTATGCACGGCACCTATTTCTTCCATCCGCAGTGGGGCATAAGGGCTGGTCTTGAATTTGCACACAACAGCAACGGCGGCATGAATCGTCCCAACAAGGGCAGCAACTTGCTCGCGCCCATGCTGGGTGTCGTCTATCGCGAGCCGCAAAATGCAAAGGCGCAGGATGCTCTCTTGAAGCATGGTGATGCGGAAAATGTTAATCTTAAAGGTTTTAAGAAGAATCTCTACTTTACGGCGGCTGTGGGTGTGGGCGGCAAGGTGCTCCTTGAGGACTGGCTCTATACGCAGTTCAATGCGCCGCCGGAGGACAAAGACTATCGCACGCCGCATTTCCGCCTGCGTCCGCAATACAGTGCACAACTGGACATGATGTACCGCTACGCGCGCCGCTGGGCTTCGGGCGTGGGTGCCGACGTGTTCTATTCCACGGGTGCCAAGCGCATAGAAGAACTTGACAAGTATTATGGCTATAATTTGCGGCACAGCCCATGGTCAGTGGGGCTTGCGGCGAAGCACGAAGCCTTCTACGGCAACCTTTCGCTAAACCTTTCGCTCGGTTTTTACGTGTTCCGCCGTATGGGAAACACCGCCAAATGGGAGGAGAAACCCTATTACGAGCGCATAGGTGTGAAATACACCTTCCCGAAGTTGCATGGCCTGTTCCTCGCCTGCAACGTCAAGGCGCACTTCACCAAGGCGGACTATACGGAGGTTATTGTGGGGGTGAAGATTTGAGGGCAAGACTTTTTTAACTCAATTTTCTGAAGTCAACGAAGTTGAAGAAATAGAAGAAGTTAACGCTTCGCTCGAAGTTAACGAAGTTAATGAAGTTAACGAAGTTATCGACGATACCTTAGACCGATAAATAATATCTGCATTATGTAATTTGGCTGCGAAAAACGGAATAAGTGGTATTTTTTATGGTTAAAAAAACGGAATAAGTGTTATTTTTAATGGCTAAAAAAACGGAATAAGTGGTTTTTGTTTGGATTATTCCTTGAAAATGAGTATGTTTGCAGTCGAAACAACTATTATCTGTTATGCTTGAACGTAAGTTTACATCCGTCCTTGAAGATTTTCTCTTGGAAAATCAGAATAAGATACTGTTGGTGAATGGTGCGCGTCAGATAGGAAAATCGTATTTGATCCGTTATGTCGGTAAACGGCTCTTTGCTAATTTTGTCGAGATAAACCTGAAGGAAGACAAAGAGGGTGAGCAAGTGTTTGCTGCTGTGCATACTACCAATGATTTGTATATGCGCCTGAGTAACTTCTACTCAAAGCCATTAGGCGACAAGTCGAATACGCTTGTTTTTCTCAATGAAATACAGAGTTATCCGCATCTGATGACAATGCTCAAGTTCTTGAATCAGGAAGGAAGATATCGTTTTATAGCGAGTGGTTCTCAGTTGGGTGTGGCATTGGCGCAGACACCCTCCGTGCCGCTTGGCAGCATAGAAATTCAAGAGATGTATCCTCTCGACTTTGAGGAGTTTCTTTGGGCAACTGGTATCAGTAAAGAGTGGATTGAAAGTATTCACAGCCAATACGTGAACGAGGAGGCGCTTGATGAGAGTACGCATAACCTTTTGTTGAAACGATTTCAGTATTATCTCTTAGTCGGCGGACTACCCGAAGCCATTAACGCTTATCTGGAAGACCGGAATATGTTAAAGGTGCGCAAGGTGCATCAGGATATTCATAATCTCTATCGCATTGATAGTTCACAGTACGACGCGGAGCACAAATTGAAGATTCGCCGTATCTATGATATGATACCAAGTAATCTTGAGAACAAGAAGAAACGTGTCGTCTATAAGAAAATAGAGAACAAGACCGGCAAGCATTTTTCGGACTATGCTGATGAATTTGAGTATCTGTCCAACTCTGGCGTGGCTATAGAAGTGTTGGCTATCAGTAATCCGCGTTTCCCCTTGGCTGAGTCAGAGCAGAAACATTTGGTAAAACTCTATCTGAATGACGTTGGGTTGCTGACTTCTCTGCTTTACGGACTGAATGTCAATGCTGTCCTGCAGGATATAAGAAGTATCAATCTGGGTACAGTTTACGAGTCGGTAGTGGCACAGGAGTTGAAGGCTCACGGTTTTCCTCTTCGTTATTATGATAACAAGCAGAAGGGCGAAGTGGATTTCCTAATAGATAATTATGAGAGACTACAGGTGCTTCCTTTGGAAATAAAGTCGGGAAAGGACTACACTGAACATAGTGCACTGTCAAAGTTCTTGGCTACTCCGGAATATGGAATAGAACGTGCTATCGTATTTTCAAACGAAAGAGAGATTTTTCAGAAGAAAGGCATAACCTATATGCCAATCTATTACTGTATGTTCCTAAAGAAAGATGTAACAGATACGAATGCCGTTGTATTACCTGAATTGGAAACAATATAGGTCAGGATCTGAATTTATAGACTACCAAAAAATAAAGGTGCAGAATTCTGCACCTTTATTTTTGATTGATAAGTCAGTTATTACTTAACGACTTTCTTACCATCGATGATATAAACGCCCTTCGGCAGGTTGTTGCCGTTAACCTTTACACCACTGAGTGAGTAAGTACCCTTCTTCGTTACGATTACGTCGCCGAGAGTTACTTTTTCTACACCGTCAACGATTGCCTTAACGAGAGGAATGTTAGCGTCACCGGCAGTTGCTGCTTCAGGCATACCTGTGATTACGAAGTAGCCTTCATTTGCAGGTATAACAGCTTCCTTGGCAGCCTCAACGAGCGCCACTTCAGAAGTCTGAGCGTTCTTGCCGATTACATGGGCATTGATGTTGAGTGTCTCAGGTTCCCAAACTGCTGTGAAGCCGTTTTTGCTGAGTTTACCATCGCTATAGTCGTAAACGATAGACGCTGCATCGAAAACAGTGAGGTAAACAGAGAAGTTCTTGGCAATGGCAGTGTCTTCCACTACGATGAACGGAGTGCCGGCAGGAATAATGTCACCAGAAACAGCTTCGAGTTGAACAGCATTATCCTTGATACCCGTAACGGTCATTGCTACAGGATCTGCAGGAGCAGAGATGTCGAATGGCAACAGGTGGATAGTTGCAGGTGTCGGGTGTTCGAGAATCATTGTTGAGTAGAAGTCTGTTACAGGTACGAATTCGAATGCAGAGTTGTCAGTGCCTTTTGCAGTGTTCCATGTAACCATTACAGAGCCGCCAGGCTGAGCATTAGCGAAGTACTTCACAGAGTCATTGTAGAGCGTGATGTTCAGAGCAGCGGGGATTGTGTCAACACGTGCACTGCGCAAGCCGAGTACGTGAGCATCAGCAGTCTGTGCGAGACGACCGCTCAGTTTAACCTGTTCGTTGCTGAGATAGCGGTTTGTTGCGAGGTTGCGGAGGGTGATGCCACCATCCACATTCTTAAGTTCCCAGTATGCATTCAGGCGGTTCAGGATTTCAGTGTCGTTCTGGTAGTTCCACTTCACGTTAGAGTAAGCGTTGTCTGTAGTACCAGTACCATCTGTGCAAACGTATGCGCCCTTGGCAGCGCCAATTGTGCGGCTCTGAATCAGATAAATACCATCTTCTGGAGTAACCACCTTCTTGATGAAAGTTTCAATACTTGATTCCAAGGCAGCCATGTTGGCTGTGTAGGAAGCATAAGTCAGTTTGTCGGCAGCAGCTTCTGCTGTGGAAATGGCAGCGCTGAGTTCGTTTACTGCGCCATCGGGATAGTTACCTACTTCCGAACCTGTCTGTGCAGGAGTGGTCCATGTCTTGGCTGTCTTGATAAGGTCGAGGAGTTTATCCTTGTTGGGATATACTGCCATGTACGCATCGTAAGCAGCCTGTAGTTCGTCGATAGTTGCTTGTGTGGCTTTGCCATTGGCAAGTTCGGCTTCTGCTTTTGCTATAGCATTGTTGAGGTTCTCCTTTGCTGTGGGATCCATGTTTTCATAGATACACTCGGGGTCATAGGTACTTGCGTAAGCACGAAGCTCTGCGAGGTTCCAGTAAACGTAGCCTTGGAATGCACGACCGCCATTGTTGAGATAGCTCTGTACGTTTTTCCTTACAGAAAGGCGAATGTAGCGATAGCCTGAGCCTAAGTCGATTCTGGTAAGACCGGCGCCTTTGATTATAGGAGCACTCGCGCGCTTACATGCTACATTTATATCATTGCCGTTTTCGTCAACGAGTTGCTTGTCGTAGGTGAAGGTATATGTACCGAGGCTGTCCCATTGTGCGCAGGGCACTTCGATTAAAGAGTCAGCATCTTCCTTCGTGAGTTTGGAAGCATCGTTGGTAGCGTACACAACAACTTCGTAAGGAATGTCAGGAGTACCGGCATTTGAACGAGTTGCATACTTCAAGATAACTTCTTCAATGCTTTGACCTAAGTCGATCTGTAGGTAGTGAGGTTCGCTTGCAGGTTTAAGGCTGTTGCCCCATGCGGTGTGGAAGAAGCAGGTGCCGTCTTCAGCACTATTGAATTTACCGTCCAACAGACCGGCGTAAGAACCTTCGCCAAGTTCGCGGGCGTTAGAGCAGAACTGAGAAGCATCGGTTACAAGACCGTCAACGTTTGCGAACGAGCCATCGTCTGTACCGGGAGCAAAGGTGTAGCTCTTGCCGCTGTCGCGAGTGTTTGTTGCGGTGTTGGTCAGCGTAGAGAGCGCATTGTTAAGGTCGTCCTGAATCTTTTGTTGCTGAGTCTCTATGATTTTGTCTTGGAGTGCAGCAATGGTCTCGTCGCTTACGGGAACAAAGTACCAACCGTTTGCTACGGCCTTAGTGTCCCAGTTGATAAGTTGCTTGTTGGTTAAGCCTGTGTGCAAACTGAGATTTTTGGGAGCGTCGATGTTGAAAACTGCCGTGAAGCCGTCGTCTGCTGAGCCTGTAGTTCCGGAAGCCCATGCAAAATAGAACTTGGCAGCCTCGTCGATTTTAGTAGTAAGCGAATAAACTGCGCTGTTTGCTGTAACGTTCTTTAAATATGCGTTGAACGCAAGGTTCTTGATTGTGTAGGTTGTGTCGGACGCATTTTCTACGATCCAGATGTATTTAGGATCTGCATTTTCGCCTGTTACAGTAGCGTCAAAATCCTTAGACCAAAGGGCTAAATCGCCATCTGAATAAGCTGCGTTAATGGCAACAGGGTCGTTAACCAAATCAAAACTTATCTGTGTGGCTGTTTCGCCTGAGCGGGAATTTACGAGGTAGTAGTTACCTGCCTTAGGGAGTTTTGATTCGTCAAGAGTGATGCGACTATTCATCAGGTTGTTGTATGCCTCTTCAAGAGCAGCAGCGCATTGCTTTTGATAGTCTGGTTCGTCTTCATACATGATTTGAGCATCAATAGCATCTTCGTAAGCTGCGGTATATATTTCTATCAGTTGTTGGTCATAACCGCCAACTACACCAACCGGAAGCGAAGCAAGGTTTGTGATGGCATACTTGCTCACTGCCAAGTCAATAATTTGCTGTGCAGTAGGGTCGCCAAAAGCAACCGGATAGGTAAAGATTCGGGTCCAGTTTGCATTACCACCGGCACGCTTCATGTAAACAGTGTTGGTGTTAACGATGTTGTTGGACGCGTCTGAAGTCTTATACCAAAGACCTTTATGGCCTACGAAATCGGCAGCCAGGTTTGCCGGAGAGTTTCCGGGCTCCTCGATAGAAAAACGCATCGCGCTGGCCTTGTCTGAAGTGAAGTCAGGCTGTTTGTTGCCGTCTTCATACACCGTCTGGATGTACTGACCTTTTATATAACTCTTGAGGAGGAATTTGTCCTTCGCAGAGTCATATTCAATGATCCAGGTTGAACCACCATCGCTGTCGAAGGTCGATTCAATCTTTGCATCACCACTAAAGTAGTTGTTGGCGGAACTCGTGTGGTTCTGCAATGCCACATAGCAGGGCTTGCCGTCAGTCTCTGCTTTTGATATTGCCTCCTTGAGGTCCTCAACCGTACTGAAATAGTCCATTCCTACGTTCGGAACGTGCCATTGTGCTAACGCACTGTTTGCTCCGATGATAAACATCGTCAGCAAAGCAAGAAGAGTAAAATTTTTCTTCATGGTCTTTTTGTTTTTTTAGGGTTGATAAATAATTAAATAAAGAATGTATGTTAAGTCTTTTCTGCTGCAGTTTAATAAATTTTACTCATATCAAATGCAACTTTTTTCAAAAAAAAGAATGTTTTAACATTAAAACTCTGTTTTTGCATACGATTTGCAACATGCAGATGTCTTTTTGCTTACTTTTGCGTAGGTGTGTGGTTGATTGAGAAAATCCTGAGAAATTCTATAAAATCTTAGAATTTCCCAGGATTTGTTCTTGTTTTGGCTTTTTCAGCCAACAGGTCGCATCAGTCTTCCTTCGGTGCGATAACCTTCCAGATGAGTGCGCTGAGGATGGCGCCCACGAACGGACCTACGATGAAGATCCAGAGTTGGCAGAGTGCGTCGCCGCCTGCGAAGAGTGCGGGACCGATGGAGCGTGCGGGGTTGACTGACGTGCCGGTGTAGCGGATGCAGACGAGGTGAACGAGTACGAGGCTCAGGCCGATGGCAAGACCTGCGAAGTTGTTCGTTGCACCGTTTGTCTTGCTTGTTGCGCCTAATACGACGAGTACGAATACGCAGGTAAATACGATTTCAGCCAACAGGCCGGCGCATACGCTTACCGTACTTCCTGCCGCTGTTGTCTGCAGTCCTCAGGGTCGAGTTCGGTCAACTTCCTACCGAGCACGGATTCATCGGTATATCCGTCCTTGCCGAAATTGGTACGGAAGCAATATTTGGTAAGCGCATCGGGCGTGCCGAAGCGGTATTTCTCCCACATGCAGTCCTTGGGCTATTAGGTAATTGGACTTTCACCCCAATTTAGCGGACAGCAATAATTGAATTTAACCTGCTCCCGATTTACTGTATCCGGACTCCATCTACACATTAATACTGTTTAATAGAATCACACAACAACTCTTTTAGGTTATAACAGAACTTTTGGAAAAGAAATTTCTATCTGATTATCAATAATTTACAAACATCTTTTATCGTTTTCTTTTTTATTTCTTTTCTTTTCTGCCATCACTCAACTCATATCTACGGTATGTTCTACCTCCAGTGGCGGCTAATTCCTTTCCAACCATCTTATATACAGTGTTTCGCAAGTCTGTCTTCTCAACATCAGGAAGTCTTCCGGCTATCTCAGACATTAAGCTTTGAGGATGCATTTTCAAGTCTTCAATAATCAATGCTTTCAGAGCGTATGGCTCAATATTCTTTAGCGTAGTTTTGACATTGGCCTTAGAATTGGCAATCAGTTTCGGATTAATGAAATAAGTAGTTCCCTTTCCCGTACCACGCTTATTGATAAGTCCAAGATTAAGCAATGGGTCAATATAACTTCTTAGGCGTTCCTCGTTAGAAAGTTGGAGATATGCAGACAATTTGGTTGCTAGCATCTTCGTCTCGTTTGCTATTGCACCGAAGGTGATATATCCCTTTTGAGTTAGCTCATAGTTCTTCAAGGTATAATCCAGAAGAGGCAGAATGTCTGTATTCTGTATTTCAGAATATTGTGTCACTTTGAATTCATTGAAAGAAGATTCAGGTATTGGTGGATGTTTGCCTTCCATTGAGTTTAGTTCATAGATGAGGTCATAGCCAGATCCTTCCCCCTCCATCAGTCCGAGGTCACTCATAATAGCAATGAGATAAGGATTCCTGCGGTGGCGCTGATGCAGCAGATTGTCAACTGTAACACCAAGAGGCAGACCACCGGGGTTCGAAATTTCCAGTCTATCAGGATATACACAAATCATTATATCGCTTGAAATCGTGAAACTCTTATGAGCGAAAGCATTCAGCAGCAACTCTCTTATCACCTTTGGATGGTAATGTCTGATAGTTTTTCGGAACAAGCCATCGGGGAACTCATACGAATATTCGAGTTCAATGGCTTCCTTCTCTATTTCAAGCAGAAGTTCTTTTGGGTTATATTGATTGTCATGCCACTCAATCTTTCTTACCTTGTGCTCCAGTTGGTCATATACAATATATTGCACAGATATGGGGAATGATATTCGTCCCCGTTGTTTTGCGGTGCCAAGCCATAGCACACCAAGGTTGGTCATCGTGCCATTATCCATAAGATTGTAATGCTCAAGGATTTCTATGTCGGACATCTGCTTCACATGACTTTTCACACGGTCAGAATGGCGGATGTCATTAGCAAATCTTGCAACATTCTCATTCGGTATATCCTCCAGCTTATTCCTTGTCAGCAGTAGCTCCCATTGATAGGCACCTTTCTCTATAGACAATCTTTGCAGGTCCTCGTTTCTTACAGGCTCACATTTATCACCTACTCGCATGTATATTTTGCCATCAGAAGTGGTGGCAATAGATTTCAGCGATGGAGCCACATACACTTCAAAGTATTGAGCACCATTCTGATGGATCAGTCGTTCTGATGCTGCAATGCTCACATTGAAACAGAGGCTCCTCAGTCGAGATATGGTATCATTGATTTCTTCATCTTCGACAATCTGATTTGGCAATGGGTCTTTAGTCTCGTCTTCAATGCCCACATATATCGTACCACCCTGTGCGTTTGCCAATGCCACACAAGTTACGGAAAGGTCTTTGAACCCTTTGTCGCCAGAGCGTATCTTTCTAATGCTCTTAAACTCCTTTGTCTGTTTCTCTGTCATACTTTGTACGTTTGTTAATCCGACTTTATATATAACGCTTGTAGCCTGCAAAATATGATTCCTTCGTTTGTAAATTCTACAGAATCTTTTGTTAACCTATTCAGCGATTAGCGTTTTCTTTTGGTTCTCCTATTATCTGACTCCTTTAATGGGTCTGTCTGTACATTGCTTGTTGGCGTTTGCATATTTAAAGGCAACTTAGTGAACATTTGACCAAGTTGTAATTGACTCCTCGCATTCTGATACGCTTCATAATTCCACATCAGATAGGTATCCCACAAACCCAGTTCAATTTCTTTTAGCATGGATTCAATCGTATCTTTTCTCGGATTGCCACGCACATCAAAATTTAAAGGAACATTCACTTGATCTTTAAACACCATTATTGGTTTCAATTCTCCAAGAGAAAACATATTTTCCCAATTGGTAGGGGATGACATTATATTATGAGAAATGTCCAATGTACTTTTCGCAAGTACTTCCGTTACGTATTTCTTGGCAGCATTCCTCAATGCGTATAATGCATAGTTTGCTGTAAAATGCTTGTCTGGATCTAAATAGAATAGATGATCGCAATACCCTTTCCTTACTTGTAAAATAATGTCTTCAATAACATCTTCATCAATCATCGTATCCACAAAATAAACTTTTCGGATATTGAAAGCCTCGTCAGATGGTATTCCTATTGGAATTCCCAATTTATGCAATGCAACCAGTACTGTGCGTTTTTCAACTAACGACAGTGATGTGTTGAAGTCATTCTCTGCATTCCTATATGACTGCTTTGAATACTTCTTTAACACATCCAATGCCTTGATTGCGATTGCGCGAACTTCTTTCATTTTACTTTCTTCTCGCATGTTAAGAAAGCAAGCACCAAAGTAATTACCCACTACCTTTTGTGGCTAATGGGTTGGGTGCAAATATAAGGATTATATTTGATTTGTGTAAGATTTGTTATAAGAAAAACCATGCGGAGCGGAAAATGCTTCGCATGGTTTTTTTTTGTATGTTCTGTTTTAGGCAGTGTTGCCTATAAAAATGTGGTATTAGTCTTCTTTGGGTGCGATGACCTTCCAGATGAGTGCACTGAGTATGGCACCCACGAACGGACCTACGATGAAGATCCAGAGTTGGCAGAGTGCGTCGCCGCCTGCGAAGAGTGCGGGACCGATGGAGCGTGCGGGGTTGACTGACGTGCCGGTGTAGCGGATGCAGACGAGGTGAACGAGTACGAGGCTCAGGCCGATGGCGAGACCTGCGAAGTTGTTCGTTGCACCGTTTGTCTTGCTTGTTGCGCCTAATACAACGAGTACGAATACGCAGGTAAATACGATTTCAGCCAACAGGCCGGCGCATACGCTTACCGTACTTCCTGCCGCTGTTGTTTGCAGTCCGTTAGCGCCGAGTCCGTTGCCTTCAAGTCCTGTTCCGGCATTGCTGAGGCCGTAGAGGATGGCTGCGCCGATGATGGCACCGATAACCTGGAAGAGCATATACATCAGTGCGTCCTTAGTGCTCATGCGCTTTGAGAGCCATACACCGAGTGTGATGGCGGGGTTGATGTGGCAACCGGATATGCCACCGATGGTGTATGCCATCGCCACTACGCTGAGACCGAAAGCAAGTGCCGTGCCGATAACTGTGCCGGCATTAGCCACTGTGCTGCAATCAGAGGTACAATTCAGACTGACTGCAACGCCGCAGCCCATCAATACGAGCACCATGGTGCCCACCATTTCTGCAAGATACTTTTTCATGTTTCTTTGTTTTTTTTTGTTTGTTTTGTTTGTTTATGTGGCGGGGTGGGGCAACTTATTGTTTTGCTCTATGCCCCGTCGTTAGTATGTTATTTTGTTGTGTTGGTTATGAATGTGCCAGTGCTGGTTTTTACTACAACGGGTTCGTTGGTTGCCACGTTTTTCGGTGCTACTTGCTTTCCGCTAAGGTTGAACACGGCTGGGCGTTCACCTGTTTCGGCAATTTGCCATTTATTTCCTACGACTATGAGGCGTTGCTGCTTGGGTGCAGTGGTTTTTACCTCGGAGATGCCTGTGGGTGGTGTTATTTCCACGTCGAAGAGTTCGGCAGCATATCGGCATCCCACGTCGGTGGTGTTGGTGCCGTCGCCCCAGTTCAGTACGGGGTAGTTTGGTCCGTTCACACTTTGGTTGAACTCTGATGTGCCGTTAGCGAAGACATAGAGGCAGTTCATGATGCCGTTTGTTGTGATTTGCCATCCTGTGGCAGGTTTTGTGCGCGAGGTTTGCAGCGGGTTGGCAGGTCTTACGGGTGTTGAGGGCACGACATAGCTGTTGTATTTTCGGTTGATGATGTCGAATGTGCCGTCGCCTCGGTCAACGAATTTCCATTGTTCGCTTTCGTCGGTGGAGGGTGTGAGTGTTCCAGTGAGTTGTGCTGCCACTCCTGTCGCTCTTGCATAGCGTGGTCCGCGTGCAGGTGTGTAGAGGCGGTACCAGAACACGGTGTCGGCTGTTGAGAGCCATGGACGGCGAATCTTTGCTAAAAGTGTTTCCATCTCAGCGGCTTTCGCTGCGTTTGATGAGTAAAGGTTGTTGTCCTCGTGTATGTCTGTGGAGAGGTTGTAGAGTTGTGGTGTGCTGAGGTAGCCAGTTTCGGTTCTTGGTCCGTTCTGTATGGCTGCTCCGTTGCTTGGCTCAATGTATTTCCATTCGTTTTTGCGGAGTGTAAGCGTGCGGTTCTGTGCCATGCAGAGCACGTAGTCGCGCGGTGTTTCGTTGCGTCCTAACCATGTGTCGAGTTGGTTTTGGCTGTCGGCAGCCTTTGCTACGGGTATTTCCGCTCCCACGAGTGCTGCCATGGAGCCGATGAGGTCGATTTGTGCAGTGAGTGCATTGCTCACTTTTCCGCTTTCGGCACCGTTAGCCCAACTTACGATGAATGGCACAGTGGTTCCTGCTTCAAGGGCACTATATTTTGCGCCGCGGAAATCGCCAGCCGGTTTGTGCGAGCCAGCCAATGCCACGGCTTGGTCCTGATAGCCATCATCGAGCACGGGTCCGTTGTCGCTCGTGATGATGAGCAGCGTGTTTTCTGCCAAACCTAATCGCTGCAAAGCATCTGCCAGAAGTCCTATTGAATAGTCGAACTGCAGAATGGCTTCGCCGCGAAGTCCCATAGGGCTCTTGCCGCGAAAGCGTTCGTGGGGGTAGCGTGGCACGTGCACATCGTTCGTTCCGAGGTACATGAAGAAAGGCGCGTCCTTATGCTCCTCAATGTATTTGATGGCGTGAGCCATAATGGAGTCGGCAATATCTTCATCGCGCCAGAGTGCTTTGCCGCCACCTTTCATGTAGCCGATACGTCCTATGCCGTTGACGATGCTATTGTTGTGTCCGTGGCTTGATTTGAGTTTTGTGAGGAGTTCGGGGTTGGCTGCTCCTGTTGGTTCTCCTGCGAAGTTGCTTGAATAGCTCACTTGTATGGGTGCTGATGGGTCGAAATTTGCTATTTTGCCGTCTTCAATGAACACGCAGGGCACGCGGTCGGCTGTGGCAGCCATGACGTAACTATAGTCGAAACCGAGGTCGTTTACACCGACATCGAGTTTTGTGTTCCATGTCTGCTCGCCCGTCTTGCTGCCCAGTCCGAGGTGCCATTTACCGATGGCGGCAGTTTGATAACCCACACTTTTGAACATATCGGCAATGGTGTATTGCTCCGGTCGGATTATCATTTGTGCGTCGCCTGTGGCAATGCCCGTGTCAGTGCGCCGGAAGCAGTATTCGCCTGTGAGCAGCGAGTAGCGCGACGGGGTGGAGGTGGATGCTGCCGCATGGCAGTCGGTGAAGCGTATGCCGCTTTGTGCTATGCTGTCGATGCAGGGTGTGGACACGCGTGTGGCACCATAGCAAGAGATGTCACCGTAGCCCAAGTCGTCGGCTACAAGCAGGATGACGTTCGGGCGTGCGGACGTCTGTGCCAAAGCAGGCAAGCCTGAAGCAACTGAAAGGGCTGAAAGGAATATATCTCTTTTTCTCATTTTCTCATTGTTATTTACACAGGATTTTGTTATGAAGGCGACGCGGCTATGTCTTTCTGTTTTTTTGAGTACAGACAAGAACCTTTAATCGCCGTGATGCAGACAGGTGCTGTTTGATCCGTTGTTTTCAGGTATGTTTCAGCCCCTATCTGATAAGTACTTTTCTGGTTATTCCTTTTTCACGTACGATGTTCACACCTTGCTGTGGTTGAGGTATTTGGCGTCCATCGATGGAGAAATAGGCGGGTTGAGTTGAAGCACCGTCGATGAGGGCTTCGATGAGCGTTGCAATGCTCTCAACAGCCACTATTTTGTATTTACATCCCGTGTCGCTGGTATTAGTGCCATCGCCCCAGTTGTAAATCTTATAGCCAAGACCACCATTTGTTTGGTTCAGTTGTGCCTCGCCACTTGTAATGATGAAGTAGCCACTTTCGTTAGCGGGTTTGAGTGTCCAACCAGCACCGGGCGATGTGGCTGAGGTCGTTACTTGAGTGTTGTGTGCGGCAGAGGGCGAAACGTAACTATTGTCGGCGATGTTGACAATATCGAGTGTGCCATCATTGCGCAATAGGAATTTCCATTTTTGGGAGTAGTTGCCTGAGGCAGTAGTACCCATCAGTCCGCTACCTACTCCTTGCGAAGTGAGGTATTTGCTGTCGCGTAGGGGAGTGTTCATCGAGTAGATGAAGATGCTGTCGGCAGTACTCACTTTTGGCATGTTTAAGCCGTTCTCTTTGAAGTAGGTGAAGGCTTCATCTATGCTTGTAATCATATCTGCATAGTCGGTGGCACCATTGTTCAGCGCGTCGCGGATGCTGTTGAGGGTGTTTTTCAGTTTTGTGGCTTCAGCAGGTGAATAGTATCCCAGTTCTTCGCTGATGTCGAAAGTGGCAAGTGCTTCTTCTACTTCCGCTATGCGTTTTTCCACATTGAGGCCCGAAATCTCTGTAGTTACGATGTCAACCAGTTCTACGCGGTATTTGCAGCCGGTGTCGGACGTGTTGGTGCCGTTGCCCCAGTTGTAAACCCTATAGCCGAGGGTGGAGTTGTTCGTTTGGTTGAATTCCACTGTGCCGTTAGTTATGATGACAAATCCTGTTTCGTCGGCAGGTTTGAGTGTCCAGCCGCTTGAGGGCTGAGATGTTGTCGTGGTCAGTGCGGTGTTGTAGCTACTGTTGGGTGAAACGTATGTACCGTCGCTGTTGATAATGTCGTATGTGCCGTCGGTGCGTTTGCGAAAGTACCATTTTGAAGCCTCAGAAGCACTCGTGTTGCCCACCATGGCATTGCCGGCACCTTGCGAAGTGGCATAGCGGTTTTCGCGCAGGGGGGTGTGCAGGTAGTAGTAAAATGTGGTGTCGCTGTTCGATGCCTTCGGTTGCATGATTTGTTGGTAACTTTTGTATGCGGTTTTGAAGGCTTCTATGGCTGCATTCACTTGCGCCACTTGCTCTGCGCGCCGCTCCTCGCCAAGTTCTTCCGTGAGTGTGGACTCCACTTCTGCAATCACGGCATCGAGCGCCGCTGCCGCTTCAGTGGGGTAGAAACCCGGGTCGATGCCAACGATGCTGTTGCGTGTGTTTCGGGCATCAGTCAATGCTGCGGCAAGGAGTTGTGCCGCCTCTTCCAGATACTGTCCTGGCGAATAGGTCAGTCCGTCTATGGCAGTCGTTCCTGTGGGGTCGGTCAGCACGAATGTGAATAGCCATTTCTTCAGGCGCTGTGTGCCGTCGGGGTTGTAGGGCAGTTTGATGAATACTTTGTTCCACCCCTGGTTCAGGTTGACGAGGATGGGACTGCGTGCGGGGAAATTTTCGTTCTTCAGGTCCACTTCCCTGCCTATGTTCACACCGGTATTGTTCCAAACTGGAGGTGCAATGCGTGTGCCGTTGAGCCAGATGTCTGATCCGTAGCGGTCCCACTTGCCTGCTTCGGGTGCGCGGTCGGTTTCGGAGCGGCCATAGTTGTAGAACTCTATCTGTGCGCCTACTTGTTGCGCCACGGGCGAGTAAACGTAAGTCCAGGCGTATGCCGTCTGATTGGTTGAAGGCACAGTGTTGCCGTAGAATGTGGGCACTGTGTTGTTGCCCCATGTGTGGTTCAGGTAGATGCCTGCGCCGGTTGCCATGGCAGAGTTGTAGGTCGTGCCCTGATAGGTGAACGTCTCTGGCAGTATGTCTCCCTGATAGGTTTCTGGTGGGAATTTTGCTGATGCATTACCTCCATTGGGGAATGGATCTGTGATGCGCCATCGCACATTGGTCTGCTTGACGTAAGGAATGGGGCATGTGCTGAGCGAATGGGCCTTGTGGAAGAGGAAGCGGTTCTCGAAGTCCTTGAATTCTTCGTATTCTTCGCCGTTGTTGGGCAGTGTGGTGCCGCCCTTTTCCACGTATTGCTTACCACCGCCGCGCCAAGCGCGCCAACCTGTGGCTATTGTTACGGCATATACGTTGTTCTGTGCGATGATGTCGTCCTGTGTAGGTGTTTTGCGGTCGTTCCAGGGTGCACTGATGAATCCGGCTGCTTCTGTGGTGCCGCGCTGCTGATAGTAGATGTTGCTCTTGAACATACCCACGAGGTCGGCGAACACGTCGAAGTGGTTGGTGTAGTTGTAGCGGCAGTCGATGTTAGGTATGCCCGATATTGCCGAACCCGATGATGCCCACATCTGTGTCATGTCGCAGTAGGACGAACTCGGCGGTCCGCTCAAGAGGCGGTTCCAGCAGATGACTTTCTTTCCCTTGTTTTTGATTACCTGTGACATTATGCTCAGGAAGTTCGAATAAGTTATCTGCACTTCATCGCCACCGATGTGGATGTAAGGAGCATTCTTGAATACGCCGCATGCCTCTTCAAGCACGGTTTTCAGTACAGCCACTCCCTGGTCGGTCTGCATGCTGAAACCCATGGCGCGGGTGAAGGCTTCGCTGTGGCCCGGCATGTCGATTTCAGGAATGATTGTTACGCCATAGAGCGCCGCGATGGAGTCGATGTAGCGGCACTGTTCCTGTGTGTAGTATTTTCCTGCAAATCGCGCCATCGAACTGCTCGACGTGAGTTGCGGATAAGCTTTCACCTCAAAGCGCCAGGCTTGATTCTCTGTGAAGTGCCAGTGGAACACGTTGATTTTGAAACGCGACATCAGACGGATTTCTTTCTCTATCTCATCAATGGTAACGAAAGATCGTCCCACGTCGTGCATCCATCCGCGTACTTTGAAGGCAGGATAGTCGGTGATTTCCACGGCTTCGATGGCGGCTGTGCCATCATAGCCCTCTGCCAGTTGTTGCAGGGTCTGTGCAGCACGGATAACGCCCACCTTGGTCGTGGCCTGAATTTGTATGTTGTTTTCCGACACACTCAGTTTGTAGCCCTCATCGGGGAATTCGGCTACATTGTGGTTGAACGTGCCGAGCGAGCGCATCATGACTACCTCCACCTTGGCAGAAGCACTGTTGCTGATGGTACAGCCGTTGTCGAGAAACACCTGCTTGAGCAGCCAAGTGTTGTTGGCATCGGTAATGCTTACCGCTCTGCCTAATTGGAAAGGAGAGGCAGACTCGTTAGTTGTAATCTTTTGGGGCATGGGCAGCAAATGACTCACCTTTGCACCAGCGGTCATAAAACCGCATAGAAAACTAATAAGAAGAAGTAGTCTTTTCATGGTTAAATAGCAATGTTGTATATTTAAATTGCAAAGATAACATATTCTGACGTTAAGCCCAAAATACATGGGTATATTTCAAACAACGTTCAGGGGCATACATGACAGAAACCCGCGGAAAATTGCCGCGGGCTTCTTGATTCGTGTGTAATCTTGGAAGATTATTTTACGAGTACTTTCTTGCCATTGACTATATAGATGCCAACAGTTGCACGTTTGCTGTTGACCTTGCGCCCTTGGAGATCATAGATGATGTCGCTATCAGAGTTAATGCCCTCCAATCTCAGAGCATCAATCCACGTGATGCTTCCATCGCCTTCGTCGAAACCAAACTTCGGAGTGCCTGTCCCACTATAAATGTAGTAGGCTTTGTTGGCAGGAATGTATGCTGTGCTACAGCGACCGAAAGACAATGTTTTACCGCCGTCAAGCGAAGTCAGTACGTAGGTATTTGCAGCATCGGTAATGGTCTTGTTGACGTATGTTCCCAAGAGGCAATTGTCAGAAAGAGGTGATCCTTCACCGCCTACACCGAGGGTGAGGGTCGTGGAAGCATTCACATCTCTCAAGATGACAGGTGTGGCTGCAGGAATGACGTTGTTGTCAATTCTTCGTGCTACGATATTGCTTGTGTTGAGTTGCGTCACTTTGTAGAAGTTGACGAGATGGTTTTCGACATCTTCCTGATTCAGCGTTACACTGAAAGGCACGTAGAGTGTGCCATACGATGCGCCATTCACCACGTTCATGCCAATTTTAATGCTGTTAGCGGGAACAATGTACCAATGGGATGCTCCGGCTGTTCCGTTCCAACCTACAACCTGTGAATAATTGTTGTCGTGCAGGTATCCCTTGTCGTCAACGTTGGTCTGTGTGCAAAGGGTGAAAACGGCAGGTGAATAGGTTTCGACCACAATCGGTGCTGCATCGGCAGCGTTTGCCGAGAGGGTTTCTCTTGTACCTTGGTTCTTACCCGACATCTTTTGTACTGGTGTCAGATAGAGTCCGTCCATCGTTACAGTCCAAGTGTCGTCCCCGTTGTCCGTAAATATGAGAATGGTGCTTAAGTTGCCTGTTGGGTCGGTAGTGTTGATGATTGAACCGGTGCTGCTGCCGTCGTTTGCCATATTGAGCGCCATCCAGTGGTTGTTGTAGTTGGCATTCAGCAGGCGGTATGGCTTACCGCTCTCAATCTTGATTGTAGCATCATCGATGTTAGCAGCGAGGTTCGCATACTGTGCGGGGGTACATGCCACTGCATATTCATCGTATGTGGCTTTGAGCGAAAGGCTGTCTGCGTATGACAGTGTGCCAACGTATCCGTTTGTAGGTATTGTGAAATATCCGGCAAGGTTCGTTGAGACAGTATCGGCATAGTTGTCTACTGGCTCGAATATCCAGCCATATCCCCAATGGGCTTTAGTAATGATATTGTTTGCCCAAGCAGTTGGGTTGGAGTACCAACTATATGAACGGTCAGTGGTGTTAATCATCACGCCGCCATCGCCTTCAATAAATAACCATTTGTATTCGTTGTTGCCTAACTTGAGGTTTTGGTCTGCCGCATTGTTGTCAATGTAAATCTTTTGGTTGGTTCCTACGTTGACCACCTGAACCTTTGCGCTATCCGGATCATAAACCAATCGCCAGAGATAGTTGCGGTTTTCTGCCACCTTCGTTCCTGGCGAAACTACACCATTGTTGGCATACAAGTAAGTTCTGTTGCCCCAACCTGAATAACTGTTGTGAATATAATATAGTTTGGAAGGATCAATGGTAACAACCCCCTCATAGTTGGTTCCTGTGGTAACGATATCGACAAGTTCCACGCGGTATTTACAGCCCGTGTCTGTTGTGTTCGTACCATTGCCCCAGTTGTAAATATTATAGCCGAGACCGGAGTTGTTTGTTTGATTGAACTCTGCCGTGCCATTGGTAATGATGACAAATCCGGTTTCGCCGGTTGGTTGAAGTGTCCATCCGCTTGATGGTTGGGTGCTTGTTGTGGTCAGTGCGGTGTTATTGCTGCTGTTCGGAGAAACGTATGATCCGTCGTTGTTGACGATGTCATACGTGCCGTCTGAGCGACGCATGAAGTACCATTTCGAAGCGTCGGATGCACTCGTGTTACCCACCATGGCATTGCCGGTACCTTGTGATGTGGCATAGCGGTTTCCACGTTGGGGAGTGCGCAGGTAATAATAGTATATCGTATCTCTGTTAGATGCCTTCGGCTGTATAATCTGTTGATAGTTCTTATAGGAAGCCACGAAGGCTTCCACAGCAGCATTCATTTGGGCGATTTGCTGGGCACGCGTTTCTTCGCCGAGTTGTTGTGTAAGAGTGGCTTCCACTTCTGCAATCACTGCATCGAGCGCCGCTGCTGCTTCAGCGGGATAGAAACCGGGATCGACGCCTACAATGCTGTTGCGTGTGCTCTTGGCATCAGCCACTGCTGCCGCAAGGATTTGCGCCGTCTCTTCCGGATATTTTTCCGGCGAATAGGTCAGTCCGTCTATGGCAGTCGTTCCTGTGGGGTCGGTCAGCACGAATGTGAATAGCCATTTCTTCAGTCGTTGTGTGCCGTCGGGGTTGTAGGGCAGTTTGATAAGCACTTTGTTCCACCCTTGGTTCAGGTTGACGAGGATGGGACTGCGTGCGGGGAAATTTTCGTTCTTCAGGTCTACTTCCCTGCCGATGTTCACACCGGTATTGTTCCAAACTGGAGGTGCTATGCGTGTGCCGTTGAGCCAGATGTCTGACCCGTAGCGGTCCCACTTACCTGCTTCGGGTGCGCGGTCGGTTTCGGAGCGTCCGTAGTTGTAGAATTCGATTTGTGCGCCTACCTGTTGCGCCTCGGGCGAGTATACGTAAGTCCAGGCGTATGCCGTCTGATTGGTTGAAGGCACAGTGTTGCCGTAGAATGTGGGCACTGTGTTGTTGCCCCATGTGTGGTTCAGGTAGATGCCTGCACCGGTTGCCATGGCAGAGTTGTAGGTCGTGCCCTGATAGCTGAACGACTCGGGGAGGATGTCGCTTTGGTCGGTCTCGGGCGGGAACTTTGCCGATGCACTGCCGCCATTGGGGAATGGATCGGTGATGCGCCATCGCACATTGGTCTGCTTGACGTAAGGAATGGGGCATGTGCTGAGCGAATGGGCCTTGTGGAAGAGGAAGCGGTTCTCGAAGTCCTTGAATTCTTCGTATTCTTCTCCGCTGTTTGGCAGTGTGGTGCCGCCCTTTTCCACGTATTGCTTACCACCGCCGCGCCAAGCGCGCCAACCTGTGGCTATTGTTACGGCATATACGTTGTTCTGTGCGATGATGTCGTCCTGTGTAGGTGTCTTGCGGTCGTTCCAGGGGGCACTGATGAAACCTGCTGCTTCTGTAGTGCCGCGCTGCTGATAGTAGATGTTGCTCTTGAACATACCCACGAGGTCGGCGAACACGTCGAAGTGGTTGGTGTAGTTGTATCGGCAGTCGATGTTTGGAATTCCTGAAACAGCCCTTCCTGACGAGGCCCACATCTGTGTCATGTCGCAGTAGGACGAACTTGGCGCACCGCTCACGAGGCGGTTCCAGCAAATCACTTTCTTGCCCTTATTGTGAATGACCTGTGCCATTGTGCTCAGGAAGTTGGAATAGGTGATTGTTACTTCATCGCCGCCGATGTGGATATAAGGCGCATTTTTGAATACTTCGCAGGCTTCGGTAAGCACAGTTTTTAGCACTGCCACACCTTGATCGGTCTGCATGTTGAAGCCCATAGCGCGCGTGAAGGCTTCGCTATGGCCTGGCATATCAATCTCGGGGATGATAGTTACACCATAGAGCGCAGCGATGGAGTCGATGTAGCGGCACTCTTCTTGTGTGTAGTAAAGACCTGGAAAACGTGTCATCGAACTGCTCGACGTGAGTTGCGGATAGGCTTTCACCTCAAAGCGCCATGCTTGATTCTCTGTGAAGTGCCAGTGGAACACGTTGATTTTGAAACGTGACATCAGACGGATTTCTTTCTCGATTTCATCGACACTAACGAATGATCGTCCCACGTCGTGCATCCAACCTCGCACCTTGAAAGCGGGGTAGTCGGTGATTTCTACGGCTTCGATGGCTGCAGTGCCTTCATAGCCTTCAGCCAGTTGCTGCAAGGTCTGTGCAGCACGGATAACGCCCACCTTGGTCGTGGCCTGAATTTGTATGTTGTTTTCCGACACACTCAGTTTGTAGCCCTCATCGGGGAATTCGGCTACATTGTGGTTGAACGTGCCGAGCGATTGCATCATCACTACCTCTACATTGGCAGAGGCACTGTTGCTGATGGTACAGCCGTTGTCGAGGAATACCTGCTTGAGGAGCCAAGTGTTGTTGGTATCGGTAATACTTACCGCTCTGCCTAATTGGAAAGGAGAGGCAGACTCGTTTGTTGTAATTTCTTGGGGTATAGGGAGCAGATGAATTACCTTTGCTCCTGCGGTCATGCAACCGCACAAAATACCGATAAAAATAAGCAGTCTCTTCATGGAAAATATAACAATATATGTCTGTTGGCAAAGATAACGCTTCTTGAACATAAAATGAAATTACAGACATTAAAAAATGGTTTTGGAGGTATCCAATCCTACTTTTAATTGTAATAAAAAAACTACTCCATAAAAAATAAGGAGCAGTTTATAATCATATCAAGGGGGAATGTTTTATTTTTTCGGACTCAAAGCGGTGCCTGAACCCACACCTGGTTTGATGGGTAGTTCGGTGGGGGCAGTGAGTTCCAAAGTGCCGTTGAGGATGAGGTTTACGAGGGCTGTTACGTCGCTGACGTCTATTTCTTCAGTTGTGTCCTTGTTCGTGTTGTAGGCGGTAAAATCGTACGCGTAACTACTTGTGGTGGTGGGGCTGCCGTTCAGGATGAAATTGACCATCATAGTCACGTCGGTTACGTCAACGTTACCATCGTTGTTGCAGTCGCCAAGATAGCGTCCGGAGTCGTTATTCCGGCTATTGGAGTCGTTGGCACTTGCTAAGGTGCAGCAACACAAGACACAGATAAAGAGCAGTATTCTTTTCATTTCAAATTATTCTCAAGATTAAGTTTAGATGGCAAAATTAAGAAATTTTGACAATAAACCACTTTGTGAGGAGTAAAAAATGATGGTTTTCTCATCTTTCTAATAAAAATGCCCGGTAAATGATTTTAGACCCGAGTTCATGCCTCGCCGTCCGCTTTTTACCTCTATAGCGATAATTTCTCCATCGTTTGAAATGATGAAATCCACTTCTTCCTTTTTGTTGTCTGATTTGGCATGATTACGCCAATGGAATACTTTATAATCTAATACTTCTGCCATGCTGGGAAGATGGGCTCTTACGGCACTTTCTACCCATCTCCCCCATGACTTGGTGTCTGTCTTGTCTGTATCAAAAGAGCGACCTTTGTATGCCGTCAACAATGCATTGTTATAAACTTATTTTTTATTATTGGTGTCCGGTAAAAGTTTTATGGACATAGTCATAAGCCTTTCTGTTTGGGTGTTTTATGGGTGGTGTAATCTATGGGGGCTTACTCTTTGACTTTGTTGCGTCCGTTTTAGTGCTCTGAATAAGGCTGAAAGCCTTACTGCTCATAGCCCAAGGCAACGCCTTGGGTATATGGACGTATGAGTATTTGCGTCCTGAAAGGACAAAAGCCATATTATTAAATAAATGCTAATCTCGTTTCTGCTTTTGCACTTACAGTGCGCCATTGCCATTGACCTTATCCCCCAGGGCGTTGCCCTGGGCTATGGGCTTTACGGACTTTCAGCCCGTTTTAGCGGACAACAATAAGTTTACCGGACAGCAATAATTTTTTATAGGGTAACGCAATGGCAAAGTCAGGAAAAATGTATAGATTGCCTTTTTAAGGTTTTGTGCATGTTTCTTTTTTGTAGTTATTTGTAGCAAAGGGAAAGGCAGAAAAGAACTGTATGCATCATTCTCGGTGAACAATGCATACAGCAAAATAGGTAACTGCTTGAAAAGCGCAGTTGGAATGGTTCTTTTCTATATTAGAACTTTACTTTCTGCCCATCTATGATGTAGATGTTTCCGCGTTGTGGCTTGGTAACACGACGGCCTTGGAGGTCGTAGATATTGACAGATTTCCAGTTTTCTGTTTGCTCTACACCGTCAATGCCTGTTACATCGTCGGTTATGATGCCAAATGCCGGTGTATAATTCTGAAGCGCTGCTATGTATGCAGCATCCACGGGTTCTATGCGCCACTGAGATGCCGAACCTTCTCTGGTCCAGCCAATGACGTTCGCAGAATTGTTGCTGTGCAGGTAGCCATATTGCTGTGCGCCCTGACAACCGCCGAAGAATGCAAACGTGATGTCGCTGGATGGATAAATCTGCACTTCTGCTTCCTGATATCCATAATTGTCATCAGGATTTACAGTGTAACTGCAGTTGTTGTTCGCGAGTGAGCGCAGCGGCATATCCAGATATCGTATCTGCCATGTGCCGTTTTCATTCATGATGAACTGTGCAGGTCCGCCTGGCTGCTGTTGAGCGTTGTCGCGGCCAATGTTGGATGTAAACAGACGTCCGCTGGTTTCATTTGTCACGATGTATTTGCCCGTGTAAGCGTTCCTGAGCAGGTAGTACTTACCGTCTTCAAGTTTCAGGATAGCGGTTTTTGCATCGTTGAGCAATGACCAGTATTGGCTGTAGTTTGTGGAGGGTTGGATGCCTTCTTCATACCTCGGCGACATAGCGTCGAACGATTCTTGCGAAAGTCTTCCTACACAATTCTTTATAGCGTCAGATCCAAGAAGGTATGCAAGGTCTGCCTGCACTTGTCCTGAGAAGTCTCCCGGGTCTGTGGGCTGGAATGCCGAACCATAACCAGACGTTGCACGCGCGTCAGCCCAAGTGGCCAGTATGCCGTTTCCGGCGAAGTCATTCAGATAAGCCGTGTTGTCGCCCACTTGCAGCAAGAATCCACCTCCGCTATATCCGGAAGGACCTGAAAGGAAACGTGTTCCTGTGAGGTTCATGGAAGCATGAGCGGCATTCTGTGTCTGTCCCTGTATGTAGAGACTGTGCGAAGCAGCATTCGTAACAAGGAATCCGGAGTAGGGGTTACCGAAGAGTGCCCACTTTGAAGCAGGTGATGCATTATTGCCAAGTTCATCCTCTAGAACAATCTTGTTCGTTTCAGCATCATACTTCATGTAGCGACCTCTTAGCTTGATGTTGTAGTAGGTCGTGTCTTGCGGCGTGCTGATTTGGAAATGATTCCACGATGCCCGAACTGCAATCGTCGTGTTGCCGTTTACGGTTGTCGGTGTGAAATCGTATTCGCAGTAGTTGAGACGCAACGCAGCTGGCAATTCTGATTTCACGTTGCCGTTGGCAACACCACGCTCACGGTAAGTGTGCCATAAGGTTGTACCAGTCTGGTCATATATCTGCCAGGTCACGGTGTTTCCTGTGCCTGCCACTTCGTTAGCCTTAAACGAAGAGCCGAAACCGGAAATGGCATTATTGTCTCTCCATGTGGAAAGGATGCCGCCATTGGCAAAATCGTTCAGGTAAGCCACGTCCTTCTCAACCTGGAGGACGAATCCGCCGCTTGAATGATTTGAAGCGAAGACATTGAAACGTGTACCGCCTTCGGCAACAGATGCCTTGCCGTTGTTTGCAACATTACCGGTTAGGTACTTGCCGCCAGCCGCAGCATTCGTTACAAGGACACCGGAATAAGGATTACCGAAGAATGCCCATTGAGCCGAGGCGTCGTTTGCCTGCGAAGCGTTCCCGACGAGTGCGATTTGTCCGTTTTCTGCAGTCCATTTCGCATACTTGCCGTTGAGTTGCAACTTGTAGTAAGTCGTGTCATTGGGAGTGCTGAATCTGAAATGGTTCCAAGTGGTTTGCACATCAATGACCTCGTCTCTGTTCACAACAACTGAAACAGGGCTGTAGTTGCAGCCGTTGATGTGTATTTCATCTGGTACTGCATTGAGCAGTGTGCCGTTTGGCACGTTTTGCTGCCGATAGAGTTTCCACAGTTTTGTTCCTGTCTCGTCGTATATGCGCCATGTCACGGTGTGTCCCTCCGTATTCTCAGGTAGTGGGAGGTTGTCGATTACCTGACCGTCCTGTCCGTAGAAATATATCTCGTTCAATGCCAGGAACGTACCGCCGGTTGGGAATTCAACCTTGAGGAAACGCTTCGTGGCTGGATTATTGAGTTGTATACCTGCCAACTTGTCATTGAAAATCAGGTGGGTGTTCTTTGACAAAGCCGTCCATGAGAGAGCGTCGTCACTTTCATAAACGCTAATCATGGTAGGTACGTAACGGGTGTCGTTTGCACGATCCACAAATAGTTTGATGGAATAAATCTCGTCAGTTTGTGAGCGGTCGTAAGTAACACTGTGCGGATAGGATGCCTGATAGTCCTTGTAGGTGCTGTGCCAAAGTGAGCCTGGTACACCGTCATTGGCATTAGTGGCAGGTCTGTGTTCTGCAACCAGTTCCTCGTCGCTCTTGTCTGCAACGCTGTAGAGTGTCTGGTTAAGCTGTCCTCCTTGAGGAACAAAGACGCCACGCTTAAAATTCAAGGCGAATACACCCGCTGACTCGCTCCAGGCATCACCGTCAGGACCGAAGCCAAGACGCGTTCCTGTGTTGCCATTGGATGTGGCATCGGTACAGTTGCCGCTGTTTTGGTTGAACTGATAGTAGAGCATCAGCCCGTGCTGATCCTGTGCTGAAGGAATGTCTGAGATGGGTGCAACGGCATATTCTTTCAGCTTGGCAGCAGGCAGAGCCGTACTCCAAACACGGAACTCATCAAACATGCCGAAGCAAGGAGCATCGCTTCCTCCTATCTGCAGCGTGTTGAATAAACCGCTGAAATCGGATTGAGAGCAGTTGGTTTCATGCACGGCGGAACCATCGCGGTTAAAGTAAAGCTTGCCGTTCAGGTAACTGATAGCATAGTGGTGCCATTGATCTTGTATGTAATATCCTGTGTTGGACTTTGCCAAAATATTATTGCCTAATTTGAGTGAAACGGTTCCAAACTGGTCTGATACAAGTTTGAGATTTCCCGATCCTGAAATGCCGAAACTCTCAGACTGGAACGATGTAGGCTTCAGCCAGAAGTCAATGGTCCATTCGTTTGAGATACCGTTGGGCAGGGATGTGGTAACGCGGTTGTTGCCGCCGGAGAACATCAGTCCGTTATATGAAGGAGCGTTGCATACCTGCAGTGCCAACTTACGCACCAATGTTGCGTCGCCTTCAGAGTTGATAACTGTCTGGCGCACTTCGTATTTACCTGCTTCAGGTGTGAAGACAGGGTTTTGCTCGTTGGACTGGTAGACACTTCCGTTTCCGGCAATTATGGTCCATGACCAGTCGGTTGGATTGTAGAGAGACTTGTCTTGAAGTGTTACGCTTTGTCCTTTGAGAATGACGCTTTGAGACAGCTCAAAGTCAGGTTTTGGAGGAGCAAGTGACACTGTGATTTGTTTCGTGACACTTACGCTTCTGCCGTCAGGTGCAGTTACCGTCAAAGTTACGGGATTTTGTCCCACCTTAAGGAATGAAACGGTTGTGTTTCGCGCTTCTGGCATTTCCACATCTGCGTTGGGAATGTTCCAACTGTATGTACAGTTGGGCAACAGGTTGGCAGCCTTCAGAGTGATGCGGGTTCCACCCACTGTGGAGGTGCGGCTTGGCTGGAAGTCAGCCGTAAGGGCAGGAGCCGCTTGCACGTTGATAGTACGGCTCAGTGTTGTGGACTTTCCTTTCATGTTTACAGCCGTGCATTGTATGGTTTTGTTGCCGGAAGATGTAAACGTAACGACAGGTTCCATTATATTATAGGTGTTGCCTTCTATTACCCATTTGCACGACACCAGGTCGTTTTCACCGGTAAGATAGATCTTGGCAGGCACTCCTGCACGGACATCGGTAGTCGTTGCAATGCTCACATTGGGAGCGGACGTATTCATGTTAACCGGATAGATGCGGTATTTGGCATTTGCACTGCTCGATGTGTTCCATCCTACGGGCAACGTGCCGTTACCATCAAGGAATTGGCGCTCCATGGCACCTCCTGCAGAAGGTACGGCAGTCGAACTCTGCAGATAGAACAAACCGCTTCCTGCAGATGTCAGAGTGAAGTTGTCTGCCTCATTACTGGGAGCAAATGGTACGTTAAACGGCAGAACCGGAACGGCACCGTTTTGAGAGGTCAGCGAAACTGTGCCATCTGCATTGCGCCCTAAGCGGAACAGGTACTTTTCTGCATTAGGTGTTGAAGCCGTAAGTGCAGTCGTGGTTGAGCGATACTGGTTGCCTTCGTCTGTCATGTAGTATTTACGGCCATTGTTGTAGAGTGCCACAATCTGTCCGTCAAACAGGTTACCGATGGTGGAAGAAGTATAGTCACCCACACTCTCAATGCCCGCCGTGCTGTAGCTGACGGGGATGATGTGGAAGCGGGAGTTTGCGTCGCCGGAATGCCATGTTACTGGATGGCTATCCACGCCGTTAAGGTAATAACTGCCATTCTTAATCAAGAACGCCTTTTGTGCTTGGTCTGCAACCGAAAGCGTGAAGTTTGCCGCTGTCTGACTGACATTGATGGCAGTGTTGTTGCTCGTGAATGCGGGAATGCTGCCGTTTGAAGAGGTGAAACGGTAATTATTGCCCGATTTGGAAATCTTGAAAACAAATTTGCAGTCGTCAGGATTCATGGTCTGCGGCGACCTGTTTGCATGTTTGTATTGTTGGGAACCATTGTCCACGATATAGCGGTTGCGGCCTGTATTATACAGTATGACATACATTCCGTCGGTCAACTCGTTAAGTGAGGAAATGGGGCTGCCTATGTGGCTAATATACTTTTGCGTTAGAGGCATTGTGGTGTGAATGGCGGCTGTTATCATGGAAGTGCGTTCATTTCCGTTGATGTTGTATGCTGCCTTTACACTGTAACTGCCTTGTGTGTTTCCAATGTTATAGTGTGTCGTGCTGCCGTCAACTCTTCCAATAATGTTGCCATCCTTGTAAACAATATAGGATGAGGGAGTGTATATCGTTCCTTGAGGCGCCTGCCAAGTGAATGTCGTACTCTCAATTTTGGGGCTTGTTGGTGGGAGCAATGCCTCTCCATAAACAATTGTGCTGATGACGGTGCGTCCGCCCTTATTTGCAATGGAAACGCTGTCGCCCGTAATTTGGAATGGCGTTTCCAACCCCTCTGTGCTGACATCGTAGTCGACAATCGATGCCTCGTGGATGCCACCCGTGCCAACGGCAGTGTTGTTGCTCTGAACGATGAAGAAATACTTAAGCGGTTGGCTTCTGTCGTAGCCTTCCGTCAGGTCTGTCAGGTCATATCCGAACTCCATTGGTTCGTAATGTAACTTGCCGTCTGCCCATTGTCCCAACATAGGCATCATCGGGTCATCGCCGTTCCATCCGTTACCTTGATAGTTGAAATGGTGGAAAGTGATGGTCTTTTCCGGTTCTGTGGCATTCAGGTTGCGTGAAATTCCCGCTCTCAGACTTATGGCACTTCGCTGGTTGTATGTCATCTTCAGTTTGATGGTACGCGTTGGTGCATAGTCCTTTCGGATGTTGTAGATTTCAGGCGTGAAACCATTTGTCTCGGTTGGTGTGTAGTATACCTTCTGTACGCTGTCCACCTTGGTTACTCCGTCGTTTGCATAGGTGTATTGCCATTCGGTGTGCTTGGTACACCTGGGCGCTGCAAGAGGATAGGGCATGTAGATGAATCCGTTGTTCGCCCAGCCGCCCCAGGAATTTACTATAATCCAAGCGCCTTTTTCATCCTGACCCACGGAATTGCACCGCTCGCCGGCAATGCCGTTGCCGTCCAGGTCGAACTCAATGCGATCATCGTAGCCGCAGATGGTAACGGCATGGTCAACACTGGTGCCGGTTATCCAATATCTCTTGCCAGTAACGCCTAAGGCATCATTGTTTGTTGTCTTAGGCACTGCCAGGTTGGGACCGCCGCAGGCTACACCCAGACCAAGCAGACCACCCGTGTGGTATGATTCATCGCCATTGTGGTTGTAAAGGTATCGTTTCGCAGCCAAGGCGCCTTTGCCGTAACCGCCGCGTCCCCAACCCTCGGGGTTGTTCTCCGGGTAGCCAATTACGCCTATGGGCAGGCTGCTTGTGTTCCATATCCTGTTGAACATGGATTTGTACCACTTGTCATATCCCTGCATCCATCCTCCATTGTAGTCCATTACATCTGTGTAGCCATAGATGTTGCTATATGGAAAACCGCCATAGGTTACAGCATCAGGATAGCCCACGAACATTGCCATGTAATCCTTTGGCGTACCGTTGTCATAGGAGAACGGATACTGGAAATTACAAGCCAATTTGTTTTCGGGGAGAGATGCGTTAGTCCCTCTGTAGGCGTTGAGTTCTTCCGTCAGCATGTAGCCTACGCGTGAAGAAACACCGCACGAACCGCCTGCCTGATTGAATACCGGAGGGAAATAAGGGGTCTTGGCATTGTCCCAATGGTCAGGTAGTTCGTTGCCTTGCTGCAACGCTTTAATTCTGTTACGTGATGAGGTGTTTTTTTTGACAGAAGGATTTCCGTCAACACCCGCACCCGGAATCAGAAGGTTGGGATTGGGATTCCATTGTGGTGTATAGTCCCTCCACTTGGTTTTATCCACTTCCACACCTTCAAGGTCCCACTGCGCATGGACAGCAGGATTGCATACCAATAGCATTATTGCTGTCAGTATGCATTTTGACAAATGTTTCATGATAAAATGGTTAATTGATAAAGATTTGGTTTTTACGCTCACTTTCATGAAGCGTCTTTTTTTCTTGGTTTGTGGTGGGCTTCTCCGTAGGATAATGCCTTTCTCTGGTTAGTTTGTCTTCAGTTGTGTGGCCTCAATCATCGCATCGTTTCTTAAATGACATTCAGAAAACGTCTTTTTAGACCATTTACACAAATACTATGTCTCACAACGAGACACCGTCGTTTCAGCCTGAATATTCTGATTTTTTATAACAGCGAAGTCTTATGTTTATGAATCCCGGGAAATAAAACGCAGTTAGAGATTGTATTTCCGTAAAAGGATATAAGTCAATGGATACCAACATCTTACACCTCGGTCGCACCAAAAGTTGGTATATTATGCGCTGTAAATTTAAATAGTTCGTAATTCGCTTGCAAAGTTATAAATTTTAATCAATCAAACAAGCTTTTTTCAATGTTTTTATAGTATTTTTTTCACAAACACAACAAAAATGTTTGTTTTGTGACAAATTTTAGAGGTGTTGGATTTAAGGAAAACCTCAAATATATATATGGGGTATTCTATAAATTTAGGCTTGAATGGTTTTTGAGTTATTATAGGTGAAGAATTCATGTGGAAGTGTTTAACAACTTTATAAGTATCTGTAACACAGACAGAAACGAATATACTCCAAAGTTGAAAGGTACAAAAAAGTGCAATAGCGAAAAATGGGAAATCTAAGAGTTTTGTAGAGCAAAACCAGCCTTCAAGAGTGAGCAAGATTTAACAATCGGTTAAGATTTTTCAACTTTTGATTTTGAGGCAATTTTGCCGTTTGCTAAGTCTGGCTGACAATAGTTGCTCATTATAGGGCTTTGCAGATAGCACGAAAATCAACGAAAAATAGGGTTCTTGTACCGCAGTTGTATCTCGGATGCTCTAAGTGTATGGAATTCAATGGCAGTTAATGATTCAAAGCCAAGTCTGGTATGTCATTTTCGCTCATTTTTGAGAAAATGGGGCACAGCTCCATGTTAAAGTCTGTCATTCCAGCTCTACTTTGATGAAAATTCAGTAACTTTGCAGCGCAAAGTATGCAATACGGCAGACTATATGGCAAAGATAACAGTACAGAATACGCAGATAACGGTCATAAAGCAGAATGAAGATGACTATATCAGCCTGACAGACATGTTGAAGGCGAAAGATGGTGAATTCTTCTTCTCTAACTGGCTGCGCAACCGCAATACCATTGAGTTCCTTGGAATATGGGAGCGGTTGATGAATCCGAATTTTAATTGTGCCGAATTCGACATAATTAAATCTCAGGCCGGACTGAATCGTTTCCGTCTCAGTGCAAAAGAATGGACGGAGAAAACCAATGCCATAGGAATCATCTCGAAGGCTGGACGTTATGGCGGCACATACGCCCACAAAGACATTGCCTTTGAGTTTGCCATGTGGATAAGCCCAGAGTTCAAGGTATATCTGATACGTGAGTTCCAACGGCTGAAAGACGAGGAGCAGAAGCAACTTGGGTGGACGGCGAAGCGTGAACTGTCTAAAATCAACTACCGCATTCACACGGATGCCATCAAGCAGAACCTAATTCCTGAAGAGGTGACGGCAGCACAGGCCAGCATCATCTATGCTGAAGAGGCAGACGTACTCAATGTAGCCATGTTCGGACAGACGGCCAAGCAATGGCGTGAAGCCCATCCTGAACTGAAAGGGAACATCCGTGACTATGCTTCCATCAACGAACTTATTTGTCTGGCAAATATGGAGAACATCAATGCAGTTCTCATTGATGAGGGAGTGCCACAGGGCGACCGCCTTGTCCGCCTCAATCAGATAGCCATCAATCAGATGCGTGTGCTGGAGAATGATGATAATAGAAACCTCTTAAAATGACATGAGTGGATAGAACATAACATAGAAACGACATAAGGAAGCGTTGACTTTTTGATTCTTGTTCCAGAAATTTCGCCAAAAATAACTCTCAAGATGATAGAAGTTGATGCTCGCGTTTTGGCGCGGGCTGATACTTGTATTTGAGAGAACGGCGTTTGGCGATGCCTCTGGAACGGATACAGAATCAGACTCGCGCCATTTTTATCACATATTAACGATATTTAACGCTATCGGCGCCACATTTTGGGCAAAACCTACGTATATATAAATATAGAAGAAGCAAAACAAGGAAATATGAACAAGAAAACCATCATCACCATACTGTTTGCACTTGCCGCCTTGGTGGGGCAGGCACAAGTGAAATGCCACATTGAAGGCAAGTTTGTTGATAACAAATGGGGCGATGAAGTCGTCATCTGCAAGATGGGGACAGACCTGCGCGTCAATGATGCACCAGAATGGCACCACAAGGCCGTGAATGGTCGCTTCGAGTGCGACATTGAAACGGATGTTCCTGAAATGTACGAGGTCATACCCTATAAACAGTATGTAGAGACCGCAAGTTATTATTATGGATGGTTCCTTGTGGAGAACGGAACGGTAAGGATAGAAATCTACGGCGACAAGTCTCCAAAGATAGAGAGTACAGGCGACGAAGGCCGATTGCATCAAGCGATGGATAGCGTTGCAGGTGTTCGTTTCCGTAACGAAATGGAGAGGATAAACCGCGAGTTGGAAGAACACAAGGAAAAATACTTCAAGCCCGAATTTCTGTCACTCATGCAAATAGCGGAGAATCTTGACAGAGAGAGTCTGCCCAAGGCATACGTTGACAGCATTGAGCATGTAATGGATTTCTACTATGACAACGAACGCGAGAGTTACACAGATGAAGGTTGGCAGTTGTTCCAGCGTGCCAATAGTTTAGATAGTCTCACCTATCCGTTCCGGTCAGAATACTATGCCGAACATCCCATGCTGTGGGCTTATTACCACGTGTTGCAGTCTATCGAAATGCTCAAATTTGCAAACGTATACCATAATTTCGATGCCACTCCCCATGAGCAAATGGTCGCACTCTACGAATCAAAACTATACAATTTGTACAAAGGTCATCCCATTCACGAGCATATTACCACAGCCCTGACAGCCCTTCGCTTTCAGCCTGGCAAGCCCTATATCGACTACAATGTCCGCAACACCGATGGTCAAATCGTTCCCATTTCCTCACTCATCCGAGGAAAGGTTGCTCTCATTGACCTCTGGGCATCGTGGTGTGGTCCCTGCCGTCGGCACAGCAAGGCCATGATTCCCGTCTATGAACGATATAAGGATAAGGGATTCACGGTCGTTGCCATTGCCCGTGAACGCAAGCGAGAGGATATGGAAAACGCAGCGAAGAAAGACGGATATCCTTGGCAGAGCCTCTTGGAACTGAACGACGAAAACGATGTGTGGCGCAAAAACGGAGCCGGCAATGGCGGAGGTGCCATGTTCCTCATCGACCGTGACGGCACCATTCTCTCCACCTCTACGGATGCTGAAGAACTGGAACCCATCATCAAGAAAGCACTGAATATTGAATAGACGATGAATAAGAAAACCATCATCACCCTCCTGCTCGCCCTCGTCGCAATGACGGGACTGGCGCAAAAGCATCTGCCTGCGTTTCAGTATTCGAAGGAACCTGCGGTGTTAAGCGGACAGATTATAGGAAACAACCAGCAGATAACGGATGTACAAAATTACTGCATGATTATATATTTCCCTCCCTTATATGTTAAAAAATGTTAATATATTTATATTGCAAAATCTGTTGCCGGCTTTTGCAATATAGACCAAACAATTTAAGAAAGTGCTTCCCAATTTTCCTTTTAGTGTATAAATAGTGTTTTTTTGAAAATCAAGAAGGCGTGGGACAATATTTATGATAATGAGTTGAGAAAGGTGCTGTATGCCTCGTCAGGCCACGGTACGGGTTGCCCAGTGGCTTTGAGTGTGGGGCGTTGGGCATTGGAAGATTTGAGGAGGCGAGTGAGGCGCTTGGCGAGTTTTCGGGCAAGGCGAGGGTGCGATGCAGCGAGGTTGTGCTGTTCGCCGATGTCGGTGCGGATGTTGAAGAGGTGGTACTCCTGTGTTTCCCAGAAGTAGATGAGGTGGTAGTCGCCGTGCATAATGGCAGAGTAGGCGCCGTATCCGTCCTCAATTTTTACACCGTCGGTCCAGATGTTGGGATAGTGCCAAATCAGAGTGCGTGCGCGGTGCTTCCTGGGCTTTTTCAGCAGGTCTGCAAAACTCACACCGTCGATGTGCTGTATGACCTGTGTCTGCTTGATGCCTGCCATGTCGAGGATGGTGGGGTAGAAATCTTCTATGATGATGCGGTTGTCGTTAACTGTGCCGCCCTCGGTCTGCCCCGGCACGTAGGCTATCATCGGTTCGTGTATGCCTCCCTCGTATGCGCTCCCTTTTCCGGCATGTGCGGGCCAGTTCTGGTCGATGTTCCGGCGACCCTGACGCGGCCAGATGGCTTGTCCGCCGTTGTCGCTCGTAAAGAGGATGATGGTGTTTTGCGCCACTTCCGGTTGCGTCTGAAGGAAGTCGAGGATGTCGCCCAGGCTCTTGTCCATGCCTTCCACGAGCGCTGCATGGTTTATTTCCGGCTCGCTGAGATGGGCTTGCAGTTGATTGTCGAACACACCCTGCCCATCTGCCTGCCGGTAGTTGCCTGTAAAGCGCGGGTCGGCGTCGTAAGGCACGTGGATGGCATAGTGCGACATGTAGAGGAAGAACGGCTGCTTTTCGGCAATGGGTTTCTGCATGGCAGCGAGAGCCTCGCGAGTAAGTGCCTCGGTTAGGAAAACGCCTGTGCCGTAGTATTTTTCCAGGCCTTTCACATGGAACGGTCCGCTGCCGTATTCGTTCTCAGCAAGATAACTCGCTGGTGCCCCGTTTGCCGCTCCTGCTATGTTCACATCGAACCCCATGCGCAATGGATCTTCGCCAGCCGTGCCTTCTGCAGCGAAATGTGCCTTGCCGCAGTGGATGGTGTAGTAGCCATTGTCGTGGAGTACTTGCGGCAGCGGTGTGATGCGTGTGGCGTTCTTGCTGTCGTGTGCGTCGGCATTAGCAGGCTGTATGCCGTTGTAGTTCCAGTCCGGAACGTTTATTACCTTGCTCTTCGAGTCAGTCTGTTTGTCGTAACTGAGTGTCCAGTTCGTTACGCGGTGGCGTGCGGCGTTCATGCCAGACATTAGTGAGCAACGCGAAGGCGACGACACGGCACAGGCGTAGGCATTAGTGAATTTTACCCCCATCTGCGCGAGGCGTTCCATGTTTGGTGTGCGATAACGGTCGTTGAGCGGTGTGCGCTCGATCCAGAATGGCACAGATGTCTCCTGCCACCCCATATCGTCCACAAGGAAAAGCACGATGTTCGGGCGGCTCTGTGCGCAGAGCGATACGGGGAGGGCAGAGAGGGTGAGCAGGGGGAGGATGTGGCGGTTGGTCATGAGGAAGAACTTTTACTGTTTTTTTTGTTGAAAATCACAGCCCTGCGTCAGTGAGCAGGCTGTCGCCGCGTCGTTCGCATCTAAATTGTAATGATTGACTTCGTATGATTTTCCATCAGCGGCAGTTGTTCGGAATTTCCGAACAACTGCATTTTCTTCAAGTTCGCCGTTCTCAAAAATGTGTTTGATGTGTTCGCTCACATTCGACTTACTTGATTGATAAAGTTCGCACAGTTGTGCTTGTGTGAGCCATACAGTTTCCTGTTCGATGCGCACATCGATGTGCGTCTTGCCATCTTCACTTTGATATATTAGTATATTGCCATTTTCATTAGGCATCAATTTGTTTTCCATGTTTATCATTTATAAAACCGGCCATATATATATGTAACGATATGTCCTTGTTATCACAGCCCTGCGTCAGTGAGCAGGCTGTCTCCGCGTCGTTCGCATCGCAGGTTGAGGTCCATGAATTTCAGTATGGCGGTGTGTGCTGCCTTGCGCACATGGAAATCGTTGCTGTTGAGGGCTGTTGCTGCCTGGTCGAGAAATTCGTCCTCTCCGCGTGGCGATGCCTCCGTGCCGTTGGCGAAGAGCCGGGCGATGAGTTGGAATCCGCACATCTGGAACATGGAGCGTTCGTCTGCCATCCATTCGAATGCCTTTTGCGGGGCGTAGGGCAGACGTTGGAAGAGGTACATCACGCAGCACTGCACCTCCTCGGCATAGTTCGCCTGTTCGAGCCAGATATCTGCCATTTCGGGGCAGAATTCTTCGGTTGGCATGAGCATGGGGGCTATGATGCGGCTCTCGCGGATGTTTTCCTTCCATAGCGCCTGTGCCAATTCGCGCGTGTGGGGCAGGGTAGCGGCAAATGCCATCAACCGCGGTAGTTCCACACCGAAAATTACCTTGTATTTCAGTCCCTTTTCGCGCATCGACTGGCTCACGGGACCGTTCATCATGCTGTGGAACTCGCGGTGGATCTGTATTATCTGTTCTTCTGTCGTCTTAGTCATTGATGTCGGGCAGGGTGTTGTAGTCGCGACTATAGCGTAGCATCTGTGCATCGTAGGACTCATCGTAGGAAATCTTCACATCGGTGATGTTGCCTTTGGCATCCTTTACGGCTGTATAGACGGGATTGATGAAGCCCTTGTAAGGTTTCAGGTTGAGGCGTGCATAGCGGTCGAGCACTTCCTTATGGAGTTCGGGATCCACTTTTACACCATAGTCTTCCACCAGTCTGCGTGCTGCTTCGTAGTCGCCTTCGCTCTTGATGCGCTGCACTTCAGCCAAAAGTTCTGCGAAGAGGTCGCGCAATTTGGCGTAGTCGTTGATTCTGACGTAGGTCTTGCCTTTTTTCTTTACGAGTTCCACCACCTTGTCTTTCTTGCCGTGTTCGTATGCCCAGTGGGCTATGAAGGCGCGGTTGCGCATGTGTGCTTCTTCGATGGTGTTGCCCGGCTTGATGCGCACGAGTTGTGTCATGAGGCCGTTCATCATGTAGGTGTAGTACTGCGACTTGTAGGCTTCGAGGTCGGGTGTCAGCCCGAGGTCCACGAGTTTCTGGTCGGCAAGGTAGTAGAGTGCGAAGATGTCTGCCCTGCCTTCTTCGATGGTGCTGCCGTATGCCTTCAGCGTGTCGGGGTCTGTGCCCGGCAGGAGTTTTCCGCTACCATGTCCGAGACATTCGTGCAGGTCGGTGTGCAAGTCGTCGCAGTTGTCGCCATACTTGTTGATGAGGTCGCGTGTGGCTTGGTCGATGACGAATTCCTCGTCGAATCCACTGCCGTGCGAAGCCTTGGCGTATGCGCCAGTGAGGTTGCTGATGGTTACACTCTTCGATCCGTGCTCGCGGCGCACCCAGTCGGAGTTCGGCAGGTTGATGCCGATGGCTGTGCTGGGGTAGAGATCGCCACCGAGGATGGCGGCGGTAATGACCTTTGCAGAAATGCCTTTCACCTTCTCCTTCTTGAAGCGTGGGTCGGCTGGTGAGTTGTCTTCGAACCATTGTGCGTTCTCTGAAAGTTTCTTCGTGCGCTCGGTGGCTTCGAGGTCTTTGTAGTTGACGATGGATTCCCATGAGGCTTTCATGCCGAGCGGGTCGCCGTAACTCTCTGTGAAGCCATTTACAAAGTCAACGAGACTCTCTGTGTCCTTGAGCCAGAGGATGCAGTATTCGTCGAATGTGCGCAGGTCGCCCGTGCGGTAGTATTCTATGAGCCGGTCTATCACCTTGACCTGTTCCGGACGGTCGGCAAAGGGTTTTGCTTTTTCGAGGTTCTCTATGATTTTAGTGATGGCTGTGCCATAGAGCCCATATTCGCGCCACACTCTTTCGCGCAACACGCCGTCTTCTTTCACTAAGCGGCTGTTTAGCCCCATCATGACGGGGCGCGGGTCGTTGGCAGGTTTGCGCTGTGTGTAGAATTCTTCTGCTTCAGCCTGCGTGATGCCTTCGCCGTAGTAGTTCTCGGCAGAGGTCAGGATGAGGTCGTCGCCATCTTTTTGGTTCACACGCATCGGCATGACAGCGGGGTCGAAGATGACGGGGCGGATCTCGTTGAAGAAATGTGTGCAGGCTGCTTCGGCACTCAAGGCTTCGGCGTTGTCAGCCGTGCAGAGCGACTGAAGACCTTTTTTCTGCCACACCTGCATCAGGGCATCTTTCAGCCACGCTTCAGAGAAATCGGCCTGGAACTTCTCGCAGCCATAGTGGTGGTGAATGCCGCTGGAAAACCACAGACGCTTGAGATATACGGCAAACGCCTCGAAGTCCTTGCTCGTGCGGTCGCCCTGCCAGTCGGTATAAATCGCTTCAAATGCGCGGCGCAGGCGCAGGTTATAACGGCCGTTCTGGTCGAAAAGGATGTCGCGCCCCTGGAGAGCGGCTTCCGTGAGGTAATAGACGTAGGTCTTCTGTTTCAGCGTGAGTTTGTCGAAATCTTCCACCTTGTAGCGCAGCATCTGGATGTCGGCAAACTGTTCGTCGGTGTACTTGAAATTGTCTGTCTGTGCAGTGGCTCCCACCGCAGAAGTTGCTATAAGCATTGTTGTCAGTATTTTTTTCATTTGGTTTTTACTTTGTCTTAGTTTTTATAGAAGTTATAGATGCTATAGATACTATAGATAGTCGTCTACGGTCTCGTTGATGAAGTCGATGAGCGGTTTCACCACCTTGAACCGGTATGTGGCGATGTCTGCCCAGTCGTCGGAGAGGATTTCTTCCTCCGTCATGGCGGTCCATGTGGCATAGTCCTTCGGGCGGAGATACTGGGGGTACGGGAAGTCGCGCGGGAAGCCTTTAGGCAGGGTTTTCAGCGTGTCGAGGCCTATGACGGGATACAGGCTCTTGAATTCCGGGTCTTCCACGATGCTGCGGAAGCGGTCGATGTCCACTATGATGCTGTTTCGCACGGCATTCAGTACATCCGCCGGCAACCAGTAGGATCCGCATGCCACCATGCTGTTGCCAGGCTCGATGTGGAAATAGTAGCCGCCGTGGAAGGACTTTTTGCCCATCGTGTTGATGTATGTGCCGAAGTGGCGTTTGTAGGGTGATTTGTCGGGCGAGAAGCGTGTGTCGCGATAGAAGCGGTAGAGCGTGCTTTTTAGCGGTACGTTTGCCACTTCGGGGTCGAAGGCACTGATGCGGTTGATGAGCGTCTGCGCCATGTCCTCGAAGATGGATCGCGCTTCATCGTATTCTGCGCGGTGAGCCTTAAACCATTCGCGGTCGTTGTGTGCTGCTATGTGGCGAAGGAAGGTGAAAATCTTTTCTCTCATAAGGTGCTGAATGCGTTAAGGTTGCTGTTTTGTCGGGACAGCCCTTTGTTCTCAGTCTTTTTTCCAGAATCTGGGTATGAATGGCAGGATAAAGACGAAGATTTCGAGGCGTCCGGCGAGCATCAGGAAACTGCCGAGCCACAGCCCTTCGTCGGGCAGTAGGCCCATAGGATTCACGGCGCCTATGGTGTGTCCGAGGGCGGGTCCTATGTTACCCAGAAGGGCTATTGTTACACCGAAGGCATCGAGCAGCGGCATGTCCATGAGTGTGTAGCACATGGTGCCTGCTATGGCGATGATGATGTATATCGTGAAGAAGGCGAAGATGGTGCGGATGATGTCCTCTGCAATGGTATGGCTACCTATCCTCACCGGTAGTACTGCCTTAGGGTGGAGAATACGCTTGAACTCGTTCTGCAGGATTTTCAGTGCCGCAACAAGCCTGACACACTTCACACCACCTGCCGTGGATCCCGAGCAGGAACCTATCACCGAGATGACGAGAAGGATGACCCATGTTAGGCGCGGCCATACCATGAAGTCGTTTGTTGTGAAACCTGTTGTGGTCTGAATCGACACCACATGGAATAAGGCGTTGCGGAAGTCGGAAAAGACCTTGTCGCCATCGAAGAGTAGACAAACAGTGATGAGAGCCGTGCTGCCCAACAGGATATAGATATATGTGCGCAATTCTCCATCGCGGAACACATACTTGAAATTGTGCTTGATGAATAAGAAGAACAGCATCGTGAAACTCACACCCGAGAGGAACATAAAGAGGATGAGCACGTATTCTATGGCAGGCGAGTGGAAGTAGCCAATGCTTTCCTGATGTGTGGAGAAACCACCACTTGACACTGTAGACATGGCGTGATTGATGGCATCGAACCATCCCATGCCTGCTATTTTCAGCGAGAACATGCAAGCCACAAATAGCGAGATGTAGATGCCCCAGATGTAGCGGGCTGTGGTCTGCACACGCGGGTGCAGTTTGCCGACCGATACCCCCGTGGCTTCGGCTGCAAAGAGTTTTGTGGCACCCGTGCCGAGCGAGGGAAGTACTGCCACGGTGAAGAACACGATGCCCAAACCGCCGAGCCAGTGCATCAGCGACCGCCAGAACAGGATGGAGTGGGGCAGTGTGTCGAGGTTGCCGAGTGCTGTGGCACCTGTGGTGGTGAAACCCGACACCGCTTCGAAAAATGCCACTGAAATGCGTTCTGTGGAGCAACCGAAGATGAAAGGGAGTGCACCGATAATGGTGAACAGTGTCCATGTGGCTGCTACGGACAGGTAGCCTTCGCGACGTGTCATCCTTCCCTGTGAGTCTTTTCCGAAAAGATGCAAAGCGATGGCTATTGCTGATGAGATGGCGACCGACCAATAGAAATTACTCAATCCTGACTCGCCGTAGAAGATGCCCACGGCGAGAGCCACAATGAGTAGGATGGTCTCCAAAACCGCCATCGAACACAGAATTCTTGCAATGATTTTATAATTGATCATTTGAAGTACTGTTCCAGTTTCTTGATGTTGCTTTCAAGGCAGAATGCCACCACCGTGTCTCCGGGCAGAATCTGTGTGTTGCCGTTTGGCAGTATGCCCCGTCCGTTGCGCACGATGCCACCGATGTTGATGCTTGCTGGCAGGTTGAGGTCCTTGATAGGGTGCCTGGTTACTTTCGCGTTCTCCATCACGGGGAATTCCGCCACGTCGGCATTCGCCACGGTGAGGCTCTTCACCGATGTGGTGTCCGCCTTGAGCAGCATGCGGTAGATGTGGCTGGCGGCGATTGTCTTTTTGTTGAGTATGGTGCCGATGCCGAGATTTTCAGCCATGCTGATATAGTCGGTATTTTCCACGATAGCCACCGTCTTGCGCACCCCTTTCTGCTTTGCCATGACGCAGGCGAGTATGTTCTTTTCCGAATTGTCGGTCAGGGCGGCAAAGGCATCGCATTTGTCGATGTTTTCTTCTTCCAGAAGGTCGGTGTCGGTACCGTCGCCGTGAATCATCATGATGTGGTCGGTGTCTATCACCCTGTTGAACTCTTCGCAACGCTTCTGGCTCTTCTCGAAGATGCGTGTGGATATGCTTTTGGGCAGGAGAGAAACGGTCTGTTTCGTGGTGTCGCTGCCGCCGAGAATCATAAGTGTTTTTACTTCGGGATAGTCTTCCTTACCCGTGATTTGGCGGATGTGCGCCGTGTGTTCGGGTGTGGTCATGAAGAAGGCGATGTCGTCGTGGCAAACGAAGTCGTCGCCGTGCGGAATGATGGTATCATTGCCGCGCTTGATGGCTACGATGTGGAATGGTGCATCGGAACCACAGATTTCCTTGATGGGCTTGTCTTCGGTTACTATGCTGGCATTGGCTCTGACCTTGATGCCAAGCATGATGAGTTTGCCGTTCTGGAACTCTGTCCATTGCCTGATCCAACTCCTCTTGAGGTTCGACACGATTTCCTTGCCGGCGAGGAGTTCGGGGTAGATGATGCTGCCCACTCCCATCTTCTTGAAGAAAGTGGTTTCAGCCTCGAGTGTGAATTCCGGATTGTCCACCCGTGCCACGGTCTTTTCCGCCCCCATCTTTGCTGCCAGCATACAGCAGGTGAGGTTGTGTGCCTCATCGGGTGTTACGGCGATGAAGAGGTCCGAATTCTGCACATTGGCAGTCTTAAGCACTCCGATGGACATGGGGTTGCCTTGTAGTTGGCGCAAATCAAGATTGCTCGAGATGCTTTCCAACTTCTCTTGGCTCTCGTCGATGATGGTAATGTCGTGCTGTTCCTTTACGAGGAGACGGGCGAGGTGTTTTCCTACTGCTCCTGCTCCTGCTATGACGATTTTCATGATGAAAAACTTGTTGTCCTAATGTTGTATTTCTTACTGTTTTTGATGTGCCGCAATGATGCTTATGCTTTGAGCAAAGAGGAGATGGTCTGAACGATGCTATCGTTGTCGAGTCCCACGAGCCGACGCTCTTCTGCCACACTGCCGTGAGGTACAAACGAGTCGGGCAGTCCGAGGCGCACGAGGTGCGGCACTGTGCCTTTGTCGCTGAAGTATTCGAGCACAGCGCTACCCATTCCTCCTGCTTTCACACCGTCCTCAATGGTGATGACTTTGCTGAATTTGCTACCTATTTCGCTAAGCATTTCCTCGTCTATTGGTTTGAGGAAGCGCAGGTCATAGTGGGCTATGCTGCACCCGAGTGTGCGCTCTGCCTCTGCAATGGCTCTCGTTGCGTCCTTTCCGATGGGTCCGAGCGAGATGACGGCGAGGTCGGTGCCTTCCTTGATGGTGCGCCCCTTGCCTACGGGCACTTCTTCGAGCGGACATTGCCAGTCGAGCAGTTCGCCGCGCCCGCGAGGATAGCGAATCACGAAAGTGCCCTTGCCGGGCAGTTGCGCGGTGTACATCAGCCGTCGCAGTTCGTGCTCGTCGTAGGGCGAGGCGATGGTTACGTTGGGTATGGGGCGCAGGGCAGCGAGGTCGAATGCGCCGTGATGGGTCGGACCGTCTTCGCCCACAAGTCCGGCGCGGTCAAGACAGAACACGACGGGCAGGTCGAGGAGCGCCACATCGTGAATGATGTTGTCGTAGGCGCGCTGCGAGAAGGCGGAATAGATGTTGCAGAAGGGCTGCATGCCTTCTTTGGCGAGTCCGCCGGCAAAGGTGGCTGCATGTCCTTCGGCTATGCCCACATCGTAGGTGCGCTCGGGCATTTCTTTCATCATCAGACTCAGCGAGCAACCAGTGGGCATGGCAGGTGTGATGCCCACGATGCGCGGGTTGCGACGTGCCAGTTCGAGAATGGTCTCACCAAACACGTCCTGAAACTTTGGAGGCTTCGGTGTTTCATCCACCTTGCGCTCACCCGTTTCGGCATCGAATTTGCCTGGTGCGTGCCAGATGGTGGCTTCTTCTTCGGCAGGTTGATAGCCCTTACCTTTTGTGGTCTTGATGTGGAGCAACTTCGGCCCTTTCATGTCCTTTATTTCCTTCAGCACACGCACCAGTTGCTTGATGTCGTGGCCATCCATGGGTCCGAAATAGCGGATGTCCATGCCCTCAAAAATGTTCTTCTGACGGGTGATGAGGGATTTCATGGCATTGTTGAAGCGAAGGATGGTTCTGCGACGGTTTTCATCGATGATGCCCCACTTCTGCAGTGTGCGCGCTGCACGGAAGCGCAGGCGGTTGTAGGTACTGCTGGTGTGGAGATTAAGCAAGTATTGTTTCATGCCGCCCACACTCTGGTCGATGCTCATGTTGTTGTCGTTGAGGATGATGAGCATGTTATTGGGCTTGTCGGAGGCATTGTTCAGTCCCTCGAAAGCCAGACCGCCACTCATGGCACCATCGCCGATGACAGCCACGATGTGCCTGTCTTCTTCCTTCTTCTGCATGGCAGCCACCGACATGCCGAGCGCAGCCGAGATGGAGTTGCTGGCATGACCGCAGGCAAACGTGTCGTACTCGCTCTCATCGGGCGAGGGGAAAGGGCGCAGCCCGCCAAACTTGCGGTTTGTCTTGAAAAGGTCGCGGCGTCCGGTGAGGATTTTGTGGGCGTATGCCTGATGCCCCACGTCCCACACGATGCGGTCGTAGGGCGTGCTGAACACATAGTGCAGGGCCACGGTGAGTTCTATCACACCGAGGCTCGACGCCAAGTGTCCGGGATTGACAGAGAGTTCACTGACAATGTCCGACCGCAGTTCTTCGCAGAGCGCAGAAAGTTGCTCCTCTGGCAGTTGGCGGAGGTCTTCAGGCGTGTTGATGTTCGGTAAAATTTTCAGTTCCATAACTGTTGTGTGGGTCAAACCGATTTATTTGTCCCAATCGGCAGATTTGTGCAAAAGGCGCAATAACCCAATTTCAAAAGGCAAAAATACTGAAAAAATCCCGTATGTGTGTTTTTTGAGTTTAAAATCGGACGGATATTAGATTCATTTTTTCATCTGTCACAAATGCAAACTGCATCTTAAAAATGATATTATTGTTGGCAGATGATGGCGGTCATGGCATTCAGTGTCAGGCACATTTCGCGTGAGAGCGGAATACGGCGGTTTTCGTGAGGCCATGGTGCAAGGATAAGGAAATGCCCTTCGGCGCAGGCAGCATAGTATTGATGGTCAGGTCGGCTGAAAGTGTTGAACCCCCATGGTGTGAGAAAGATGAGTGGCAGGTGTGCTTCGAGCGCGGCTCGCATAACGGCTTGCTCGCCCTTGGAAATGGCAGGCGATACGAGCACTGCGCCGCGACGGGCTTTTGCCAGCATCTGCTTCACGGTGTCTTCAATCTGTTCATCGGTGAGGCTTCTGGAACATTGCACCTGCTGCTTTTCCGGGTAGGAGAGGAGAAAGCGGTTGCCTATGGCTGCATAGGTCTGACCGGCTATATTGATGTCGAAGACAACGCGGAAGAAGTCGGGGTGGGCTCGCCGCAATGCCAGACGTCGCGGGTTGTCGTGCAGGTATTGGAACCACCGGTTCAGTTCTCCACGCCCCTCCAGGATGTGGTCGTTGTAGTTGCGGCTCCAGAGGAGGCCATGGCTGCGGCTATCCCCTCTGTTTTCTTTGCTGCAACAGTGTTGCAGCATAGGGGACAGGGGATTCTGCAACCGGCGGTAGGCTTTGTTGCAGCCTGCTTTGAAGCCCTTGATGACCATGCCGAGGTGCTGCTCCATCTTTCGTGTTACGAAAAGGATGCCATGGAGGTGGTCAGGCATGATGGTTGTGGCGAGGACGCGGATGTCAGGATAGTGCTTCTCTATGGAAAGCCAACAGGAGCGCACTTCCTCGCCAAGAGGTGTTAAGACTATCTTTGGTGCATCAATAGAACCTTTTGGTGCATCGGCATTGCCCACTAATTTGCCGAGTAGCGGGCGGCGCCCCTCTGTAGTCATGGTAATGAGGTAGATGCGGCGGCTCTCGTAGTCGTGGCCTACACGTCTGCGAAGCATCGAGGATTTCTTCTCGCCGGCAAATGGCTTGTGCTTCTCGAATTCCTCCCAGTTCATCTTTTTTTCTTTCTTTTTTCTTCCTTTATTGTATTCTTTGCTGCAAGAGTGTTGCAGCAAAGGGGACAGGTGAGGACTATTCCAGGTCGCCGAAGTATTTTTTGTTTTCTTCGGGTGTGATGGCGAGTTCTTTGCGCAGGTCGTCGAGCACTTCTTTGTCTCTCTTGTTGATTTTTTCCTTGAAATCGGCGAGATTCTTTTCCCACTTCTCATAGACGAGGAGTTTGGGCCATCGCTTGCAGTTGAGTTTCATTTCCTGCTTGATGGTGCCGGTGATGCCGTCGAACACTTTGGTGGCATTATTGGCAGAGATAGTCTTGTGGAGATGGTGTGAGAGGCGTTGCAGGAAGAGTTGTCGGAAGTCGCTGTTCTTGAGTAAGTTGCCTACGAGCACATTGTGTATGCCCGATTCGGAATCGCCCGGGCGGAGGTAGAATGACGCTGGCTTTGTGCCGCTGCTGGACCATGTGAGGTCGAGGTCGTAATAGACGATGTACCATTTCTTATCGCTGTTTGCATCATCGGAGCGGACATAACGTATGTTGCCTACATCGACATTGCTTGAATAGATTTCACCAATTTTCTGGTCGATGACACTGTTGATGTCAATCATCTGGCAGATGCGGTCATAGTTCTCCTTCTTCGAGAGGTCGTTGTTGCGTGCAAAGTTCATGAGTTCCGTAAACTTCGTCTTGGTGCCTTCTTCGCAGTAGCCTTTCGACATGATGATGGAGATGGAATCGTTCGTGGTGTTGAGTTTGCGTGCCACGAAATGCTTGTCTATTTTCTCGCGGATGTAGTAGAGCCCGAAGTAGGATCCGTTGATGTAGAGCGCTACGGGGCGATACTTCTGTGTGAGCAATGTGGGACATTCTGGCTGCATGAGGCTGGTGAAGAACTCGTCGCGCACCATTACTCCGCCCATGTCCTGTGAGCCGGAACGCAGTACTAAGTTTTTGAATTCAAGCGGTTGTCCGTCGCCAAAGAAGTCGTAGGTTACTTTCGATGGCCCGAACTTGTCGTTGAACTTTATTTTGAATGATTTCTTTTCCAATGTGCGTGAGAATCCGCCGAAGATGGCGAGTCCGCAGTCAGCCTGGAAACCTTCTTTGCCGTCGAAGAATTCCACATGCGCCTTTTTCCACCATTGTTTCCAATAGTTGGCACCTTCGTGGGGGTAGGGGCCACCGCCGCCCGGACCGGACACATAGATGCCGCTACGATAGTCGTAGAGGTCGTTATGGTTGACGGAAATACACATCACCGCCAGGTCGTGTTCCTGACCGATGAGATAGGTGGCTGTGGCGATGTGGCTGCTCATGCTCGTGGAGTCGCCTTCGCAGAAGGCGCGTACCACGCACGATGAGTCGATGCGGATGGCATCCTTGTAGATGGGTGAGTCCTTTGTAGGCTCACTGCCGTCGAGCGTGTAGTGTACGGTATAGCCGTGGGTGTTGATTTTCAGTTGCAGGCTTTTCTTCTCAGCATATACGCCAGGCAGTTCGCTGAATAGGGGTTTGTCGGCTATGAAGCGGTATGCCTTTGAGGTGTTGACTTCGTTGCGTGTGGGCGAGGTGAAGTAGAAAAAACCTTGTTTGCCTTCCACGCGCCCCATGGTGACGCCGTAGGGGGCATGGTGGGAGCACAGACCGTCCATAAACTGTTCGCCCTTGAGCAAGAGCACACAACAGGAGCCTTTAATCTTGAAATTCGCTTTGCCGCAATCGACAACATATCTTTCACCAGGCTGCAATGTCCGGTTAGGAAACTGCCAACGGTCTGCCTTCGTGGGCTTGGTGGTGAGGCAGTATTCCTGCAGGTTGATGGGGGTGTTGGACGTGTTCTGAAGTTCAATCCATGTTTCGTGCTTTTTCCCTTTAGCCTGAAGTTCCCAGATACGGAGCGGACTTTTGCGCTGTTTCTCAATGGTTACATTGTAGGCTTCGTAACCTTTCGCATCGTTGTCCGTACCAGGTGTCTGCATGTAACTCTTTTCGTATGAACCGTCGGTAAGTCGGCGCAGGCATTGGTCGCCATTGAGGTCGCCGAATTTCGCTTCCGACATGATGTACTTACCTTTCTTGATGAGTTGTACCACGCCATTCTTCGAACCTAATTTGAAAGAGGCATGCAATTCTTTATCCGTACTGTTTTCGGGCAGTTTTGATGCAAAGACGAGCATACATTCGCCCGGTGCCAATTCCATTTTGGGGAAATCCCATGTCAGTAGCACACCGCCCAGGCTGTCCACAACGGGGGCGTTCGCTTTGTCCTTCTTGTCTTTCTTGTCTTTCTTGTCCTTTTTGCCTTTGGCATCGGTCATGTGGTGCTTTTCAGTATTCTCGTTGGAGACACTGTCGGCAGCCTCTTCTCCTTTCTCGCCTTTCTTCTTTTTCTTGGCGCTCTTGTCTTTCGGGTATTTCACTGTGGCAAGAGCATAGTCGGCGAGGGAAATGGCCTTGTCGGACACGTTCTTTACCTCTACCCAGTCGTAGAGGTTGCCATCGGCAGCGAGCAGACCTGTCCGGTTGGATGCCATGACTTCGTTGATGACAATTTCCTTGTCGAAGTCGTCGCTGCGCGTGAGGTCGATGGTGCCTGCTTCATCGCACGAGGAAAGGAGCAGGGCAGCCAGCAAAGTCAGTGTGGAAAGGCTTATGGCCGTATGGCGTAGAGAGAAGAATGACATGGTTATATTAAAGATTGGTGATTAAAGGTATGTTCTATTAATTCTGATATTTGTTTGTATTCTTCAGATATGTTACATGTTGGTCGTTGTTATGTTTTGTTTCCGTATCTTGCTCTTTTTCACTCGGTTACGTAGCCCGCTACGCTCCCTCATTCAAAATAGCAACCTACTGAAAACAACTCTATAAAACGTCTCAACATAATTAATAGAACATACCTAAAGTTGGTCTTTGTGTGTAGGGTTTATCTCACTTCGTCGTAGTCTGCTTCTTCTTCAGCGTCCTTCGGTTCGTAGAGTTGCAGTGTGGCTGCAATCTGTTCGTCGTCCACGTCGAGGATGGTGCGTATGAACCAGTTGAGTTCTTCCTTATCCACACCGAGGCTGAGCCAGTAGTTGTAGAAACACTGTGCCAGGTTGTCGGGCTCTCCGAAGTTCTTGATGTATTTCATCATGCTGCTGATGTGGCTCCTCGGACGCAGGTTTTTCTCCGAGAGGCTCAGTGTGGAGAGTTCGAAGTCGCGGCAGAGGTCTATCTCGCTCATGCCGAGCAGTCCCTCGATGAGGAAACTCACGGCGCCGCAGCGGTCGCAGCCTATGGCGCAGTGCCAGTTCACTGCCACACCCTTCTTGAGGTATTCGCTCAGGAAGCGCAGATCTTTCACGTAAACGTACTTCTTGTCTCTCAGTCCGGCAAGTCCGGCATTGTGCGGCAGGACGAGTAGTCCCTTGTCGCTGCCCAAACGTGATTGCTTCAGGCGCGATTCGGAGCGCAGGTCGAGTTCTGCGCCTACGTTGAGGTTACCGGCAAAGTCGTGGCGCCCTTCGGGTGTGATGCGGTCGAGGCTCGCGCTGCGGTAGAGGTAGCCGTATTTGACGGGCTTGCCGTACTGTGTGGGCCAACCGCCGAGGTCGCGCACGTTGCCGCAGTTGCGCACCTGAATCATGCGCACCTGACCGATGGTGCGGAACACACCGTCGGTGCGGTATCTCACTTCGCCGCTGTTCAGTATTTCCTCAACCTTGTAGTAGTAGATACGGTTGGGGATGGTGTTGCGGATGACGAAGGAACTGACATCCTTGCTGTCGGGGTTGTGGGTAACGGAGTCGGTGAAATTCACGTTCTCGCTGACCGTGATGCGTATCTCGGCTATGTTTGCTGCCGAAGTAGAGGGTTCCCAACGTACTTCCTTGCCGTTGGGCCAATAGAGTTTCTTGCCATAGATGGCAGTCTTGTTATACTTGTTGATGACCGTCTGGGCATAGTTGGAATTCGTCTCGTAGGTCTTGTCTGCCATGTAGTCCTGCACAGCCTTGTTCTCTATGTTTATCACCTCGATATCGTCGATGTCGGTCTGTGCAAAGGCGGTTGTTGCTATAAGCGCAAAAGCAAAAAGAAAGGTTTTCTTCATTTATATCTTTTGATGTTGTGTTTTTGTTTATAGACGCATTTCTACGTGCACGCAGTTGTTCTCGTCGAGCACCAACTCGGCTATCGTGCGTATGCTTTGCTTGAAAGTGGCTACATTCGAGAGGCTGCTTTTCTCTACATCGAAGACACACAGGTTGCCCGATGCCACACAGTGGCGCGACACGCGGTGCGGCCCCACTTCCTTGATTTTCTGCGTCATACGACAGATGTTCTCTTCGTCGGAGAGGTTAGGGTTGTAGGCATTGAGCACTTGCTGACCTTCGTACTTGTAAGTCTTGCGCTGCTCGTCCATGCCGTTGCTCTTGATGTTGTTGAGCATGCAACGTGCCTGTTGCTCGGGGGTACGCGCCACGCTGCTGATGACGATGTTGCCCTGATAACCTGTCATCCTGACAATCTTGTTCACGGCAGCGCGGGGAATGTCTTTTCCGGAGATGTTGATACCGTTAGCGGAGTAGTTGATGCTAACGGCACTTGGGAAGATGCTACACAGCAGGAGTGCAACAAGGACAAGCGCCTTTTTCGTACATCGCGTGTAATGTTCTTTGCGTGATGCCATATCGAAAAAATGTAGATCCTTTTCCTTTTTTAGTGGCGAAAACTGCCCCGATGGTGCTCAAAACGAGCGCACATCGGGGCAAAGATACGAACTACTTTTGATATGGCAAAATGCAAAGTGGAACTTGCATTTTTTAACTATAGGGCAGATTACTTCCTTCCTAATGTCTATTCATAGTTTTCCAATCGCGCTTTTGTCGCTTTAAGAGATTCCCGGATTTGGCGCATCAGTATTTCTCGCGGAGGCAACTCGGTCATGTATTGTGCTACTTTGATGCCCGACTTGTCAAGTTGCAGAAGTTCTATCTGTTCTTCTCCACCTTCAGTGCAAAGCAACAACCCAAGTGGAGTTTCTTCTCCTTTCTCCATTTCGTTTTTCTCAAGCCAGCGTAGATATAGTTCCATTTGTCCTTTATATTGCGCTTTAAAGCGACCTAATTTTAAGTCGATGGCTATTAAACGATGTAAACGACGATGATAAAATAGTAAGTCGAGATAGAAGTCCTCTCCGTCAATAATCATTCTTTTCTGCCTGGCAATAAAACTGAAACCATTACCCAACTCAATGATAAATTGTTCTAAATGAGCGACAAGGCTTTCCTCCAGGTCCTTTTCGCTATACATTCCTGTTAAGCCTGTGAACTCCAGAAAGTAAGGACTCTTAAATATAAGGTCTGGACTTATCTTGTTGTTATCTCGCAAATTAGATAGTTCTTTCTTGATGTATTCTTCGGGTTTGTCGCTGATGGCAGTGCGCTCGAAGAGCATGCTGTCTATCTCCTTGCGAAGTCGATTCCGTCCCCATCTTTCAGAGGCAGCCAAAGTGATGTAAAATTCACGTTGAATGTCGTTCTTGATATGTAAAACCTCTATAAAATGGGACCAAGTCAATTGTGTCGCCACCTGCGACACAATTTGTTCTTCAGGGAAAAGTGTAGCAAACTGCATCATTCTCCTGATGTTTCGTGTCTCAAACCCTTTCTTCCCATACTCAACTTGTAATTGTTGTGAAAGCGATTCGATAATTTGTTTTCCATATTCTGCACGCTTTTTGTCAAGTATGTCTCTATTTATTCTCTCTCCTATATGCCAATACATCATTGTCAACTCATAGTTGGCTGTGGCGGCAATATGGTTTCGCGCCTGCTCAATAATCTGGCGCAAATCCAAAATCAACGTTCGCGAAAGTACTTTTCCGAAGTTTTCTATACTATTTTTATTCATTATTGAGGCGTGGCAGGGAGAACACTACTTTATTTTCTTCAGCGCTGCTTTGGCCTCTTCTATGCCGTTTTTCTTGGCGAGTTTGAAGAGTTCTTTGGCTTTTTTCTTATCCTTTGCCACACCTGTGCCGTCGTAGTAGCAGCAAGCGAGGTTGTACTGCGATGCGCCGTGTCCCAGTTTTGCGCCCTTTTCGTAGTATTCCACAGCCTTGTAGTAGTCCTGTGGCACGTTGGTACCCGTTTCGTAGCACACACCCATGTTGTATATGGCTTGAATATCGCCCAATGCAGCGGCTTTCTTGTAGAGTTCCACTGCTTTCTCCACGTTGGGGCCGCCTACGCCGCGTCCCCATTCGTAGCACACGGCGAGGTTGTGCATGGCGCGGTGGTCGCCTTGGTCGGCAGCCAATTTATACCACTTCACGGCCTCGATGTAGTTCTGCTCCACGCTGATACCTTCGGCATAGTAGTAGCCTACGTTCCATTGTGCCACGGCATAGCCTTGTTTGGCAGATTTCATGTACCATTCGAGGGCTTCGGCATAATGTTGCCCTACGAACCAGCCTTTCTCGTAGCAGTAGCCCAGGTTGTACTGTGCCTCGGGGTCGCCTTGCTGCGCTTTATATTTGAGGGCAGCAAACTGTGCTTCTGTGGGCTTAATCTGAGCCAAAAGCATCGTAGGCAGTGCCACTGCCAACAATAATAATAAGATGATTTTTTTCATGGTGTCTGTTTTTTAGTTTTTACAATGTTTTCGCAAAGGTATGTTTTTTTTTGAAATAGATAGTTATAGCAGCTATAGAAACTATAGAAACTATAGATACTATAGCGGTTGTAGCAGCCCTGTACTCTCTGCCATTATCTCCTCAAATTTCCGGTGCAAGATGTCTTCGTTGCGGATGATTTTTCGCAGTTCCTCGAGTTTTGCTACGTTATCGCTATCGCTAATCCAGAGTTTCAGATAGCCGCCGTCGCCGTATTTTTCGCGGAGGTGGGCACACATGCGCTCGAAGTGCTCTTCGCGACTCATGTCGGGATAGTGCGTCAGTCCGTATTGCACTGTGCGGCGTATCACCGTGTCGGCATCAATCTGTCGGTCGGCTTCTGCCACTATGCGGCCGTAGATGCTGCGGGGTGGGTGAGTGGCACTGGCGCGGTGGTCCTCCACAGCCTCTGCCATCACGCGCAGTTGCTCCTCGCTGAACCAACGGCGGAGCACCTCGTCGGAGAGCAGGATGCGCGCACTCGCTAAGTGGTGCATCTCGCGTCCCTCCGACAGCCCCACGTCGTGGTATGCTGCAATGACGTAAGCCATCTGCTCATCGGCACCGCAAGAACGGGCATATCGCAGGCTGGCTGCTATCACCGCATCAGCATGGTCAAGACGGTGTGCTGCATCAAAGTGCGCATACTGCGGCAGGATGTTCGCCTCTATGTGTTTTTTCAGTTCGGGATAATCCATGAGGGGACAGGAATGGTGCCATTGGTGCAAAAATAAGCATTTTTTCTGGTTTATTTGAAGTTCAGGTAAATCACTGTTCAATATTTTTTGCCACAATTTTGAAAAAAACATAACTTTGCATTTGTAATAAAGCATAACGGACAAGGATGAACAAGAAACTCCTTTTATTGATGGTCTTTTTGGCAGGCGTGGCAGTGCAGGCACAGACGGTGTATTCGCTCAGTGAGTGTCGCGAGATGGCATTGCGCAACAACAAGACGCTTGCCATCAGCCGCGAGGAGGTGAACAAAGCCACCTACGAGCGCGAGGCGGCTGAGACGAACAAACTGCCGAAGGTGTCGGGCAGTGTGTCATACGTCAGGCTGGGGCGCGAGATTTCGCTCTTGAGCAACGATCAGAAGAATGCGCTGTCGAACCTCGGAACGAATGTGTATAACGCCATGAGCGCCAATATGGGCAACTTCTCGCAGGCGGTGCAGCCTATCATCGAGAAATATCCCGAATTTACGAACCTGCTCACACAATTTTCCGGACAGGGACTCGCCGGAGCCGATGCACTCAATGCTGCAGGTCAGCGCGTGGTGGATGCCTTTGACTCCGACAACCGCAACATGGGCGGTGCCATGCTGATACTAAAACAGCCGCTCTACATGGGCGGAAAAATCATGGCATACGAGCGCATTACGAAATATCTCGAGCAACTCAGCGGCGAGAAACTGCGACTTGAGGAACAAGAAATACTGCTTGATGTGGACAAGGCATATTGGCAGGTGGTGTCGCTCGTGAGCAAGAAGCAACTCGCCGACGACTACCTCGGTATGCTCCAGCACTTGGAACACGACGTGGACCTCATGCTCAAGAATGGTGTGGCAACAAAAGCCAACCTGCTCACGGTGAATGTAAAAGTGAACGAGGCGGAGATGATGCAGACAAAGGTAGAGGACGGCCTGTCGCTCTCGCGCATGTTGCTGTGCCAACTCATAGGCCTGCCGCTCAACGCGCCCATCGTGCTCGAAGACGAAAATCTCGATAACATACCCATTGAGAACGCAGAAACACAGGTTAATATAGAAACGGCATTTGCCAACCGCCCGGAAATTCAGCAGTTGGAACTCGCTACGAACATCTACAAGGAAAAAGTCAACATTCAGCGTTCCGACTATCTGCCGCACGTGGCGCTCATTGGTGGTGCGGGTCTCACCACACCATCGCTCTACAACGGTTTTGAGAGCAAACTGCGCGGCAACTGGGCGCTCGGCATTACGTGCACTATGCCCATCTGGAACTGGGGCGAGGGACGCAGCAAGATAAAGGCGGCAAAGGCTGAGGCGAAGATACAGGAGTACAGACTCGACGAAGCGAAGGAAAAAATAGAACTGCAAGTGAATCAGTCCACTTTCCGCCTCAACGAAGCCAATAAGCGCCTGAAACTGAGCAAAAAGAACATGGAGAAAGCCGCCGAAAACCTCCGCATTGCCAATCTGGGCCACCGCGAAGGCGTCATTGCCACAAGCGATGTGCTCGCTGCCCACACGGCATGGATGCAGGCTAAAAGCGACATCATCGATGCACAGATAGAAGTGCGCCTGGCACATGCCGTGCTCGACAAGTCGCTCGGACTTACAAACATGGACTATTAACAGAATAATACAACTTTCTTAAGTTATCGAAGTTAATGAAGTTAATGAAGTTAGCGAAGTTAGCGACGATACTTTAGACCGATAAATAACAGAGAGGAAAAAGATTTTCGAAGTTAAAGAAGTTAACGAAGTTAATGAAGTTAATGACGATACGTTGGACAAATAAATCAGCATAACGAAATGTCGTTAACTTCAAGCGCAGCGATAACTTCAATAACTTCGTTAAATTCAAAGAAAAAGAGGTAATATATATAATATGGCTAAGAAGAAAAATATAGAAAACCGCCCCAACATATTCCTGCCGCTCATCATCTTTGCCGGCATTATCGGGCTCGTGGCAGCAGGCAGTTATTTCGCCTTCCGCGAACAGACAGAGACCATTCAGGGACAGGCTGACGTGACGGAATACCGCGTGTCGAGCAAGGTGCCGTCGCGTGTGATGGAACTGCGTGTGAAGGCGGGCGACATTGTTCATGCGGGCGATGTGCTAGCCGTGATGGAAGCGCCTGAAGTGGAAGCGAAACAGGCACAGGCAGAAGCCGCCGTGGAAGCCGCACAAGCCGTGGAAAACAAAGCCGACAACGGTGCACGTGAAGAACAGATTCGCGGTGCAAAGGAACTTTGGGAAAAGTCGAAGGTGGGCGTTGACATTGCGCAAAAGTCGTTTCAGCGCATGGACAACCTCTTCAACGAAGGCGTCGTGACCGAGCAGAAGCGCGACGAAGTGAAAGCAAAACTCGATGCCGCCATCGCCGACGAACGTGCCGCTAAGTCGCAATATGACATGGCGGTGAATGGTGCCCGACAGGAAGACAAAGCCGCCGCCCATGCGCAAGTGAAGCGGGCTCGCGGTGCTGTGCAGGAAGTGCAGTCGTACAAGCGCGAAACCATCCTGCGCGCCACGCAGGACGGCGAAGTAACCGACGTCTTCCCCTCTGTAGGCGAACTCGTAGGCACGGGGGCACCGATCATGAACGTGGCGTTGATGAACGACATTTGGGTAACTTTCAATGTGCGTGAAGACCACCTGTCCAAGTTCAGTATCAACAAGATAGTGGAAGCCACCGTCCCGGCACTCGGAGAAAAGGCATACAAGTTCAAGGTGTTCTACATGAAGGACCTTGGCAGTTATGCTGCATGGAAAGCCACGAAAACCACCGGGCAATACGACATGAAGACCTTTGAAGTGAAAGCAAAGCCCATCGAAAAGATAGAAGGCTTGCGTCCGGGCATGTCGGTGTTGCTGAAATAAATGCCTGGTCCCGCAAAGAAACTCAACTTCCTGAAGTTATCGGGAATTAAAGAAGTTATCGGGAATTAAAGAAGTTAAACGAAGTTAGAGAAGTTAACGAAGTTAGAGAAGTTAACGAAGTTAGAGAAGTTAACGAAGTTAGCGACGATACCTTGGAACGATAAATAACAAAAGAAGAAGAAAAAAATAGAAGATAACATCAGCATTAGTACCGTCGTTAACTTCGAGCGAAGCGCTAACTCCGTTAACTTCGATAACTTCAAAGAGAAAGAGGTAATGTCGTTAACTTCGAGCGAAGCGCTAACTTCAATAACTTCGCTAACTTCAAAGAAAAAGAAGTATCATCGTTAACTTCAAGCATGTGAAACTTGCGAAACCTGAAAAAAATATATGTCGGAGAAGAAGAAATCATCTGCCATCATGTCGTACCTGCGGCTCTTCGTGCGTGAGTTCAAGCGCATGGCGAGCAGGCCCGTCTATTGGTTCGTCATGGTCTTCGCTCCGCTTTTCACATTTTTCTTTTTCCTCACACTGATGGGCGAAGGTCTGCCCGAAGACTTGCCTGTGGGGCTTGTGGACTTGGACAACACAACCACTTCGCGCAGTATCGTGCGCAATCTTGATGCTTTCCAGCAGACAAAAATCACGGCGAAATATGCCAACGTAACAGATGCTCGGCGTGCCATGCAGCGCGGTGAGATATATGCCTTCTTCTACATTCCCCAAGGCACCACGCACAAGGCGAACCGGCAGGAGCAACCCACCATCTCGCTCTATGTCAACTATAGTTACCTCATCGCCGGCTCGCTCACCTATCGCGACATGCGCATGATGTCAGAACTCGCATCGGGTGCTGCAGCGCGGAAGGTGCTTCTGGCGAAAGGTGCCACAGAGAGCCAGGCGATGGCATTCCTGCAGCCCATCGTTGTCGATACCCATGCCATCAACAACCCTTGGCTCAACTACAATGTTTATCTCTGCAACACGCTGCTGCCGGGTATTCTCATACTCTGCGTGTCGCTGTTGACCGCATACGGCATAGGAACAGAAATCAAGGACGGCACTGCCCGCGAATGGCTCAGCACAGCCAACGACAGCATAAAACGCGCCGTATTCGTAAAGTTCGTGCCGCAGTTCATCGTGTTTGCCCTCGTGGGCGCCATACTCATTCTATTGCTCTATGGCTACCTCCGTTTCCCTTGTCATTGTGGCATACCCACCATGCTGCTCGCCATGCTGTTGCTCGTACTGGCAGGGCAGGGGCTCGGACTGTTCTTCTTCGCCATCTTCCCCTCGTTGCGTATGTCGATGAGTATGGCTGCACTCTGGGGCGTACTTTCGTTCAGTGTATGCGGCATGTCGTTCCCCGTGATGGGAATGCACCCTGCCATACAGGGGCTGACGTGGCTCTTCCCGCTACGCCACTATTTTCTGATCTACGTCAATTCGGCTCTGAATGGCTACCCTATACAGTATGCCTGGACAAACGTAATTTGCCTGCTCGCTTTTGCCATGTTGCCCATGCTGCTCATGCCGCGACTTAAGCATAATGTGCTGACCTACGACTACGCACCATAAAACCTAAACCCACCAACCATGCCCAAGACTGAGAAAAATAAAAAGCGCACAGCCAATAAGTATCTGCTCTATTGGCAAGAAGCGTTCCGCGACTGGTGGTTCTTGCTGCGTCGCGAGATGGGGATGGTGTTCAAGGACGAAGGTGTGATGCTGTTTTTCCTCGTGGTGCCTATCTTCTATCCCATCGTTTATTCGATGATCTACACTTCGGAAACCATACGCGAAGTGCCTGCGGTAGTGGTGGACGACAGCCGTTCGGCACTGAGCCGTGAATACATCCGCAAGGTGGATGCCACAGCAGAACTGCACATCATTTCCTACTGTGCCAATATGCAGGAAGCAAGGGAAATCATGCGACAACGCGAAGCATACGGCATTATCTACATACCACGCAATTTCGTCAAAGACATAGCGCAGGGCAAACAGACACACGTAAACATCTTCTGCGACATGAGCGGACTCCTTTACTATAAGGCGATGCTTATGGCGAATACGAACGTGTCGCTCAATATAAACGCCGACATCAAGAAACAACTCGCACAGAATACCACGAACCGGCAGGACGAAGTAACTATAAAGCCCATTGCGTCGGAAGACATCAACCTCTATAACCCGCAGGCGGGCATTGCAAGTTTTCTCCTCCCGGGTGTGCTCGTGCTGATTATCCAACAGACATTGCTGCTCGGCATAGCCATGATGGCAGGAACGTCGCGCGAGCGCAACAGACTCCACGAACTCATACCAGTAGGGCGCCACAACCATGGTCTGCTCCGCATAGTGTTGGCGAAAACGTCCGTCTATCTGACGATTTATGTCGTGCAGTCGGTGTTCTGCTTCGGTGTGGTGCCGCGCATCTTCTCGCTGCCGCAGATAGGCAACCCCGTCACATTGGTGTTCTTCTTCCTCCCGTTCCTGCTCGCCGTTATCTTCTTCGGTATGACCGTCAGTGCAGTCGTACGAGAGCGCGAAAATGGCGTGCTCATTTTCGTGTTCACCAGTGTGATACTCATCTTCATCAGCGGACTTTCCTGGCCATCGGCTGCCATACCGGGCTATTGGAAACTCTTCTCCTATATCTTCCCCTCCACTTTCGCCATCAACGGCTACGTACACATCAACAACATGGGTGCCTCACTGCTCGATGTGCGCAAGGAATGGGACGCCCTGTGGCTGCAGGCAGCCTTCTACTTCTTCACCTGCTGCCTCTCTTACCGCTACAAAATACTCGCCGCCCGCATACGCACCTATAAGGACTACAGGGTGAGGAGGAAAGTTGAGAGTTGATAGTTGGCGGTTTTCTAATCAGATTATTCAGAATAGTTAGAACAAGAAGTGTTTTTTTTGACATTTTTGGAATATAATCCAAAAAAGTCGCGACATTTTCGGATTATAATCCAAAAAAGTATTGCTTTTTTTGGAATAGTCTCTTTCCCGAAGTCATTTATGGAAGCCTATCCCGTATCTCAGACCTTTGTAATTACTCCGGAAAACTATACAGAGTTTCTGCTTTAGGTAAATTCTGATTCAAATCCGTTAAAACAGATTTAAACCTCCTGCGCCAAAAACTCTCTAAAAGACACGACGAGGCAGATTGCGCGTTGCGTTTGGCTGTTTACGGCAGAATAATGCTAACAAAACTTAAAATTGCTAATAAATTTTAAAAAGTTTCAGCCGCCGCGCAGATGTGCGTAACTTCGCTGCCACAAATGCAAACTAAAAAAGGAATAAAAACAAGACATAAACGAAAAGACATTATGAAACGTAATCTTTTTACATTTGCCATTGCAGCCGTACTGATGCTGATGAGCACCAGTTGTGTTACCAAGAAACAATACGTGGGGCTGCAGAACAATTACGACAGTCTGCGCACACGCTACGGTACGCTCCGAGGCGACTACAACAGCCTGCAGAGCGACTATAACGATGCAAAAGTGGCACTCGCCGAGGCACGCACACAGAACAAGAGCCTCGAAGAACGACTGGCAGACGAACAGGCACGCAACAAGGAACTCAAGGAGCAGTATGCTGCACTCATGGGGTCCTACGACACGAACCTCAAGCAGGGTAGTGTGAACATCGAAAAACTCGTGAACGAAATCAACGCCTCCAACCAGTACATACGCAAACTGGTTGACGCTAAGACCAAAAGTGACTCTCTGAACCAAGCCCTGACGAACAAATTGACACGTTCGCTCACACGCGAAGAGATGCTCGATGTGAATGTGCAAGTGCTCAAGGGTGTGGTTTACATCTCTTTGGCTGACAACATGCTCTACAAGAGTGGTTCGTACGAAATTGGTGAACGTGCTGGCGAAACACTGATGAAGATTGCCAAGATTATCACCGACTATAAGGACTACGAAGTGCTCGTGGAAGGTAACACCGACAATGTGCCCATCAGCCGCGAGAACATCCGCAACAACTGGGACCTCTCAGCACTGCGCGCATCGAGTGTGGTACAGGAACTCCAGAACAAGTACGGCGTAGATCCCAAGCGACTCTCAGCAGCCGGACGTGGCGAATATAACCCTATCGCTACTAACGACACAGAGAACGGCAAGCAGCGCAACCGCCGCACACAGATCATCATCACACCGAAGCTCGACCAATTCATGGACCTCATCGAGCAGGCACCAGAATAAGCCGAAAAAGGAATAGAATCAAAAATAGTTTTTTAGTTGAGTAATGAGTGAGCCCCCAGCGATGGGGGCTTTTTTTAATTTAAATGTTGTGACAACCTATTTCTGCGTCAATTTTTTGAGTCGCTCGTTGAGGCGTGCTTTTTGTCGTTTGAGTTTTTCAACCTTTTCGTTTAGGCGTTCTATTTCCATATCCCAAAGGTTGGCTATCTGGCTGGATGTGTCGCGGTCCTCTGCGCCGAGTAGTGCATTTTCGTCGAGTGCTTTGAGGGCATTGATTACTTCAACCACAGTGCTAAACTCCACGCGCCTCGCCCTCTCGCCAAGAGCAGAATCTTCTGCAGCGATGATGAGCCATGCCTCTTCGCTAAAAGAGCGCACATATTCAAAGAAAGCGTGAATCACAGCGTGTTCGTCTCTGCGAAAATCGGAAATGCTGTGTTGTGCAGGATTGACGCTGCGGAGCATGAACATCAGTTCCACATTCCGCTTCACCTCAATAGCAAGAGCTCGAGAAGTTTCGATGCCGTTAATCCATCCATACACCCATATCTTGAGCAGGGCAGCAAGGGGTGTGGCAGGGCGTCCGCGATGGTTGCCACCTTTGGTGTAAAGTGCCTCCACATCGGGGGCATCAGCAAACTTATCGACCATCACATCGATGACGCGCGCCTTGTTGTCGCGGTCGAGAAGTCCTTCGAAATTCACCGTCTGCGACAGCACACCACTCACTGGCTGCATTTCTTGTAATTCAGTCATATTCATGGTATTTGGTGGGGCAAAGATAGCACTTTAGAATGAAAATCAGGAGATTTTAGAGATGATGATGTCTCCTAAATCTCCTGTTTTTTTCTATTGATTCTATTTTTTTAGTGCTTCTATAAAGAGGTCTATTTTTTCTTTTGTTACGTGCTGCATCACCACGATGTGTGCCAGTTCGCCTCCGAAGCGTTCATCGTAGCCATGAGCGAGATTGAAGTGTTTCACGATTTCTGGCGATGGACGGCGGAAGAAAACGGTGTTGCTGTATGTGTTCTTCCAGCACGGATAATTCATTTTGTCGAGTTGTGCTTTGAGATAATCGGCGCAGTCGAGCATTTGCGTGGCTTGTTTCGACCAGTTGTCGCGTCCAATGGTCTTGATGAGCCACCAGAACTTGATGGGTTGTACAGCATCGCGCGAGCAGTTGATCATGCGCATATTGCCGTTGAGATAAGTGACGTTGAAATTATTCTGGTTGTCGTAGGTTTCGCGTGTGCAAAGGAAGAGTCCAGAAGGACTATCAATGCCGAAGAATTTATGTCCGCTGATGGCTATGGACTGATAGCGCATCTTCTTGCAACTCACCATGTCGCGATACTTTGTAAAGGGCAGATAGCCACCGAAGAGTGCTGCATCGATGTGTCGATACACTTTCATCTGTGGATATTTATCGAGCACGGCGTTAAGGGCTTCTTGGTCGTCGATGGCACCTTTGAATGTGGAGCCCATGGCATATATCATGAGTGCTGGGCGCGATGGGTCGAGCACGTTTTCGAGTTCTTCAGGAATCATGCGTCCCATGTCGTCGCTCTTCACGATGCGTACATCAAGGTTTTGCAAGTCGCAGAGTCGCAGGTTGGAATAGTGTGCCTCATCGGAGACATAAACGATGGGCTTCAATCCAGTTGTGTTATACAGGTATTTTGCACCGAAGTAGATGCCGTGGTTATTGCCGTCGGTACCGCTATGCGTCACGATGCCCCAAACATTGTCCTTCTTAAAGTCGTAGAGCGGTGCAAAAAATTCGATGACTTCGCGTTCGAAGCGTTGCGACGACATACTGTTAGGATGGTCGGTCATGGGGTCGCCTGCATTGTTCATGTTCACCTCACACATGCCCGATGACACGTACCACTCATAGAAACCTTGCAAAGGGGATTGTTCGTTGGCAGGATAGCCAAAGAAGGTTTTCTGTTCCTCTTTGGTTTGCTTAGCCCATTCGTCTAATTCTTTGAAACCAGAACTTTGTGCCAGAAGCGCTAACGACACTGAAAACAGCGTTGCTAAGAAGAAAAATCTTTTTTTCATGATATTAAAAAATGTGAGTTTTTTTTGACTGCTATATCGATGATTCTACGTTATTGTAAGAACGATGATTATAACATTTCTATTTATCTTCTAAACCACGAACGATGGCATGATTGAGCCATTTGGAGTCCTTGGGACCTATGTTTTCCGCTTTCATGGCAATAGTCGGCTTATAGCAATAGTAAATCCAAGCCGGGATGTTATTGTCAGAATTTTCTACAATTATCCTCATAATCGCTTCGTGCTGACGCATCTGCATTTGTGCCCGCATGGAGGCTTCCCGTTCGCGGGCTATTTTCCAATCGTCGGGATTGTCTGAGAAAACATCAATATGGAATCCTTCAGGAAAGGCTTCTCTTATTTCCTTCATTGCCATTTGCAGTTTGTTGGACATCGGTGAGCCTTCTATGCTACCTGTGCGCCAGTTTATAGTGATGTGCTTGCTGTCTGGAATCAGTACAAAGACACTGCGTTCCGGCCAGTTTTTATTGTCGGACAGACGTATAAAGGCGTTACTCTCCACCTTGAGCGTTACAGAGAATTTCGCATCCTGTATCGGCACAAGCATTGCGTTTTCCTTGTCCTCGTTGACAATAAGATACAACGTGGTCTGCGACGGCGACACTGTGCCGTCAATCGTTAATTTTACCTTTTTCGCACTGACATTCAACGTGCAAAATGCTCCGACTACAAGAAGAGCAAAGAATAATTTTATAGTTTTCATATCATTTTGAAATTTAGACGTATTACTTCTTTTACAGGCAAATGTACATATTTTTGAAGATGTAGGCAAATCTTGCGATTTAGCTACAATTCGCCTTTCCATGACAGCAAGTCGCCCTGCGTAGTCTTCAGGCTTTTCTTAAACTTTAAATCTGCAAGAAATCCTTGCAAATTTAAAGTTGAAAAGTCAATCTGCAAGAAATTCTTGAAAATTTAAAGTCAAGGTCGGAGGGTGTCGGGGTTTTCAGCGTCTTCCGAAAATTACGGAAGTTCCGGAAAATCCGGAGATCCTGGATATTCCGGAGATTCTGGAAAATCCGAAATCCTGCCATGTCCTTAAGCACATCGGGCCGGTGCGAAATGGCACCGACCCGATGTTTCTAAGTGTTTGCTTTGGGAAATGAGCGTTATTTCCTCAGGAGTTTAGCGCTGCGAACGGTTTTCCCGTCTTTCTCCACACGGAGGATATATACACCCTGCTGTGGTGCGTGGATGCGTACTTTCTCCTTGCCGCCTACTGTTACGCTCTTCTGTACGATGCAGCGGCCGTCGATGGTGTAGAGTGCCACGCCGTAGTTGCCTGTCTCGGCAAAGTCAACGAATACGTCTTCGCCCACGGTGTAAGCCTTCATTTCTGTTTCAGCCACACTGCCGATAGCGTCGGTGGCATCTACCTTGATGACGCTGAAGGTCTTGCTGTCGCTACCGAGTGAGTTGGCGAGTGTGAGCGTTACGCTGTAGTCGCCGCCCTTGGCATACGTCAGTTTTGCGCTACCTGCCTGGTCGGTACCTTCAGATTCTACGATAGTAGCCTTCTTGGCTTTCCATTCGGGTTTGGTTTCAACGGGGAATGCCGTACCGCTGATGAAGGGGCATCCGGAGGTGTATTCCGGTGTCTGCCAGGTGATGATACCCTGTCCTTCGCCGCCGGAAGCGGTGTAGGTGTGCACACCGCATGGTATGCTGGCACCGCTGCCCTTCGACATGAACTTGGTGCCCTCTGCTGCTGTTTCGAGGTCCCAGAAGTAGGTTAATCCTGAAGGCAGGCTGCTCGGGTTGAGGTCGCCCATGGAGAGTTTTGCCTCATCGGCGGTAATGGCCTTCTTCCATACCTGGAAGTTGTCTATCACACCGTCGATACCTACACGTCCGTGAGCCGTACCACCGATGGCGAGCACGTCATACTCATCGATGACGTAGGTGAAGTTCTGATAGCCCGGGTCGCCGCTGGTGTCCGTACCGTTCACGCGTCCGCCCGAAGGTGTCTCTTTTTCGCCGTTGATGTAGAGTTCGAAGTGCATCTGTCCTGAACTGTTGAAATCTACTGCGAGGGCAAGGTGTACCCAGTTGCCTACAGGCAGTTTGGTGTTGTCGTACTTATAGACTACTGACGGTGGGTTTTCGGCTTGTATACTGTTACGGAAGGTGATCCAGCCGAGGTTGCCCGATCCGCCGATGGTGCTCCATACCCATCCCCAGTCGGTGAGTGGCCAGCCGTCGTTCTTGTTGGCTACGGAGAAGAACTGTGTGCCGTCCTGCACCTTGTTGAGTTTGAGCCAGAATGCCACGGTGAACGGTTGCTTGTTGGCTATGCCGAGGTTTGCGCACGATGCACCGAAGCGCTGTTCGTTCATGTTGACACCCTGCGAACCGGCACCATCGGCCTTTCTTCCGGTGTATGCCATAGCCACTTCGTCGCCTGCCTCCACGGTGATGTCGGCTTCTTCGCCGTTACCCGTAAGTGTGTAGATTTGTGGCAGTGCACCTACGCCTTCGCTCGTGATCTGTACGAAACTTGCGAATGTGCGCGATGTGTTGAGACGCGATGTGCCGGCAGAGTTGTAGTGCGGACCTCTCACACGGAGGTTGTAACTGCCGATTTCGGGCAGACCCGGGCAGGTTACGGTGTGGCCCGTAGCGGAGAATACGGTGTTGCCTGCTGCGTCGAGCAGTACCCATGAAGCGTCTTCGTGAGCAGGGTCAACGAACGACATGGTGAATTCCTCATTGGGCTTGATGGTGGTTTTGTCAATCTGTACGTCATCGTTGAACACGTATGTGCCCGGGTTGAGGTAATCGCCCCATGCGATTTCGCTGTCGCTCTTGTGGTCGAGCGATGTGGCGCTCACACCGAAGCGTATGTTGTGGCTGGCTGCCTTCAGGTTGAGCGGAGCAGAATAGTACATACCTGCCCATGAAGTGGTGATACCCATGAATACGGGTTCGCAGCCTTCCTGCTGTGCCCAGAGTTTGAAGAAACTGGTCTTCACATCGAGGTTGTAGCAAGGTTCGCCGGTGGCTTTGTCGTTAGGCATCTCGAAGATGATTTTTCCGTCGTATCCCTTCCTGGTGTAGGAGAGCACCTGTGTCTTGGTAACGACTGGTTTTGCCGGTGTGGCTGCCGTGCCGCGCACGATGGAGAATTCTCCGAGGTAGAGGTTGAGGTCGCTTGCGTTCTGGAAGTGGAGCGCCACGAGGGCGAGTTCCTTTCCGCTGAGGCTTGAACCGACAGTGAACGTTTTTTCCACCCATACGTCCTCGTCTGTATCCTGACTGGTTGTGAGGAGCGACATTGCGCTTTCATCGACAGCCACTCTTTCGCTGTTGACAGTGGTGAGCACGAGGTTGATGTCGGCGCTGCCTTTCATCACCTTGTAGCGGAAGGTGATGACGTCGCCGGTCTGGAGTGCGAAGTCGGTCTTGAAGAGGTGGAGGTATTCGTCGGCTGCGGAGCCGTAGATGCGTGCCGTGGAACCGCCTACGTAGGCATCGTCCCATACGAATTCAGCATCGAGTCCGCTTGAGGGCACGGAGGTGGTGAGCAGTCCGTTGCTGAACCACCAGCGCCATGTCGGCAGATAGTCCTGCACACCTACGTTGTACCATTCGCGGTCGTTCTCCTGCTTGCCTTTCCAGTTGAAGAACTTACCGTTACCGATATTGAAGTAACTGATGAACGGTTCTTCATTGAGGTCCCATTTGAGCGAACTGCGTGCAGACATGAATGTGGACATGCCGTGGAAGTTGGTGTTGTACGCCGTATATTTCATCGAGCTGATGACTTCCGGGCAGTTGGCGGGGTTGCGTGTGCCGCCGGTGAACCAACTTTCCGTGCGGAGCATGTATGCCCTCTGGTTCTGTTCAGGCGCACTGCCCAATTCTCCGCGGCTCTCCCAGAACATGTTGGTGCTGTGAGCACCCCAAAGTCCGATGGAGATGGGATAGTTCTTGAGTACGGGCCAACTGTCGCTGCCAGGTTGGCCGCCCTGCATGTTCACGCCTGCATAGAGGTCGAGCGGGTCGCGGTTGATGGTGCGTGCGTATGTGGCAGAAGAACTCAGGAGTGCGTCGCTGTTCCAGTTGTAGTTGAAGAAGAGGCTGGTGCGCACGTTGTCGCCGTTGCCGAAGTTGTCGTCGTTGTGCGTATAGAGTCCGTTGTCGAACTGTATGGTTCCGTTGTCGTTCGTACCGTCGTACCAGAGGTTCTCGAAGAGCGGGTTCACCTTGCGCATTTCCTTCACGAGGTTGGCGTGGAAGTTCCTGATTTTCGACATGTAGCTGTAACCACCGGTGAACTCAGAGTTGTAGCCGATGCCGTCGATGCCGTAGTACTTGAAGAACTGTGCCGCCTTTTCGGTATAGTTGGGCAGGGTGTTGAGGAAATTCATCCAGTTCGGCTGTGTATTGATGTTTCCCCAAGGAATGCTTGCCACACCCGAAACGGCCACACCGTTCTTGTGTGCCACGTCGAGGAATGCGCCCGGTATGCGTCCCACGGGTGCCGTCCAGTTGCCCCAGTGTGTTACGTAGGGCCACATGGTGAACACCTCAGAGTCGAACACGCCGTCGGGCAGTCCGTTCTTGCTGCTGGAGTTCACAGGCAGCCATGCGAGCAGTTTCTTGTCGTTGGCAGCGGTGAGCGATGTGTTCACCTGTGTCTTCTGGTTGCGGAAGCGTTCGCGTGGCTTTACGCGCGAGATGAAGAAATTGTCGTCTTCCGTCACTTGCGAACCCGGTGTCCAGGTATTCAGCGTCGAGGGGAAATCGGAACTGCCCGGTCCCCAACTGATGTACCCGTCCTTGAGTTCCTGCGCAGAGGCGGAAACAGCCATGAGCGCAAATCCGCAAAGGAGTAGTTTTTTGAAATTCATAATGAAATCTATGTCGGGCTCAAATTTCGGTTTTCTTTGCCTGCGAGCCATGGCGGAGCCCTTGCACCATTGTTTTGCAGACAAAAGTCTATCTGCTGCAAAATTAGCACAAACCCTTGGATAAATGCAAGAATTTTTCCCAAAAAACAAGAAAGACCTTGAAATGTCCTGAAGAAGCGGGAAGAGTCCGGGGTTGGCGGCAGAAATAGAATCTATAGCAATTAGAAAAAAACGTCGGAGATGCTTTTGTCGGATTGTTTGATAATTTGGAAGAATAATTTTGCTGTTTCAAATATTGTCGCTATATTTGTGGCATGGGAGACGTACTTGTTATCATAGGAATCATTTTTGTGGTCTTAGCATCTATAGCTTGGCTTTTCTCTTTGATAATTGCCATCTATACTGGCGAATATCAAAGGATATTGGAACAGGAAGAAAGTCGCAAGATATATAAAAAACCGGGGGTATTAAAACGTATATATCTTTGGTTTGTAGAAACAGATCATAGAAGATGGGGAATGTGAAATTCTGTCTTTTTTTTGAAAATAAACATTGGTTTACTTTGCGATATAAGTAAACCATTTTTTTATGAACCAACAAGATATCCGTAATATCGTCATCAAAATAAATGATGACGACGTACAGCAGAAAATAAAAAAAAATAATACAAGATTAGAAAGTGCAAAGAAAATATGGAATCGCAAAAAAAGCCCCCTAATCACTAAATTTATCATAAATTTGGGGATTATAATCACTAAATTTGGTATAAATTTGGTGAATAGATATAAATTAACTAATTTTGCTACCGAAAATCCTGAAGCAACAGATATGATAGAAAGATTACTTCAACAAAGGCTTACCAATGCCTATCGACGTAAGAAGGTGATAGTAGTGCTTGGTCCCCGTCAGGTAGGCAAGAGTACTTTACTCGATGCTCTCTCAGCGGGGAAACAAAATGTGAGAAACCTGAATTGTGACAACGAGGATGAAAGGCTGCTGTTGCAAGGGCGAACATCAACAGAATTACGTCAGTTGGTTTCACCATACGATTTCTTCCTCATTGACGAAGCGCAGCGCGTAAAGAACATAGGTCTTACGCTAAAGATGATAGGAGATTTGAAGTTGCAGACACAGGTTATAGTAACGGGTTCTTCGTCCTTTGACCTTGCAGATGAAATCAACGAACCCGCCACCGGGCGTTTGCTCAACTATAACCTATTCCCATTCTCGCTGCCTGAATTGGCGGCTGCCACTTCTCGCTTAGATGAACAGCGGCTTTTGGAACGCCGGATGATTTACGGGCTTTACCCTGAAGTGGTGAACGAGCCGGAAGTGGCGCGGGAGACATTGATAAATCTTACGAACAACTATCTGTATAAAGACTTACTGACATTCCGTGGTATCAGGAAACCTGAGATTATAATAAACTTAGTGCGCGCCTTGGCACTGCAGATAGGTAGTGAGGTGTCGTATAACGAATTGTCAAGCCTTATCGGAATAGACAAGATTACGGTGGAGAATTATATCAACTTGCTGGAGAAATGCTTTATTGTATTCCGCCTCAACTCTTTCAGCAGAAATGTACGCAACGAAATCAAGAAAGGGAAGAAGGTGTATTTTTATGACAACGGCATCCGCAATGCAGTACTTTCCAATTTCGCTCCGTTAGAGATGCGAAGTGATACGGGTGCTCTGTGGGAGAATCTGATGATCAGTGAGCGCATCAAGCGGAATGCCTACTGTGGAAGTTATGCACAACTCTTTTTCTGGCGCACACACGACCAGAAAGAAATCGACCTGATTGAGGAATCTGACGGTCGGTTGACAGCATTCGAATTCAAGTGGAATAACAGAAAGAAAACGAAAGTTCCTAAGACCTTTGCCGAAATGTATCCCAACCATTCTTTCAATACAGTCGGAAGAGATACATTCTGGGATTTCCTCTCGTAACCTCTACCGCTTCGCCCCAAGCGCCTTGAGGTCTTTGGGCTCTCCCACGAGCCAGATGGTGTCGGTGGGTTGCATCACGCGGCCGGCAAAGGGGATGTCGAGGCTGCCGTTGGGGGTGAGGAAGCCCACGATGAGGCATTGGTAATTCTCGCGTATGCCGCTTTCGCCCACGGTCTTTCCTATGAATTCGGGGTGGTCCTTGATGTTGAGACGGCCGTAGATCATCTGTTCGTTGCTGAATATGGTGTCTTGTTCCGTTACTTCCGCTTCGAGGCGTTCCTTGAAGCGCTGTATGCCGCTGTCGTCGCTGATGACGGTGAGGCGGTCGCCGGGGAAAATCATGGCGTCGGCATCGGGCACATTCTGCTTCGTGTTGCCACGCACGATGGCGGCTATCATCACACCGTCCACGCGACTGAAGTTAAGGTCGCGAAGCGTCTTGCCTGCCCATTTGGAATTCTGCGGCACCTCCATCACCACCGTATAGACATCGTGCGCGTAGAGTCGGCGTGCGTATGCCGGACGCGCCTGTGCACTCTTGAAGTCGCGCATGCGCAGGTTGTTGATGAAGGTCCTTTCGAGGCGTATGCTCATGAGTTTCACACGACGGGAAATGACGATGCCCACAAGTAGCGCTATGGCAATCAGCACATGCAGCCACGACGCGTATGGCGAGAGGTAGTTGATGATGTAGTAGATGAAATAGACTGCCAGGGCGCTCCTCGCTATGAACAGCAGCAGTAGCAGCCAGGGGTGTATGCCTTTCTGCCGGTGTATGAAGCGTGTGTGCGGTGTCTTCGTGCTTCGCATGACGATGGCGCGCAGGAAGGGTGCCACGACGAAGAATATGGTCAGCCCGCAGATAGCATTGCCGGGCCAGTGGGTGAACGTGTTGCGGCAGATGGGGAGGAGGGCATTCAAGCCGATTCCTATGGCTGCAAAGCACAGCACGGCATAAATCGCCACCTGCACTGCCACATTGATAAGGTGTGCGCGCCAATGGCTCCGCACGTTTCCTTCTGTTCCGTCGCCCGCCTGACCGCCCGTTTTCCTTGAATCCCTTTCGCTGAAGCGGGAGATGACCTTGTCGGGCAGCACGCGCTCGAGGAAACCGTATGCGGGTTCGGCTGCCTTAATCATATACGGCGTGAAGAACGTGGTGATGATACTCACCGCCACGACCACCGGATAGAGGAATTTGCCCGTCACGCCAAGGCTCACGCCGAGCGAGGCGATGATAAAGGCAAATTCACCAATCTGTGCTAACGAGAAGCCGCACTGCATGGATATTTTCAGCGACTGCCCGCTGATGAGGAAACTCGTCGTGCCGAATATGGCTTGTCCCACCACGACGGCTATCACGAGGCAGAGTATGGGCAACCAGTATTCCACCAGCACCGCCGGTTCTACCATCATGCCCACCGACACGAAGAAGATGGCGCCGAAGAGGTCCTTGAGGGGGGTAACGACTTTCTCTATTTTCTCGGCTTCGATGGTCTCTGCGAGTATGCTACCCATCATGAACGCCCCGAATGCTTCGCTGTAGCCCGCCTGATCGGCAAGCACCACCATGAGGAAGCAGAGCCCTATGCTCACGATGAGGAGCATCTCGTTGGTAATCCATTTCTGTGCGCGTTTCAGCACGAGGGGCACGATGAAAATGCCCACGATGAACCACAGGATGAGGAAGAAAGCGAGTTTCAGCATACTCGCTACGAGTTCGCCACCCTGAAACTCACGGCTCACTGCCATGGCAGACAGCAACACCATGAGGAGGATGCCCAGAATGTCCTCAAGTATGAGCACGCTGAGCACTTCGCCGGCAAATTTCTTGCTCCGCATGCCGAGGTCGTCGAGCGCCTTGTAGATGATGGTGGTGGACGACATGGCAAGCATACCGCCGAGGAACATGGCGTCCATCTCTGCCCAACCGAAGAGCCTGCCCACGGCATTACCCACACCGAACATGCAGAGCATCACCGATGTGGCGGCAATGATGGGGGCAGATCCCATCTTCAGGATTTTCTTGAACGAGAACTCCAGCCCGAGCGAGAACATGAGGAAGATAACACCGATGTCGGACCATACCTTCACTGTTGCAGCGTCCGTGATGGTGGGCATATAAGTCATGTTGGGACCCACGAGGAAGCCCGCCACGATATAGCCTAATACGAGGGGCTGTTTGAGGCGCTTGAACAGGATGGTTACTATACCTGCTACGATGAGGATGAGGGCGAGGTCGGTGATGAGTGACGGCATGGTTCTGTCGGGGGGGGCTGTTGTTAATTATTGATAGGTATTGAAGTTAACGAAGTTATTGAAGTTATCGCTTCGCTCGAAGTTAACGACGTTACCTCTTTTCTCTTTGAAGTTAACGAAGTTAACGGAGTTATCGCTTCGCTCGAAGTTAGCGACGATACTAATGCTGATGTTTTCTTTTTTCTATCTCTTTTCTTCTTCTTTTGTTATTTATCGTTCCAAAGTATCGTCGTTAACTCCGCTAACTTCATTAACTTCGTTAACTCCGAATTCTCTTTTCTTCTTTTTCTTCTTCTTTTGTTATTTATCGTTCCAAAGTATCGTCGTTAACTCCGCTAACTTCATTAACTTCGTTAACTCCGAATTCTCTTTTCTTCTTCTTCTTCTTTTGTTATTTATCTGTTCAACACTATCGTCGTTAACTTCGATAACTTCGTTAACTTCGAGCGAAGCGTTAACTTCTTCTATTTCTTCAACTTCGTAAACTTCAGAAAGTTGAATATTGCTGTTTGTTATTGCGTCTGCTCCACGGTGTTGTACTCTATGACACGCTTGATGGCGTCCTGACACACGGGGCAGAACACGGGGTAGGAATTGGTCTTCATGCGGCAGTCGTACGAACCGCGATAGACACCTTTCGACTGGTAGCCACCGCCTTCGTATATGCCCACATCGCCCGTGTCGCGCTTGGAAACGTCCTTCACCATGTTGCGCCATTTGGCGTCGAAGTTGACGAGGGTCGTCAGGTTGGGCTCCCATGGTTCAGTGTCGGCGGGATAATAGGTCTCGTACATGTCGTCGTAGAAGTATTCGTCTGCCAGACCTGCAAAACTGTGTCCGAACTCGTGCACCACGACAGGGCGGAACTCATAGTGGCGCGCAGTGGTGAGCATATACATGTTGTAGATGCCGCCACCGCCGTAGGTGTGCGTGTTGGCAAGGATGATGATGTGCTCGTAGGGCAGGCCTTCGAGGAGGTCGTGCAGTTGGAACACGCGCTCTGTCATGAGGTAGCGTGCGCTGTAGAGTGTGTTGAAGTGGCTCTTGCACGGGGTGTCGTGCCACTGTCCGTCTTGCGGCACACTCACGTCGGTCTTTTCCGAAGGTATGGCAACGGCTATGGCGTTGAAGCGGTTCTCATACTGGTCGAACGGCGCGTGGCTGAAGAGTGAGCGTCGGGCTGTTTCCACATCCTTGAAGAACTGCCCCATCTGTTCCTTCGTGTAGCCTTCTGCCACAAAGACGATGTCTATTTTCTCGCTCGGTTCGCCATTACTGAAAATCTGGCGCACATAGTCGGGATAGCGCACTTTTCCTTTGCGGATGTTCTTGTCTTTGGGATTTACGAGATGGGTCATCTGCGCTGTTATCTTGCGGTGGTTGTCAACGAGGGTTATCGTTATGTCCACAGGTTTTATAGGCATAGGCACGAGTAGTGTGTTCTCGAATGCGCGGCGCACCTTTACCGCCTCTTCCGTGTGCTGCCACTCCTGAAAGAGGGTGGAAAACGAGTTTCGATAGAGCACCTTGTCCGTTTGGTGGTCTGTCACAGTAATCTGTCCGTTGCCCTCGAGGAGGAGGGCATCCATGTTGACGCGGCGCCCTGCCCAGCCTTCGGTGGTCGACATCTCGGAGAGCGATATTTCCTGTTTGGTGTTGCTGCCTGCGAAGATATAGTCGAGGCGCAGGGTGGCATCGGCGAACCAATAGTCGAAGTCCACCGTAGCAAAAGCCGTAAGGGGCAGCAAAAGTGCCGCAAGGATGAGTCGTATCTTCATTTCAGTCTATGATTTGTCAGGTTGCCTATTTTCCGCGTTCGGCGGTGAGTTTGCAGATTTCGATGACCACCTTCATCGCCTTTTCGAGGCTCGGTATGGGCAGGAATTCGTGGGGACCGTGGAAGTTGAGACCGCCGGCGAAGATGTTGGGGCAGGGGAGTCCGCGGAAACTGAGTTGTGCGCCGTCGGTGCCGCCGCGTATGGCACGCACGAGGGGTGTTACGCCTACGTTCTCGATGGCTTTCAGGGCGATGTCAACCACGTGGCGCACGGGTTCCACCTTTTCGCGCATGTTGAAGTACTGGTCGCGCAACGACACGCTGACCACACCCTCGCCGTATTTTGCGTTGAGGCGGTCGGCAAGTTGCTCCATGAAAGCCTTGCGCTCCTGGAACTTCTCGCGGTCGTGGTCGCGGATGATGAAGGTGAGCGATGCCTGTTCGCACGAGCCTGACGATGAGAGCAGGTGGTAGAAGCCTTCGTAGCCTTCAGTGGTTTCGGGCAGGTCGGTCTCGGGAATCATGCTGACGAGTTCGGCGGCTATGCGTGCGGCGTTAATCATCTTGCCCTTGGCATAGCCTGTGTGCACGCTCACGCCCTTGATGTCGTACTTCGCTGCGGCAGCATTGAAGCATTCGTATTCCAGTTCGCCCACTTCACCGCCGTCCATGGTGTATGCCCATTCGCAGCCGAATTTCTCTACATCGAATTTCTGTGCGCCAAGACCTATCTCCTCATCAGGATTGAAGCCTACGCGGATTTTCCCGTGCTTCACTTCGGGATGCTGCCTGAGCCATACCATCGCCTGCACGATTTCGGCTATGCCGGCTTTGTCGTCGGCGCCGAGCAGCGTGTGGCCGTCGGTTACGATGATGTCTTCACCCACATGGGCGAGCAGTTCGGGGAAGGTCTTGACGTCGGTTACGATGCCGGCCTCAGCATCCAGCACGATGTCGCTGCCGTCGTAGTTCTCCACGATGCGCGGACGGATGTTGGCACCGGAGCAGTCGGGAGACGTGTCGTAGTGGCTGATGAAGCCTATGGTTGGAATGGGGGCGTCGGTGTTGGCTGGCAGAGTGGCATAGATATAGCCCTCAGCGTCCATTTCCACGTCCTCCAGACCCTCTGCCTCGAGTTCGCCCTTCAGATAGCGTGCGAAGATGAGTTGTTTGTCGGTACTCGGTGTCTGGTTCCGGTCTTCGGCAGACTGCGTGTCGAAGGTGGTGTAGTGAAGAAATCTCTCTGTGATGGTTTTCATTGTTATTGAGATGTTTTAGATATTTTTAGTTTTCCCTGCAAATATAATCTTTTTCAACTAAAACTTTTCGTAGTTATTCTGTCTTTTTATGTGTATGAAGAAAAAAATGCCTATATTTGCCGAAAATTAATACCAAAATTACCATGAAAAGAATTTTTTTAGTATCCGTTTTTGCTTTTATCGCCTCCGCATTGGTGGCTCAGAACAGCATCAAGGTGAATTATCAGGGCGCGAAGCCCACCATCAGCGACTTCGCCACAGCCTACCTTAAAGCCTACGTTTACGACGAAAACGAAGATGTCCTCGATGAATCGCGCAGTTACATGAAGAGCGTGTGGATGCAGCACCTCAAAGGGGAGCGTCTGGAAGCAACCGAAAAACTCACCGTGGATAAGGCTAACGGTTTTATTTCCCTCGAGAGTTATGACGATAATGACATGCTTCTGGTGGAGATGTGCTACTGGAACGAATCCGACGGACGCCACAAACTCTTCGCCTACAACGTGAGGTACTTCAGAAATGGCAAATACAGCCCCGGGCAGTTCGACGGACTTACCTTCTATCGCTACGACAATGCCACGAAAACGATGAAGTATTGCGACGCACCCGGATTCAAAGAAGTCTACGGCACAGACGACGGTGCATTGGTGAGTTACAGTCTGCCACGCGCAGGCAAAAACATCGTTCAGAAGATTTGGTACGAAAGCGGAACGAAAGAAAAGACGCTCCGCTGGAACGGACGTAAATTCAGCAAGTAGGCAAGAACGCATTGAATCTGACAGACTTACAGGATTTGCAGCCTGTTAGCGGTGTGTTGTTGCAGTCGGTGAACTTTGAAGGACTGCTCGACCGCGACAACAAGGCGCGCGTCATCGATGTCATCATCGACAGGTTTGCCATGTCGCCCGACGTGGAGGCACTCTATTCGAAAGGGAACAGCCACCGCGGGCGACCTGCCATACCATTTGCCGCACTGCTGAAGATATGGGTCTATGGTTGGCTCAACGGCATCGCCAGTTCGCACGCGCTCGCCACGGAGGTGAAGCGAAACGTGGAACTGATGTACATGCTCCGCGGTGTCAACCCCGCACAGCACAGTATCTCCGACTTCCGCACAGACGAGCATCCTTTGCTCCACGCTTTCTTCGAATACTGCCGGTCGTTCACCGAAGAGGCTTGGCTGCTCATAGCCGCCGAAGACTCCACCAGCGGCGAAAGGGCAAGAAAGGTGGATTTCCCGGTAGCAAGCGAAACTATCGGTGCGCTCAAGGCCCTTGACGCGACAACTCTCCTCGGTGCCGCCGACCACGACGACTCCAGCAAGGCTGCCAGTCTTTGGGACACCGAAATAGAGCGGCTGAAAGAAAAGGTGGAAAAACTGAAACGACAAAAAGCACGCCTCAACGAACGACTCAGGAAAATGATGAAATAAGCGCGCGAAGCACCGAAAGTGCGCCAGACAACAGGCAGGGGTGAAGCCGAATGAACGCAGTTCATGGAGCGGAACCCCTGTTTTATGGTATAATGCCCATTATTGCTGTCCGGTAAACTTATTGTTGTCCGCTAAAACGGGCTGAAAGTCCGTAAAGCCCATAGCCCAGGGCAACGCCCTGGGGGATAAGGTCAATGGCAATGGCGCACTGTAAGTGCAAAAGCAGAAACGAGATTAGCATTTATTTAATAATATGGCTTTTGTCCTTTCAGGACGCAAATACTCATACGTCCATATACCCAAGGCGTTGCCTTGGGCTATGAGCAGTAAGGCTTTCAGCCTAATTCAGAGCACTAAAACGGACGCAACAAAGTCAAAGCGTAAGCCCCCATAGATTACACCACCCATAAAACACCCAAACAGAAAGGCTTATGACTATGTCCATAAAACTTTTACCGGACACCAATAAATGCCCATACATTCCGAAGGACTCGCGCTCTATGAAACAGCGCCTTCAGCACTTATATTCATGTTCACAGTGGGGCTACACGCTATTACTTCAATTCTATGCCTTGCAGACTGTAGCGCCGTCCGTCCTGGCGTACGATGATGATGCGCCCGTGCTGCAATATCTTGCGGGGGGAGTTAGTTGGCGTCTCTCTTTCCGGAATTGAAATGTCTGTGGGGACAGTGGCAGATGAATACTCATACAACAGGGGAAGATGCTGTGTTGAATTGAGTGAAGCATAGTTATACCATGCAAACTCCGGTGAACCGTTAAAAGTTAGTCCTATCAGGTAATAACCGGAAGTGTTGTTGGTTATCTTGAAGTTGTTGCCTTCCTTGTTGATGCTGAACGTGTGGGCGGACGACTTTATGCCGACGTTCGTGTTATGGCCGTAACTGCCGGAACTCGTGAAATAGTTGCTGTAATAATAGCGGCCGTAATAATCTTTGATATAGTAATTGCCGTCTCCCGCATCCTCAAAGATGACGGCAGATTTCGGGTCGCTCATCCTGATGGTGCCGTTTTCCTCCGTCACGGTGTTCGTATATTGGTATTCATAGGTCTTGTTGATGGCAACGGGTTTGGGAACGTTCAGACCTTTGATGGGTGCCGCTATCAGATAGGGGGCTCCTGCAGAAATTTCCGTAACCTTGGTGTATTTGTATTCAGCAGCAGGTTGCGCCTCCAGGTTTAGCGTTACCAGATAGGGGTCGTGGTCAGAATAGGCTTTGTAGCGGCTGCCTGTGGAATGGGGATTGGCAATATACAATATCCTGGCATCTGTAATCTGAGCCGCCATTGTGCTGTTGGCAAAGACGTGGTCTATCAGTTCTCCGTGATTGTAGTAGTAGGAAAATGCAGTCTTGTCGCGTTTAAGAATCTGCTCCTCAAAACCTGCATCAACTAAATTTCTCAGACATTGTTCGTCCATTTCGCTGTTCAGGTCGCCCATCAGTAAAATGTCGGGGTCAGCAACTTGGTTCAGACCTTTCAGAAGGGCTATTGAATTTTGCTCGCGCTTCTCCATGTCTGCTGTCATGTCGCCGCTCGTACTTGCCTTGAAATGATTCATGCTCAGAGAAAACTGTTCTCCTGATGAAATGGACCTGAAAGTTTGCAGACGCATCAAAAATGGATATGTGAGGGTGTAGCCGTATGCTGTTGAAACACTTTCGCCTACAGGCTCAACCTTATCTGCACGATAGATGAAGCCCGATTTGATGGTGCCTGTTTCATCCTCCGACAAGTCGTAAGTCATGCCGTCTTTCACTACTTTATATGTAAAACCGGTAGCATCGCTCATCATTGTTGCCAGAATATCCAGGGCTTCAGCATCGGCACCCTCCGCCATTGCCTCAACCTCGTTGAAGGCGTAGATGTCTGCCTTGTAGGGAGACAGCGCTTTGATAATGGCATTTGCCTTTGCCTGACGGCCTGCAATGGTGCTGTAGTTGCTGATGGTTACATAGTTGCCCTGTGTCCTTGTACGGTCGGTCGAGTAAAAGAAATTCTGTACGTTCTGACCGCAGATGGTGATGACATCTCCTGCAAAGGAACTGCCGGTTGTCATCAAGGCAAACAACAGGATAAATGTAAATGCTTTTTTCATAATTTAGGGCTTCTTTTCAGATGCGGTATCGTGTGAGTGTCCAAATTGCTTCCATGCCGTCGCGCCAACTGATTTTCTTGCCTTCGGCGAACGACCGCGGGGTATAACTGATGGGTATCTCGGCTATGACGATGCCGCGTCGGGCTGTGCGTGCCGTCACTTCGGGGCAGAACTCAAAGCCCTTGCAGCGAAGGGGCAGGGCGGTGAGCAGTTCGCTGCGGAACATCTTGTAGCACGTCGGCTCGTCGGTCAGACAGGTGCCGTAGAGCAGGTTGGCTGTGGCGGAGACGAGGCGCCCGCCGTAGTAGAAGGCTTGCGAACTGTGTTTGTTGTCGCTCTTGAGGAAGCGCGAGCCGTAGAGCACGGGCAGGTCGCGCTCTGTCATCTCGCGGAGCATCGTGGCGAGGTCCGACGGGTCGTATTCCAGATCGGCATCCTGTATGACGACATAGCGCCCGGCGATGTGCGTGATACCGGTGCGTATGGCAGTGCCTTTACCGCCGTTTTCCGGCTGTCGCACATAGCGTATGCGCTCGTCGGGGTGGGCTTTAATGAAGGCTTCTGCAGCGGCAGGCGTGTCGTCCGTTGAGCCGTCGTCCACGATGATGATGTCCTTCTCAAAACCATCGGGCAGCGTCACGGCGATGAGCCGTTCGAGCAGTGTGGGCAGTGTCGTCGCCTCGTTGTACGAGGGTATGATGACGGAGAGCGTCTGCGCCTCGAATTTATCCTCGCTTTCTTTTATCAGCGGCATTTTCCCGGCTCTCGCAGCCACTTGTCTGTGCCTTGGCAGCGCGGCAGCCAGAAGCATCGGCAGTGCCCAGACAATGGGCATCGTGTAGCGGTAGCAGCCGTTCTGAGGCGAGAGGACAAGCACGCCAATGGAGAGGAAGGCAGGCAGCGCCATGAGCAGTACGTGCCAGCGTCGGCGCACGGTGAGGTAGAGGCAGAGCATGAGGGCGAGGGGTACGAGGAAACCCATGTCGAAGAATAGCCCGATGATGGGTACATGGAGGATTTTCTCCGACCCGATGAACGGCTTGTCGAGCCAGCGCTTCAGGCGAATGATGCTGTCGGGGTTTTCTATGTTCGTGGCAAATTCGTCGCCCGCAATGACGTACTTGCCTGTGGGGTGGAAATAGGCGTCGCAGTTCGCCCATGTCGCCTTGAGATAGGTCTCGGGGTGCTTCTTCATCAGGGAGAAATAGGCGGAGAAGAAGCGGGCATAGTCATCGCTCGCGGCATCCACATTGTAGCGGAACTTCACGGAGTCCTGCAGCGTAGCCACATAGTGCGCGCCCACCGTGTCGAACGGCAGTACGCGGCTGATGTCGGCACGCTCCTCCGGTGTGGCATCTTCGGGGTGCTCGCGGGCGTAGAGTGCCACTTGCTGAAACATGAAGCCATAGAGTTCCTGCTTCCCACCTTGCGCCACATGGCAGGCAGGCAGAACGACACGCAAGAACACCTGAAAGACCAGTACTGCCGAAAGCACCACCGTAGGCAAGCGCCACTGTCGCCAATACACCACGAGGCAATAAAGAAAAATGAGTGACGCGATGTAAACACCCTGATTCTTAGAGAGTTCAAAGAGCAGCAGCAAGAGGAAGAATGATAGCAGGAAACGTGGTCGGCGTGCTATGCGTCCGCGCGTGATGCCGATGGCGGCGAGGGGGATCATCAGCCACAGTGTCGCCATAGCGAAGAAAGGATCTTTGAGCATCATCGTGCTCCAAAAACCGAATACGGGGTAGAGTGCGTAGATGCCCACCATCACACCCGTCGGTATGCGTGTGCGGCAGCGAGCCAGCCACAGCAGCCTTGCCACTACCCATGCCGTGAGTCCGGCTTGCAACAGCAGGAAGAGGAACATCGCCACGTTCTGACTGCCTATGGCATTGCCCAGCGCTATCGTGCCGCCGAAGAGCACTGTGTAGATCACGGGGTGATGGTTCGAGCGCACAATGGTGGGGTCGGACGTGGCGTATGCGATGTGCGTGTCCTTATAGCCGAAGAACTGCTCGACGCTGCTCGACGTGTCGTAGAAGAAATTGCCCGGATAAAACTCCACCAAAAAAGGCACCCTGCAGAGGAAAAGTAGCAGGGTGACGCGCCATATCCACTGGCGCTTGTTATGACGGTATTTTTTCAGGAAGTTCACTTTCTTCTATCAGACTTATTCTGTTAAAGCAAGTTGTCTTTTTAGTCGCTTCGCACGAGTCTTTCGGAGCAAGGCGAAATGCAGAGAAACATGTTTCTATGCTGAGCCGAAGCCCGAAAGTCTGAAAAGAAATCTATCAAATCTTTCAAATCTCTCAAAATCATTTTTTATTTGTTAGATTGAGTTCCCTGAGTTCTCCGAGCACTCCGACCTCTCTTTAATACCCCAATTCTTCAAGCGCATTTTTAGCATCTTCAAATCCTTGCTCCGCTGCCTTTTTGTACCATTTCACAGCTTCGGCTTTGTTTTTTGTCACGCCTTCGCCATTCTCATAGCTGACACCGAGGTTGTATTGTGCTTGTGCATCTCCTTGCTCCGCTGCCTTTTTGTACCATTTCACGGCTTCGGCTTTGTTTTTTGTCACGCCTTCGCCATTCTCATAGCAGTCCCCGAGGTTGCATTGTGCTCCTGCATCCCCTTGCTCCGCTGCCTTTTTGTACCATTTCACGGCTTCGGCTTTGTTTTCAGTCACACCTTCGCCAATGTCGTAGCAGACTCCAAGGTTGCATTGTGCATCTGCATATCCTTGCTCCGCCGCCTTTCTGTACCATTTCACGGCTTCGGTATAGTTCTGTTCAACGCCCTCGCCCATGAAATAGCAGTACCCGAGGTTGCATTGTGCTTTTGCATTTCCTTGCTCCGCCGCCTTTTTGTACCATTTCACGGCTTCTGCTTTGTCTTCAACCACGCCCTCGCCATTGTAATAGCAGTTCCCGAGGTAGCATTGTGCTTTTGCATCCCCTTGCTGTGCAGCACGATTATACCATATTACCGCGCGTGCGGCATCTTTCTGTACTATCCAACCATTAGAAAAATAATTTCCATAATAACGTTGCGCATCAGCATTTCCTTTCTCTGCTTCTGCTTTTACCCACGGCAGTGCTTCTTCAAATAGTGATAGGCCCTTTATAGTGTCTTTATCTACACCTTCGCCATCATAATAACATCTTCCCAAATGATAAGTCGCTTCTTTCGATGCTGGAGCCGCTTTGGAGAAGAACTCAAATGCTTTCTTATCGTCTTTTGGTACACCCTCGCCATTGGAATACATCTTCCCAAGTTCCACGATGGCATCTACATATCCCTTATCAGCACACGTATAGAGCGAATCTAATCGGCTGAGGCCATCATTCTGCGCAAAAGCCCCTAACGAAAGGAGACCGAAGGCCAGTAGGATAAAAAACTTCTTCATGGTTCTATGTTTTATTATTTGTTTTATTTGTGCAATTTGCATATTTCTGCCTCGTCTGCGGCACTCATTTCCCTTTAGTCGTGCTTCGCGAGAAATCTTTCAAAATCTTACAAATCTTTCAGAATCTTTTTTCTACTTTGTTTTATTTGTGAGATTTGTATGATTTGTACGATTTCTGCCTCGCCAGAGGCACTTCTTTTTCTTAGTCGCTTCGCGAGAAATCTTTCAAAATCATACAAATTTATCAAAATCTTTTTTTCTATTTATGTGATTTATTTGATTTCTTTACATCAGCTTTATCCTGTCAATGATATCTGTATCCTCATGATAGTGATACCATTCCGAGTAGAGACCATTTGGACTAAAATTTATAAGCATACCATAGGGTAGGTGCGTAATTCGCATGTAACTCCACAATTGGCGACGATGCACAGTGTCAATGTGCTTTATTGCCTTTAACTCAAGGATAATGTTACCATTCACAAGCAAATCAAGGCGATAGTCTTGGTCAAGACGCACATTGTCCCAATAGATAGGTACGAATTCCTGACGCGTTACCATGTAGCCTCTTTGTTCCAAAAGGTACTTCAGTGCTGCCTCGTAAGCGGACTCTAACAAACCTCCACGAAATTTGCTATGTACGCGCATAGCTTCTCCTGTTATCTCGCGAAAAAAATCGTACTGCTTATTGTATTCTTTTATTAAGTCCATTACGATATTTTTTTTCTTATTTGTTAGATTTGTGTGATTTGTTATATTTCTGCCGCGTAGCGGCACTCACCTTTCTTTTAGTCGCTTCGCGAGAAATCTTTCAAATCTTCCAAAATCTTCCAGAATATTTCTTATTTGTTAGATTTGTGTGATTTGTTATATTTCTGCCGCGTAGCGGCACTCACCTTTCTTTTAGTCGCTTCGCGAGAAATCTTTCAAATCTTCCAAAATCTTTCAGAATCTTCTTTTATTTGTTAGATTTGTGTGATTTGTACGATTTCTGCCTCGCCAGAGGCACTTACCTTGTCTTTTAGTCGCTTCGCGAGAAATCTTTCAAAATCTTACAAATCTCTCAAAATCATTTTTTATTTGTTAGATTTGTGTGATTTGTATGATTTCTTTACAGACTTTCGGGCTTCGGCTCAGCATAGAAACAAGTTTCTCTGCACTCGCCTTGCGCCGAAAGACTGCCTCGTCAGAGGCACTTCTTCTTTAGTCGCTTCGCGAGAAATCTTTCAAAATCTTACAAATCTCTCAAAATCATTTTTTATTTGTTAGATTTGTGTGATTTGTTATATTTCTGCCGCGTATGCGGCACTAACTTTTAGTCGCTTCTACGCTTCTTCTGGGAAATCTGCGTCTGAGTCCGTGTCGGGGGTGTCGCTCGTTTTGTCAGGGTCTTCGCCCCGGAGCGCAGCGAAAATCTTGGCTTCTATCTCGTCGCAGAGTTCGGGGTTGTCCTTGAGCAGTGTCTTCACGCTCTCGCGTCCCTGCGCCAGTTTGCCGTCGCCATAACTGAACCACGAACCGCTCTTGCGGACGATGCCCAGTTCGGTAGCGAGGTCGCATATTTCAGCCTCTTTGTTGATGCCTTCACCGAAGGTGATTTCAAATTCTGCCTTGCGGAAGGGTGGTGCCAACTTGTTCTTTGCCACCTTCACACGCACCTGGTTGCCTATCTGGCGGTCGCCGTCCTTGATGGCTGTGATGCGGCGGATGTCGAGGCGCACACTGGCATAGAATTTCAGTGCATTACCGCCAGTTGTGGTTTCGGGGTTGCCGAAGAGCACACCAATCTTCTCGCGCAACTGGTTGATGAAGATACACGTGGTCTTCGTGCGGCTGATGGATGCCGTCAGTTTGCGGAGTGCCTGACTCATCAGGCGTGCCTGCAAGCCCACTTTGTTCTCGCCCATCTCGCCCTGTATCTCGTTCTTCGGCGTGAGGGCGGCCACGGAGTCGATGACGATGATGTCGATGGCGCTCGAACGAATCAGTTGGTCGGCAATGTCCAATGCCTGCTCGCCATTGTCGGGCTGCGAGATGAGCAGTTCGTTGAGGTTCACACCCAGTTGCTTGGCATAGAAGCGGTCGAAGGCATGCTCGGCGTCGATGAACGCTGCTATACCGCCCTGCTTCTGAGCCTCGGCTATGGCGTGGATGGCGAGGGTGGTCTTACCCGAACTCTCCGGACCGTAAATCTCAATGATTCTGCCGCGAGGATAACCGCCCACACCCAGTGCGGCGTTCAGACCGATGCTGCCCGTAGGAATTACTTCCACGTCTTCCACATGGTCGTCGCCCATCTTCATGATAGAACCGCGACCGAAGTCCTTTTCAATCTTTGCCATTGCGGCTTCCAGTGCCTTCAACTTGTCTGTTGAGGAGTCTTGTTCTTTCTTTGCCATATTGCTGTATTTTTTTCGTTTTTTGTTTGCTTATTCATTTGTTCAGCCTCTCGCAGGTGTCGTCCTGACCACCTTTGATGCTGCAAAATTATGGGTGCATAGCGTCAAAAATTGACACTTGTCGTATTTTATTTGTTAAATTTTTAGTCCAAATTTCTGAAGTTATTGAAGTTATCGAAGTTATCGCTTCGCTCGAAGTTAGCGACGTTACTTGAAGTTCTTGAAACTCTTGAAGTTAACGAAGTTATCGAAGTTATCGCTTCGCTCGAAGTTAGCGACGATACCTAAGGTGTCAGGCTTCATTTACTTTGTTTTTGTCGGTCAAGAGTATCGTCGTTAACTTCATTAACTTCGAAATACTTCTTTCTTCTTCTTTTTCTTTCTGTTATTTATCGGTCAAGAGTATCGTCGTTAACTTCATTAACTTCAATAACTCCGTTAACTTCAAGATTCTTTATTCATTCTCTCTCCGAATGCTTTCAGACGCGAGAACGTCTTTGCGCCTCGTGCATAGTAGCGCCAGAGCAGGCTGCCTTGTAGCATTTCGGGGATGGGGTGTAACGTGGTGAGCCGCCGGTTTTCTTCGCGGGCGGCATCGTAGTTGCTGCGCACCTGCCTGAATTCCCGCCGCGCGCGGAACACTGCCTTGCAGTCCGCGACATCGCCCGTGAGGAGGAACTTCAGGGCGGCAACATAGTCGAGCACGCGCCGCACGCGCAGGGCACGCTGCAAGTCGCCGTCGGGCATGTTCTTATAGAGCATGATGAGGTTGTTGCGGAAGTTGAGGAACGTCTTGCGCGGATTGCTCTTCTTGAGTGTCGCGCCACCCACGTGGTACGCCCGGCTCGCAGGGATGCACACGATGCCCCTGCCGCGCGAGCGGAGTCGCCAGCATAGGTCTATCTCTTCCATGTGGGCAAAGAAACTGCCGTCCAGCCCGCCGATGCTCTCCCAGTCCGTACGACGTATCATCAGTGCAGCACCCGTTGCCCAGAACACAGGGCAGACATCGTCGTACTGCCCTTCGTCGCGCTCCACCGTCTCAAACAGCCTGCCGCGGCAGAAAGGATAACCATAGCGGTCGATGTAGCCGCCACAGGCACCGGCATATTCAAAGTATTCGGGCTCGCGCTGCGAGAGCAACTTGGGCTGGCAGGCACCCACCTCGGGATGTGCGTCCATATAGTCGCGCAATGGTGTTATCCAGCCTTCTGCCACTTCCACATCGCTGTTCAGCAACACAAAATAGTCGGCGTCCACCTGCGCCAGCGCCTTGTTGTAACCGTCGGCAAAACCGTAGTTCTCCGGCAGGCGGATAAGGCGCACACCAGGAAATTCGCGCTCCACCACCTCGCACGAGGCATCAGTCGAGCCGTTGTCAGCCACAATCACCTCAGCCTCACGCGCGCAACCCTTCACCACCGAAGGCAGGAAACGGCGAAGCATATCCACACCGTTCCAGTTCAGAATCACTACGGCAATGCGGCTGTCAGTATGGCTGTTCTTGCTTTCCGTCATTCATTTATCTTTGAAGTACAAAGATAATATTTATATTTCAGAATATTGGTGTCCGGTAAAAGTTTTATGGACATAGTCATAAGCCTTTCTGTTTGGGTGTTTTATGGGTGGTGTAATCTATGGGGGCTTACTCTTTGATTTGTTGCGTCCGTTTTAGTGCTCTGAATTAGGCTGAAAGCCTTACTGCTCATAGCCCAAGGCAACGCCTTGGGTATATGGACGTATGAGTATTTGCGTCCTGAAAGGACAAAAGCCATATTATTAAATAAATGCTAATCTCGTTTCTGCTTTTGCACTTACAGTGCGCCATTGCCATTGACCTTATCCCCCAGGGCGTTGCCCTGGGCTATGGGCTTTACGGACTTTCAGCCCGTTTTAGCGGACAACAATAATTTCAGAATGTGCCAAAAATCGGGAAAACCTTATGGCAACCGCATAAAAACTGATGATATCAGGGGTGTCAGGTAAACGGGCTGAAAGCCCTAAAAGCGCATAGCCCGGGACAACGGTCCGGGTGAATATGATTAAAGGGGCGTTCTATAACTTAAAAATCTAATTTATTGAACATCCCTTATGTGAATACATATTGGTTCGAGTTCTGAACTCGCCACATCCTGTATTAACACATCTCTTTACAAATCACACAAAAAAACAATTTGTCAGAGTTGAACAGATTTGTAGGATTTCTTCGCGACAGCGCACTCAATTTATAGCGCGCCCCTTTATTTTATGATAATCTTCTTCCCGTTGCGGATGTAGATGCCGGAAGAGGTGGGGGCGGCGTTGAGTTTGCGCCCGTCAATGGTGTACCAGGAGTCTTTTTCAGGTGTTTTTACAGCGTTGTTTATCCCTGTTGCAACAGCGTCTTCCTTTTCGCTGAAGATATAGCGCGGCGCGAGGCTCTGTCCTGCCGGCACGGCAAGGTACGCCTTGTGGGCATCGTTCAGAAACGGTGCGCCATTATCATATTTGTAATAAAAACCGGCAGAATTGATGTCAAAATTGCTGTTGAGCGAGAGCATGTAGTAGGTGTCGCCGCCCGTAGTGGTTTCTTCCGTGTCAGAACCGCGCAGCATGCTGCCCACCGGTGCTTCGCCCGCTTCAGTCGTATGGCGGAACATGTACGTGCATGCCGCATCAGCACCTATCACCACACCCGTCGCCATAGGTATCACGTCGCCCGCCTCGTAGGTCTTCACGCGGACTAATTGTTCGTCTTCCACCTTGTAAGCCCTCGCTGTGGTGCCCACCGGCACGATGAAATTCCTATCGCTATAGTAGAGCGAGGTATAGAGCGCATCACTCACGGCAATGTTATTGAAGAGCGGCGTACCGGCGAGTTCTATGTAACTGTTGTTGTAGTTTTTTGGCACCAGATCCACTGTCGTGCCGTCGCTCTTGGTGAGATATACCCTTTTTATGGCAGGCTTGAAACTCAGGTCTGCATTAATATAACAAAGTACCACGCGTATAACTTTATCGCCATTTGTCCTGAATGCTTGCTGAACGCTTGTCACGCTTTGTATTGATTTGTAATCATAGTCGTTTGCATAGTAAACGCGCAACTGTAAGCGGCTTCGTGTGGTTTTTTGAGCGAATTCTACGGTTAACTTTGTATAGTCGCCCTGTCCGTCTTCAAAACTCGCCAGCAACACTTCGCCCCATTGCGCAAGATATGTGGCGTTATACACTTTGTCGGTATAATCGTCCTTTGAAGGTGTGCTGGGGTTGTAGTTCTCGCCGTGGTGGGCTTTCAGCATGGTTTCTGCGAGGTCGGGCTGTGTGAAGACAGGCAGCGAGCGGTCGGCACGGTCGGTAACGCCCATCCAGTAGAACAGGGGAATGCCTGCCGCCTTGGCGCGCTTCACAAAGTCGTCCGCAAAGTATAGGAAATGGTTGCGCAAGGCATCGTAGTCGGTTACGGCTGCGTCCACATTCGACGAGCCCCATTCGCTGATTATCACCGGCGCCCCCTTTGCTGCGAGGGTGTCTGTAAGGTTGTGGAACTGTGTGGTGAGTTCTGCATCTATTTCTGCCCATGAACGCTCTGAACGGACACCCAAACTGTCGGTGTTGGCTATGCGCGGATAGGAATGCACGCCGAATATGATATGGTTCGGGCTTTCGTCGGTAGGCAGTTGCATCTCTTTGAGCGGCTCTGTGAGTCGCTTGCTCCATGAACCACGCGCACAGGCAGCGGCGTAGGTGTTCACCACAAGGTTGCGCTGAGCATTGTTGCCTCCCGTGGCGCGCACGGCATCAACGAAATATTGCGCGTAACTGTTGATGGCAGAATATGCTTCGGAAGCCGCAACCGCATTGTAGTTATTTTCGCAGTTGTAGGAAGCATAGTTCCACGAATTATACTGGTCGAGCAATTCGTTGTAGCCTTCAAAGATAAGCCGTTGGTCGTAGTCCTTGAAGGTGTTGGCTATCTGTGTCCAGAGGTATTTGAAACGACTTCTGTTGTTGACAGCGTTGGCAGGAGAGGCTTGCATCCATGGGTGTCCGGGGAAACTGCCATATTCCTTATTATTGCCGTCGTGGTGCACGTTGATGATGCAGTACATGCCTGCGTCCAGCACATAGTCCACCACTTCCTTCACACGCGCCATCCAGGCGGCATCCACCGTGCCGTCGTTTGCCATGTGCGGATACCACGTTACGGGTACGCGCACAGCACCGAAACCCGCATCTTTGAGCATCGTCATCAGTTCGGGCTTTGTAGGGATCTGCCCACGCAGGATTTCTGTCTTCAGAACGTCGGTTACATCCGCTTTATGCGAATCGAGCGAATTACCAAGGTTCCAGCCTATACCCATATTCGCCACAGCCTCCGTGGCGGTTTCAAAAGTTTGAGCACTGAACGTCTGCGCAATAAAGGCAACTGTGCAAATGAGGAGTGTTCTAAGCTTCATCGAGAAATAACTTTTTGATTATGTTGCAAATATAGTGATTTTTTCTGAAATACAAAAATCAGGAAATTCTGTGGCTGCCTGAATAGCCTGTAAAGTCCGCTCAAACCCAAACAGTTTGGCTTAAATCTGCTCGTCGGGTTCGTCGGCAGGCTCCGTGGCCTTTTGCTGTTTGAGTTCTATGCCGCCGTCGTCGGCTGTGGTGTCGGGTGCGCTGTCTTTACGGATATCGATTTCGCCGGTGGGTGCGATGGTCAGCAGCAGGAAGAATTTGCCTTCCTCGCTGCCCGGGTCGCCCAGTTGCACACCGAAGGTCAGGTTGTTGGCGTCCGACTTTGCTTTGTCGAAGCCTATGCCTTGCAGGATGTAACTTGCGGTGTCGGCATCAATATGGCTGCGGAAACTGCTCTTCGTGAAGTTTTTGCTGAAGAGTTCCTCTCCGTCGCGCGTGGCGCGGATATCCACGATGTTGTCGAAGAAAGCGTCGCCATATTCGTCCTTGTATTCCTTGCCCGCAGTGTCGGAATAGCGGTGGATGGCGATGCCGAAGGTGTGGCCGCCGCTGGCGAAGGTGTCGGTCAGGTTCTTGTCCTCGCGCTCGGCGCCCTTGTCTATGTTTACCACTTTTCCCGTGATGGAATCCTGTGAACCTTCTTTTTTGTCCTTGCAGCCGCTGAGCGTGGCAGTAGAGATGAAAAGTACGCCAAAGGCTACTGCTGCGATGATGATTTTTTTCATATATAGGTCGTTTTTTTGTTTTCTCTGTTTGCTTTCTATAACTTCTATAACTTCTATAACTTCTATAGCTTCTATAGTATCTATGCCCTTTATAGCGTGATGGCGAGTGCGCCGCCGAAGCCTTTCGTCGTAGGCTCATAGAACGGCACGACAGCCACGTTGCCTTGCTTGTTCTTGTTCCAGCCCAAAAGCCGGCGCTCCCACGGCAGCAGCCACATACCCACCTTTGCGCTCAGGATGCCTATGCCGGCACTGGCAAGCACGTCGTTCACCCAGTGTTTGTTGTTAGCCATGCGGAGCAGGGCAGTGCCTGTGGCTATGCCGTATGCCGCCCAGCCGTATGCTCCGCCGTATTCCGAACGCACGAGTTCTGCACCGAGAAAGGCAAATGACGTGTGCCCGGAAGGGAAGGAGCTGTGGTTCTCGCCGTCGGGACGTTGTTCCGAAACGATGCCCTTCAGGCCGTAGGTGGCAACACTCATCACGGCGAATGCCGTAACGCCTGCAGCCAACCGCTCGCGCAGCGGATGCTTAGCCTTCGCACCGAGATATTCCAGTCCTAAGAAGCCTGCCGCCGGCACGAAGCGCAGATAGTCGTCGGCGCTGAAAGCCCAGTGGCTGCCCCATTCGTTGATTTCCGGCATCCACTCGCCATTGATGCCTGCCATACCGGCGGTTATGAGCAGCGCCGGTACCACCGCTTGCTTCGCGCTGAAATGCTCGGCAGAGGGGGCGGCAGCGCGTGTGCTGTCCTGCTGTGCAAAGAGATGGGCAGCAGGCAGCAAAAGGCAGACTGTCAGTGCGAGAGCAGCGTTTCTCATCCTTGGAAATAGACTTTCTTTACGCGTGAACTCACCGAAGTCAGCACTTCATAGGGAATGGTGCCGAGCGTGTCGCTCAGCACGGTTACGGGCAGGTGGTCGCCGAAGATTTCCACCGTGTCGCCTTCCTTGCAGGGTACGTCGGTTACGTCGATCATGCAGATGTCCATGCAGATGTTACCCACATAGTATGCCTTCTGGCCGTTCACGAGGCAGTAGCAGTTGCCGTTGCCCAAGTGGCGGTTCAGGCCGTCGGCATAGCCTATGGGCAGCACGGCGATGCGCGAGGCACGTTTCAGGCGCCCCTTGCGGCTGTAGCCCACCGTGGTGGTGGCTGCCACGTCGCGCACCTGAAGAATGGTGGTTTTCAGCGTGCTCACGTTGTGGATGATCTGGTTGTTGATGGGGTTCACGCCGTAGAGCCCGAGCCCGAGGCGCACCATGTCGAGGTGGCGTTCGGGGAAGCGCTGTATGCCGGCACTGTTGCAGATGTGGCGCAGTATGCTGTGCGGGAAGGCGTCCTGAAGCCTCCGCGATGCCTCGTCGAACAGGGCGAACTGCTCTGCAGAGAAAGCGTCGAAGTCGGGGCTGTCGCTGCCCACAAAGTGGGAGAACACCGAGACGGGAATGAGTGCCTTCTGACGCTTCAGGCGGTCGATGAGCCGCTCCATGTCGGTCTTGGGATTGAAGCCCAGACGGCTCATGCCGGTGTCGAGTTTGATGTGTACGGGGAAGTTGGTGATACCCTCTTTCTTTGCAGCATGGATGAGTGCTTCGAGGAGGGTGAAGTTGTAGATTTCTGGTTCGAGGCGATGCTCAAACAGTGTGTTGAACGACGACATCTCGGGGTTCATGATGATGACGTTGCGCGTGATGCCCGCCTTGCGCAGGTCGGCGCCTTCGTCTGCCACAGCCACGGCGAGGTAGTTCACGCCGCGGTCCTGAAGCGTCTTGGCTATCTCTATGCTCCCTGCACCATACGCCGACGCCTTAACCATGCAGACCATCTTCGTCTCGGGCTTCATGAAAGAGCGGTAGAAGTTCAGGTTCTCCACGAGGGCTTCGAGGTTCACTTCGAGTATCGTTTCGTGCACCTTGAGCGAGAGGAGGTCGCTGATCTGTTCAAAGTTGTATTTTCGCGAGCCCTTGATGAGGATGACCTCGTCGTGCAGCCCTTGCAGCATACCGCTGGCGAGGAGGGCTTCGGTGTCTGGGAAGAAGTGCTTGTCGGTGTGGAAGAGGTGCCCCTGTGCTGATATGTCGGGACCTATGCCGATGAGTTTCTGCACGTTGCGGTGGTTCACCATGGCTGCCACCCTGCCGTAGAGTTCTTCGCTGCTCATGCCGCTCTGCATGATGTCGCTCAGGATGAGTGTGTGGCAGCGGTTGCTCGGGTTGGGGCGGCGGTTCATGAAGTCGAGCGCGATGTCGAGCGACGTGATGTCGTTGTTGTAACTGTCGTTGATGATGATGCAGTCGCGCGCACCTTCCTTCACTTCCAGGCGCATTGCCACAGGTTCAAGGTGTGCCATGCGCTCGCCGATGACTTCCTTCGGCAGTTGAAGGTAGAGACAGGCGGCGAGGCAGTGGATGGAGTTTTCTATCGAAGCGTCGTCGATGAAGGGCAGGGTGTACTGCCCGTCTTCGCGGAAGTAGGAATACTTCACCACCGTGTTGTCCTTGTATTTTTCCACGGCGCGGATGAAGAGCGTGCAGTCTTCGTCCTTGCGCGACCAGGCGAGTTGGTTGCCCCTGATGAGCGCCATGCTCATGCAGTCGGTGATGGTCTTGTCGTCGCCGTTGAAGATGATGAGTTGGCAGTCCTTGAAGAGCGCCAGTTTCTCGATGCACTTCTCTTCGGGTGTGGAGAAATTCTCCTGATGCGCTTCGCCCAGGTGCGTCATGATGCCTATCGTGGGCTGTATCATGCCGGCAAGCGCCTGCATTTCGCCGGGCTGCGAAATGCCGGCTTCGAAGATGCCTATCTCGCTGCCTTCGTTCAGGAGACACACGGAGAGCGGCACTCCCACCTGAGAATTGTAGGAGCGCGGCGAACGTGTTACGCTCATGTCGGGCAGGAGAATCTGGTAGAGCCATTCCTTCACCACCGTCTTGCCGTTCGAGCCGGTAATGCCTATCACGGGCAGGTTGAACTCTTCGCGATGGCGCTCGGCAAGACGCTGCAATGCCTTTAGCGGACTCACCACAAGGAGGAAGTTTGCACCCGGGAAAAACTTTTCGTGGTCCTCGGGCAGCGAGCCCACCACGAAACTGCGCACACCGCGCCGGTAGAGGTCGGGTATGTAGCGCTGACCGTCGTTGTGCTGCGTGCGGAGCGCAAAGAAAAGTGTGGTCTCGGGAAATGCCAGCGAACGGCTATCGGTCAGGAGCCAATCTATGATGGCATCGTCCTTACCATAGCGACGCGCCCCGATGAGGGAAGCAATTTTTGATAGCGAATAGTGCATGATGATATATATCTTTTTAGCAAATGTCTATGTGCTTGTTCCATACACAGGGGTTTGCAATCCCTGTTATCTGATCGGTTAATGTTGAACCCCGTAAGGGGTGTCATAGCATAGGCAGGGGTGCAACCCCTGTTATCTGACCGGTTAATGTTGAACCCCGTAAGGGGTGTTATAGCATAGGCAGGGGTGCAACCCCTGTTATCTGACCAGTTAATGTTGAACCCCGTAGGGGTGACATAGCAATTAGTCGCAAAACGCATGAGTTTCGTCATATTCAATACCATATCCATGCAAAAACAATTTGTATTCTTCTTGAAACGAGCGTTTTGAATGATGTTTCTCTTGGAACTTTATATAATTAATCGTCTTTTCTTTGAGCGAAGGACTAACCGAAAACGCACCATAGCCACTTTGCCAACTGAAATCCTTATAGATAGGAGCAATTTTCTTTAACCAACCACTACTCCCCGCTTTCAATGTCCTAATGAAGTCAGAAAGAGTTGTTGTCTTTGGTAAAGTTGCCAAAATGTGAATATGGTCTTGCATTCCTCCCACCTCTACAAACGTACTGCCAATGTTGCGTGCTGATGTGGCAATATAGGCAAATAGGTTGCTGATGTCTTGTTTTCTTATAGCAATGCTTGTTGTTTTAACGTGGAACATGCAGTGGACGTACAATTTTGTATATGTATTCGCCATGATTGTGTTGTTTCGTTTTTATCTATGCCACCCCTATCGGGGTTCTGTTTTATCTATCCGCTATATACAGGGGTTTGCACCCCTGCCTATGCTTATGCCACCCCTATCGGGGTTCTGTTTATCTTTTCGCTATATACAGGGGTTTGCACCCCTGCCTATGCTTATGCCACCCCTATCGGGGTTCTGTTTTATCTATCCGCTATATACAGGGGTTTGCACCCCTGCCTATGCTTATGCCACCCCTTCGGGGTTCTCTTTTTTTATTTTTTTCTGCCAAATTTCGCCTCAAACTGGCGCAGGCGCTCCTCTGTGGCAGCCTCGAACCGTCGGAACGCCTCACTGTCGGGGTGAAGCGGGCGATGGGCGAGTGCCTTGGAAATCTCTGCCCATTCCTGCGCAAAGGTAGTCATTTCTTCCGTAAAAGCCCACGCCCTGAAGCGCTCCCACACATATTCCACAGCCTGTTCGCTCACGTGGAGCATGTCGGGCGCATAGAAGCGATAGTCGCGCAACTCATCGAGCACGATCTCGTAGGCAGGGAAGTACAGGCAGCGATCGTCGGCACGGCACAGCGCATCCACTGCAAGCAGCAGCGTGGCTTTGCTCAGCCGGTTGCCGTGCATGCCATATTTCGCATAGCGGTACGGACTGACCGTGAAAACCACCTTCATGCGCTCGGGCAAACGGCTGAGCAACGCCTGCCACGAAGACACGATTTCTTCCACACTCAGCACTTCCTCAGCGAAAGTGGCAGACGGCTCGCGGTGGCAGTTCGCTACTACCATGTCTGACGCCTTGTGCCGATAGACGTGATTGGTGCCGAACGTAACGAAGAGCACGTCAGCCTCCTGAAGCCTTTTATGCCCCTCGTCGAGCGAAGCCTTGATGCCTGTCAGGGCTTCTTCGCGTGAAACCGCATCGAACTTGCCGCTGTGCAGCCACGAGTGCCACATGCCGAACGCGTCTTCAAACAGATAACGCTCATCGTATGTGCCATTCGTCAGCACTTCTATGCAGCGCCGTATGCTCTCGGGATTGTAAAGCACACCCATAGGATTCACCACGGCGCGCATGTGTCCGTCGAGCATTTTCTGCCCGATGTGCTCGGCAAAGCAGGATCCCAGTAGCAACAAACGCGACTGGGGCTGCAACACCAGCCTTTCGGAAGGCAATTCTGTTGTCGTGCGGAATTTCATCGGCGGAGATGGTCTTTTATGGTTTGTATCAAATAGCAAAAATAGTAATTTCTGCGGATATATGCCCTTTCCTCGCGCAGGATTTTTTTGAAGGGGTTTGTTTTAGAACGCGTTCTAAAACCTCTGTGTTCTCTGAATAACAGAAAAAAGCAGGAATCTCCTGAAGAAATTCCCGCTTTGTCTTGATAAAACTGTTCTGTTCCGGACATCAGAGTTCGAGGTCGCAGTCGTGCAGTTCGTGCCAGGGCAGACCCTGTTTGTTGAGTTCGTCCATGAATGGATCCGGGTCGAATTCTTCCACGTTCCATACGCCCGGGCGCTTCCACAGTCCGAGCATGAACAAGCGCGCACCGATGGTGGCAGGCACCCCCGTGGTGTAACTCACACCCTGCATGCCGGTTTCTTCGTAGGCGGCTTGGTGTGAACAGTTGTTGTAAACGTAGTAGGTGTGTTCCTTGCCATCCTTGCCGATGCCTCGTATGCGGCAGCCGATGCTCGTCTCGCCGTCGTAGTTGGCGCCGAGGTCCTGCGGATTGGGCAGCACGGCTTTGAGGAATTGCAGTGGTACGATTTGGTGGCCTTCATAGTTGATGGGTTCGATGCCCGCCATACCGATGTTCTGAATCACACGCAGATGGGTGAGGTATTCCTCGCCGAACGTCATCCAGAAGCGGGCGCGGCGGATGGTGGGATAGTTCTTTACAAGACTCTCTATCTCCTCGTGGTGCAGCAGGTAACTCTCGCGCGGACCCACGTTGGGGTAGGTCAGGGTTTTGTGGATTTCAAGCGGTTCGGTCTCCACCCATTTGCCGTCTTCCCAGTACTGCCCCTTCTGCGTGATTTCGCGGATGTTTATTTCGGGGTTGAAGTTCGTGGCGAAGGCTTTGTGGTGGTTGCCGGCGTTGCAATCTACGATGTCGAGGTACTGTATCTCCTTGAAGTGGTGCTTCGCGGCGTAGGCGGTGTAGATGCTCGTTACGCCCGGGTCGAAGCCGCAACCCAGAATGGCGGTCAGTCCTGCTTGTTCGAAGCGTTCTTTGAAAGCCCATTGCCAACTATATTCGAAGTGTGCCACATCGCGTGGTTCATAGTTGGCTGTGTCGAGGTAACTCACACCGCTCTTGAGACAAGCCTCCATGATGGTGAGGTCCTGATAGGGCAGGGCGAGGTTCATCACGAGGTCGGGTTTGAACGCATCGAAGAGGGCAGTGAGTTCGTCCACATTGTCGGCATCAACCTGTGCGGTCTTGATGGCAGGATTGCCGATGGCTTTAACTATGGCGTCGCACTTCGACTTCGTGCGGCTCGCTATCATGATTTCGCTGAACACATCAGCGTTCTTTGCTACTTTGTGTGCCGCAACGGTGGCTACACCGCCGGCACCTATGATGATGACTTTTCCCATTTTGCAGTTGATAGTTGAAAGTTTTTGTATCTTCGAGAAGTTATTGAAGTTATCGAAGTTATCGCTTCGCTCGAAGTTAACGACGTTACCTCTTTATCTTTGAAGTTAACGAAGTTATTGAAGTTATCGCTTCGCCCGAAGTTAACGACGTTACCTCTTTATCTTTGAAGTTAACGAAGTTATTGAAGTTATCGCTTCGCTCGAAGTTAACGATGTTACCTCTTTATCTTTGAAGTTAACGAAGTTATTGAAGTTATCGCTTCGCTAACTTCGTTAACTTCGAAATTCTTTATCTTCTTTCTGTTATTATCGGTTCAACACTATCGTCGTTAACTTCGTTAACTTCGCTAACTTCGTTAACTTCGAAATTCTTTATCTTCTTTCTGTTATTATCGGTTCAACACTATCGTCGTTAACTTCATTAACTTCGCTAACTTCGTTAACTTCGAAATTCTTTATCTTCTTTCTGTTATTATCGGTTCAACACTATCGTCGCTAACTTCGTTAACTTCGCTAACTTCGTTAACTTCAATAATCATGCTTCTTCTTCCTCTTCAGCTTCGCTCTCGGCAAAGTCGGTGTAGCCGTTGTTGACCAGGATGTTATACCACTGGATGAGTTTCTTGATGTCGCTCTGATGTACGCGGTCGCGGTCGTAGTTGGGCAGGGCTGTCGCCATGAAGTCTGCCAGTTCCTTGCTGCTCGCTGTCTTCACGTTGATGTCCACTGCCTTGCCGTCGTTGGCGTTGGCTATGTTCTGGAACACGTCCATCAGTGGTGCATCGTCATCGTCGGTGTACATCGACACGTCGTTGAGCGATGTTACACGGTCGCGGGCACCAGCCGGCAGGCGTTTCTTAGCGTCGTCAATAGTCTCTACGATGAGGTTGCCGCGGCCGCTCGATACGAGGCGGAACAGCCCCGGGCGACCGGAAATGGAGAGAATGGTTTCTTTCATTTGTCTATGCGTTTCTTTCTGTATAGGTTTTGAAAATTCTGTTTTACTTTGCGAAAGTACAACTTTTTTTGGAATCAGGTGTTGCTTTACAGGATTTTCTGGCTTTTAAGGGCTTCCTATGCTTTCCTGTGTCTTACCTCCTTGCTTCCAGCCATTGGCGCACTTCGCGCTCCAGTGCCTCCGGTGTGCCGTCGTTGCTGATGACGATGTCGGCACGGGCGAGTTTTTCTGCTTCTGTCATCTGCAGCGCCATCCATTTGCGAGCCTGGGCGCGTGAGATGCCGTCGCGTGCCATGAGGCGGGCGAGGCGCACTTCATCGCGGGTATGGACGAGGACGGTGCGGTCAACGAGCCTGTCGAAGCCCGACTCGAAGAGCAGGGCACATTCCATGAACGTCGTTTCTGCCGTCTGGCGGGCGTGCCATGCCTTATATGCCTCGCGCACGCGCGGGTGTACGATGGCATCCACACGCTCCGAACAATCCCCGCCGCGACAGATGTATGCTGCCAGTACGGACTTCACCAGCCGCCCCTCGTCATCGTAAACGCCTTCGCCCACCACTGCCGTCAGTTCGCGCCGCACGTCAGGGTCGGTGCGGATGATGCGCTTGGCTTCGTCGTCGCAGTAGAACACGGGATGCCCCATAGCGTGCAAAAGCCGGCAAACAGCACTCTTGCCGCTCGCTATGCCGCCGGTGATACCGTATGATGTCTTCATGTCAGGGGGGTAAAAAGAATAGGAACTCCGGGCGTGCCTCACTCGCCGTCATTGCTCTCGGGCAACTGCTCGATGAGGAACTGCACGTCCTGCGGGTGGATTGCGGCGCTCGATACACCCTTGGGCAGCGACTTAAGGTTCAGGCGCACCTTGTTCGACTTGGCATTGAGCAGCGATTCATAGTCGAGCACGAGCACGAAGTCGTCAGCCGTGATGCTGTTGTATTGGGCAGCCGGCACCTTGAACGTGACATCCACCGTGCCGGGGAAGGTGCGCAATGTCTTTGTGGCAGGGAAGTTCACGCCCTGCACTTTCACCTGCACCGTCTTTTCGTTCACGATGTCGGACGTAACGGTGTAGAACACGGTGTCGGGCTCCATCTTCACACCGCGTATGGGCGCAAGTTCTATGCTGAACCGCTGCCGTCCCTTCACGTCGTTGAAGAACGACGTACGGGCATATACGGCTGTGATGGTGTCGAGCATGCTCTGCTGCGCGTAGATGCGTGCGCGGTTCGTGCTGGCGGTGCGGCTCGTGATGATATAGCCTTTTGCCGGCATTGCCTGTACGTCGTCGAAGATGATGGGCACCACCTTGTTGTTGCCGAGGTTGTACATATATTCTATGGTCTCGGGGCGCAGGCGCACGAGGGTGGACCTGCGGCTGAGTTGCGACTCTATCTGGCGCCGCACATCGCTCACCGATACCTTCACCTGACCCTGCTTGTTGGCATAGTCCTTGAAGTTGATCTGTACCGGAGCGAACCCCGAACCGTAGGCGTATTGCAGAAGTTTTGAACCCTTGTCGCGGATGGTTACCACGATTTCCTTCGGCGGGTCCATCGTGATCTTCACGTTGTCAGGCTTGTTCTTCAGTTCCAGCGGTATGGAGAAATCCTGCTCGTAAGTCTCGTTCAGCGTGAAGAAAACCCAGAAGATGAACGACAGCATAAAGAAGGACAGGAATGTGAGGAACTGCCTGTTCCAGATGTAGGAAAAGCAGTTCCTGGCTATCTTCGTTATGTTGATCCAGAGTTTCTTCACGGTGTTAGTGTGTGTGTTGCCGGAAAATCCGGATTCTCCGGAAATTCCGGAAATTCAGGGAATTCCCTTGTGCTTATTGCTGCGCGCTCTTCTGAAGGATGGCACTCTTCTCAAACTTGAGTTTCACGCCTGTAGCCACTTCGAGTGTCACGGTGGTGTCTTCCACGCGGTGTACCCTGCCGTGCAGACCGCCGATGGTCATCACGTCGTCGCCTTCTTTGAGCGAGTTGCGGAATTCGCGCTCTTTCTTCGCTTTCTTGTTCTGAGGACGAATCATGAAGAAATACATGATGGCAAACAGTGCCACAATCATGATGATGCCGCCGTAACCGCCCATGGCACCACCTTCTGCTTGCAATAGTGCAAATGTCATAGAAATCATAGTAGTGTGTTATTGTTTTTTGTTATTATTATTCAAGTTTCGCAAGTTCCACTTGCTTGAAGTTAACGACGTTACCTCTTTTTTTCTTTGAAGTTAACGAAGTTATTGAAGTTATCGCTTCGCTTGAAGTTAGCGACGTTACTTAATGGTAATTTCTTCTTTTTTCTTTTGTTATTATCGGTTCAACACTATCGTCGTTAACTTCGATAACTTCGTTAACTTCGAGCGAAGCGATAACTTCTTCTATTTCTTCAACTTCGCTAACTTCGAGCGAAGCGTTTACTTCAGAAAGTTGAGTTATTAGTCTGTTGCTGTCGTGACGCTCATTTCATGATGGCGCCTTGTTTCTTGAGTTTTTTGATTACGTTGTCGAGCAGGCCGTTGATGTAGCCCGGGCTGCGCGGTGTGCTGTACACCTTCGCCAGGTTGAGGTATTCGTTCAGCGTCACGCTGATGGGGATGTGGGCGAAGGTGAACAACTCTGCCAGCGCCAGTTGCATGATGACGACGTCCATCAGCGCCAGGCGTGAAAACTCCCAGTTCTTGCAGTTCTTGCGGATAAGTGTGCGTATCTCCTCGCTGCGTGTGATGGCTGCCTGAAAGAGTTCTTGCGCAAACGCGTGGTCCTCCTCATTGCTATAAGGTGGCAGAAGTTCCTGATCGGCACCGTTCTCGGGCTTGAAGCGCTTGATGGTCTTCATCACGAACGAGTCGAGCACGTGCTTGTCGTCGTTCCAGTAGAGGCTGCCTTCTTCTATCACAGTGTCGAACATGTCGTTGCCGTCAATGTGTGTCTTGTAGAGTTTGCGCACCAGTTCGCGGTCCGCGTCGTACGAGCGGTCCTCCATCTTGACGAACATGTCGAACACTTCGCTCTCCATGAACGCCGTATAGAGTTTCTTTATCAGGTTCTCCTCGCCGGCGAGTTCTTTCTTCTTCTCGCGGTAGGCGGTAAGGGTTGTGTTTTCCTCAAGTTGCAGCAGGAATTTGTTGTTCGCCAGCATACGCTCGGGCAGTTCGCCGTCAATGCTGACCTTCATGCGCTTGTTGCGTGTTTCTGCCACCTCGGCGTGCCGCTCTGCCGTCTTGCGCACTTCTACAAGGAGCGACAGCAGGTAACAGTACAAATCGTGAGCCTTCAGAAGGCTGAAATCCAATTCCTTCAAAGCCACGTCGAGCGGCTTTCCTTCGTTCTGGTAGTAGGCGTAAAGCAACTGCACCACCTTCAGACGTATCAGTTCTCTGTTTATCATTTTTCCTCCGAAAAGTTAAAGACTCAGGACAGCAAAACGTATGCCGCCGGAATGAGCCATAGTGAGAATTCTAATGCAAAGATACGATAAAAAATGCTTTTGCTGACATAAAATGAACTTTTTTTGACAAATGGAAAAATTTATCATGTCTTTTGTGTCATAGTTCCGAAAAAATAACGACTTTTGCAGATGAAAATAAACTATTGTACAAATCTGAACCAATAAGCATAACAATCAAAATTATGACCGAAATAAACGAAATCCTGTTCTCACGCACTATGAAGGCAGGGCGCCGCATGTACTATATCGACGTCAAGCAGGACAAAAATGATGAGTATTACCTCTCTGTTACGGAAAGCAAGAGGGTGAAGGACGGTACGGAACTTGAGAAGCCCGTGTTCGAGAAGCACAAAATCTTCCTCTATCGCGAAGACCTCCTGAAGTTCAACGACGCCTTCCAGGAAGCCATGGACTACATCAGGCAGAACGCAGGACTTACCGAAAGAGTAGCGTGGAAAAATCAGGAAGAGCAAAGCGAAACAGCAGAAGAACCGGCAGAAGAACCGGCAGAAGAACCGGCAGAACCTGCTGAAGTAAGCGAACCCGAAGCAACAGAAGAAACTCCGGAAGAAGACGAATTCAAAATCGACATAGAGTTCTGAGAAATCTCAGAACAGTCTCTATGGCCTCTATAGCCTCTATAGCCTCTATAGTTTCTATATTTCTGAAAAAAATACCCCGCAAAACTTTTGCCGCCAAGAGAAAATTGACTACCTTTGCAGCCGATTTGCTCAGCAGCGAGGGCAGAAAGCCCTCAATGTGTGATGGCGAATTAAGAAATACTTAATTTAGAGTAACACAAAACAAACAAACAAATGAAACAAATCTCTATCAGCGGCACAGCACGTGTCGCAGGCGGTAAAAAAGCCGCTAAGGCATTGAGAGCAACGGGCAACGTACCCTGCGTGCTCTACGGACTGAAAAGAGGCGAAGACAAACTGCCTGAGGCAACTCCCTTCGCAGTGTCAGAAAAGGAAATCAAGAAACTCATCTACACACCCGATGTGTACATCGTAAACATCGACCTCGACGGAGAAGCACATCAGGCAATCGTGAAGGAAACACAGTTCCACCCCGTCAAGGACAACGTGCTACACGTTGACTTCTACGAAATCACACCCGACAACCCCATCGTCATCGGTATTCCTATCCAAATGGTAGGACACGCTCCCGGTGTACGCGCCGGTGGTCGCCTCTCAAGCATGCTCCGCAAACTCAACGTACGCGGTCTCTACAAAGACATTCCCGAAAAACTCGACATCGACGTTTCTGCGCTCGAACTCGGTAAGTCCATCAAGGTGGGTGAACTCAGTTACGACAACCTCGAACTCGTAACACCGAAAGAGGTCATCGTATGCACCATCCGCATGACACGTGCTGCACGAAGCGCAGCCGACCAAGCAGCCGCTGAAAACGCTGAATAACAAAGCATAAACAAAAACAATAAAACCCAAATCGGTCCTGAAAAACCGATTTGGGTTAATTCTTTTAGGAGAATTGCCGGAAAATCCGGAATCCTCCGGAAAATCCGGAAAATCCGCCCCTCCCCAAAAAACTAAAAAAAATGAACCACCTCATAGCCGGCTTGGGAAACCCCGGAGACGAATACGCAGCAACACGCCACAACATAGGCTACATGATTGTGGACCACATAGCACGCGAAGCAGGAGTAGAATTTGAAGACCGACGATACGGCTACGTGGCTGAGGTGCGCGTAAAAAACCAGACGCTCATCCTCCTCAAACCCACCACATACATGAACCTCTCAGGCAATGCCGTGCGCTATTGGCTCAACAAGAAGAACATACCCGTGGAAAGACTCCTCGTCGTGGTGGACGACCTCGCACTGCCACTCGGTGCCATACGCCTCAAGGCATCAGGCAGCGAAGGCGGACACAACGGACTGCGATCCATAGCACAGCAAATCTCCACACAAGCCTACGCCCGCCTGCGCTTCGGAATAGGCAGCGAATTCCGCAGGGGAGGACAAGTGGACTTCGTGCTCAGCGACTTCATGCCCGAAGAGCAGCAAACCCTCGAAGAAAGAATAGCACGTGCCGCAGAAGCCGTGAAAAGTTACGCACTGCAAGGCATCGACGCCACAATGAACCAGTACAACGGAAAATAAGCAACACATGGAAGCACGACTCGACAAATGGCTATGGGCTGTACGCATCTTCAAGACACGAAGCATCGCAGCCGACGCCTGTAAGAACGGAAGGGTGAGCATCAACGGCGCACTCGCAAAACCCGCCCGCACAGTGAAGGAAGGCGACGAAGTGAGCGTGCGAAAACCACCCGTCACCTACACCTTCCGCGTACTCCAAGCCATAGAGAAAAGGGTAGGGGCGAAACTCCTGCCCGACATCATAGAAAACATCACCGACCCCGAACAGTACGAAATACTCGAAATGAGCCGCATCAGCGGATTCGTCAACAGAGCAAAAGGCACAGGAAGACCTACCAAGAAGGACCGACGTGCCCTCGAAGAATTCACACAACCCATCTTCTTCGACGATGACGAAGAACTATAAAATCTATAGGAGTTATAGGATTTTTAGAATATAATAGAATCTCGAGAATATAATAGAATCTCGAGGAATTTCAACCATAAACCAATCCGCATGGTAGTCCCATAGGGACGCAACAGCTTAGGCAGGGGTGCAAGGAGCGAAGCGACTGGAACCCCTGTTATGTTAGCAACAGTATATTGAGCCCCATCGGGGCGATACAGCTTAGGCAGGGGTGCAAAGATCGAAGCGACTGAAACCCCTGTTATGTTTGGAGTAGCACAGTGAGCCCTATAAGGGCGATCCAGCTTAGGCAGGGGTGCAAAGAGCGAAGCGACTGGAACCCCTGTTATGTTTGGAGTAGCACCGTGAGCCCTATAAGGGCGATACAGCTTAGGCAGGGGTGCAAGGAGCGAAGCGACTGAAACCCCTGTTATGTATTGGAGTAGCACAGTGAGCCCTATAAGGGCGATACAGTTTAGGCAGGGGTGCAAAGAGCGAAGCGTCTGGACCCCTGTTATGTTTGGAGTAGCACCGTGAGCCCTGTAAGGGCGATACAGCTTAGGCTGGGGTGCAAGGAGCGAAGCGACTGAAACCCCTGTTATGTTTGGAGTAGCACAGTGAGCCCTATAAGGGCGATACAGCTTAGGCTGGGGTGCAAGGAGCGAAGCGTCTGGACCCCTGTTATGTTAGCAACAGTATATTGAGCCCCATCGGGGCGATACAGAAAATATCATATAGATACAGAAAAATCTCATCTAAACAATGGCAAATACATATCTAAAACTTTATGTTCACTGCATCTTTCATGTTAAAACAACAAGCGTTGCAGTACAAAAGCAAGATTTGAATAGGCTTTTCGCATATATCGCCACAACGGCACGAAATATTGGTGCTGATTATGTTGAAGTAGGCGGAATGCGAGACCATATACACATCCTTACTGTTTTGCCAAAAACAATAAGCATTTCGGAGTTCGTAAAGACTTTGAAAGCAGAAAGTAGTAGATGGATTAAAACGCTTGCCCCTATGTATATGGATTTTAGTTGGCAAAGTGGTTATGGTGCCTTTTCTGTCAGTCCTTCCCTAAAGGATAAAACGGTGAGTTACATCAAAAATCAAGAAAAGCATCATACGAAACGAACATTTCAAGAAGAATATAAATTGTTTTTGCAGGAATATGAGATAGAATACGAAGAACGCTATGCCTTTTGCGACTGATACATATTTGCGTGGTGTTTTTTGTTTTAATTTTTTTTACTATTTTTGTATCGCCCCTATGGGGCTCACAATTCTGTTCTGAATACAACAGGGGTTCCAGTCGCTTCGCTCCTTGCACCCCTGCCTAAGCTGTATAGCCCTTACAGGGCTGCATGTTTTACAATCTTGAAAAAAAACAAACCATCATGAAAACCCTCTTCAAACTCCTCATCATCCTTGCCCTCACGGCACTCTGCGCCCGCCCCGTCAGCGCACAACCCGAACGCCCGAAACTCGTAGTAGGCATAGTCATCGACCAAATGCGATGGGACTACCTCATGCGCTATCAGAACCGCTATTGCGAAGGCGGATTCAAACGCCTCATGCGCGAAGGATTCAGTTGCGACAACTGCATGATCAACTACATACCCACCGTCACAGCAGCAGGACACGCCTCGGTATATACCGGAACATTCCCCTCCGTACACGGCATAGTGGGCAACTCATTCCGGATAGGCTATAAGTGGGTGGGATGCGTGGAAGACACCACAGTCATCGGCGTAGGCACCACAGGAAAGCAAGGAAAAGTGTCGCCCAGGAACATGATGACCACCACCTTCGCCGACGAACTCCGGCTTGCCACAAACTTCCGCTCGAAAACAATAGGCGTCAGCATAAAGGACCGCGGAGCCATACTCCCCGCAGGACACACCGCAAACGGCGCATACTGGTATGACAACGAGACAGGAAACTTCATCAGCAGCACATTCTACACCGACAAACTCCCCGACTGGGTGAACAAATTCAACGAACGTAAACTCGCCGACAAATACCTCTCGCAAAAATGGGAACCCCTCTACCCCATAGAAACCTACACCCAAAGCACAGCCGACGACGCACCATACGAAGGCACATACGTCAAGGGACAACCCACCGTGTTCCCCATCGACGTGCCCGAAGCCAAAAAATCATGGGGATACGGACTCATGAAATACGTGCCAGCTGGAGCAACCATCACCTTCGACATCGCTAAGGCAGCACTCGAAGGAGAACAACTCGGAAAAGGCAGCGAATGCGACATACTCACCGTCAGCATATCAACCACCGACGGAATAGGACACCACGTCGGCATCAACGCAGCAGAAACCGAAGACTGCTACCTACGCCTCGACCGCGACCTCGCCGACTTCCTCACAACGCTCGACAAACACGTAGGCGAAGGCAACTACATCGTCTTCCTCACTGCAGACCACGGCGCAGCACACAACATCTCATTCAACCAAGACCACCGCATACCATCCCAACCATGGGACATGGGAAAAACCACACGCGCGCTCAATAAATACCTACAGCAGCACTACGGCACCGACAGAAAACTCATCTTCGGAGACGCCAACTGCCAAATCATACTCCAACGCGACGTCATCGAAGAACTCGGCATCAAACCCGAAGAACTCACACAACTCGCCATAGACTACCTCAAAAAAGACACACGCTTCGCATACGTCGCAGAACTCGAAAAAATCAGCACAGCAACAGTGCCGCAACCCGTCCGCGAACGCGCCATCAACGGCTACAACCGCCTACGCAGTGGCGACATAGCAACCATACCACAACCCGCCATCTACGGAGATGCAGAGCAAAAACTCGTAAAAGGCACCACACACGGCGTATGGAACCCCTACGACGCACACATACCATGCCTCTTCATGGGATGGCACATACCAAAAGGAAAATCCTCCCGCGAAGTACACATGACCGACATAGCACCAACCATCTGCAACCTCCTCTCCATACAAATGCCAAACGGCTGCACAGGACAACCCATTGAGTTCAGGTAGTTGACAGTTGAGAGTTGACAGTTGAGAGTTGACAGTTGAGAGAGGAGAGTTGACAGTTGAGAGAGGAGAGTTGACAGTTGAGAGTGCAATTTACGTATGAGCTCCGGAGGAGCGATACAGCATAGGCAGGGGTGCAAGGAGCGAAGCGACTGAAACCCCTGTTATGTTTGGAGTAGCACAGTGAGCCCTATAAGGGCGATACAGCTTAGGCAGGGGTGCAAGGAGCGAAGCGACTGAAACCCCTGTTATGTTTGGAGTAGCACAGTGAGCCCTATAAGGGCGATACAGCATAGGCAGGGGTGAAAGGAGCGAAGCGACTGAAACCCCTGTTATATGCAGTGAGAGTATCGTGAGCCCGGTCCGGGCGGCACAGTATCGTGAGCCCGGTCCGGGGGCACAGAAAAGTAATCACCACAATATCTGGATTTTTCTGGAAAAGCCCGGAAAATCCAGATATTTTATTATTTTTGTGAGCCAAAGAGAGAAACCGGCACAAGCGAAAACAACATGAATTGCCATAAATCCTGACAGGAATAATTCAGATAAGATAATTCATGGAAATTCATGATAATTCACGTAAAAATGAAAATGGCCGCAGCGAAGCCTTCATGCCCTTCGTGTTCCAAAACAGCATGAATTGCCACGCATTCCAAAACTAATGCAATTTGATACCATAACGCCTGAAAAAGAGCCGGGGCGGACATGTTTTGCGCCCGAAAAAGAAAAAAACAGAAAAAAAGTTGCAACAATCAAAATCTTTGCTGTAATTTTGCGCGCCGATGAGAAAAAAGAATTACGCTTATACATAACGAAATATAACATAACGAAACTGAATATAACAGAACTGGATATAACAGAACTTATAAACTGCCGATGTGAAAGCACGGCAAGAACTAAGGATTAATCAAAATAAAGAAAATCAATAATTCACATTTTAATTCAATTTTTTATTAATTCAACTTTTCCAAATTACATGAAAAGAATTACAAATTTCTTGATGCTCCTACTGCTTGCTATGTGCGGCATCGGAGCAAGCGCGCAGACCACTGTGTCGCTGAACGGTACATCCACCACTGGCGGTACTTTCTACAGAGGTGGAAAGTATTCTCAGGGTGCAGGTGATGCGCAATCAGGTTCTACGTGGTGTTGCAGTTGGGTAAACACCGGCTCTACTCCCCAGATTACTCTTGAAGTAAGAGATGGTACCTGGGGTAACATGAATAGTTACAATGCTAACGGGTTTGCCATGTACAGAGGTAATAGTGGCTTGGTAAACGGTAATACATTGTATTATAGATTAGCCATTGCTAATGGTTATCGCATCAATGGTATTGAAATGCAGTTCTACAATGCAAATGCAAGTTATCCGGTTACATTGAGTTGTAATGGCGTTTCTGCTACTGCAACAAGTACAAGTGCTTCAGCAGCAGCAACTCTTACAGTAACAGACCTCAAGGCACAATATGTTGACATCGCTTTGACAGTAGGTGCAAACCAGGGTTGCTTTGTTCCGGTGTTTAACGTAACATACGAAGCAGCTGACATAGAATACAACTACAGTTATACCATGTACGATGCCTCCCACAATGAATTGGGCACCGGCAGCAACTCACTGATGGGTTATGCTGAAGGCTATACCTTCACTGCTCCAAGCGTTAATGGTTATGCGTTCCTTAGCGCTGTAGATGGAACAACATTTCAGCCATTGGATCTTTCCGGCACTATCACTGCTACCAGCATCGTACTTCTCTATTCGCCAATTCTCTCCGATTTGGCAAGTGCAGACGCAACAAAGGCTTACACCCTTACAACACCGCGTGCTTTCATACACGCAGAGTCTGCTGATGCAACAGAGTTCTCAAGAACTATGGTATCCAACGGCACAGCCGATATGACTAATCCTCTCCACCAGTGGACATTCGTAACTTTAGGCGGAAAAACATACCTCTACAACGTAGGTGCAAAGAAGTTCGCAAGTTACACCACTAACAAGAGTCACCACCTCGTAACATCTGCTCCTGCTTATGTTACTGGTGACGCAAGCACATACAAGACTGGTTATCCTATCGTTCTGAAGTTCACCAATGACGCAAATACAGATCAACCAACAGCAACGTTGAACATGAGTGCTGGTGGTGTTATGATTGACAGTTGGACTACTCACGACGAAGGTAACGTACAGCAGATTCTTCAGGTGCCTTCTGTAACAGTTGTTCCTGAAGCCTATGTTGCCAACTTCACTTGCACTGGTGGCGGTCTTACATCTGTTTACGTTGACGGCACAGAAGTGGCCCTCGGCACAGACGTAGTCCTCACATCAGGCGCAACAGTATCAAGCAGTGCTGCAGTAAATGCTATCGAATCCTACAACGGTTTCGCTACACTCGCAGAAGCACTTGCTGACGCTAACTTCGCAGGTACTGTTGACGTAGCGCTGCCCGCAACAGTGACTACCGTTACGCTCAACGTAACGCGCGACAACAGAGTTGTTAAGACGGTTACTATCGAAAACGTGCCCGAAAACACAGAAATTAACGTGGTAAGTGCATTGGGTGGCACACCTAATTATGTAAGCAACATCTCTCCGACAACAGTTACAAGTACTGATGTTGACCAGACTGTAACAGTTACTTACGACTCTTCACTGCCTTTCGAACTGTCGGCAGACCCAACAGATGCAACAGTATCTACGCCTTACTTCTTCATCCTCCGTTCCAAGTATGCATACGGCAACAACGTCACTTCAAGTTCTTCTTACGACCTCGCCAACGATGAATACTACTGGACATTCGGTGGTAACGAATTCGACGGCATCACGGTTTACAACAGAACACACGGCTACATGAGAGTAGGTACAACAGACAACAGCGTAGCAACGTTCGACACAACGCCGTTCGCTTTCGCTATTTCTCCTAACAACAACCAGACAGACGGTTTCAACCTCTACGTTCCCGGTACAAATTCCTACATCAACGACCGCGGCAACAAGATCAGTACATGGCTACATTCTGCGGCTGCTTCTGATGCAGGTTCATGCCTCAAGGTTTTCACCATCAACGACCTCGTCCTGAACCTCATCGCCAGCGACATCGATCCTTACTTCGAGTACGCAGGTTGCGTAAATGCGCTTCAGGTTACAGATGCATCGAACCTCGCGGAAGAATACAGTGCCCTCAAGGCTGCGCCCAACTATAACGACTACCTCACATTCAAGGCTAAGGTTGAAGGCTACCAGATGGTAGAGGCAACTGAAGGCTACTATCTGATTCTGAGCGGTCTCGACGCATTCCGGACTAAGCAAGGCGTTGACAAGGCTATGCTTTACAACACATCTTCAAAGAATGTGGCATGGGGTAATGTTGATGTAAGTGCAGCACAAATCATGAAACTGAAGGCAGTAGAAGGCACTACAACCTTCCGTCTCTATGTTCCTCTCGCCGGCACATACCTCCAGACTAAGGCCGGTGTAACAACCGAAGACGAAGCAAGCGGTATCGCATTCGAAGTAGTGGCTAAGAAGCCTTCTAAGGTTGCGCTCGTTTACAACGCAAACGGCGGTACTGACGCAGCACTCCACGCAGCAGGTCACAACAGCGGTGCAGGTGCTTCCGGCTCACTCACAGGATGGACCGCAGACGGCGATGCTTCAATGTGGCATCTCATCCCCGTTGAAATCGAAGAAATCACACTCATCAGTCCGGCAGGCGTAGCCGACGGCGAAGAAGTAATGCAGGGCTTTGCTAACGGATACGATGCACAGCTGCCGCTCAACGTTGGTGTGTTCACCATCACAGAAGACCTCGGCGCAGGTGCTCGCCTCGACACTATCGCTACAAGCCAGATCGCAGCAGATCAGGGCTATATCATCAGCGGCGTGAAGGGCGCAACAGTGCCTCTCCTCCCTGTTAATGGAACAGTTGACGTACCCGCAGGCAACCTCCTCGTAGCAGGCGACGGCTCCTCCGTAGTAAGCGGTGGTTATATCCTCGCTTACAAGAAGGGCGAAGCAGAAGCCAAGTTCTGGTCTATCAACGGTCTGACAGTACCGGCTAACCGCTCATACCTCCCCGCAGGCACTCCTACACGTGGTCTTGAAAACATCTTCGGTGGTATCGGCGAAGACGTAACCGGCATCAACGGCATCACAACAGGTGCTGAAAACGGAACCGTTTACGACCTCCAGGGACGCCGCGTGAACAACGCAACCAAGGGTGTTTACATCATCAACGGCAAGAAAGTGATTAAGTAAAATTAACCGGAATGTCCGGAAGTTTCGGGAAACCCCCGGAAACTTCCGGAACCTCCGGAAAATTCCACAAAAAAAACAACAAACACAATGAAAAAGGCTTATATCACCCCCGCCACGGCGATTTTCGAAATGCGCCACGAGAACGTCATCGCAACAACCATCCCAAAGGATAACAGCGGCGAAGGCATCGGCGACACCAACCAAGGCGGTTTCGACTTCGCACCGAAAGATGACAACAGTTGGACCGACGGCAGTTGGACAAAGCCCTGAGGCTCCGCCCGCTTTCTGAAATAAAAGCCACCGATATCGGTGGCTTTTTTCTTTGGTGCCGAGGTGGCTTTTTTCTTTGGTGCTGCGGTGGCTTTTTTCTTTGGTGCCGAGGTGGCTTTTTTTTTGGTGCTACGGTGGCTTTTTCTTTTTTTCTTTATTTGCCCGCTTTTGTGGCTTTTTTTTGCGCCCCGAAAAAAAATATTTGCTGAAAAATTTGCTAATTAAAAAATAATAGTTATTTTTGCAGCGAAATATCAAACAAGGCCAAAGATTTAATACATATTATTCACAAAAAATCTACAACTATGAACAATTTCCCTGCATTTACCTTCAGAACAGAATGGTTCTGCTACTTCGAAGCCATGTCAGCCGATATGCGCCAGCGCGCCATCCTCGCCCTGCGCGACTACATCGTCAGCGGCAAACGCCCCGCGAGCAAAATGATGAACCTCGCACTCTGCGGCATCATGCTCGACATCGACCGCCAGAAAAACAAAGGAAACACCGATCCGGCTCTCCCGGAAACTCCGGACCTTCCTGAAAATCCGGACAACCCGGAAACCCTGGGAACCCCGGAAACCCCGGAAAATCTGCCCACTCCCACAAAAGAAAACGAAAAAGAAACAGAAAAAGAAAACGAAAGCGAAAAAGAAAAGAAAAGAAAAAAAGAAAAGAAGCAAAAGAAAAAAAGAATAATAAAAGAAAAAGACAAAGAAAAAGATAAAGAAAAAGATAAAGATAAAGAAAAGGCTCCACCACCTCTAAACTCCGCCGCCTCAACAGCAGAACGGGCACAGAACGAAGAATGCGGTGACGGTGCACCGCATAGCGGAGGCGGAGGCGGAAATGTTGAAATTTTTTCAGGAGGATATGCTGAAGACATATCTCGTTGTCATGCTGAGGCGCTGTCGGCAGGTCAGGCTGAGGTCATATCGGGCTGTAATGCTGAGGTCATATCGGGCAGTCATGCAGAAGTCCTGTCAGGAGCGAATCATGAGGACGTGGATGCAGAGAAGTTCAGAATCTACTTCAACGCCATACAGGCGCGCCACCACCGCGCATACACCATACAGGCCATCAGCGGACCGCGCTACGACAAACTCTGCCTCATAGCACGTCAGTTCGGCAAGCCCATCATCTGTCAGGTGCTCGAGAAAGCGGCTAAAAGCGACTTTATCAACGACAAGAACAAATTCGGCCGCCACCTCGGCTTCGACTGGCTCCTCTACCGCGACAACTTCGTCAAGGTGCTCGAAGGCTATTACGACAACCAGCACGAACAACCCAAAATGCTCGTATGGGGAAAAGACCTCGAGGAAGATCGACGGAAAAAACAGCAGGAGGCCGCCGAAGAAGCCAAAAAGCACTATGTAACCTACGAAGACTACCGGCAACTCAGGGCACGCGCACAAGCCGGCGACAAGGAGGCACAGCAACTCCTGCTGCCGCCGGAAGAGAGAGAAGAAACGGAATGATAGAAACTATAGAAGCTATAGAAAATACGAAACTATAGAAACTATAACTTCTATAACTTCTATAACAGCTATAAAAAAGCAATCTGAAAAAACCAAAAACCAATGAAAAACCAAAACTACAACCCCAATCCAGCCGCCATCGTCATCATGACATTCAGCGTGAGAGACCTGCGCAGCGGCAGAAACCTGCCACCGGCAGAAGAGATGAACCGCATACTCACCCACACACCCACCGGCTGCATCGCCTACACACCCGTCGGTCCATTCCTCGTAAGAGAAGCCACCGAAGCCATGGCAGACATCATGAGCGCCAATACGACAGGCCCCAACTCTCACCTCTCCACGATCAACAGTCAACTCTCCACTGCAAACTCGCCCTGCGACATCTGTTCCCTGCGGGCCTACCACAGGTGCCACGACGTCTGCCCCCTCTTCCCCGCCTGCGCTGCCCACCTGAGATCAGCCGACAGAACGTCCGTCGTCTTCTGCAGAGTAACAAGCGACGAAGAAAAACGGCTCTCTATAGAAGAACTCCGGCAGGAAAATGAACTCCGAAAAGAAGAAAAACGCCGCAGATGTCGAATTTCTGAAAGAAAAAACCTATATTTGCGAAAACTATTACCAAGAAGACGCAGAAGACACAGAAGACGCTAAGGAACTTTAAGATTGTTTAATTTTCAAGAATTATAGAATTAAAGAATTATTTCACTACTAATTATCTGAAACGGTATGGACAGAAGAAGTTGGTTGTAAAGAGAAAAGTAATTCTCAAATTCTTGATAACTTGATAAATAATCACTTGCGAAAACCGAGCAGAGACTTTTACCTGCCAACAAATGAAAAAAAGAAAAACAAATGTCCAAACTGACAGTTTACAGCGCCTCAGCGGGAAGCGGAAAGACTTTCACGCTCTCGGCAGAATACATCAGCAAACTGATAAGCGGCGACCCCGATGCCGCCAACCATATCCTCGCGGTAACGTTCACCAACAAAGCCACCGCAGAGATGAAAACGCGTATCCTGCAACACCTCTACGATATAGGCTATATCAACGACCCTGCCGACAAGGACAGGCAGTCGTTCTTCGACAAGGTGAAGAAACTTACGGGCGGCAACGTGTCCGACGACAAACTGCGCCAGAGGGCGCGCGCCGCACTGGGCTACATCCTCCACAACTACGAGCGCTTCTCTGTGCAGACCATCGACGCCTTCCTGCAGAGTACGCTGCAATACGTGGCGCGCGAACTGGGGCAGACCGCCAACTATGCCGTAGATATCGACGACAAGCGCGTCATAGCGCAGGCGGTGGACGACCTCCTGCAGGGCATCAACGACGGAATGGCGGAAAAAGATGTGAAGACCGCCGTGGAGGAGATGATGCGCGAGAAGATGGCGGACAACAAGGACTGGAACGTAACGCGCGACCTCAACGACTTCGCCCGAAACCTCAGCAAGGAGGTGTATATGCGCTACAGCGACGACATCACCAAAGCCATCGAGGACGACAAACGCCGGCAGAAGGGGCACCGCCTGGAAGATGTGCTGCGAAAGATGCGTGATGGCGCCAAGAAAGCCATAAAAGACGCGGCAGACGCGGCTGTGGCACGCGAGGCGGACATCGCCAAGATGTCAAACGGACAGAGAAACTACTTTGCACGCTGCCGCAACCTGGCGGAGAACCCTGATGGCAATATCAAGACGGCATTTTCCGACTCGTTCAGGAAATGCGCAGAGGCAACGGGCGACGATGTGCCGCAGGTGCTGCTGAAGAAGGGCGACCTGAACAATGACGAAATGGTAACACTCGCCATGAGCGTGCACGAGGTGCTGCGGAACGTGTACAACGTGTATCAGGCGAATGTCGTGGCATACAACAGTGCCAACGCTGTGCTGCGCCACCTCAAGGCACTCGGACTGCTCAACGCCATCAATGCCAACGTGGAAGCCATCAACCGCGAGAACAACCGCATCATGCTCAGCCGCACACCGCTCCTCTTCGACCGTCTCCATGCCGGCAGCGAGGCATCGTTCGTCTTCGAGAAGGCGGGCGTGCGCTACGACCACGTGATGATAGACGAGTTTCAGGACACTTCGCGCCTGCAGTGGGAGAACTTCAAGAAACTTCTCATCGAGAGTGCGAGCAACGACAAGGACAGCCTCCTCGTGGGCGACGTGAAGCAGAGCATCTACCGCTGGCGCAACGGCGACTGGGGCATACTGGCGAACATAAAAGGCGAGGTCTGCCGGAACATACAAGTAGTTCCCGAAACGCTGAAAACCAACTTCCGCAGCCGCGACAACATCGTGCGCTTCAACTACGTCATGTCGGAGTACCTCGCCAAGCAGTTCGACAAACTCGACGAAGGTGCACACCCGGGCGCAATCAGCGACAAAGTGTATCACGAAGTGGAGCAGGAGTGCAAGCCCAAGAAGGGCGGCTACGTCAGTGTGGCAGTAACCGATGACAAGGACTGCTGGCATTTCGGCACAGAAAAACCCGACAGCCCCGACGGCATGGGCAGCAATGCCGAGGAAGAGATGCTCGAAGACATGGCGCGGCAGATCAGGACGCTCCATGTTCAGGGGCATCGCTACAAGGGCATGGCAGTGCTCGTGCGTACCAACAAGCAGGGGCAGGCGGTGCTGAAATACTTCGCCGCGCACCACAGCGACGTGAAGATGATCTCGAACGAAGCCTACACCCTCGCCGCCTCGCCCGCCGTGGAACTGCTGCGTGCGCTCCTCCGCCTGCTCTGCGAGGAGCGGAACAGTGTGGCGTGCTCCTACGTGGCAGAGCAGTACAGCAGGAAGTACCACAAGACCGACTTCGACGAAGCGGTGCTCCAGAACATAAAGACCGACGGCATACGCGCGCTGAAGGACTACCTGCCCGAGGGCTACCTCGACAGCCTCGACATGCTGCGCCACATCCCCCTCTACGAATGCTGCGAACGCCTCATCAGCCTCTTCCGCATCAACGAGATGGACGGACAGGCACCCTACATCTACGCCTTCCTCGACGACGTCATCGCCTACATGAGCGACACCGGCGGCGACCTCTACGCCTACCTCACGTACCTCGACGATACCATCGAGGGCAAGTCCATCTCCTCCGGCACGGGCGACGGCATAGAGATTATGACGATACACAAGTCGAAGGGTCTCGCCTTCGACACCGTGTTCCTGCCTTACTGCAACTGGCCCGTTACAGTGAACGACAAGGACACCCTCTGGATCGACACCAAGGACCTGCCCGCGCCGTTCAGCACCTTCCCGCTGCTCCCCGTGAAAGCGGCGATGGAACTCGACAACTCCGTGTTCTGCAATGCCTACCGCGAAGAGAACTTCCAGGCACGCGTGGATGCCCTCAACACGTTCTACGTGGCTGTTACGCGCGCCCGCCACAACCTCTTCGTCTGGAGCCTCCAGAACCCCAGGAGCAAGGATAAGAGCATCAATAAGTACATCGCGCAGTTCGTCAAAGACAGCGGAAAACTGCAGTTCGATGAGGAGAAGAAGAAACCGGACGACGAGAAGAAGTACTACTGCGACCTCTTCGCGATGATAAGCAGCACAGCGCGTTTCAGCGAGGGACAGATGGTGATGGGTAAGCCGGTCATACCGGGCGAAAAGGCGGAAAAAGAAGAGAAAGCCGGTCCGCAGAACCCGCTCGACTTCCGGGAAGAACCACTCGCCGTGGCGTTCGAGACCATCGATGCGCGCATGAGTTTCAGGCAGTCGAACGAGTCGCAGCGCTTCCTGAGCGATGGCGAGGATGCCGCAGGAGCCATTCAGGACGGCTACATCGACCGCGGCAAACTGCTCCACGCCGTCTTCGCCGGTATCTACACCGCAGCCGACGTGGCAGCATCAGTCGATGCACTCCGCCGCGAGGGCCTCATCGCTTCGAAGAAGGATGCCGACGAGATAGCCGCCTTCGTCGGAAAACGCATCAGCGAGGGACAGCCCGCGGAATGGTTCGACGGCACATGGACCATCTTCAACGAGAGCGCCATCCTGCAGCGCACCGACGGCAGTACGCTCCGGCAGCGACGCCCCGACCGCGTGATGACAAAGCAGGGGCGCACCGTAGTGGTCGATTTCAAATTCGGCAAGCAGCGCCTGGAATACGAAAACCAGGTGAAAGAATACATGGACCTCCTCCGCAGCCTCGGGCACCGCGACGTGCAGGGATACCTGTGGTATGTCTATAAGGGGGAGGTGCTTGAAGTTGAATAATCGGAGCGGGTCGGAAGGGGTCGGTGGTTGTCGGAGGTTGTCGGAGGTTGTCGGAGGAGGTCGGAGGTTGTCGGAGGTTGTCGGAGGAGGTCGGAGGGGTCTGAAAATTCCGACAACCACGGACAATAACCGACAATAACCGACAATAACCGACAACCACGGACAACCACCGACATTCACCGACAAAAAACCGACAATCACCAACAAAAAAAACTAAAAAGAACAATAAAAAAAATAAAAACAATGAGCGAAAAGAGAACTTTTCTCACCAGTCACGGCCACTACAAGAACCTACGAGTATATAAGGTAGCCACAGCGCTCTATGACCTGACTTATACGTTCTGCAATCGTTTCTTGTCGTCATACGGCGACCGTACTGTTGATCAGATGGTGCAGGCGGCGCGTAGCGGGAAGCAGAACATAGCCGAGGGCAATCGGGCGGCACAGACGTCGGCAAAAATGGAGATAAAACTCACGGGGGTGGCAAAAGCAAGCATTGAGGAGTTGTTGACGGATTACGAAGACTATCTGCGCACACGCTCTCTGATGCATTGGGACAACGAGCACCCACGATATGTAAAGTTGCGCGAATGGGTGAAGAGTAAACTTTTCATGGAGCAATATGCCATGCAGGCTGAAAAGATGAACGACGAAGAACTCGCCAACCTCTGCATCACACTCTGCCATCAAGCCATCTATATGCTCAAGAACCTGTTGGATGCTCAGCAGGACCGCTTCGTGACGGAGGGAGGGGTGAATGAGCGTATGTACGCCGCCCGTACGGGCTATCGGCAGGAAATTGACGAAGAATTGAAACAACTGCGCGAGGAGGTGAAACGTCTGAAAGCTCTTCTCGACGAAAACGGTATAGAGTATTAGAGAATAAAAAAAAAAATGAAACCATTTCTGAAATACGTAGCCGAAGACCTGAAGCAGCGTTATGGCAACGACCTTTCGCGGCTGATGGTGGTTTTCCCGAACCGCCGTGCCAGCCTGTTTATGAACGAATACCTCGTGGAGGGCAGTGGCGAGACGCTGTGGGCACCGCAGTACTCGAGCATCGCCGATCTCTTCCTCCGCATGAGCGACCTGCGGCCTGTCGATAAGATAGAAGCCGTGTGCCGCCTCTACCGCATCTTCTGCAGCGCGACGGGGCGCGAGGACGGCAAGGACGACACGCTCGACCTCTTCTACGGCTGGGGCGAGCGCATGGTGGCGGATTTCGACGATGTGGACAAACACCTCGCTGACGCGCGCCAACTTTTCTCGAACGTGCACGACCTGACGCAACTCGAGAGCAACGACTTCCTCACCGACGAGCAGCGCAGTGCCGTGGAGCACTTCTTCGGCGTAGCCCCCGACGACATGGATGCCCTGCGCCGCGCATTCCTTGCCCTCTGGGAGAAGATGTACGACATCTATGCCGCTTTCCGCAAGGAACTCGCTGATAACGGACTCGGCACGGAGGGTCAGATACTGCGCCACGTGGCAGAACGCCTCATGGCAGGCGACGAAACCGTGATGCACCGCCTGCAGCAGGCTGAGACCTTCGTCTTCGTGGGCTTCAACGTGCTCAACGAGGTGGAACTCGCGCTCTTCCGCCGCCTGAAGAAGGACGGGCGCGCGCTCTTCTACTGGGACTACGACGCGTACTATATCGGCGGCGACAGGGCAGGGGAGGGCTGTGTGGCGAACCACGAGGCAGGCATCTTCCTGCGCAAGAACCTCGCAGAATTTCCCAACGCACTGACCGACGAGCGTGCCTTCCACAACTTCATACCCGAGGATAGTGAAGAGAAAGACATTGAACTCGTCGCTTCGCCCTCTGACAACGCACAGGCGCGCTCCGTGGCGGAATGGCTGCGCGACAGCGACAACCTCGATGCCGACGACGAGAAACGCACCGCCGTGGTGCTCTGCAACGAAATGCTGCTGCAACCCGTGCTCCACTCGCTGCCCGAGACAGTAAAGGCGGTGAACGTGACGAAGGGCTATCCGCTGAGCCATACGGAGGCGTTTGCCTTTGTAGATAAGCGGCTCGGCGAACTGCTGCGCGAAGACGTGAAGACGGGCAAGAGCGACCATGCCGACGTGTTGCAGCGCGTGGCGGAGGACCTCACGGAAGCCCTCTTCGACAAACCTGCGGAAACCACTGACGCATCGCGCGAAGACATCTTCCGCACACTGCACAGCGAAGCCCTCTTCCAGACGTACAAGACCGTGGTACGCTTCCAGCGCCTCGTTACAGAGGGCTACCTCAATGTGGAGGACACCACGCTGCGTCGGCTCGTGAAAGCCGTGCTGAAACTCACTACGGTGCCCTTCCACGGCGAGCCGGCGGAGGGTGTGCAGGTGATGGGTGTGCTGGAGACGCGCAACCTCGACTTTGAGCATGTCGTGATGCTCTCCGTGAACGAGGGCGACATGCCGCGTGTGGCGCAGGACAACTCATTCATACCGCACTTCCTGCGTGTGGCATACGGGCTGACCACGCCGCAGCACCAGACCGCCATCTTCGCCTACTATTTCTACCGCCTGCTGAGCCGTGCCAGGAAGGTGCGGCTGGTCTATAACAACGCCACGGACGGCACACGCAAGAAAGAGCCTTCGCGCTTCATCTCGCAGATGCTCGTGGAGGCACGCCACCTGCGTCCGCGCCACTACACCATCAAGTCGGCACCCAGTGTGCCCACCGCCCTGCCGTCCGACATCGAGAAACCAAAGGGCATGGCAGATCGGTTCGATAAGATGTCGCCCACCGCGCTGAAGACCTACTTCAAGTGCCAGCGCATGTTCCACTTCAAGTATATCCTCCGGCTGCCCGAACCGCAGCAGGACGAGGGGATTATCAGTGCGAACCAGTTCGGCAGTGTGTTCCACAGTGCGGCAGAACTCATCTACAAAGACTTCAACGGCAGACAGGTTACGCAGGAAGACCTCATCAGTCTGAGCCGCGACGACAATCGCCTGAACGACTACATCTGCCGGGGCTTCGACGCCGTGGCGGAGGACAACCGCAAGCACAACGAGAAGGAAGTGGTATATACCGACCTCGTGGCGGGCATCATCAGGGAATACCTTAAGAAGATGCTCAATAACGACGCGGAGATAGCGCCGCTGCGCATCATCGCCTTAGAGCGCGAGAAGAGTTACGTTACGCTCACGGTCAGTGCCGGCGGAAATACGCGGCAGGTGAAGATAGGCGGTGTGATAGACCGCTTGGACACCCTCGTGCACAAAGGCCGGGAAGTGGTGCGCGTGGTGGACTACAAGACGGGCACCATGCGGGCGTACAATCCCAAGGACGATGCTGCGGCGGTGGAAGACCTGTTCGACTCGGAGAAGGGCAACAGTCAGCCGCTCGACGTGTTCCAGACGTTCATCTACGGACTCGCCGTGGAAGAGATGGCAGCGAGCAACGATGCCGCCACAGCCGACATCCGTCCGCTCAACGGGCGCGGCATAGTGCCCGCTCTCTACTACACGCGCGAGGCAGGAAAAAACAACGCGAAAATGGAGCACGGCTATCTTGTGGCAGACCAATTTGCCAAAGACGGCACAGCCCAGCGCTTCCGCGAACGGCTCACTGCCCTCGTGGAGGAAATCTTCGACGAGCGACGCCCCTTCGCCGCTCCGACGAAGAAACAACAGGACGCCCACTGCGAGCGATGCCCCTTCCGACCGCTGTGCTACCTCGGCGAAGGAGAGAGGCAGGCATAGGCAGCAGCCACCGCAGCACCAAAGAAAAAAGCCACCGCAGCACCAAAGAAAAAAGCCACCGATATCGGTGGCTTTTATTATAAGCGGGCGGAGCCTCAGGGCTTTGTCCAACTGCCGTCGGTCCAACTGTTTTCGTCCTTCGGTGCGAAGTCGAAACCGCCCTGGTTGGTGTCGCCGATGCCTTCGCCGCTGTTATCCTTTGGGATGGTTGTGGCGATGACGTTCTCATGGCGCATTTCGAATACCGCCGTAGCGGGGCTTTGATACGTTTTCTTCATAAGGTTATTATTTTTGGTTTCTTGATTTTTTTTTCAGATATTCCGGATTATCCGGATTATCCGGATATTCCGGTTAAAATTACTTAATCACCTTCTTGCCGTTGATGATGTAAACACCGCCTTTCTGCGCCTTGGTTACTCGGCGACCTTGCAGGTCGTAGATGGGTGCGTTAGCGTTTTCGTTTTCGCTGCCAGCGTTTACGTCCTTAATGGCTGTTACGTCCTCAATGTCGCCGAGTCCGCCGAAGATGCGTTCCAGTCCGCGTGTGGGTGATCCTGCTGGCAGGTATGCGCGGTTGCGTGGCACGGTGAGGCGGTTCATCTTCCAGAACTTGGCGAGTCGGTCGCCCTTCTTGTAGGCAACGATAAAGCCGCCAGTTTGTTCTGTGCTGTCGCCGGCTACGAGGAGGTTGCCTGCGGGTACTTCTACAGATGTGGTTGGTGTTCGAAGGATGGGGAGGATAGGAATTCTTTCGCCCTTCTTTCCGCTGACGATGTAGCCCACTCTTTCTGCTATTCTGCGTGAGGCAACCGTGTCGAGGCGTGCGCCTTTGCTCAATTCTTCGCTGATGGTGAAGAGTCCTGCGCTGGGTGGTAATTGTCCGTCTTCTGTGTGTGCGAAGCTTTGCACCACTTCTTCTCCGTCTGCCACTCCTTCAGGGGTAATCATTTCTATTTCTGTGATGTCCTGCGGAATGATGTACCATGCGGAGGCTGTGTTTGCACCGCCTGCCCAGTTGGTCAGCGATCCGCTTACGCCTGCACCGCTGCGGTGTCCGTGAGCGTGGAGCGGTGCTGCCCAGCGTGCGAGGAAGATGTTGAATTGTCCGATGCCAACAGAATCTCTGCTGAATGTTTCGGCACCGAGGCTGTAGGATGTTACGCTGCCATTGACATTGTTCAGATATACTCCGCCCATGGGGTTGTAGAGTACGTTGCCTGAGCCGTTGCTCCTCACTTGGAACACTTCGTATTCGGGTGCGTCGCCTTCTGTGCCCCATATGATGGTGCCAGTTGCCGGGTTGTAGCGCATGGTCTTTGTTTCACCTTGCTGCGCTTCGAAGGCAGAGTATGCGCTGCGTATGATGTAGTACTTGTCCCTTTCGAGTTTTATGGTGTTTCTGTGTATAGCAGCCTTTAACTCTTCGTATCCTTCGAGGGTGGGGTTTGGGAGTAGTAACATGTACATTTGATAGAGACTGCTATTGATTTGAGAGTTAAAAGGCAATGTGCCTACCATGCCATAGTTATGGAAGTAGGGTTCAAGTTTTTGCACTTTCATCCTCATATAGTCCGCGTCTGTCATTGCCACGAGGCATGAGCCCACTTCGCCGTTGGCTGCTGCGCTGAGCCATGTGCTGATGTGGCCCTCGCGCAGGTTGATGTAGGCGTTTGTGCCTGGTATGTTGAGGTTGAAGCCGTTGGTTTGATTGTCGTTCTTCTTGATGCTAAAGTAGGTCGGTTCGCTAGAGTAGTCGGCTTGGTAGTTGTCGGTTGATGAGCCTACTTCGAGGTATTTTTCCTCGAATTTGCTGTAGACCGAAATACCCGTTACGGGGTTTCCTCCGAATGAGAAGTAATAGCCGATATGGCCTAAGATGGGTTCGTCATCCTCCGCGTTGTATGGTGTGCAGAATTTCTCTCTTAGTGTGAGCAGATACCATTTAGCGTTATCGTAACTGGTTGGGTCTTCGCTGAGTTCGAAAGGCAGGTTGTAGTGCGCCGTAACGCCTACTATTCTATTATTTGGTGGCACTACGCTTGGGCTGTAAGTGTAGGTAACGAAGTCGTTCTGATATGCTGCGGGCAGTTCGGGCACTTTTTCGCCTACGTAACCAGTCAGTTTATTAGCGAGGCGAGCGAGTTGGTGTCCGCTTTCATCGAATATGACGTAGTCGAGTTCAACTGTGCTTGTTGCTGATGGGTCGATGAGTTCAACGGGATAGAGTTTCCATACGTTGTTGCCACCAGTACTAACTTGTCCTTTCTCCCAGTAAGCAAGGGTGTTTCCTGCGCCGTTGTTGTCAACGATGTCTCCGTAGGTTGTACCATCGGTGGTTTTGTTCATAGCCCAGCCGTCATAGTTTGCAGAAGTGTTTCTTGCAGGATAAACGAGGAACATTGTAGCGTTTGAAGCGCTTGATTTCATATCATTCCAGAAGTTACCCGTAGCAAACTGGATGTATTTAGCATCGCCTGTGCCAGTATTGAAGAAGCGTACGAGATATTGAGTAATGGTATCGGGGTCTGTACCTTGTGTGATAGAAACAGCGCTTGGATTACGTTTCAGTGTGTTGCCTGAACCTGTGTCGTAAACAGGAGTTTCAGAGCCACGCACCTGTGTGAGCATGTACCATTGACCTTCGGTAATGGCGGATGTCTCAGTGGTGGTGGCATCGTTCTTTACTTTGAGGTTTCCGAAATTGACTGATGCGTCGAAAGTGAAATTAGGTGTACGTTTAACGTAGATTTCGCAGTCTTCTGTGCCGATGGTGCCTTCAGTGCTGATGCTGTACATGTTGCCACCTTGCATAGAAGCAGGTACGTTCACCGGACTGTTTGCAGCCTGTTCCACATCTTCTTCCCATAGCTCAAAGCCGTCTTCTTCACAGTATTTGTAAGTAACAGTAACAGTGACAACTTCTTTTACTGTATAGATGGCATAGGGGTGTCCGTCGGTCCATGTAGCAAAGCAGTTATCGCCTACATTGCTCCAGTTGTTACCATTCCAGTATTGTGAACCATTGTGAATGAGCCACACTTTGTTGGCTGCGCTGATGTCGGCATTTGCTGTGAATGTGCCGTCATCGTTGCGCGACTGTGCGCCGCCCTTACCGCTGGTTGCTTCTTCCCAAGGTGTGAACGTGAAGTTACTGCCAATGAGTTTTGTGTTTCCAGTACAATAAAGTACGTTTGGCTCATTGAGTGCCAATTGGAACAAGTAGTTCTGATTTTCAGTAATGAAGTTTTCAGGAACGGCGCCTCCGTAGGTGTTTATAGCCGATTTCGTTGAGTTGTAGTAGATGGCTCCCCAACGATTGGTGTAACCAGTACCTGGTGTGTAGGCAGTGTTGAAGATCATGTAGTTTCTACCTGTCAACAACTCACCAGCCCCTACACGAGCATCCGGAGCGTATGCCGTAGATTTTGCTGATCCACTGATAGCTATGATCAGTAGCATCAAGAGAGTGGTAATTTTTTTCATAATGAATTGAGTTCTGTTAAACTTGATTTGATTGTCTCTAATATAAATTATTTGATGTTATATTCGTTTATGGGTATATAATCGGCAAATATATAAAAAAATGTTATTAGATGGTTTTTTTTTGGTTTTTTTTATTGTTGTCCGCTAAAACCGTAGATTCAAGTAGCAAGTGCAATATTAGTCTAAAAGTTTGTAAAATTCGTTTTTTGGGTTATTAAAGTTGAGTTTTTTTCTTGGTCTGCTGTTAATTTGCTTTTGTACTTCCATAAGATATTTGTCTGTGTATTGTTCTAAATTCGTTCCCTTAGGTATATATTGTCTGACGAGTTTGTTGTAGTTTTCTACACCTCCCTTTTCCCATGAGCTATAAGGGTGTGCAAAAAAGATTTTCGTGGAGAGTTTCTTTGCCAATTGACTATGCCTGGCGAACTCTGTTCCATTATCTGTAGTAATAGTGAGTACTTGTTTCTTGTAAGGAATCAACATTCTGTATACTGCTTCTTCCACGCCTTTTGCCTCTTTTCCATCAGGCAGCCTTTTGACCATCCCATATCCAGTACGTCTCTCGTAGAGTGTAACTAGCGCTCCTTTCCCATCCTTACCGACTATGGTGTCCATTTCCCAATCTCCGAAACGCGTGCCGTCTGCCTCTTCCGGCCTAAGGTCTATACTCACGCGGTCTTTTATGGGAATCCGTTTTCCCTTGTCTGTCTTCCGTCGCTTCTTCATTGCGTGACGGCAGAGTTTCCAAAGCATCCCTCCGCACTTCCTGTCGGTTCTGATGAATGCGTATATTGTTTCATGGGAGACGCATTCGCGCCCTTGTCTCTTTATATACCCGCATATCTGTTCGGGCGACCATTTCTTTTGCAGCAGACTTATGACTTCCCGCTTAAGGGCGTGTGTGAATCTTCGCGGTTTCTGAAGACGCGTCTTGCGGCGGTCTGCTTCGCGCTGTGCCTTTTCTGCATTATAAACCTTGGCACCGCCATTTCGATGGATTTCCCTGTAAAGGGTGCTTTCGTTCACCTCTATGAGGGCGGCGATCATCTTTTTGGTCAATCCTTGCTTTAATCCGTTCTGGATTGTGTACCTTTGCTGCGAGGTTAGCTGTTTATATTTCATATGCAACACAAAAGTAGTTAATCTCAGGGAGATGAAAATCTCCCTTTTGCTTTTATGTTGCTACTTGATGTCTCTGACTTACCTTTCAATCAGTGAATCCCACAGGACGAGTCTTGCACTTCTTATTTGAATTTAAGAACGGGCTGAAAGTCCGTAAAGCCCATAGCCCAGGGCAACGCCCTGGGGGATAAGGTCAATGGCAATGGCGCACTGTAAGTGCAAAAGCAGAAACGAGATTAGCATTTATTTAATAATATGGCTTTTGTCCTTTCAGGACGCAAATACTCATACGTCCATATACCCAAGGCGTTGCCTTGGGCTATGAGCAGTAAGGCTTTCAGCCTAATTCAGAGTACTAAAACGGACGCAACAAAGTCAAAGCGTAAGCCCCCATAGATTACACCACCCATAAAACACCCAAACAGAAAGGCTTATGACTATGTCCATAAAACTTTTATCGGACACCAATATTTTTTTTGGGGGGGGCGGGTTTTCCGGTTTTTCCGGTTTTTCCGGATATAAAATAAGGTGCGCTTTTTGGCGCACCTTATTTTAAGAGATTTCTAAGTGAATTATTTAATCACTTTCTTACCGTTGATGATGTAAACACCCTTGGTAGCGTTGTTCACGCGGCGACCCTGGAGGTCGTAGATAGCGCCGTTCTGAGCACCGGTTGTGATGCCGTTGATGCCTGTTACGTCTTCGCCGATACCGCCGAAGATGTTTTCAAGACCACGTGTTGGTGTGCCTTCGGGGAGGTAAGAACGGTTGGTGGGAACTGTCAGAGTCGTGATGGGCCAGAACTTAGCCACATTTTCGCCCTTCTTGTATGCGAGCATGAAGCCACCGTTTACTGCGTTGCCAGTTCCTGCTACGAGGAGGTTGCCTGCGGGTGCGTCAACTGTTCCATTAACGGGGAGGAGAGGCACTGTTGCGCCCTTCACGCCTTTGATGATGTAGCCTTCGCCACCTGCAATCTGGCTGGTTGCGATGGTGTCGAGGTGAGCACCTGTTGCAAGTTCTTCGCTGATGGTGTAAACACCGATATTGAGCGGGAGTTGAGCATTATCAGGATTAGCAAACGCCTGAACCACTTCTTCGCCGTCGGCTACGCCTTCCGGACTGATGAGTGTGATTTCAGCGATGTCAACTGGGATGAGGCGCCACATAGAAGCGTCTGCACCTGTTGTCCAGTTGGTAAGTGCTCCAGATACACCTGCACCGCTGGCATGACCAAGACAGTGGATGGCTGCATCGGTATTGCCTTCAGGATTGTAAGCGAGAACTACAGCACCTGGTTTAGCTGCCAAAACTTCGAAATCCAAAGCAGTTTTGCCTATTGTACCAGTCTTACTTGCAAGGTAGGAGTCAATGAGTGGAACGTAGAGGTTGTATTTCGATGCTTCAGAACCAGCAACGAGTTTGAGAACTTCAGCAGCAGTTGCACCGAGAGTGTTCCAACGAATTGTGTTTGTTGATGTGTCGTAGTACATCGACTTGCTTACACTTTGCTGAGTCATAAATGCATCCATAGCACTTACTACGAAGTAGTAGCCTTCTGTTACAGGTACTAATGATGCTTCGATAGTTGCCTTGAGAGCGAGGTAATCGCTATAGGAAGGTGCAGCAACGAGTGCTTCATAAGAACTCTGGAGGTTTGCTGCTGCTGCTTTGGTGAGAGCATTTGCACAACCTGCGTATGTGAAGTAAGGTTCGAGGGTGCTTACGAGACCAGCCACTGCATCGTCGATGCTGTAAACCTTGAGGCAAGAACCACCATCAGAAGCAGCCCATGAACTATTCCAAGTGCTGACTTTGCGGGCACCTGCATTGTCGTTAATGTAAGCATTTGTACCTGGTAAGCGGAGGTTGAAACCGTTAGTTTCGTTAGAGTTAGCCGATATAGTGTATGCAACAGGAGTTGTGCCGAATACAGCAATGCTGTTTTCTGCGTTTTCAACACTCATGTAGCCATTGCCTCTGTTGTAAACAGTGATACCATCCCATTCGTTACCACCGAATGTCCAGTAGTAAGTGTCGTCTTCGAGGTCGTATGTGGATGTTGATGTAAGAACGTTACCGTGAGCATAGTATTTGCGCAGAGTCATGAGGTATGCTGTAGAGGTAGCAGGATCTGTTGGATCTGCAGAGAGTTCGAAAGGCAGAGTAGATGTGTAAGTAACTGTTACAGTTTGATCTACGTCTGTACCGACAACTTCTGCGGGAGTGATGTCTGATACGTATGCAGGAGAACCAACAGCTTCAGCCACGTTGACTTTTGTGCCTTCGGGAACGCCTGTAACAGTAACAGTCTTTATCACTTTCGTGCCGCGTGTTACGTTGAGCGTAATGTCGGTAAGGTTCTGTACGAGTGCTACGTCAACTGTGCCGCTGAACGAAGCGTCGGCGAGTGCTTCTGCGAGTGTAGCGAAACCGTTGTATGTTGCGATAGCATTTACTGTTGCGCTGCTTGATACTGTTGCGCCCGATGTGAGGACGATGGGTGTGCCGAGCGCGAGTTCTGCGCCGTCAACATATACTGAGGTCAGTCCGCCGCCTGAGCAGGTGAATGTAACGTTGTACACTTCTGGAGTGACTGGGAGTACGGGCACTTCCACGATTTGTAGCACGTTGCCTTCATCGTGTTGTGTCCACCCGTCGATTTGCACTGCTGGCACACCTGTGATGTTCATGATGTATGTGGTGCTGCCTTTGGTGAATGAGAGTACCACGGGGTATCCATCCATGTATGTGCTGGCTGTGCCTGCCACTGTTGCTGGCGCGGAGGTAACGAGGTCGCGTCCTCTGATGGCATTGAAACTTGCCAATTTCTTTGTGCCCACGTTGTAGAGGTAGGTGTTGCCATCAAGCGTTACGAATGTCCACTGGTGTAGCGGGTTTTGCATGTCGGCATTGCCGGCTGATAGTGATGTTACGCCAAACTGTGTGGCGTCAGCCGATGTGGCGTGTATGAATCCGCGTGGTGCGGTGATGGTGTATGCCTTCGAGCTGCTTGCGCTTGCGATGTTCTGCAGGATGGGCGCATAGATGAACGCAATGTTTGTGGCAGTGATGGGTTTGGTAATGTCGAGTTCATTGTGTGTGTCCACGTCGGCTGCGCCGAGGAAAGCATAGCCTGCCACGCTTGGTGGTGTTACGATGTAGCCTGCGGATGTGGCGGTTACAGAGCCATTGCCTGTGCCTAATGAAGCGAAGGTGGTGCCGTCGTACTGCGTGTAGGTGTAGTTCCATACGGTGTTGGGCTGTTCGTATTCCACTACGATGCTCTCAACAGAATAGTTCTGCCATGCACCAGAAGTACCACTTACATTAAACGTGGTGCTTGCTGTACTGATTCCCGTAACAGCAAGGATACCGTCATCTTCACTCGTTACACCGTTGCTGGTGAACTTTACGCCGGAACCTCTGGTGTAGTTGATGGTGAAGCCAGTGATGACGTAGCCGCCATCGATGGCGAGTGTGTAGGTTCTGTTGTTGTTACCGAAACAGAACTTGCTCGTGTTGTACACCACGTCGCCCGTACCGATGGTGATGGTGATGAGCGGTGTGGTAGTGCTCCTTACCTGATGGTTGAAGGAGTTACTGGAAGTCGGCGTTACCTTTGACCCGCTCTTATAGACTTCAATGTTGCCATAAGTGAGGGTTGCCGTTTCCGCACTTGCTCCGATGCTGCACATAGCGAGCAGGAGGAGCGTTAACAAATTAGTAATTTTTCTCATACTTATAAAAATTTAGAAATTGAAAATTATATGCATTGAGTTATCGGGGCAAATTTATGAAAATTCTTTAAATAAGGAGAATTTTTGGATTTTTTTTTGATAGAAGTTATAGATGATATAGATGTTATAGAAGTTATAGATGTATCCACTATGGTCTTCACTCTCGGTCTTCATAGACTTACGCAATTCTGCAAGAAATTCTTCTGCAGGTAACTGGCTCTCAGCAACTTTTTCAGCCAAGGAAGAAAGATTTTGGTCAATTTCTTCTCTGTTTTCAGAATTTATTTCTACCTTTGATCCCGAAAGATGTGCATCCCTTTGTACAGCCTGGGCATCATCAGATGTTTGCAGCCGCGTGGGGTGAGCATCTTTTTTTTTCCCGAATACAAAGTATTGTCTTCTCCAAGTTATAGAGACTATAGACGTTGTGGCTGTTTCTTTGCTTAAAAACTCTGCGTGCGTCGCTCCATTCGGTTTTCCTCTTCGTCGGGCAGGGCAGGGAAGAAGTCGTGGCCCGTGATGGCTTCGAGGCTGTCCACACTGATGGCGTAGTCCTGGAAATTGCCCGGGAGCGGCCGGTTGTCGAAGATGTAGGCTATCGCCTGGTAGTGGCCGTTTCGGCGTCGGCATACTGCTTTGAAGAACTTGTCGGGCACTGCCACACCGTTGTAGCCCACGCGCCTTGCATTTTTGCCCACCATGGGTCCTGTGCAGACCCATATCGGCCCTTCGCGGCGTGCCCAGCGGCGTACAGCCTGTTCGAGGTCGTTCCACAGTCCGCTGTTGAGTTCGTGGTTCTGCGGGCAGATGTTGGTGAGGTAGAACGTCTCCTGCATGGCGCGGTAGTTCCACTTCATGTCGCCCGCCGGAGCGAGGTGTCCGCGGTCGTAGCCCGATCGCACATAGTCGCGCGGCAATGCCTTGCGCCCCCTGATGTCGGGATCGGCTTCGAAACCACTGCCGCGTTCACCGCGTGCATACGCTTCGTCTGCCGTGATTTCGTATGCCACCCAGTTGGCTATCAGCCAGTCGGGGTTGTACGACACGGCATAGCCCTTTCTTTTCAGAATCTGCTCCTTCGCGCCCCGGCGCGTGCGCGGCATCTCGATTATTCCGCTCGTTTCAGCGTTGTCGCCTTGCTGCATGAAGGTGCTCTTGGTTTTCTTTTCGGTCTGCTTGGGCTTGTCGTCGCAGGCGGTGATGACGGTGGCTGCGAGGACGGCTATGATGTATGTGCTCAGGGCGATTTTTCTCATTTTTTTCTTCTTTTCGGGCAAAGATAGGCATTTCTCCGGAAAATCCGGTTTTTCCGGAGGGTCCGGAGGGTCCGGAAAGTCCGGCGGAAGAAAAAAACTCCCAAAAAACCTTGCCAGATAAAAAATATGTATTACCTTTGCACCGCTTTTTGAGGGAAGCCCTTTGGGCTGACCGCCACATGGTGCCTGTAGTTCAGTTGGTTAGAGCGTCAGATTGTGGTTCTGAATGTCGAGGGTTCGAGTCCCTTCAGGCACCCCACTTTTCATAATTTTTGAGGATTTTTGGCTCGTTAGCTCAACTGAATAGAGCATCTGACTACGGATCAGAAGGTTATAGGTTTGAATCCTATACGAGTCACTTTTCCGTAATAGTTTTTTAGGGTTAATAGTGACGATGGCTCGTTAGCTCAACTGAATAGAGCATCTGACTACGGATCAGAAGGTTATAGGTTTGAATCCTATACGAGTCACCACAAAAAAACGAAGCAGGATTTTGCTTCGCTTTTTCGTTTTATAGGGGGGAGGGACGAGTACGCCGAGATCGGCGTACTCGTGGTGTTTTCAGAGGCGCACTTTTGCGATGAGTTTGCGGAGTTTTCCCGTGCCTATGATGGGTGCGTGTGCATCTTCGGGGAAGACGAGGCAGAACTCTCCCGGGTGGACGACGAGGTAGTTGTCTGCCGGTGCTGTATATACGGCGAAGTCGTCGGCTACGTTGAACGGCTCATCGGGTTCGGTGAGCGTGTCGATGTGGCGTATGCCGATGATTTCGGGCTGCGAGAGGGGGAAGTGCACGTCGATGTATTTTTGGTGCACTTCGAGTTTCTGCGCGTCTTTTGTTTTCAGTGTGGCATCGCTCACGTTGATGAAGAGGTTGTCGCCGTCGATGGTGATGCGTCCTGCCGGTGCGGCAAGGAGGTCGTTGTTCCGCACATAGTCGAAGAGCGTTTTGAGGGCAGGGTGCAGGGCTTCGTAGCGCTGGCTGTCTTTAATATTAGCGTGTATCATAATGGTGTGTTTTAATTATTCCAACGTTTCGAGGATTCTCCACACATTAAACAGTGCGCGGGGCACATGGAAACATCCTTTCCATTTTCCGCCCTTGAGGGGGAGGAGCACTTCGCCCTGACGGTTCAGATAGCCGTACCATTCTGGGTATTCTGGATCGGTGAAGTGAGTCCAGGTGTAGTTGTGCACGCGCTCGAACCATTCGAGGCACTTGGGGTTGCGTGTGAGTTGGTAGCCCTTGATGAGGGAGATGAGAGTTTCGAGGTGCACCCACCAGAGTTTCTGGTCCCATTCGAGTTCGTGGCGTGGGTGTCCGAGACGGTCCATGAAGTAGAAGATGCCGTCGTACTCTTTGTCCCATCCGTATTCCACCTCTTTGAGGCAGATTTCTACTGCCTTCTCGATGAGGTCCTGCCTACCGAGTCGTTTTCCGAGGTCCATGATGAACCAGCATGATTCTATGGCGTGTCCCGGGTTGAGTTTTCTGCCGTCGAAGCAGTCCACGAGTTGTCCGTCCTTGCCGAGTGCTTCTACGATGAGTCCGAGTTCGGGGCGATAGAATACGTCGAGCACCTCGTGTAGCACGGTGTCGATGGTCTGTTGCAGGAAGTCGGGTTCGAGGAGCGGCTCAATTTCGAGTGCCACGTTGCAGAGAATCATGGGCAGGTCGAATGTCTTGAGGCTTCTGGCACCTGGTGCCGCCTTGTTCCATTTTCCTTTCGGGTTATCTACCTTCGAAAGCACGATGTCGAAGGTGCGTTTTGCGATGTCAGCATACTCAGCGTTGCCAGTGGCTATGGAGAGTTGTCCAAAGGCTATGGTAGCGAAGGTATAGGAGAAGATGTTGTAAGGCTCCACGAGTGGGTGTCCTTCGCGGTCGAGTGCGAAGTACCAATTGAGGTTGCCATCGTGGCCGTGCTTCTTAAGAAATTCCGCACCTTGTATAGCTGCTTCGAGCCATTCGGGGCGTTTCTCTACTTCGTTGTAGAGTTTTGAGAGCATCCATACTTCGCGGCCTTGCAGCCAGATGAATTTGTCGGTGTCGTAAACCGAACCGTCGCGGTTGAGGCAGGTGAAGTAGCCGCCAAACTCTTTGTCCTGCGATTTTTCAATCCAGAAGGGCATCACTTTGTCGAGGAGTTCGCTCTTGTATTGTTCTGCCAGTTTTTTGAAATCCATGCGTTTGAGTTTTTTTAGTTCCTATAGGGACTATAGTTCCTAATAGATAGTTTTTGATTATTATTTCTTTTCTTTATCGAGTGTTTGCCATGTGAGGCCTTTGTTGTCCTTTTCCTTAGGCAGTACGAAACTGAGCAAGAGTGCTACGATGACTGCCACAGCCATGCTCACGAAGCCATAAATGAGGAAGTTGGGCTTCACGTTGTCGTCCATGCCGTAGTTCATGTAGAACACGGTTGCTGTGCCGCAGAGGAAACCGATGAGGGCTGCTCGTGCACCGATGCGCGGCAAGAAGATACCCATGATGAAGAGACCACCGATGGCTCCTGAGAGGAGACCGAGAATGGTGTTGAAGTAGTCGAGCAGCGACTGAATATCGACCATCGCCATGAGTATGGCAATGAACATACCGATAAGTCCTGCGCACACACCAGCATAGCGTGCGGTCTTCACTTTGCCCTTGTCGGTCGTGTTGCGGAAGCGGCTCCAGAGGTCAACGGTGAAGGCTGTCGAGATGGAGTTGATGTTCGAAGCGATGGTACTCATTGTGGCTGCGAACACAGCAGCAATGAGCAGACCTGCCACACCTGCTGGCAGTTGGCTCATCATGAAGAAGGGGAAGATGGCATCGCCCTTCGCCATCGTCATGTCGAGTTCTGCAGGATGCGTCTTGAAGAAAGTGTAGAGACCTGTACCGATGGTGAAGAACGCGATGGTAACCACTACGCTCATCAAACCGTTGGTCAGGATGCCTCGTGCAGCACTCTTTTCATCGCTCGTGGTAAGATAGCGCTGTATGACGGTCTGGTCGCTCGTGTAGGAGATGAGGTTGTTTGCCAATCCGCCGAGTATCACTACCCAGAATGTGGCACTCTTCCAGTCGAAACTCCAGACGAACATTTGGAATTTATTCTCGTCGGTGGCGATTTGCCAGAAGTCGGATGCACCGTTCTCACCCGTGTTGAAGATGAGGTAGAGTGCAGCGAGGATGGCACCTCCCACGAGGATGATGCCCTGAATCACGTCGCCCCACACAACGGCTTCCACACCGCCCATTGTACAGTAGAGAATGGTAATGAGCGCCATAAGCACGATGCAGAGGTAGATGTTGATGCCCGTTACGGCTGTCATAGCGAGCGAAGGCAAGAAGATGACGAGGGCGGTACGTGCCACCATAAAGACGATGAACAGCACACTCGCCATGAGACGTGTCAGATAGTTGAATCGGCGTTCCAAGTATTCGTATGCCGTTGTTACGTTCAGACGGATGAAGAACGGCAGGTAGTACTTAATGACAGGGAATGACACGATGAGGATGCAGATCTGCATGGGGTAGTATGTCCAGTCGGTGGCATACGCCTTTGCAGGGATGGACATGTAGGTGATGGCGCTGAGCATCGTGGCAAAGATGCTGATGCCGGCAGCCCACCATGGGATGCGTCCGCCACCCTTGAAGAAGTCGTCGCTCGAGTTGTTGGCGCGCTTCATGAAGTAGTAGCCCAGATATACCATACCGAGGAGGTAGAGTATGAGCACACACCAGTTGAGCCAACCGAAGTGGGCGGTGTAGGTCATCTCTGTGGCTGTAACGTCAGCTGAACGCACACCAGGCTTTTCTTCGCCGCCTACGACAATCCACGTTACCTTTCCCGTCTTGTCCTTCAACGCTACCACACCGCTACCAGCGCGGGCGGTCAGTGGGCTGTCGAAGGTCTCTACCCATGTGTCGGTTACGGTGTGATAGACGAGGAGTTTGTCGTTGAACTTATACCACTCGGCAGGGTGGGTGAGGTAGTCGTCGGCAGGTTGGTTGATGGCTTGTTCAAACACGTCTTTGTTCACACCACCGAAGAAGATGACATGCGCTGCACCGCTGCTCACCGCTGCTGCACCCACAAGGGCACGCTGCACACTGTCGGATGTGGCGATGCGAGCAGTGGCTTTCCATGTTTTGTCGATGGGGTTGTATGCCAGTCCGTCGGTAACAGTTGCTTTCTTTTCGGGATCGAAACCGCCGAAGATGTAGAAGCGTGCACCCACGTTAGCACTTTGCCACACAGCCACTGGCTGCACTCTGGCATCGCCAGGCAGGTCGGGCAGGGCTTCCCAAGCCTTCTTTTTGCTCATGTCGAGTCGCCAAGCCTTTTTCGAGGCTTTGCCATCGGTCTGACCAGCAGCCACATAAACGAAGCCATCGCCGAAAGCACCTGCTGCCTGATCAATGCCTGCGGGCAGGTCGGGCAAGGCTTCTTGTTGCAGTTTGCCACCTTTCAGACTGAGGAGAACAGCCTTTTTCGAACTCGTTTTGCCATCGGCTGTACCACCGATGCAAAGCAGTCCGTCGTCTGTTGCGATGCTCACACCATACGCCAGTGGTTCCGCCAGTTCTCCCACCTTGCGCCATTTGGCGTTCTTGTCGAGCGGATTGGCGAGGGCATACACATCCTTGTAGAATGTCTTTGTGCCATCCACAGCGGAATTGCCAGTGAAGTTGCAGCCACCAGCCACGAGGAGTTCGTCGCCCACCATGCCTGCGAAGGGTGCCGAAACGCCCATGCCGCCGTTGAGGTCGAACTTGGCGAGGGATGTGAAGTTTACGCTGTTGTAGCGGTGTTCTGCCGCTTTGTCAGTCGCGTCTTGCGCTACGAACTGCAAGGGTAGGAGCAGGGCGAGCGCGGTTATCAGGAATTTTTTCACTTTTTTTCTTGATTTTTTCGTTATGACGTTATGACGTAATTTCGTTATGACGTTATTTGTTGCATTTGTTGAAGAAATCGATGGCTTCGAGTTCTGCGCGGAGTTGTTTCTCTTCTTCGTCCGTTACGTTCTGGAACGGTGTGCGGTTTGGTCCGAGGTCGAGGCCGATGAGTTTCATGATGCGCTTACCACCCACGATGTTGCCGCGGAAGTGGCAAATCACGTCAATCACGTCTTGTGCATAGTTCTGCAGTTCGCGCGCCTTCTCAAGGTCGCCTGCTTCCCATGCTTGCTGTATGCCCACGAGGCAGCGTCCGTTGTAGTTGGTCGTACCGCCGATGCCGCCCTGTGCGCCACCCATGGCGAGGCAGGGGAGAATGGTTTCGTCCTGTCCGTGGAGCATGTCGAACTTTCCGTCCTTGTATCTGCGGCAGCGGTTGTATTCGTAGAGGCTCTCGAAGGTGTACTTGATGCCGGCGAAGTTGAGTATGCGACCATCTACAGCGCAGAGGAAGTCGTACATCGAGAGGAATGCGCCGTTGAAGGCAGGAATGTGGTAGAAATAGAAGGGTAGGTTGGGTGCACCACAGGCTATTTCTTCGCAGTACTTCACGAGTTCTTCTATGCGTCCCACTTTCGGGAACGGAGGTGCCATAGCGCCGATGCCCCATGCGCCGCACTTCTGTGCGTGTTCTGCCAGGCGGCGGCTGCTCTTGACGCAGGTGCTGCCCACGTGAACGATGACCTTGAAGTCTTCCGGTACGGCTGCAATCCATGCTTCAGCCAGGCGCATGCGCTCTTCTTCCGTGAGCATATAGCCTTCGCCGGAGGAGCCGTTGATGAACACACCTTTCAAGCCGTTGCGAGCCAAGAGGGCTGCATATTCGGGGATGATGTCATAGTTCACTTCACCTTTGCTATCGAACGGCGTAAACGGCGCGTCGATAAGTCCTTTAATCTTTTCCATGGTTTTATGTTTTTTGAATTTTTGATTGATTTAATTTTCTCTATATTCGGCAAAGATATGCAAAAAAAAGTTGTCGTTTGTGCTAAAATGCAAAAAAATGTGTAATTTTGTGGATTGAAGGGCAGCCCCTCGGCTGTACGAAAATTTTTAGGCGGAAAATCAGGAGGTTATCATGTTAGCATCAGAACAGACTTATCAACAGATTGAGCGTGCGCTTCGTAAGGCGCACAGCAAGTTTCAGGACGCCGGCGAAAACACACCGCTGACGGACATCTTCCTGCAGGTGAAGCAGGAGAGCGGCGAATTGTTGATCTTCGACGACGACGACTGCGAGATAACGCGGTGTGTGGTGGAAGAGTGGATCGGCAATCTGGACGAGGACTTCTACGAGAATGTGGTACCCGTGCTGCGGCTGAGCCTGATTAACCTTAAGGAACTGACGGAAAACTTCAATGTGCTCAAACCCTATTCTTTCGTGTTGCAGGACGACGAGCGCGAAACGGTGGAGGACCTCTACCTCGTGGACGACGACACCATCGTCATCGACAGCGACCTGCTCGCCGACCTCGACGATGACCTCAACGCCTTCTGGGAAGAACTGAGCAAGAACTGAGCATTTTTTTTCTTCTTATATAGCTGCTATAGTTGTTATGTTTCTTATATTTCATCTATAGCAGATTTTGTCATTTAAAAAATATTTATTATCTTTGCATAATAAATCTTAAATCTTTTTTTTATTATGCTACAGACTAATGAAAAACGTAGGGAGGCACTGCGCCTGCCCTTTAATCCCCTTACAGGTGAAGGTGCGCCCGGCAAGCGGTTTCGGCTCGAACTGGACGACTATGAACTCCCTGTGCAGTATCTGCCTGAGGCGATGAAGGAAGATGCTGCCATACAGGAACTGATGCAGTTAAGAAATGTTAAGGCTTACGTGGTGCGCCGCGGTATGCACCTACATAAGTTCATCGACCGCTTCCGGCGCCTGCGCTTCCGCCACGACTTCTACTACTGGGCGCACTGCAACGTGATGATCAAGCCCAAGGGCGAGGGCAGCGACGTCCCTTTCTGTCCCAATATGCCGCAGCGCAGGCTCATAGAGACCTTCGAAGCCATGCGGCGCGAAGAAAAGCCCATCCGCGTCATCCTGCTCAAGGCGCGGCAGTGGGGCGGATCAACGGCTACACAGATTTACATGGCATGGCTGCAACTCATCCACCGCCGCGGCATGAACAGCCTCATCGTAGGGCATCAGAAGGACGCCGCAGCCGAGGTGTGCGGCATGTTCGAGAAACTCATCGACGCCTACCCCGACGAACTGCTCTACGACCCCGGCAGCAAGCAGCGCCACAAGGAGAAGAAGATGCTTGCCAATGCCCTGACGCGCAACATACGCACCATACCGCAGCGCGGCTGCAAAATCAAGGTGGGGTCTGCCAAGATGCCCGACAGTGCGCGCGGCGGTGATGCCACACTCGTCCATTGTACCGAAGTGGCGTTCTGGGAAAAGACAGAGGGCAAGTCGCCCGAGCAGATTGTGCGATCCGCCTGCTCCGGCACACTGCCTCGCCCCATGACGATGATCGTGTATGAGAGCACGGCGAACGGTGTGGGCAACTTCTTCCAGCGCGAATACGAAGCCGCCAAACGCGGCACGAGCATCTTCCTGCCCGTCTTCGTGGCGTGGTGGCAGATAGAGACGTATCAGTTGGATTTTGCCTCCGACGCCGAGCGCAGCGCCTTTGCCGAATGGCTCAGTGCAAATCGCGAGAGCGAACAGGCTGACTCGGCACGCGAAGAACCGCCACGCTACCTCTGGCACCTCTGGGAAGCGGGTGCCACACTCGAAGCCATCAACTGGTATCGCACACAGCGCCGCGCCTATGCCGACCATGGCGACATGGCTGCTGAATACCCCTCCGACGACGTGGAGGCATTCGTGCACAGCGGGGCACGTGTGTTCGACTACTACAAGGTGCAGCAGTTGCGTAAGACGTGCCGCCCGCCACGCCTGCGCGGTGAGATAGCCGCCCATGCCGACGAAGGTCCCGATGCCCTCCGCGACCTGCGCTTTGCCGACGACAGCCAGGGTGCACTCGAGGTGTGGGCACTGCCTGAAGCCGACAGCGACAAACGGCGTGTGGCGAACCGCTACCTCGCCGTGGTGGACATAGGCGGGCGCAGTGCCAAGGCCGACTGGAGCGTGGTGTGCGTCTTCGACAGGCTGTGGATGACCTCCGGCGGAAACCCCAGTGTCGTGGCACAGTGGTACGGACATACCGACATGGACCGCCTCGCCTGGAAAGCCGCACAAATCGCTGCATTCTACAACAACGCGCTGCTCGTGGTGGAGAGCAACACGCTCGAGACACGCGACCGCGACCGCATCGTGGAAGGCGACCAGGCACCCTTCATCCTCAACCAGATACGCGACGCCTATCCCAACCTCTATGCCCGCCGGCAGTCGGAGGAGGAGATACGCCAGGGCGCACCGCGCAAATACGGTTTCCATACCAACATCGCCACAAAGCCCATGGTCATCTCCACCCTCGTGCGCTGTGTGCGCGAAGGGCTCTACACCGAGCGCGACGTGCGCTGCACCGACGAACTCCTCACCTACGAACGCCGCCAGAACGGCTCATACGGTGCCATCGCGGGTCACCACGACGACCTGCTCATGACACGCGCCATAGGCCTGCACATCTGCTATCACGACATGCCGCAGCCGCAAATCGTGGGCAGCAACCGCCACCGGCAAGCCACACAACTCATGCTTGGGGAGGCTTTCTTTTAGTTGAGAGTTGAGTTTTCAGAGTATTCAGAATATTCAGAATATTCAGATTATTCAGCATCTTCTGACAACCACCGACCAAAACCCAAAAACACACAAAAACCATGAAAGAAAAACTGAGAATCGCCCAGGAATGCTGGGCAAAGATGGCAGCATATCGCCAGGAGCGCGAGCGCTGCAAGCGTTACACCTACGGCCGTCAGTGGGACGACCCCGTCACCATCGACGGCGAAACCATGTCCGAAGCCGAGTACATCCGCCGGCAGGGCAGTGTGCCGCTGAAGAACAACCTTATCCGCCGCCTCGTGAGAAATGTTATCGGTGTTTACCGCTCGCAGGCGGAGCAGCACAGGTGTGTGGCACGCGACCCCGACGAACAGCCGCTGGCAGACGTGATGACCAATGTGCTGCAATGCAACATGCAACTCAACCGCATGGATGAAGTTTATGCCCGCACGCTCGAAGAACTCCTCATCGGCGGTCTTGTGGCACACCGCAAGAGTTTCGGCTGGAGGAACGACCGCGTGGACTGCTGGACGGACTACGTGTCGCCCACAGCCTTCTTCGTGGATAGCGACATGCACGACTTCCGCGGCTGGGACGCGCAGTATGTGGGTGAACTCCACGACCTGTCGTTCGGCGAACTCTGTGCGCGCTTTGCACACACCACAGCCGACTATAAACGCCTGCGCGACATCTACGCCGAGGCCGCCGACAACGACAGCCTCGCAGCCACGTGGCACGACTTTGGCGGACAGGGCGACTTCCCCGCCAGTTTCTTCCTGCCCTCGCGACAGGGTGCCTGCCGCGTGGTGGAACTATGGTACAAGGACCGGCGTCCGCGACTGCGCTGCCACGACCGGCGCAACGGCAATGCCTACAAGACGGAACTCGGCGACCTTGCCGCCATAGAAGCCGAAAATGCTGTGAGAAAGAAGAACGGCGACCCCGAGATCACTACGGAATGGTTCATCGACAACCTGTGGCGCTATGCTCTGCTCTCACCCACAGGGCACGTCATAGAAGAGGGCGAGACACCCTACGCCCACCACAGCCATCCCTACGTGTTCCTCGCTTATCCTTTCATCGACGGCGAGGTGCACTCCTTCGTGAGCGATGTCATCGACCAGCAGCGCTACGTGAACCGCCTCATCACCCTGCAGGACTGGATGATACGCTCCTCCGCCAAGGGGGTGCTCCTCTTTCCCGAAGAGTGTCTGCCCGAATATGCCTCGGCGCAGGACATAGCCGATGAATGGGCACGCTACAACGGTGTTATCTTCCTGAAAACCAAGAACAACACCGTTATGCCGCAGCAGGTGAATGCCAGCACGGCAAACACAGGCATAGCCGAACTGCTCAACATGCAACTCGGTTTCTTTGAGGATATCAGTGGGGTGAGCGATGCCTTGCAGGGCAAGGTGGCTTTTGCCGGCACCAGTGCGCAACTCTACAACCAGCAGACACAGAACGCCAAACTATCGCTGCTCGACATGCTCGACTCGTTCCGCAACTTCACCACCGAAGCCGCGTATAAGGACCTGAAGAACATCGTGCAGTACTACGACGAGCCGCGCGTGTTCAACATAGCGGGCCATCAGCCCGACACACTGCGCCGCATCATCTACGACCCCCTGCGCATGAGGGACGTGGAGATGGACCTTAGAGTGGAGAGTTGAAGAAGTTGAAGAAGTTATCGCTTCGCTCGAAGTTAACGAAGTTATCGAAGTTAACGACGATACTTTAGACCGACCAATAACAGAAAGGAGTTAAAGAATTTCGAAGTTAACGAAGTTAGCGAAGTTAATGAAGTTAACGACGATACTTTAGACCGACCAATAACAGAAAGGAGTTAAAGAATTTCGAAGTTAACGAAGTTAGCGAAGTTAATGAAGTTAACGACGATACTTTAGACCGACAAATAACAGAAAGGAGTTAAAGAATTTCGAAGTTAACGAAGTTAGCGAAGTTAATGAAGTTAACGACGATACTTTAGACCGACAAATAACAGAAAGGAGAATATGTAATAATAATTAGCATTAGGTAACGTCGTTAACTCCGAGCGAAGCGATAACTTCAATAACTTCGTTAACTTCAAAGATAAAGAGGTAACGTCGTTAACTTCGATAACTTCAAAGAGTATGAGGTAATGTCGTTAACTTCGAGCGAAGCGATAACTTCAATAACTTCGTTAACTTCAAAGATAAAGAGGTAACGTCGTTAACTTCGATAACTTTAAAGAGTATGAGGTAATGTCGTTAACTTCGAGCGAAGCGATAACTTCATTAACTTCATTAACTTCAAAGAAAACATTAACTTCGTTAACTTCAAAAGAGTTAACTTCTAAAGCTTATATCCTGTCTGAGTGACGAAGCGCCTGATGTCTTCATCCTTTTTGAAATTCTTGGGTGCTTTCTTGAGGATTTGCTCCACCTGTGCTTTTCTTTCGGGTGTGGGCGGTTCATTGAGCAGTTGTAAGAAGAAGTCTTTTCCGAGCACGTTGTCGAAATTGCTTGTAATGAATTCGGTCTGCAGTTCTCTGCGGCTGTCAAGCAAATTCCGGCAGCGTGCCTGGAACTCTCGGTGCAGTATGCCGTCCGGGTCGCCGTCGAAGAGAGTGGCGCTTGTGTAAAAAAGGTCTTGGCGTGCCAGTTCGAACTCTATGGCGTTCATCTTCGAGAGGTAGCGTGCCAGTTTATTGTTCAGGTTGGTGCCCGACACTGTGGCATTGCCTTTTTTGTCGAGGTCCATGTCGAGTTTGCCGTTCTCCACCACCATAAATCCCACGGGGTCGCCACCCACCGTGATTCGGCAGAGTTGCGGTGCACCTCCTGTGCAGGTCATGATGAATGTGCCGTGTGTGATGGTCTCTTCCGACCCGTCGAAGTCGCCGTTGTTTTCCGGCACCAGCGCCACCTTCTTGTCTTCGAACGACGGGTTGCTGTTGCTGCCGAAAATCTCGCACGTACTGGCGCATGACGTCATCGTGAGGCAGACTGTTATAATAAGGAGTATCGGAGCGTAGAATCTCGTCATAGGCATTACGGTCTATCCGCTGAAATTCGTTTTCTTTCTGCAAAATTACCACCTCTGCCGCACATTGCGAAGTGTGCTGTCGTGTCAGCGGGGCAATTTTAATATTTTTTAGTAGTTATCTGTCTTTTTTTAGAATATTTAGGCATTGAGGGTAGGGCAGATTTGTCCTATTCTTTCCTGCCTGTTTCCTGATTGCCGGCGTAGATTGTCTTTTTTATCCATTCGTCCATGGCGGCATCCAGTTCTTTTTTTGTTTTGTTATAACGGTCTTTTTGTGTCTTGTTCATGAAAGGGTAGGTGGACTGGACCTTTTTGCGCACGTCGTTGTAGTTTTCGTTGAATTTTGCTGCGTGGCTGTGTGTGGGTGGTATGCCGATGTCGGAAAAATTTCTGACCGACGAGATGAGGTATTTGAAATTGTCGAGTTGGTGGTCTATCTGTGCTTCTGTGGGCTGCTGAAAGTTCTGTACTGCCGTTGATGCCGCCTTCTGGTGCTCGTTGAGTTGCGACTGCATTTTGTTGAGTTCTCCCATGAGCCTCTCGCGCTCTTTCTGCTGGTTCTGGTTGTCCTTGATGGCTTTGGTGTTGAGTTTGCTTACGGGGGATATGTCGAGCGCTTTAGAATCGAGCGGCTTTATTTCGGGGAGTCGAAAACGTTTTGATTTGTAGTAGAAATAGTTTTCCTCCGCAGTGTCTGCCACCGTTGTTTCTGCCGCTGTCGTGTCTGTTTTTATTACGCTCGCGTCAGGCACTTCTTTTAATGGCTCCGCTGTGCCACGCGTCAGTTTTCCATCCTTTTTGTTGCAGGCTGCGAGGAGGCAGGCTGCGAGGGCTATGGTCAGGGGCTTGCGGAGCATGGTTTTTTTTCTTGAAGTTAACGAAGTTATTGAAGTTATCGCTTCGCTCGGAGTTAACGACGTTACTTAATGGTAATTTCTTCTTTCTTTTGTTATTTATCGGTTCAACGCTATCGTCGTTAACTTCACTAACTTCGTTAACTTCGAGCGGAGCGTTAACTTCTTCAATTTTTCCACTTCGTTATAGTCTTTGTTTATGGTAGCGGATCCTGCTTGGGCAGCCCTATCCATATCTGTATGGCGTTGTGCAGGTCGAAGTCGCTGCCCACGTGCACTGTTGTTTCGTTGTCGCCGTCGAAGTAGAGCACGTCCTCGTCCACGGGGTAGAGTGCGACGAAGATGTTGCCGTACTGCGGGCTTTCGTAGCCCGGGCGTATATTGCCGTCCTGTTGCGGTGTTACCTGCCTGAAGCGCAGTTCGTTTTTGCCTTTGACGAAGCGGGTATAGTTTTCCCTGTCGGCAGGGAACCAGATGCACGCCTGGTTGTACCATTTACGGGTTTGTCTGTGCATGAAGTAGCCGTAGGTTACGAAGCAGGGGTGCGGTCCCACGGGTGTGAGTTGCACACGGTCGCCTTCAGTGATTTTGAGCGAGTCGAGTCCGCCGTCGGGCAGTTCCACATTGAGGCTGTAGCAATAGTAGTAGCCTCTTGGGTCGTTCACTTCGCCTTTTCTGCCCTCATACTTGAAGCCGCGCATCTTGAGGAAGGGGCCTATCTTGTAGATGTCCGCTGTAGTGAGTTTGTCGAGCACCTCCTTCATGGTGAACACATAGTCGGGTGTGGTTGGTTTTATCTCGTTGACTACTGCTGTCTTAGGTGCTTTCGGTGCTTTGGCGTTGTCGTTCTGCGCGGTGGCGAACGTTGTCGTCATGGCGAGCAGCAATGCGAGAATGAGGGGTCTTTTCATGCTTAAAAATCTTATTCGTTTGGTGCAAAATTACTAAAACCTATGCGCTTATCAAGGTTTTTAACAAAGTTTTAGAATTTGTCCGCCGGAGAAACAACTCCTGATTTTATTCCGTTTTTTGTCCTCTCCGACCTGTGTTATTGCCATTTTGTCAACCGAAAACTACAAAAAACGCAAATAAATTTGCGGTAAGTGATAAAAAAAAGCCTAAAATTGTTGGCTATGAATGATTTTATGCTAACTTTGCAGCCGTAAAAGTGTAAATGCGCAAATAAATATAAAAAAACATATAAAATAATGAAAAAGATTTATAACACTCCGGTCACAATGGCGTTTGAAATGCGTCATGAGAACATTATCGCTACAACCATTCCTAAGGATGACACAAATCCTATTGATGACGACAACAAGGATGGTTACGAGTTTGCTCCGAAACAGGAAAACGATTGGACAAACAACTAATCGGGTTATCTTATTTCAAAAAAACGGCCGCCGCAGTAAATTCTGCGACGGTTTTTTTTTATGCCTTTTCCCTGCCGCTTGAAAAAAGTACCCTAAAAACGCAGAAACCCTTTATTTACAGGCGTGCACGGCAGGTAGCAAAAAGTCTTGGCGGTTTGTTTTGGTGCTTTTATCTTTGCACCATCAAAACCACTTATTATTGTTGAACTAATTTATTTAATGCTATGAAAAGAATGACCCGCTCTCAGTTTAATCTGATGGCTGACGCCCTGAAGACAGCCGTGCGCGAAGCCCTGTCAGAAGAAGTCAATGCCATCTTTGCTGCCCGCATTGCCGCCCTCGGCGATATGGCAGAAGAGACCAACGAACCCGAAGACGCCGAAGCACCCGGAGAACCCGGAGAGAACGGAAAGCCCGGAAATTCCGGAATGTCCGGAGCGTCCGGAGAACCTGGAATGTCCGGAGCGTCCGGAACCTCCGGAAATACCGGAGAACCCTTAGCCCCTGCTGATTCTCCACTGCAAGCCTGCATCGCCCAGGCAGGTCTCTCTGAAGAGGATGCCGCCCTGCTGGAGCCTGTGGCGAGTGATGTGTCGGCGATGATAGAGCATGGCAGGTGGGCAGACCTGCTGCCGCTGCTCACCCGCGCCGCCCGCTACGACAAGGACGTGGCACGCGCTGCGGAAGAAGGTGAATTGCGAGGGCGAAATGCCGCTGTAGATATCGCCCTGAAACGCCTCAACCGCTCCGACGGCATACCTGTTACACCTTCTGCCAACATCCCTGCCGCCGATTTCAAACCCGTGAGCATCTTCTCCCTCGCACGACAGGCTAAAGAGAGTTGAGCGTTTAATGTCCTTAAAGTTCTTTAGAAAAAACACAAACCTTTTTAAAACCAAAAAACACTATGTCAAACCAAACTCCTACGACCGGCACGACCGGTCTCCAAACCCAGTTACCGGGCGTATCTGCCCTTGTTTCCGAACTTGCTGCCGCTGATGGCGGCATCGATGCGGGCCACTTCGTGGAGCCCGACGTTGACGAAGAACTGCTTCGTTTCAATCCCGACGACACACCGCTGATGAACCTCATGCTCCGCGCCAAGAAGGTGATGGTGAAGAGTCCGGAAGTGGTGCACTACGTGGCAGACGACCAGCGCCACAGCGTAACGACCACTGAAGCCATAGCCGAGAGCAGTGCACAACAGACCACACTGCCTCTGGCAGCGAACGACCAGAATATGCTGCGCGCCTATACCACGCTCCTTGTGCAGGGTGTTGACGGTTACGACGATACGGGTGCTGCCGTTGTGGCAGGTAAGCCGCTGATGCTCTTCGTTACAGGGCAGGACACCACCACAGGGCTGCCCGTAGTGCGCGCCGTGAACGGTCCGAAGGCGAACCCTACCGACGAGGTGTGCACCATACCTGCCATACCCGCCGGCACGACGATGGTCATCCTCTCCAATGCCCTCTATGAGACGCAGAAAGAAGTGGAGCCCGACCTCTTCCTGCCGCAACCCACCACCATCTATCTGCAGAAACGCGGCATGAACCAGGTGGTGAGCGACTACTTCGACAGCCAGCGCAAGCAGATACCCTTCTCCAAGGCCATCCTGGCAGAGCAGGCGATACAGAACTACAAGGTGCGCGCCAACCGCAGCCTCTGGGCAGGCAGGAAGGGTAAGTTCAGCGTGCAGACCAAGATTGGTATGCAGACCATCTACTCCACCGAAGGCATACGCTGGCAGTTCAGACGCAAACTCGCTGCACCGCAGAAGTGGACGGTGGAGAAGATCATCGCCCTTGCCAAGATGTTCTTCACGGGCGAAGACGTGCCTAAGACGGCTATTCTGCTCGCCGGAAAGAACCTGCTCGAATCGATACAGTGTGTGGACTATTCGCAGCACCCCGAAGTGCAGGTAACCGCCAAGACCAACACCGCCGGCTGGCTCGTCACGAACTTCCACACCGTGTTCGGCGACATCGAGATCAAGCGTGAGCCCACCCTCGACCGCCTCGGCTGGAGCAACAGTGGTGCGCTGCTCGGCGAGAATCGCCTCGTGCACTATCAGCGTGTGGCAGAACACAGTTACAGTGAGCGTGTGGAGGGCGAAGAAGCCACCCGCACGGGTATCCTCTCGTGGGATGCCCTGGCGCTCAAAGGCTCCTGCCACATCTGGATCGACGGCGAGTCGGACGGTACGGTGGAAGCGGGCATGACGAACCTCACCACATGGACCAGTGCGTCAGGTGCTGCACCTGAGGGCAGCGACCTCATCAGTGGCATGGTCTATTACATGATGCAACGCACCACCCTCGGCACAGGACTCACAGCACCCGCCGGTACGCTCTGGCAGTACGACGGCAGTGGCTGGACAATCTTCGAGGGAGACCTTTTTTAGTTGACAGTTGATGGTTGACAGTTTATAGTTTACAGTGGTCGGAGTACTCTGAATGTTCTGATTATTCAGAGTATTCCGATTCCAAAAAGAAAACACACACACCATGAAAACCTATTACGCACCAGAAATGCAAGAGTGGCTGCTCGCCGTGCCGTGCGGCAAGGCGCGCGTGATGTTCCATTTCCGTGGCGGATGGACATCAGCCCACGGCAGTTCACCTGCCACATTCACCACCGACAACCCCGCCGCCATAGCCATACTCGAAGGCAGTACATACTTCAGACGCGGAGAAATACGCCTCGCTAAGGAAAGCCCCGAACCCGGACCTCCCGGACATTCCGGAAATTCCAGACCTTCCGGAAATTCCGGACCCTCCGGAAAACCCGGATCTTCCGGAAAGCCCGAGAAACCCGCTCCCCCCTTAACCCCCGCCCCGCCACCGGCGAAACCCCACCTCGACCCGCTGACGATGCGCGATGTGCACGTGGCGTGTGCCGAAGATGCCAAGGACTACCTTGCGACGCATTACGGCATAGACCGTGCGTCGATACTCACGCCATACGACCTGATGGATGCTGCCAAGCGGAAGAACCTGCGATTTTTGATAGGAGAAAATGCTAACCCCTTAAAATTCAAGCAAGATGACACCGGATAACATCATTTCAGAGACCCTCCTGCTGCTGAACCTTGAGCCGAGCGAAGAGGGGGCAACGGGTGTAACGCCCGAACAACTGATCACTTCGCGCATCAACAACGCCCTGCGCCTCGTGGCAAGTCAGGCACCCGTAACGATGCTGGGCAATGGCAAGGCATTTGCCGACACCGTGGGGTGGGAGAGCCGTGTGGGCTACGGCGCAGGATATGTGGTGCTGCCCGACGACTTCTTCCGACTCATCACCTTCCGCATGTCCGACTGGCAGGTGGCGGTAACTGAAACCATCGCGTCCGACAATCCGCTCTACTTGCGGCAGCAAAGCCGCTGGAGCGGACTGCGCGGCACACCGCAGAATCCGGTGGTCGCCATCGTGCAGGGCGACGTGGGGCGCGTGCTCGAATTCTACTGCTGCAACTCGGGACCTTCCGTCTCGGTGCGCCAGGCGCGGTATTTTCCCTTGCCACAGTATGATTTTCAGCGCGATACGGAAGTGGATGTGCCGGAACGGCTCCTATCCGCCTTCCTCTGCCGCCTGGCATCGCTTGTGGCAGGCACCCTCGGACAAGCCGACCTTGCACAGAGGTTGGAAGAGCAGAGCCGGGCACTGATGATGAACTGAAGATTTTGAAGAAGTTAACGCTTTGCTCGAAGTTATCGAAGTTAATGTTTTCTTTGAAGTTATTGAAGTTAACGAAGTTATCGCTTCGCTCGAAGTTAACGACGGTACTTCTTTCTCTTTGAAGTTAACGGAGTTATTGAAGTTATCGCTTCGCTCGAAGTTAACGACGGTACTTCTTTCTCTTTGAAGTTAACGGAGTTATTGAAGTTATCGCTTCGCTCGAAGTTAACGACATTACCTAATACTGATGACTTTCTTTCTTCTTTCTTTTGTTATTTATCGGTCTAAGGTATCGTCGCTAACTTCGTTAACTTCTCTAACTTCGTTTAACTTCTTTATTATCCTTATGCTGATATTATTTATCGGTCTAAGGTATCGTCGCTAACTTCGTTAACTTCTCTAACTTCGTTTAACTTCTTTATTATCCTTATGCTGATGTTATCTGTCGGTCCTAAGTTTCGTCGTTAACTTCATTAACTTCGATAACTTCGAGCGTAGCGATAACTTCAGAAAGTTGAACTTCTATAAAAAAGAAACAACCATGAATTACCAACGACTGAACAACTTGGGCGACTTCCCTAGTATGGACGCGCTCTGGGCGCGTTATCCTGAGGGCGGTCGCGAGGGCGACTACGCTACCGTTGGCGGCGAGGACGTGTTCTGGGACCGCTACAAGGTGCGCTGGAGCACGGGCGACGAGGAGAGCCACGGGCGGCAACTCACCACCGTGAATGGCGACTGCCTCGTGAGCGGCGACCTCACCGTGGGCGGCACGCTCCGCTACAGCGGCTTGCGCACAGCCTTCAAGGGTTTCTATGACGGTCTGGCAGCACTCGTGGCAGCGTGTGCATCGCCAGAGCCGGGCGACTGGGCTTACGTGACAGAGGACGGCACCACCTACGTCTATCGCTGCGCCACGGCAGGTGCGTGGACACAGGGCGAAGCGGTAGATATGAGCGACGTGACAGGTCTCACCGCGCGTGTTGATGCCCTCGAACAGAGCCACCGCCGCCGCATCTACCGCTACTTTGCCGACGATGTGTTCACCGAGACGGGGCTGATGCGTGCGGACGGGAGTGTGAGCACGAGCAGTGCCTACCTCCACACGGCGCCCCTCGCGGTGGAAGGTGTGGAGCGTTTCCTGCTCTACAACAAACTGGTGAGCGAGACAGCCACCACGTTTTTCCCCATCGTGGTGTGGCTGGGCGCAGGGGGCGGCGTGGTGGGACACGTGGACTGTACGGCAGGTGAGGGCAGTTACGAACTCACACCGCCGGCGGGGGCTGAGGCGGCAGTGTTCAACGCCCTGCGCACCTTCGTGGTGCAGACCGACAAAACGTTGTGCCACGCCGACATCGTGTCCGCCAAACCCTTTGCGCGCCGCATCTATCTCTCGCCCCAAGGCAGCGACCTGAACGACGGACTTTCAGCCGACTCTCCCGTGCTTTCCCTGCGCCGTGCGAACACGTTGCTTGCGCCCGACGGCGAACTCGTGATGCTCTCCGGCGACTACCTGAACCTGCCGATTGACCTCTCCAACTACGGCAGACTGACGGGAGCAGGGCGCGTGCGCTGCATCAGTTGCTATCGCGTGACGGCAGCGGAGACGGCGGCTGGCTATACGCGTGTGCTGTGCGCTACAATAGACAAGCCGCCTACGCGCGGCACCTACCTCTGGCAGCACGATGTGGCAGATGCCGCCACTGCGATACTGCCGTCGGAGGTGCATCCTGCACAGGAAGGCACCACGCACCGCCTGCCCTCCACGCGCATCTATCCAGCGTCGTCGATAGCCGAGATTGAAGCGAGCACGGACGTGCTGAAATGGTACGTCAGCGGTACGACGCTCTATTTCTCGAAGGCAGAAGGCACAGACCTCGCCACGCACCCCGTCGTCATACCACGCCGCACGATAAGCGGCACCGTCGGCGGTACGACAGCGGTGCGGAACGTGGCATTTCTCTATGCGCCGCTTCTGCTCACCGGTATGCACGGACTGTTGGAGAACGTGAGTGTGGGCATGGTGAATGCCGCCGGTGCCATACGCTACGACGGCACGACGGACTTCCTCATGTGCCGCTGCGAGGCATACGGCTGCTCCAACGACGGTTTCAACGGACACGGCACAGCCGACAGTCCTTCGGACATCGTGCTCGAGAACTGCTGGGGGCACGACAACTGCGACGACGGCGAGAGTTGCCACGAGCATTGCACCGTAACCTCGCGCGGCGGACTGTATGAATACAACGGCAGCGGGTGCACACCGGCGAGCGGCGGACGGGCAGCCTACTACGGCACTATGGCGCGCAAGAACCTGCCGACCCACGCCTGGACAGGCTCGTCGCGCGAAGGCACGGGTTTCTCGGCACAGGGCGCGGCACCCTCGGGCGCAGAAACAGCCATGCTCTGCCACGCCTGCTACGCCACAGCCAACAGCATAGGCATCCGAACGACCCTCGCCACAGGCACGCACGCCATCGGCTGCATCTCAACGGGGAATGGTACGGACTATGCGGGGAATGTGGAGAGGGTATAGAAGTTTTCGAAGTTAACGACGTTACCTCTTTATCTTTGAAGTTAACGAAGTTATTGAAGTTATCGCTTCGCTCGAAGTTAACGACATTAGCTTATGCTGATGTTTTCTTTGAAGTTAACGAAGTTATTGAAGTTATCGCTTCGCTCGAAGTTAACGACATTAGCTTATGCTGATGTTTTCTTTGAAGTTAACGAAGTTATTGAAGTTATCGCTTCGCTCGAAGTTAACGACATTAGCTTATGCTGATGTTTTCTTTGAAGTTAATGACGTTATTGAAGTTATCGCTTCGCTCGAAGTTAACGACATTAGCTTATGCTGATGTTTTCTTTGAAGTTAATGAAGTTATTGAAGTTATCGCTTCGCTCGAAGTTAACGACGTTATCTAATGCTAATTTTTATTACATATTCTTCTTTCTGTTATTTGTCGGTCTAAAGTATCGTCGTTAACTTCATTAACTTCGCTAACTTCGTTAACTTCGAAATTCTTTAACTCCTTTCTGTTATTTGTCGGTCTAAAGTATCGTCGTTAACTTCATTAACTTCGCTAACTTCGTTAACTTCGAAATTCTTTAACTCCTTTCTGTTATTTGTCGGTCTAAAGTATCGTCTTTAACTTCGTTAACTTCTTTAACTTCGCTAACTTCTATGATACTACAGAAAAATACTAACACAACCATGAAAAACACACAGACCATCACCGCCGTAGGCATGCTCGTTGCCGGTCTTGCCTTCGCCGTGGCAGGGTTTATTACTCCGCCTCCGGGCGAGATCAGCGACAGTGTGCTATGGCTCTTTTCGCAATGCCTCATCTATGCCGGATCCATCTTCGGCGTGGGCATCTATGTGGACCGTCGCTTCAGCGCCTTTACCAAGGAATTCAGGCGCAGCGGCTTAAACCCTGAAAACAATACTAATGAACAACCTGAAAACGAACGTGAAAACGAACAAGACTATGAAAAAACTGAAAGTACTGATTGACAACGGCCACGGCTCCGACACAGCCGGTAAGCGCAGCCCCGACGGGCGTCTGCGCGAGTATGCCTACGTGCGCGAGATAGCCGAGCGCGTGGAGAAAGAACTGCATCGGCGCGGTGTGGATGCCGAAAGGATAGTAAAAGAAATGTGGGACGTGTCGCTCGCTGAGCGTTGCCGCCGCGTGAACCGCCACCCGGCAGGCAGCACCATCCTCGTGAGCATACACTGCAATGCCGCCGGGCACGGACAATGGATGAATGCGCGCGGCTGGAGCGGGTGGGTGTACAGGCAGTGCAGCGAACGCGCGAAACGCCTCGCCGGCTGCCTATACGATGCCACCAAGGCACAGGGGCTGCAGGTGCGCACACCGAGCCGCTCGCAGAAATACTGGACAGCCGGTTTCTACATCCTCAAGCACACCGTCTGTCCCGCCGTACTGACCGAGAACTTCTTCCAGGACAACCGCGAAGACGTGGCGTTCCTCCTCTCCGAAGCCGGCAAGGCAGCCGTCGTGCGCCTGCATGTGGAGGGCATTATGAAGTATATTGAGAGCCTGTAGAAGGCTATAGATGCTATAGAGGCCATAGAAGCTATAGAAACAATGAAAAGACTGTTCTTGTTGTCCGGTAAAATTGGCTGAAAGCCAAATATGCTCATAGCCCAGGTCAACGCCCCGGGTGAAGATAATCAACGACAATGGCGCGCTGTAAGCGCAAAAGCGGCAGATATTCAGATTATATGGCTTTTGCCCCTACAGGGCGAAACGACTAAACACCAATTCACCCAGGGCGTTGCCCTGGGCTATGGGCTTGACGGACTTTCAGCCCGTTTTCCGGATACTCCTAAACAAATAGAAAGATAAAAAGGCGGGAATATTTTTGCTTTTAGCGGCGTAATTGTTATATTTGCAAAACATAATCCAACCAAAAAAACAACTACCATGAAAAGATTTGTGATTATTCTTATGGCGCTTGCGGTAGGTCTGCCTATCTCTGCGCAACAAACTTGTCCCGACAGCAACCACCCCCATGCCATCGACCTCGGTTTGCCGAGCGGCACGAAATGGGCATGCTGCAACGTAGGTGCTTCAAGACCTACGGCATACGGCGATTATTATGCATGGGGCGAGATAGCCACTAAAACCAATTATGATTGGAGTACGTACAAGTGGGGAGAAATTATTGAACTTACGAAGTATTGTGATAACCCCGATTTTGGTGAAAATTGGCATACAGATAATAAGACTGTCCTTGATCCAGAGGACGATGTTGCCCATGTGAAATGGGGAGGACAGTGGCGTATGCCTACAAAAGAACAAATGGAAGAACTTTGCAATAATACGAAAGAAAAGTGGATAGAAAACTATAAAGGTACTGGTGTGAATGGTTCTCTCCTTACGGCTACTAACGGAAAAAGTATTTTCCTTCCCGCTGGGGGCGAACGCGACGACACGCAGCTCTACTGCGCGTACGCCGGCTTCTTCTGGTCGAGTTCGCTCGTCTCGGGCTGTCCGGGCAGCGCGTACGGCCTGAGCATCGGCTCGGGCGAAGTGTTCGTCGACGACTTCAACAGCCGCACGACCGGTCGCACTGTGCGGCCCGTGCGTCCCTAAGAACTGAAAATGCATCCTTTCCCATGATGCCAACCCAAGCCAGGCTTTTGCGGGCTCCGCTGGCGAGTGGCGTGACGCAAGGGCTTTAGCCCTGCGCCACTCGTCAGGGGAGATGCTGTGACAATTGAGAATTATTCCTGATAACCTAATACTAACGAAAAATGCAAATAAGAATTTCAAAATCCTCGGTGTTTGCCGAGGTACAGAAACTGGCGGCGTATGTGGCTGCCAAACAGGCGGACGGTTCGGCTGATGGCAGTGCCTATCCGCGGATAGCTATCCAGGATGAGGACCGCGAGGTGCTCGAAAGTGCCTGGCAGGACGTGCTGACCGACGTGGCGCGAATCTTGGCGCCTTACATTACCGATGCGGAACTGCCGCCCCTGCCTCACGGCATAGACCTCGCCGCCGACTTCGTGCTGAATGTCGCGGTGCCTGAAACGCTGCCGTCGGCACATGCCGCAGCACTGCCCACAGCCATCGTGCGCTATGCCGTGCGCCGGTTGCTCGCCACATGGACCGCCATAGCAATGCCGGAGCAAGCCGACCGCTTCGCCGCGTATGCGGAGACCGCACGAAAAACCCTACGCAGCCTCTTGCTGTCGCAAGTGAGGCGGTAGGGGTTGCTTTGTCGGAGTAATTCGGAGTAATCGGAATAGTCGGAGTTTTCAGAAAAATCAGATTATTCCGATTATTCAGAATGGTCTTATGGTTTCATCTTCAATGCGCTATCTACCACTACTTCCGGGTGGATGCTGGTCTTGAGTTTTGCTGCGATGGTGTCCTTGCGCTTGGCTTCTTCGGTTTTCTGCCTGATGATGTCTTCTATTTCCTTCTCTTGCATTTCGGTGCGGTAGTAGATGTTTCTCACGGTGCGCCAGTCGGCTGCTCCGCCGAAATATGTCTTTGCTTCGGCTTCTGTGACGACGATGGGCATGAGGTTCTGCGCCTTGGCGTCGGCAGCCTTCACGAGGTATGCCTTGGGTACGCCGTACACTTCGAGCGGTATGTCTTTGCTGATGACTTCGAAGGTGGCTTCCTTGCCGTTCTGTCCTTCGCCCGTCTGTATGTAGAAGAGTTCTTCCTGCGCTGTCTTGTTGGTGAGGAGCACGCGGTTGCGGTGCTGGTACGACTGTATGTTGATGCCGTAGCGCGTTACGGTTTCTCCGCCGTCGTAGATCTCGATGTTTCGCGGCAGGTGCTTATAGCCTACATAGATGAGTACACCGGCTATGAGCAGCCCGAAGACTATCGTGCGCAGCATGAGTTTCGAGAATCGCCAGAGCGGCTGTCTGCCATAGCAGATGTTAGCCACGACGAAGGTGAGGAAGCACACCACGAGTGATGCACCGATGGCGAAGAGTATGAGTTGTATGAGCGTGAGTTGTAAATCCATAATGTCGTAGATTTTTTCCAATTTTCATGCAAATATACAGCCTTGCCGCTACATTTGCAAAAAAACGGCTGAAAAATTATTTTGCAACTTTCTGAAGTTATCGCTACGCTCGGAGTTATCGAAGTTAACGAAGTTAGCGACGATACGTTGGACTGATAACGAAGTTTAATTTTGAAGTTATCGAAGTTATCGAAGTTAACGAAGTTAGCGACGATACCTTAGACCGATAAATAACAAAAGAAAGAAGAAAGAAAGTCATCAGCATTAGGTAATGTCGTTAACTTCGAGCGAAGCGATAACTTCAATAACTTCGTTAACTTCAAAGATAAAGAGGTAATGTCGTTAACTTCGAGCGAAGCGATAACTTCAATAACTTCATTAACTTCAAAGAGAACATCAGCATAAGCTAATGTCGTTAACTTCGAGCGAAGCGATAACTTCAATAACTCCGTTAACTTCAAAGAGAAAGAAGTACCGTCGTTAACTTCGAGCGAAGCGATAACTTCAATAACTCCGTTAACTTCAAAGAGAAAGAAGTACCGTCGTTAACTTCGAGCGAAGCGATAACTTCAATAACTCCGTTAACTTCAAAGAGAAAGAAGTACCGTCGTTAACTTCGAGCGAAGCGATAACTTCAATAACTCCGTTAACTTCAAAGCGAAAGAAGTACCGTCGTTAACTTCGAGCGAAGCGATAACTTCAATAACTCCGTTAACTTCAAAGCGAAAGAAGTACCGTCGTTAACTTCGAGCGAAGCGATAACTTCAATAACTCCGTTAACTTCAAAGAGAAAGAAGTACCGTCGTTAACTTCGAGCGAAGCGATAACTTCAATAACTCCGTTAACTTCAAAGCGAAAAAGGTACCGTTGTTAACTTCAAGCAAGCGGAACTTGCAAAACTTGAAATATTTTCTGCACACAGTTTGACAATAGCAGATATTTTCTTATTTTTGTGGGGTAAAACAGAACAAAAACTGAAATACCATGTCCATTCAATGTCCACACTGCGGGAATGCCATTCCCGAATCGGCAGCTTTCTGCCCTCTTTGCGGCAATGCCACAGGCTATGCACAACGCCCTGTAGCAGGCAATAGTTATTATGGTCAGCAGCCGGGTAATGCGAACAACAGCACTAAGACCTGGCTGATAGGCATCATCACGGGCTTGGTGGCACTGATACTTATCTTAGGCGGCATCTTCTTGTATATTCACAGCCAGAACGCCAAAGAGGAGCGCCGGCAAGCCGAGGTGGAGCGTCAGAAGGCCGAACAGGCGCAGCAGGAGGCCGACCAGGCTAAGAAACTGGCAGACGAGGCAGAACAGAATGCCAAGAAGGCACAGGAGCAGGCTAACCAGGCCACAGCCGCTGCCGAAAAAGCCAAAGCCCAGGCACAGGCCGCGCAAGCGCCACAGGCGAACGACATTTCCATACCTTCGTATGCCAGCCTGTCGGGTGTGCTCAACGGCGACAATGTGTCGTTCGACGTGTCGTGCAACTATGGCGATAATTACTATGGCACGTTCAATAATTATACGCAGGGTGTTTCGTGGGCTGTTACCGGCACACTCAACTCCCGTCGCATGCACCTGAAAACGACGGAATACGGCATCTACTGGACCTTCTCTGCTACAGGCGACGGCCGCGGCAACTATTCGGGCCGTGCGCGCCACAAGAGCGGAAAAGGCTATTCCTACCGCGTTTCGCTTTAGAGAAGACAGAGGTTTTGGAGTATTCGGAATGTTCGGAATACTCTGAATACTCTGAATACTCTGAATACTCTGAATACTCTCAACCCTCCGCTATCCTACTATAAAAATGGTTGGTAGTTTTGCGAGGTTGGGTGCGGGGTGTTTTTTCCAGTCGGCTATGGTTTGTGTGCGGATGTATTCCTGCTCTGTGGATATGGCTGCTGCTATGCACAGGCGTGTGCCGGGTCGGCAGGCAGCGATAATGTCGCTGAGCATTTTGTGGTTGCGGTAGGGTGTTTCTATGAAGATTTGCGGTTGGTGTTCTGTCTGGGCGCGCGCTTCGAGTTGCTTGATGCGTCGTGTGCGCTGTGTGGGGTCGATGGGCAGGTAGCCGTTGAAGGCGAAACTCTGTCCGTTGAGTCCGCTTGCCATGAGTGCCATGAGTATGGATGACGGTCCCACGAGCGGTATGACGCGCATGCCTTCGCGCTGTGCTATCGCCACGATGTCGGCGCCCGGGTCAGCCACGGCGGGGCAGCCTGCTTCGCTGATGATGCCTACTGACTCGCCGCGTCGCAGTGGTTCGAGATAGGAGGCAAAGAGCGCTTGGTCGGCGTGTTTGCCCATGGCGTGGAAGGTGAGGGCATCGATGTCGATGCTGCGGTCCACGCTTTTGAGGAAGCGGCGCGCTGTCCGGATTTCTTCCACAATGAAGTGGCGTATGGAGAGGATCACTTCCTTGTTGTATGCCGGAAGCACCTGCTCCGTCGGTGTAGCGCCGATGGGGCAGGGTATGAGGTAGAGTGCAGGTGTCATGTGTGTGTGATTTAGAACACTTTGAGTTCGTTAAGGAAGATAAGGAGAATGCCGATGGGGCATACGAAGCGTATCATGAATACGAAAATGGGGAATATGGGGAAACGCTTTGTCCCGCTGTTGGTCATCTGTTTCCACCACACCCGCTTCGAGAGTCGCCACCCTGCAAAAATCGTGATGAGCATACCGCCTATGGGCAGCAGCCATTTCGCCGTGACATAGTCGAAGATGTCGAAGAGCGCCATGTCGAAGAAGGTGAGTTCGCCTTTGAGCGCTCCGAGCGACAGTGCGCAGAGCACGCCTATTGCAGCCGTCGAGAGGCTTACTAATGTTGCAGCCTTCCTGCGGCTCCAGTGGAGCGCTTCGGCGAGGTAGGACGTAACGGCTTCGTGTATGGATATGGCGCTGGTGAGTGTGGCAAGGATGAGCAGGAGATAGAACGCGAGGCTGACGATGTACGACAGCCATGGCAGTCCTCCGAATGCGCTCTGGAACACGTTGGGCAGCGCTTCGAAGAGCAGCGACGGGCCTTTCGACGGTTCTATGCCTGCCGTGAATACTGCGGGGAAGATGAACACACCGGCGAGTATTGCCACGAATGTGTCGATGGCGCCGATGGACAGCGCCGACTTGCCGAGGTTGGCGTCGTCCTTAAAATAGGAGGCGTAGGTGGTGAGTATGCCCATACCGAGGCTGAGGGAGAAGAACGCCTGTCCCATGGCGGAGAGCACTGTGGAGGTTGTTATCTTCGAGAAGTCGGGCTTGAAGAGAAAGTTGAGTCCTTCCTTTGCGCCGGGCATGGTGAGGGCACAACCCACGAGGAGGAGCAGGAGGATGAAGAGTCCCGGCATGAGCACCTTCGACGAGCGCTCGATGCCTTTCGTTACACCCTGCACGATGACATAGTGGGTGATGCCCATGAAGACGATGAGGCAGAGGATCTGTTTCCACCATGAGCCCACGAATTCGGCGAAGAAGTCGGAAAACACCGCTGCCGATTCACTACTCTGCGCCATGGTGCTGAAGCCGTTCACAGCCGCTTCGCCGGCGTACCATAGTGTCCACCCTGCCACCACGTTGTAGTAGCACAGGATAAGGAAGGGTGTGAGCACTTGCAGCGGTCCGAGCCATTTCCAGAGGCTTCCCGGTGCGAGTACACTGTACGACCTTCCCACACTGACGCGGCTGCTGCGGCCTATCATGAACTCTGAAATCATGACGGGCAAACCGAAAACGATGACGCAAGCCAGATAGATGATGAGGAATGCGCTACCGCCGTTCTCGCCCGTTTCGGTGGGGAAACGCCATAGATTGCCGAGCCCTACAGCGGACCCTGCCGAGGCGAGGATAAGTCCTAATTTTCCGGAGAAATTGCTTCTTGACATGGGTTGTTCTTTATTTTCTTGAAGTAGTTCTTTTTTCTTGAAGTTATCGAAGTTATTGAAGTTATCGCTTCGCTCGAAGTTAACGACGTTACCTCTTTATCTTTGAAGTTATCGAAGTTATTGAAGTTATCGCTTCGCTCGAAGTTAACGACGTTACCTCTTTATCTTTGAAGTTAACGAAGTTATTGAAGTTATCGCTTCGCTCGAAGTTAACGACGTTACCTCTTTATCTTTGAAGTTAACGAAGTTATTGAAGTTATCGCTTCGCTCGAAGTTAACGACGTTACCTAATGCTAATTATTATTACATATTCTCCTTTCTGTTATTTGTCGGTCTAAAGTATCGTTGTTAACTTCATTAACTTCGCTAACTTCGTTAACTTCGAAATTCTTTAACTCCTTTCTGTTATTTGTTGGTCTAAAGTATCGTCGTTAACTTCATTAACTTCGCTAACTTCTTAACTTCGAAATTCTTTATCTTCTTTAAAACTTCGCTCAAAGAGTTTACTTCCTAAAGACATAAATCACCGAACTGCTTCGCTGTGGTTTGCCGAGTGCCTTGAAATAGCAAATCAGGCCTTGCCATGCACCGCGGAGGAATGTGGCGCTCTTGCCGCGGTATTTCTCGCTGAGCATCGACACATAGAACGCATCGAAGGGCATGGGGTGTATCTTCTGCAGTTCGAAACCGTGCTTTTCGCCGAATGCCTTCATCGTGTCGGGCTGGAAGTGCCAGAGGTGGCGCGGTGTGTCGTATGCTGCCCAGTAGTCCTGATAGTGGTCGGCATCGGCGCTGCCGCAGTTGGGCACAGCCACTACGAGTGTGCCGCCCGGCTTGAGTGTGCGTGCTATGTGCTGCCACGACTCGTTGAGTTGCTGCAGGTGCTCCATCACGTGCCAGAGCGTTATGACGTCCTTCGAGGCGGTGTCGGTCTGAGAGAGGTAGTCGTTGTCGTGGATGTCGAGGCCGAAATGCTCCTTTGAGAATTTTCTTCCTTCAGCACTCTTCTCGATGCCTTCCACCTTCCACCCTGCCTGCTGCATGGTGTGGAGGAAATAGCCCGTGCCTGTGCCGATGTCGAGGATGGTGCCTTTCTCCATACCTGCCGCCTGCTGCACGAGTCGGCTCTTGCGCTTGAGCATGTGGTTGCGCACGGCGTGGTACACCTTGTTCATCACGCCTTCGTTCGTGTCGCTCAGCGAGATGTAGTCTTTCGTTTCGTAGTAGGGCCCCACCACACTCTCGTCCGGCGCGTCCTGTGTGAAAATGAAGCCGCACTTGCTGCAACGGCAAACATCGAACTGTTCACCGCTCGCATAGAAGTCCGTGCACGTGCGCTCCTTGGCGAATTCCGTGCTGCCGCAGAGGGGGCAGGTGTCAAGATGGAACTTCGGCTGCCCGTCGGTGTTTGTCTGCTTATTCTGAGTCTCTTGCGTCATAATTCTTTTCCTTTTTGCTTTTAAAGAGCAAAATTATGAAAATTTTTTGTGAAGCACTGCCAGACCGGGCCGAAAATATTTAAACGTTATGGCGTTATTGCGTAATGACGTTATGACGTTATATCGTTATATCGACATTGTTCCCATGCACCTGGGATAGTCGCTGCAACTCCAGAATTCTTTGCCTGCGTTGACGCCTTTTTTTTGCCACGCGCCTGATCATTGGCTTGCCGCATTGCGGACACGGCGGAGCATCGGCATGGGCGCTTTGCTGTTTGCGGTATTCGAGGCGTTCTGCCGTCAAGCCCTCGGTGAAGCCTCCTTCTGCCTTGAAATCCTCAAGCTGGCGTTCTATCTGCCGGCTTATCATCATCACCAAACGCCCCGTGAGCACTAACAGACAGTTCGCCACGACGATCGAATCATCACTCTTCAGCCACCGGTCAAACTTATGTTTCTGGGCAAGGATGTGAATACTGCTTTCATGCAGCACGTCATCTTGATAACCCGGTCGGTCGAGCCGGATATTACTGACGGTATTGTATTCAGAAGAATGGATTGACCATGGAATGATCTCCTATCGCAGGAGCCAGTTAAGATAGTCGTTCGCCAGTTCGGATAGCGTTGCGCGCGCCACGTCCGTCAGTTTCATCTCCGTCTCTTTTGAAGTGGCATGGCGCGAATTGCCTTCGGCTATATTTGCAGGGGCAGAGCGTGCCGCCTGCGTCATCTGGTCATACTGTCGTCCGCCCGGGTCGTTCGAGTTATTCAGGAAACGCGAACAGAAATCCTGTGTTGCCAACTGGATGACATTAGCGAGCACCCACGTGTCTAACCAATAATATCCGAAGCGCGTGATTTGCATTGCCATTTTTTTGTTGATTTTTTTCGTTATTTCGTTATTACGTCATAACGAAATTTCATTTTAAGATCAAAGCGTGCAGCCCGAGGGGCCGCACGCTTTCTGAATATTTCTCTTTTTTACTTCACCTCCTCTAATCTAAACGCTATTGTGTATCAGATATTTACAAATACACGTGAACGATAAGAGAATATAAAAGAAGCTGTAGTGCCAAGCAAAAATAGAAATCCACAAATCGCTATTTGTGTTTCTTGCCAAGCACCTTTTCTTCTAACTCTAGCAGATGCTCTATGATGTTCGCGTCTTTATCAATTGACACTAGTGGTTTCCTTTTTTAGTCCTAATGCACTTAATGACTCATTAAACATTTTCTGTCTCTCTGATTTTGAAATTCTATAGTGCTCATTCATAAAAGTATCAAAATCTGCAAGAGGATTAAAAGACCAAAGAATGCCATCTTCCTCATATTTTGCCGCTTTACTGTAATAATTATTAAATATGGTATGGAAACCAAATCTGGCAAAGGCTTGTTTATGCCATATTAGCGTGTTTATGGACATTACAACAACCGGATGACACATTTGATTTGGTAGTTCTTTATGGATTAATTCTTTATACCATGAATTTATAATGCTTGATATGCCTGGGATTACAAGATGAGTATCTTCTAATACTAAAACAGGATAATACGCCACTTCATCTGGGATATTATCATCAAATTCAAAAGTATCTTCATCTATTCTAGTCATTAGGTTAACAAGCTGTTTTACACCCAAGTCCTCTGGCTTTTTTTTCTCCTTGCGTGTTTTGTCTGTGTTATGGGTTGACTGATATAGCTTTTGTTTCAATAAATCTAGTAGTTCCGAAATGTCAGATTTGTCTTTTATCTCACCTTTTATTCTTATTGCTTTACACTCAAAAAGTATTATATTATAATCTTCTCTAATATAGAAATCTGGTTGTCCGTCTTTCTCTGCTGGAGAATTCAATTCTTCTACATCGTGTTTAGAAGGCAAATAGAATGACGTATACTTTGAAAGAGCAGCAAGGACAGCGGGTTGAAACAACCGTCGCTCAACAAATTCTTTATTATAAAAACCAAAAGCATTCTTGACCCCATCCTTTATATCGAAGAATAGACTGCTATATAGTCTCTCCAATAGCAAGTGTAGACTATAAATCAAATATTTACCATCATCAACCCTCACCAGAGGGTGTGAGCGGAAATTTCTATAATCTACATTATTATCTCTAGATTCTGCATCTTCTGCATCATATGGTATAGTAGCCGTTATGTCAATACAGAGATTATCCAGCACCGGCTTACTTATAAGATGATGTTCATCTTTCAACTGATTATAGTCAAAGACAGGACATGCTTTTACACCACTCTTCAAATAATCCATTGATAGTGTCACTAATGCCCCCCAAGTTTTGGAATACTCATCCATTGAGTTAATCCCCATCTTTTGCAAGAATAGTTCATGTGCATTAGCGCATTTAGGATAATTCTCTATGAAACCCACAAGTTTCTTATAGTGTGTAACCTGACGAACAAAGGTATCACTCTGATTTTGATTAATGATATCATTCTGTACATAGTTGTTTGCAAACAACAGCGATGCTAAATCCAAATTATCAGCATGGGTATAAGCCATCAAGTGTTCATTAAGCATCAGTATTGAACGAAACATATCATATTCAAAATCTTCTTTTTGTCCTTTATTCTTATACTCTTGTACCGGAATAGAAAAGGCCACTCGCATCAACTCTAATGCTGTTTTTACGGTACAATAGCAAACTCTATCCTGCCCTGTTGAATTAAGATAATTAGATATCCTTTCATTTAGACTTGGAATATGTTTCTTGCTTGCCTCTGAGAAAAAAGTATTATTATTGTCTGGAATAAAGGCAGCATTGCTGTAATTATTGCACAGTACATGACAGCAACGAACAATATACTCGCGACTATATTTCTTCAGTATTGTTCGCACATCCAACTCTTTTTCTTTTGGGAATAAGTCGTGGAACTCTAGTATTTTTTGCACTATCAACTCCATTCTAATTAATTGATGTCAGGAATTCCTCATGAAATCTTCGAAACATGAATTTACTGTGTATGCCATTATAAGCTTTTTATTGAAAAGAAGTGCAAAATAGATGCCAACCAACCAAATGGTGGCCATATGGTAATAATAAGGGAAAAGTATATCAGTCATGTCACAGTATTACTGACAATTTGGCGTTTTCTTCAAATATTTTGCGATTTTCACTCATTTTTATCTCCAAAAAGAATAAATTTGGCAAAAAACATGTATCTTTGTACTCGGATTATACATTATTATAATATGGATAGCAAGCATCTCAACCGAATTAAAGTCGCTTTAGCCGAGAAAGAAAAAACTAACAAGTGGCTGGCTGAACAATTAGGCAAAGACCAAGCTACCATCTCCAAGTGGGTGACGAATACAACGCAACCTAATTTGGAGATGCTGTTGCAAATAGCAAAAGTGCTGGAAGTTAATGTAAACGAATTAGTACGTCCTTTAGAATAATGGCTAACGTAAAAAACGGATCATTCAGGGAAAGTATTATTGACAGATGTCTCCAAAGTAGAAGGGGCTATTCCACTCAGGAGATATTTGATAGATGCAATGATGCTTTGGAACGTCGTGGTGAATTACCCATCAGTGCTCTGAACACCATTCGTAACGATATCTTATCCATTGAGAACCGTTGGCATATTGTGGTGGAACAGATTCGAAGTGGGCGTGAAATCAGGTATCGCTATGAAGACCCGCACTTCTCTATTTTTAACACGCCGTTGAATGAAGAAGAGATAGCCCAACTAACTCAATCTGTGTCCATGCTTCGCCGTTTTGAGGGGATGCCTGGATTTGAATGGGTTGAAGAGATGAGTGCCCATCTTCAAGAAACAGTCAGTGCCCGTCCAGAGCCTGTTATTGGTTTTGATGAGAACAAGGAACTGAAAGGCATGTCTTTCTTTACGCCATTGTTCAAGGCCGTTTCAGAAAAGAAAGCCATCAAGATTAAGTACTACACCTATAGGAGTAATAAGATTATTGAGGGGGTCATTCATCCCTACTATTTGAAAGAGTACAATCAAAGATGGTTCCTATTTGCACTCAATGATGAGTACAAGAACATATCAATCTATGCGCTTGACCGAGTTGAAGCAATGGGAAAAACTTCTGCTAAGTTCATCCCGAATACAGAAATTGACTTCTCGCACTATTTCGACAATATAGTTGGAGTTAGCGTTAAGTCGGATGAAGTACCCCAGACCGTGAAGATATGGGTTGATAAAGAGCAACTGCCTTACACCCTATCAAAACCTCTGCATAAATCTCAAACAGTGATTGAGGAGAAAGAAGATGGTGGCGCTATAGTTGCCATCAAGGTGATACCGAACTTCGAGTTGGAGCAACTTCTTCTTTCTTTTGGAGAACGCTTTGAAGTATTGGCTCCATCTTCACTGAGAGATAAAATTGCAGACAGAATTAAAAAAAATATGGAAAAGTATCAATAGGTTCAGTTAAATTGAACGTGTAATACTTACCTTTGCGCCCAGAAATCAAATGTGAAACCCAAAACTGAGAGCAACATGGTAAAGATGCAAGAGACAAACAAGATGGAAGTAGCAAACAACATGAACATTGAGAACAAGCTAAAGCGAATTCTCAATTTGTTCTTTGGAATGAATCCAAGGAACAAGTTTTGGCTTCTCGAAGTCCTTTTGCTGGCTAAGCGAGGAGAGCTTGTTATTTGTAATAACGAGATTGAAGCCGACGACTTCATTCTCTGTGTAGTTGACACCTCCATACTCGCGGTTACTGGTGGCACGGAAAAGACGCTACAGGATTGGAAAGAAAAAGGTGTTAAGGCACAATATGCTGTCGGACGAACGACTGCTGAGATTAAGAAACTATTCTCAGAAATTGATAATGCGTTCTCAGAAAGAGGGCAAAGTCAAAACAAATTCTTTGCCATAAAGCAGATGGAGCCTCTTGACTTAATGGAGATTATACACATATTGTGTACCCTTCCAGATGATTGGTTCCAGTCAGGAGTTGGTATATTTACAGAAGAAGTGCTCTCGTTTATTGCCCGTAACGAAGGTAAGGCTGGGGGGATGTTCTTTCAACCAATTCAAGTCACCCGCCTAATGACACGCCTGCTTGGGGCAACAGAAGGTTCTGTTTACAATCCATATGCAGGGTTGGCTTCTTATGGCATGTTCCTTAACGATAAGATCGATTATCACGCACAAGAGATGTCACAGATGTATCTTATTGCGCGATTAAACCTCCTCCTTCATGGAAAGGATGATAGCCATTGCGTGCAGGGTGATTCTGTGTCAGAGTGGCTTGGACAATCTTTTGATTATATTGTTGCAACACCACCATTCCATGCTCGTATAAGCGATGCCAAACACGATACGATGGAGGCAGACTTCTTTACTAAGGCCTATAACCAAGCAAAGAAGAAGGTCGCCGCTATAGTGTCGGGGTGGTTTTGTGCCGCTACAGGTGGACTCTCATTTTCTATAAGGAAAACCCTCATTGAAAAGGATCTGGTGGAGTCTGTAATTAGATTGCCCAATAATCTATTCTTTGGGACTAACATTGCTACCTATGTTGTCATTTTGAATCGAGAAAAAGAGCATAAAGGGAAGGTGAGATTTGTTGATGCTTCTGAGTGCTTCATAAGGCAAGGCATCAATAATTTGTTGGATGAAAAAATGGTAATCTCACTGCTTCAAAGTGAAGATTCCAATCATTCTACAATCGTAGATAAGAGTATCTTTTTCTCCAATGGTTGTTCTTTCATTCCCGAAAGGTATATTGCGAGAATGCTATTAGAAGCAAAAGACGGAGAAAGAACTATCGCTCTCGAACATATTCTTCAACCTTGTTCCAGGAAGGAAATAGAGTTGAAGGAAGGGCAACATCCCATTGTCATTTTCCCATTCCCAGAGCTGCAACTTTCTATAAAGTCCAGCGACATCCCCCCAAAGGATGTGAATACCCATGTACCGGCATACCAAATAGATGAGGATTGTATAATAGTTGATACACGCAGACAGCCTCGGTCTGTTTATGTCAAATTGGATGGTTCACCAGCATATTATATGCCATATTATCGTGCCTTCAAAGTTGATACTTCTATTGTATTACCTGAATATCTTGTAATTCAATTGCGCCAACCTTATATGGCAAAGCAAATCGTAGATGGAACTGGGACTATTGTTAGTCGAGGTGTAAGTGTACTTTTCATGACAGCAAAGATGCTTCTCCCTTCATTAGACGAGCAAAAGGCTGCTGTCATTCGTTATAAAGAACAGTTGCTTCAAGAGATGGGCGTTCATCTCAACGAACTTAATGAGAAGCGTCTGAAGGACTTTGAAATCACTCAGCGTGAACGAAAGCATGCTGTGGGACATGTGTTGGGTGACATATATCCAGCGATTTTAGATGTTAGTGACTTCATTCAACTAAATGATTCTGTTAGTAAGGATTCTATAGTTACGCGACAAGGTGATTCCCTTGAAGAGTACGTCCTGAAAATTGTAGCGAATGTGGAAAAAGTAACTAAAATGGTTCAGCATTTTACAGATGTCGAAAAGTTCCATTCTCCTACACCATTGAATGTAGAGAAATCGATAAATGCCTACATTCAAAAGAAAATAGCAAAGAACTACGAGGTGGTATTGGAGTATTTGGATGAGGGAGAGTTGATTATCAATATCTCCGAAGAGGATTTACACCAAGTTTTTGACAATCTAATCAATAATGCTGAGAAATACGGTTTTATTGACAAAAAACGATATGACTACAAGGTCAAAATAACAGTTTCTTCCTCAGAAGACGGACTAAAGGCCATTATCCATATTAGGAACAATGGCATTCCTGCGTCTAAGCATTTTGATGTAAATAAAATATTTGCTTGGGGTGAAGGCCATGGTGATGGGATTGGATGTAACCAAGTTAAGAATATTATTGAACATTTCGGTGGTACTGTTAACTACACAGAAATGGGAAATGAAGCTGATGGTTTTGTTTGTGATTTTGAGATTGTTTTACCTTTAACAAATGACATTAACAATGATTAAAAACATACTTTGGATTGACGATAACCCGTCGAACTCCCTCATAAATCGTGCTTATAACAAGAAGAAGATGAATGTTGTAGCAAAAGAATATGTGGATGCAGGAATTGAAGAACTGCTGAATCCATCAGTAAGTTATGATGCTATCATTCTAGATGCTAACTGCGTCAAGCATAAGCCCGGTTCTGAGGAGGAAAAGAAAGCCAATACAACGGTCAATGCTTTGAGTTATGCACTAATGCGTATTACAGAGAAACATATTAATCTACCATGGTTTGTGTATTCTGCTGGTGATTTTGAAGGAGAAAGCTCCATTGCAGTTATCGTCAATGGCTATGAAAGGTCGTATGACGATAAACCATATTATTCAAAACCAGCTGAAATGGAGATCATGCTTGACAAAATAGAGGAAGTCATTGCTAATTCTGACCTTTACAAAATGAAATCTAAATATCCCCAAATATGCGATTTCTATTCTCAAAATGATATCATTGAATTAATGGTTGATTATGAAAATATATCGAAATTCTCTGGAGATGTGAATATCCCCCACAAAGTGAGGAACATGCTTGAAATGGCATCAGGACACTTATATAAAGCCGGAATAATCTTCTTTGATGTAAAGGGTTCTGACATTAACAAATGTAGCCAGTTTATTGGAAAAAACGGAGGATTAGTGCCTTCCTATATTCAACGTGCTTTTCATAGCTTAGTTGACTATGCAAATCCTGGTTCTCATTATGAAACAATTATCAGGGCTGCTATCCAAAATGGGACAGCTCCATTCTTGAACACCCAAGCATTTAACGAATTATTGACGGTTCTTCATTGGTGTGCATCACTAGATATGTCAGAGGATGCCGTAGCAAAAAGATTTCTAGATAGTCGAGAATGTGCGAAGAATAATAAATTCAAGGTCTACTATTTTGAAGGAGAAGTAGAGAAAGACGACATAGGCACAATTCATTGTGGGCCTTATGTTCTTGACACAAAAAATATACCTACAGCAGAGTCTCTTATCGGAAAACGAATTGGAGTTGCCTCAAAAGACGAAAACCAAGATGAGAGAACAAAGAGAATGTATAAATTCATAGTAAAAAAATACGTCATAGTTTAAATATATGGCAAAGAAAGTAAGTAAAAAAGAAGAAACACTGAACCTTGATAATATATTGTTCAAGTGTCGAGATATATTGAGGCAAGCAAAGAACTCAGGATCGTTCTTTGAGAAGCGTGATATGATGCTTACTCTCGTGTTCCTCCGCTTTATGGGCGAGAAATACGAGGATGGCGTGGCTTCGCTTCGTCAGCGACTCATTGAGGAAGGGTTAGACCCAGACGATGAGGAAATCATCAAAGCTTTCTTTGATGACGCAACCTTTGCTGATGGTACATTTGACTTGCCGGTAGAGGCTCGTTGGTCAACCATCATCAATACGGCTGCACCCCAACTGAATGTGGCTCTTGATACCGCTCTTCGCAGTATTGGTGAAACGAATCCTACGCTGAAAGGTTGTTTTGTGGAAGGTACATTCACTCAGCGCAATCTTGGTGCAAACGACATGAAGAAGATTGTGGATGAGGTCAACAAGATTAGCCATAAGACTTTTGGTGAGGAGAAAGACCTGATAGGCCGCGTATATGAGTATTTCCTGAAAGAGTTTGCCGTTAACGCCACGAAGGAGGAGGGCGAGTTCTATACACCACATGATGTTGTTCAGCTCATCGCAACTGTTATCGAACCATTCGATGGTACTCTTTACGATCCTTGCTGTGGTTCTGGTGGTATGTTCATACAGAGTACTGACTTGGTGAAAGCCAAACAAGGCGACATCAGCCGTATCAATGTGTATGGACAGGAGAAAGAGGCAGCTACTTATCGTCTGGCAAAGATGAACCTCGCTTTGCGTGGTATCAGTCATAATCTGGGTCCGGAAAGCGATTCCACTTTCACCAAAGACCTGCATAAAGGCCTTTACTTCGACTATATTATGGCCAATCCACCTTTCAACTTGAAAGGCTGGTATAATGATAATCTGAAGAACGACTCTCGCTGGACAGACTATGCTACACCTCCAGAGAGCAACGCCAACTATGCATGGATTCTTCACATGCTTTCTCACCTGAAACCTCTTTCAGGTGTGGCTGGTTTCTTGTTGGCTAATGGCGCTTTGGGTGACACTGATGCTCTTGAAATCCGCAAGGAACTGATCAAGAACGACAAGGTGGAAGCCATCATCATTCTGCCGAGGGAATTGTTTATCACGACAGATATCAGCGTCACCTTCTGGATTCTCAACCAGAATAAGAAGGGTGGGAAATATCATGGTCGTCAACTCAGGAACCGGGAGCATGAAATACTCTTTATGGACTTGCGCCAATGGAATGAGAATCCTGTCAAGGGCGAACAGAAGAAGAAGGTGCGTCTCATTGCGGAACAAATTCAATATGTGGCAGATATCTATCATCAGTGGCAGTCTGAGGGAACAGACGGCAACAACTTTGCTGTACCAGAACTATATCGCAGCGTGGGCATTGATGAGATTGAACAGAGCAATTGGACACTGGTGCCAAGCAAGTACATCGAGTTCGTCGACCACGACCTTGAAATAGACTATCCCAAGGAGATGGCTCGCATTCAGCAGGAAATGAAACAACTGATGCAACGAGAAAAGGAATCACAAAAGATGCTTGAAGAAGCATTCGGGGGAATTGGATATAGTATTAAAGAGGGAGAGTGATTATGGCAAGTACGATACAGTATAACAACAAAAGTGAAGAGAAGAGTTTCATTAGCGACCTTCGAACAATAGTATCTGCCGCCAGAGATACCAGTTATCGCATGGCCAATATGATGCAGGTAGTGCAAAACTGGCTAATTGGCAGACGTATTGTTCTGCAAGAGCAGCAGGGAAAGGCTCGCGCAGACTATGGTAAGCATGTCATAGAGCTGGCCTCCCAATCGTTAACGGAAGAGTTCGGCCGAGGCTTTTCCGAAACTCAAGTGAGAAATTATCGCAAGTTCTATTTGGCTTTCAGCAATTTACTAATTCAGCAGACAACGCCTGCTGAATTTAGGTCGAAGCTTGCATCAATTCAGCAGACAATGCCTGCTGAATCTGTTTCTAATGGAATCGTGTTACCCGTCCAATTATCTTGGAGTCATTACGAAAGGCTGATACGTGTTGCCGACCCAGAAGCCCGTATGTGGTATATGCAGGAGGCTGCCACACAACAATGGGACTATCGCACTTTGAAGCGTAACATAGATTCTCAATATTATTATCGTCTGACTCAGACGCCCGAGATAAAGCGGCAAGAGGTGGTAGATGAGATGCACCGTTTGACAGCCGACTACGAGAAAGAGAAATCAACGTTTGTTAAGAATCCCATGCTTGTAGAGTTTCTTGGACTCAGTCACCGGGAAGCTTTCACGGAAAGCAAGCTCGAACAAGCCATACTTGATCATTTGGAACATTTCCTCATGGAGATGGGCAAGGGGTATGCTCTCGTTAATCGTCAGATGCATATTCATACTGAGGACGATGATTATTACATAGACTTGGTGTTTTACAACTATCTGCTGAAATGCTTTGTCTTGGTTGACCTCAAGACCACCAAAGTGTCGTATGAGGATGTTGGGCAGATGGATATGTACTTAAAACTTTTCGACACCTACAAGCGTACCGAAGGCGACAACCCGACGATTGGAATCATACTTTGCTCGGAAACCAATGCCGACGTAGCACGTTTCTCGACGCTTGCCAGCAACAAACAGATGTATGCCTCAAAGTATCTCACCTATATGCCTTCAAAAGAGGTATTGGCTCGTGAGATAGAGCAGCAGAAAGAAATTTTCCGTTTGCAAAATAATGGAGAAGAGGAGAAATAGCCTATGGGACTGAAGAAATATAAATTGGGAGAATACATTGAGCGTTCCACAGCCAATAATCGTTCCTTGAAATATAAGGAAGATTTGATAGTTGGCGTTACAAGTGATGGAGTTTTCTCTCTTCCGAAAGGCAATGTTCAAGGAGTTGATTTGAAACCATACAAAATCGTGAATAATGGTGATTTTGTTTATAATCCCTCACGATTTGATTTAGGCTCCATTGCTTATAGAACGGAGGGCTTGTGTATTGTGTCTCATCTCTATCAAATATTCCATTTGAATGAGAAGGGGAAAGAAAAAATAGATCCTATTTGGCTATTTATTTATTTGCGTCGTAATGAATTCAGAAGAGAAGTTACTTTCAGAAATTTTGGTAGCCAAAGACCTGAATTTAATTTCAATGATTTAAGTGATATTGAATTACCGCTCCCTTCCATCGAGCAACAGCGTAAATACGTTGATGTTTATTTGGCTCTCCAAAACAATCTCGCTGCCTATCAAAGCAAAGTGGAAGAATTGAAACTTGTCTGCGATGGGTATATTGAGGATTTAAGAAGAAGGATGAAATGCGAAAAGATAGGTCCATATATCAGACCTCGTGATGAACGAAATTCTGATCTCAAAATTAATTTGGCGCAAGGAATCACTAATGATAAAGAATTTGCTAACCCAAAACAAGTTGCTGATGCGGAAACAAGTGCCAAAATAGTTCGTAAAGGACAATTTGCATACAATAGAGCAACCACAAGAAATGGCGAAAAGATTTCCATTGCCTATAGAACGGGCGATGACTGTGTTGTTTCTTCTGCATATCAAATTTTTGAAATATCGGCTAATGATAAATTATATCCAGAGTATCTTATGATGTGGTTCAAGCGTTCTGAATTTGACAGGTATGCAAGATATATGTCAAAAGGAAGCGCACATGAATTTTTTGAATATGAAGACATGGAAGATGTCCAAATTCCGATTCCATCAATTGAAATACAAAAAGCCATAGCCTCCATCTATAATGTCTATAAAGAGCGTCAGCGTATAGCAGAAGCACTCAAAGAACAACTTAAAAATATATGCCCTGTGCTGATTAGGGGAAGTTTAACAGAGTAACAATAGAAAGCAATTATGAATAATAAGAATCATGCGAAAGATTATCTATCGGAGTTTGCAAATAAAAAACCAGGATGGTTAAAGGCTTTGATAAAAGATGCCATTGAAACAAATGGAGCTATTGAAGAATCGCGTATAAATGAGATTTTTGATAATCTATTAAATGGTACCCCATTACAGGTACAAACTTACAATCTGTCATCAGCCCAACAGTCATCCCAGAAACTGTTGTTTGAATCCCTTACACATATAAGTGGTGTAAATGCATTATGCGAAAACCAAACAATAAAGTTTTCGCCAGATGTTACTGTTTTGTATGGATTAAATGGTTCAGGGAAAAGTGGCTATTTTAGAATACTAAACAATATCTCTGGTGGGGTTTACAAGGAAATAATACCCAATATCTATGCGAATGAAGGGAACAGAAAGAACATAAATGTTTCCATAAAGTATAGACTTTGTAATACGTCAATACATTATAGTTGGAATGATTCTCATGCTAAACACTTTGATTTTCAAGGGGTAAAAGTTTTTGATTCTTCATATCTTAATGGGCTATTGCAAACAAAAAAACCTGATGAAACAATCATTTATCCTTTAGGATTGCATTTGTTTGGCTATATTGCCCAAATATTAGACAATTATACATCTAAACTTAATGAACAAATTGAATTAACGAAAACAGGTATTCCTGTTATTCAAACAGAAGAATTGAGCGATAGCGTTAGAAGTAAATTTATTAGTCATGAGGATTTTAGTGTAAGTGAGCGTAAGGTTCTAACCGAAAAGTTTAACTTTTCAGATATTGAGAATAATAGCCTAACTGAAAAAGAGAATGAATTAAGGCAGTTACAGCAAAACAATTTTCAAGACTCGATAAATCTCAGATCAAAGCAGAATAAAGAACTTTCTTCTTTTGTAGATAAGCTTAATTCTGTAATTCGAGATTTGAAGTCCTATGAAGAAGAACTTGCTAAGGCTTTGATGGCTTTTGAATCTGCCAAGAATAAAAATGAATCTGCTCGTAAACGTTCAGAAGTTTTGAAATGTTTGCCAAAGTCTGATACACAGGAGTGGAAATCCTTTATTCAAGCGGGGCATAATTATTCTGCACTATGTAATCAAGAAAGACCAAAAAGATGTCCATATTGCCATCAAGAATTAAGAACAGACGAAGCTATTCGTATTATTGATGCATATGCTGATTTTCTGAGTGATACATCAGAAAAAGAATTAAATAATGCTTCAAAAAAACTCTCTGCTATTAGGAGTAAAATTGATAAACTTGATGTTGCAGTAACGCTAACCGATGAAGTGAAGAGTGTAATAACAGATTCTATTGAATTACAAAAGAAAATCGAGCAACTATCAGCGTATAAGACATTATTACAATTTGTAAAAAGCACAGAGGAAATTCAGATGCCAACAATGAATTTCTCTGCTGAATTAGAGATTATAGAAAATAAGCAAAATGAGCATGTAGACGCCATAGAGAAACTTAATGCGTCAAAGGCTGAGAAAGAGAAGAAAATTGAAGAATTGCAAAAAGAAATAGCAAGATTAAAAGAAAATAATGCTATTTCCAAGCAGAAAACAGATATCGAGAATTACTTCTCTATCCATGACAAAATTAAAGCAATTGAGAAAAAAAAGTCAGAAACGAAGACTAATCAGATAACTTCCTTGGCAAATCAAGCCCAGAAAACTCTATTGACTAACACGTTGAAAACCAACTTTGAGAAAGAATTAAAAGCTTTGGGACGTCAAAAACTGAATGTTGAACTTGAGGTCATTAATGGTAGTAAAGGGAAGTGTAACACTCAATTGAAATTGACAGGCAATAATTCCGTCCTAGAGATTCTTAGTGAAGGTGAACAAAAAGCTGTTGCCTTGGCAATGTTTTTTGCGGAAATCCGAGATGAGAATTATCCTATAATTCTGGACGATCCGGTAACAAGTTTAGATCATGAAATTGCGGGAATGTTGGCTAAAAGACTTCTTGATTTTAATAAACAAGTTATCGTGTTTTGCCATAATAAATTGTTTCTTGATGGATTTGAAACATCAAAGGATAATCATGTATGTAAAACAATAGATTCGGCATGTAACAATCACAAAGGAAAACATATTAGGATATATAAAGTTGAAGGTATTGGCAACGATAAAGGTATACTTTCTAATTATAAAGGCGATAATTCAAGCGCTTTGATTAGAGAAATCAATAAAGAATTGAATAAAAAACCTTTTGAGGAATACATAAAGGTTTCAGCTTTAATAAGACGATCTGTTGAGAAGATAATTGATGAAGATGTTTATAAAAATCAATTACCACCTAAAGTTAGTAATAAGACTAGCAGAATACAATGGGATGTTATTAAATCGATTAATTCTAAACCAGACCTTATAGACAAACTTAAGATTATTCATGACACGGTATCTGAAGAAATTCACGATGGAACGACAAGTTCAGAGAATCCAATAACGGTTGATAAGCTAAAGGAATTATCTAATGAATTGACAAAAATAAAAGGAGTCTTTAATGCATGACATCCTTGATAGGATTGAATGATGAGATAATATCGATTTATATTATGGCAAAATTAAAGAATATCAATGGTCACTTTGTGGAGAGCGATTATGAGAATGCTCTCATTGCTTTCCTTGAAAGAGAGGGATGGCAGTATCTGTTTGGTGACTCTATATCACGAGCCAACAGAAAAGAAGTGCTTTATATGGATGACCTACTTCAGTTCTTGAAGGATAACAATAAGAACGTGAAGGACGAGGAACTGCAAAGAATAGCAGATAACGTCAGGCTGGTAGGTGCAGACACGGATTTTGCCACATTGCATAAAGTCTATAAGTGGATGGTAAATGGTGTGCCTGCCGTTGATAAGGACGGAAGGCCAACGACTGTCAACTTGATAGACTTTTCCTGCTTAGATCATCCGCAGCAAAAAAACACAAATATCTTCCGCGTTGTCAACCAGTTCACGGTGGAATACATCAATAATGGTGCAGTAAAGAATCGCCGTCCTGATGTGCTGCTGTATGTAAACGGAATACCCGTCTGCGTAATAGAACTGAAGAATCCTGCTGATGCCAATGCCACGATTGAAGATGCCTGGGAACAAATCAATATCCGCTATTGGCGAGATATTCCAGGACTTCTGCACTATTGTCCGTTGGCTTGTATCAGCGATGGAGTAAAGACTCGATTGGGAACAGTCCGTACACCTTACGAACATTTCTATGCTTGGCGGCGCGTAGAGAATGGCGATAAAGTAAGCACCATGCCTTTCGACGAGTTGGAGACAATGGTGAGAGGTGTTTATCGCCCAGAAAGGTTTTTGGAGATATTCAGGGACTATGTGTATTTCCAAGATGAGAACTTTGACAGTGACGAAAAGGAAATTGTATGCCGCTATCCGCAGTTTTTTGCCACGCGACTTCTCAGGGAGAGTGTCATCAAATCGGTGAAGACAAAAAGCGGTAAGGGTGGAACTTATTTTGGTGCGACAGGCTGCGGAAAGACCTATACAATGGCATTCCTTGCCCGTCAGCTCTCATTGCGTTGTGCAGCAGAGATAGGCTCGCCAACTATCTTGATGATTGTTGACCGTGAAGACCTTCAAAAGCAAGGAGCAAAACTCTTTACCAAGAGTACTGAGTTTCTGGGCTTGGGCGAGGTTTCAGTTGTGCCAAGCCGCAAAAAGCTGCGTGAAGAACTTAGTCTGAGAGATAGCGGAGGTTTCTTCATCTGCACTATCCAGAAGTTCTGCGACAGGAAGGATGACCCGATTGGACTTGTCAATGAACGAAGCAACATCATCTGCTTCAGCGATGAAGCACATCGTACACAGATAGAAGGCTCAAAGCGTATTCAGTTCAGTGAGGATGCAGACGAGAATATGCGGGCCATGATATCAAAGCCATACGCCAAGGTTCTGCGCGAAGCCTTGCCAAATGCAACATTCGTAGGCTTTACAGGAACACCCATCGCTGAAACCTACCAGACTTTCGGTGACGAGATAGACCGCTATACGATGGATCAGGCTGTTGCGGACAAGATAACTGTGCCTATCAAGTATCATCCACGCATAGCCAAAGTACTGCTGAATCAGGAGAAAGCCAAAGAGATTGAGGCTTATTACGCCAAGTGCGCAGACGAAGGTTCAACAAAAGAGGATATTGCAAAGAGCAAGAAGGCCATGAGCTCGTTAGAGATGATACTTGGCGAACCCGACCGACTCGAAAAACTTGCCGTTGACATACATGACCATTACGTGTCTTCTGTTGCCAACGACCCAGACAGAGTACAGAAAGCAATGATAGTATGCTCAAATAGGAAGATTGCTTACGACTTGCTGTTGAAATTTAAGGCTCATTATCCTGAATGGTTTGATGAGAGGAAAACACCTGAAGATGTCAATGTTTCGCCAGAAGAGCTTAAAGAACTGAAGGAAATGCCGACTATAGCGATGGTAGCCAGTGTTGGAAGTAATGACGAAAAAGATATGTACAATTATCTTGGAGGAGTGAAGAACGACCAACGGTCGGAAGACTTGGATGCTGCTTTCAAACAGGTACATTCCAATTTCCGAATTGTCATTGTTGTGGATATGTGGATAACGGGTTTCGATGTGGAATGTCTTACCTACATGTATAACGATAAGCCGTTGCAGAAACATTCATTGATACAGACCATCAGCCGTGCTAACCGAAAATACCCAGGCAAGGAGTATGGCTTGATAGTTGACTATATCGGCATTCGTGACCAGATGTTGGAAGCCAGAAAAATGTATGGTGGCGACAATTCTGTTGCATTAACCGAAGATGACATAGAACAGGCTACTCTCATCTTCCGTGAGTACATGGAGATTTTGAAGGCTTTGTTCAGAAATTATGATCTGACCCCATTCCTGAATCCGGAGACAGGCCCTATAATAAGATATACACTGTTGGCAAGAGCTGCGGAGTATGTTTTTTCGTCAAATGAAAGTTTTAACACTATCAACAAGGATGGAAAGAAAACAAAAAAAGTTTCATTCAAGACTTATTTTCTTCAAAATGTAAAGAGAATGCGCAAGGCTTACGACCTTTGTCAGCCTTCTGGAGAACTTGGTGAAGAGGAATCTGCTCTGGCACAATGTTTCATGGCTATTGCAGGTATGGTCTATAAGATGAATGGAACTGATGCTCCAGATACCGACACTATGAATAGGCGAGTAGCAAAGATGGTGGAAGAAGCTTTGAAGTACAATAATGTGGAGAGCATTCTTGAAGAAGGTGAAGAAATGGACATCTTTGGACCAGAGTTCACAGAAAGGCTTGATGAAATTAAGATGCCAGCATCAAAGTTGGAAACTCTAATAAAACTTCTTCGAAAACAAATTACAGAATACGGGAAGACAAATCAGATTGCCTCGAAAAAATTTCAGGATATGTTGGAGGCTACCATTCAGGAGTACCATGACAGGCGCAAATTCCTATCGGAGCAAGAAGCTGGCGCAACTCAGGAAGCAACGGCAGAAAGTATCATCAAGAATGCCACTGAGCAGGCTCTTAACATTCTCAAAGGTATGCAAGCCGATAGAGAGAGTTTCCGCAAATTAGGACTTACTTTTGAGGAGAAGGCATTTTATGATATTTTGATTCATTTAAGAGATAAAAACAACTTCGAATATGGAGAAGACAAGGAGGTGGATGGTATTTTTATCAACGATAAGTGTAAGAGTCTTGCATGCAAGATTCGAGATATCATTGATGCAAAATCGTCCTTTGCTGATTGGCTCAATAATCAGCGAGTTCGCGACCAGTTGAAACAAGACATCAAGATTTGCCTTGTCAAGAATGGCTATCCACCTCAGTACACTCCAGAAGTGTTCCGCGAAGTAATGGAGCAGGTGGAGAATTTCAAGGAAAACGAGGATGTGGATTATAATGATGTAAAGACTACTTCTATACCTGTGATTTCCATGTACGCTCCTATTGAAGAAAGCGAGATGATGATGGCAGCAGAGCCATTTGAGTGCTATAAATGGAATCGCTTTGATCAGAACATCATAGATTTCTTTGGGGGTGATAAAACCATCATTGTGGGGTGTGCCAAGGACAAGAAACAGAAAGAATGGATTCTCGCGCATAGTATATATAATGTAAGGCTAGGTAAGACCAAGGGTTCTATGGAAGAGCATAGAGAGATGTTCGGAAGAGCTTCCCTTTTAATCCTTTATGAATTCGGTAAACCTGATAAGCTGTCAGCCTATACTATTACAGGGCATAAGGAGATGGGCAGGGAAGAACTAAAAGCGATGAACTATCCGAATAAGAATCCGCGTAAGAGTTACATGACTTTCTCTATAGAACCATTAGACATAGATTTAAGTCTTTTGACAAATCATGGTCTAATAGAGAAGCTAATAAAGATAAACCCAGTAAACGAAAAAGGTATGCCAGTGTTTATAGAACCGTAATACAAATGTTTAAAGCAAGGTGGTAATGAGTACAATACAGAATAAAAAGATAGTGGCCAAAGAATATCCTTTGAAGGACATTCTGAGCAACAATAAGTATTCCATCGACTATTTCCAAAGAGAGTATCGATGGCAGAAAGAAAACATAGACCAGTTAATTGACGATTTGTATAATGCTTTTCGTGCTGACTATAGGCCAGAGCATTCAACAAAGGATGTTGCAAATTATGCTACATATTTCATGGGATCCATTATTGTAATCGCAAAAGATGATGCTACAATGAGTATTATTGATGGCCAGCAACGTGTGACTTCCTTAACCCTTTTACTGATTTATCTGTACCATGCAATGGGTGTCGCCAAAGGTGCAATTTTGCAAAATATGATTTTCAGTGACAGCTATGGGGAGAAGTCATTCAATATCCAAGTCCCAGAACGCAAAGATTGCCTTGATGGGCTTTATAATAACAATGAGTACACCCCCAAAGAAACAGATGAAGATAGTGTACGTTGTATGGCCGATCGATATAATGATATCAAAGAAAACTTTCCTGAAGACCTTCAAGGGCAGTCCCTTGAAAGCTTTATGTATTGGGTTATCAATAATATCGTAATTGTAAAGATTGAGGCTTACTCAGAGGAAAATGCATATACAATCTTCGAGACGATGAATGATAGAGGACTCAATCTCACCAATAGTGATATGCTAAAGGGATTCATTCTTTCTAAGTTCCAAGATGATACCAAGAGGACAGCCATCAACGACCAGTGGAAGAGAGATATGCATCAGTTGCTTTCATACGGTAAAGATTACGATAATGCTTTCTTCCGAGTATGGATGCGTTCACAGTTTGCAGAAACAAAACGCCAGAGCAAAGCTGGTTCTGTTGACGAGGACTTTGAACATATAGGTGTACGTTTCCATAGTTGGTTTAGGGACAACTATGAGAAAGGAAGACTTAAAGAGGCTATTAACGGAAGTATGGAGAACTTCCTTGATACCAACTATCGCTTCTTCTTCAATAAATATATTTTATTGCAGGAAGCAATGAAAGATGTTATTCCTGGACTTGAATGGGTTTATTATAACCAGTTCAGAGGTATTTCTCCTTATTTGGCTTCTCCCATGATGCTAGCGGGGTTAAAATTAAGCGACAGCGATGATGAATGCAAGCGGAAGATGAATCTTGTTGCTCGTTTCCTTGACGGTTTCGTTGTTAGACGACAAATTAACTTCCGTTCCTATACTGCATCTTCGATTGCCTACACTATGTTCAATATCATCAAGTCATTGCGCAATAAAACTTATGACGAAATGTTGGAAGTTTTAAGAGAGCGTGTTGAAGACTTAGATATTGATACAGGTATGAAAGACCTTCGTCTGCACGGGCAGAACGGCCCATTCATAAAGTATTTCCTATGTCGCATTACTGCCTATATTGAGGAACAAAGTGGCATGGGCAACAACTTCAAGCGCTATATGACAAATCCAGAATGCAAGCCTTTTGAGATAGAACATATTTGGAGTGATCATTTTGACCGGCATACTGATGAGTTTGAGCATCCAGAAGAATTCATGCGTTTCCGAAATAAAATTGGTAATCTGGTGTTACTTCCCAATGGCACGAATCAATCGTACAATGATATGAAAGAGGACGAAAAGATTACACACTATGTGAAGGAAAACCTGCTGGCAAAATCCCTTTGTCCTCAGGCATATCAGAATAATCCGAACTTTACCTCCTTTGTAAGTTCAAAGCATCTTGACTTCAAGTCTTATGCTCATTTTGACAAATCAGCTATAGAGCAAAGATGTGTTTTGTACTCTCAGATTGCAAATAATATATGGGAGCTGTAACCTTTAAGATTATTTATAAAGAACAAACAAGATGGCAACATGGAAACATACTGAAATAATGATAGATGGGCAGTCTGTGAAAGCACAGGCTCCCATCATCATATCTGCAAGTAGAAGTACAGACATTCCTGCTTTCTATGCGGACTGGTTCTTTGACCGATTAGAAAAAGGGTATTCGGCATGGACGAATCCTTTTAATGGGGTGAAATCATATGTATCTTATGAGAACACTCGCTTCATCGTGTTTTGGTCTAAGAATCCACGTCCGTTGTTGACATATCTGCATATATTGAAGGAACGTAACATCAAATGCTACGTTCAATACACTTTGAATGACTATGAACAAGAGAAACTTGAAAAAGTACCTTCTTTGGCTAATCGTATAGAATCATTCAAGTTGCTTGTTGAACAACTTGGTAAGGGTGCGATCATTTGGCGCTTTGACCCTATGATATTGACTGATGACATATCGGTGGATGACTTGTTGAGGAAAGTGCAGAATATTGGCGACCAACTAAAAAAATATACAGAGAAGTTGGTTTTCAGCTATGCTGATATTGCCATGTACAGAAAGGTGAAGCATAATCTTGAAGTCAACGGCATCCCATACCATGAGTGGGAAATCGAGCAGATGGAAGAGTTTGCAGACAAGCTATCTTCTATGAATCGTGAACGTGGATGGAACTTCCAACTTGCTACATGCGGTGAGAAGATAGACATAGAAAAATATGGAATCAAGCATAATCGCTGCATAGATGGCGACCTCATTACACGCCTTGCTTGGGATGATAAAGAACTGATGGATTTCATGAATGTTAAGATTGAAGATATACCGGCCCCCTCACTATTTGGCGACCCCGAGTTGCCTGAAGGAGCAATTCTCCTGCCTCATAACCATTACTTTATCAGTAAACACAAGAAAGACAAGGGGCAGCGACCATTCTGTGAATGCATGGCCTCAAAGGATATCGGTGAATACAACACCTGCCCTCACCTTTGCGAGTATTGCTATGCTAATACGACCAAACAACTGGCAATTGATAATTGGAAATGTCATCAACAAAACAAATTCTCAGATACCATAACGGGAAAGTAATTATGCCATACGAAGAAGATATAAGGCTTTGTAATAGCATTGACGATATTATAGATTATTGCCACAATGCTTTGCCAACAGAATATAAGGGAAGACCATGGACACATCCAGAACTGAATCATGGCATAGACCTATTAGCAAGCGATGTGGCTCTAAACTGTTATATGTCTGCATACGGAGATATGCATGTAACCAAGTGCCGGGCTGCAATGATGAATTTCCCTTTTAATGAAATTCAGGGAAGTATAGAAATTGTTGACTGGGGATGCGGTCAAGGTATAGGCTCTGTCACTATAATTGAAGTGTTAAGACAGCATAATTTGCTGCAATGGCTACGGAAAGTAACGCTTATTGAGCCATCTCGTAGTGCCATTGAACGTGCAAACATTAATGTCCGTACCGTTACGCATGGTGCAGTTGAAATAGACGTTAAGAACCTTTTCCTTCCAGCAAACGGCATAGACGAAGAAAAAACTCTTAACCCTGTTGGATATAGATATAATAATGTCATCCATGTTTTTTCTAATATTTTGGATGTAACGACTATCGACCTAGGGGCAGTCGCAAGGATGGTAGCATCTGCACATGGAAGACATTTCGTCTTATGTATCGGTCCTAAAAATAGTGCTGCATATAGAATTGAGAAGTTCTGTTCTGTTTTTGGAGAACAACGCTATTTCAGCCAGATTGACAGTGTACGTTATGCACGAACGAAAAGGACAGCTCATCCATATACATGCATGACAAGATGTTTTGAGTATAATGGTGCAACAATTGACCTTAATAGATTAACTTTGGTGAGTGAAAGTCATGAGGCAATATATAATGAATACGATTTACGATTGCAAATACAAAACCATGTTCTATCACCTCAAAAAGCAAGAGTGGCCTGGAGGCTGGAGAATATCCTATCCGTGGATGATGTAATGTATATTGATGCTGTCGTAAATGAAGTAGCTGTTGACTTTATTATTGTCAGACCTAATAAAGGTGTCCTTCTTCTAAACGTGTTCAATGAAGACCTTAACAATTGTGTAATTTCAGAAGATAAAAAAGAAATATTTATAAATAGCCATAAATATCAATCGCCCATTGATTTGATCAGTCTTTGCCAATCTAGCATTAAGGATGGCATAGAAGAACTTTTGATGAGCACGATTGAGAATAGTCGGAATTTTAGTCTTATCAAAAAGACGGTTGTGTTCTCAGAAAACACAATTACCGAGATTAAGAAATTCTTTGGATTAGAAAATAACATTGTTAACTTCACATCTATTTTCGGAAAGGAGTTTATTGATAGTAGAGAAGTTTCGCAAAATTTATATACTACAATAGGTTTCTTATACAACAATAATGCTTTTGACGAGGTTGTGAGAAGGAATCTGGCTAAGATAATTTCTCCATCATGGCATTCCTATCAGGAAGGGCGTATAGACATGCGGCCTATTGGAGCACAAAGGAGACTATCGGAAAGTAGTATAACACAACAAAAAATTAGTGGAGTTGCAGGGTCTGGAAAGACCCAGGTACTTGCTTTCAGGGCTGTGAATGCCATGAAACGCACAGGAGGTGATGTTTTAGTGTTGACCTATAACATTACTTTAGCAAACTACCTGAAATTCAGGCTTTCTGAAATTAGAGAGGATTTCTCATGGGAGAAAATTGATATATACCCTTATCATCAGTTCTTTAGAATACGTGCTGCCGAATGTCAGTTACATGTTGATTTTGGCTCATATCAAGACGAAGCCTTCTTTGCTAACTCAAGAGGTCATAAGAAATATTCAGCCATCTTCGTTGATGAAGTGCAAGACTATACTACAGAATGGCTTCGCATAGTCATGCAGAATTTTCTCTTGGATCCTAATGGTGAACTGGTTGTGTTTGGAGATCCCAAACAAAATGTATATCAACGACCTTTAGACACAAATGGTGACATTCGCTTAGGCGTTATTGGCGGACAATGGAATCGGCAATTAATGACCAGTCGAAGATTTACAAATCCGCGCCTTGCAAATCTTGCTACAGCATTTCAAACACAATTCATGGCAAATTTACCTACTGATAATATAGCTGCAGAGAACGCCATGTCAAATACATTCAATTTCCAAATATTAACGTATAATGACATGAGGCAAAATAATGCTGTCGATGCTCTTGTAACTAATATAATAAGTATAATTTCCAATGACAACAACGAAGCAAGAGACTTTGTTGTGCTTGCTTCATCAACAAAATTATTGCGTAATATTGACACCCTTTATCGTCAAAGAACAAATGAACAAACAGAAATAACCTTTATTTCAACTGAAGCTCTTGAAAGGTTAAAGCAAATACATCACGTTACTGATGAAAAGACTGCCAATTGGAAATTTAATAGGGATTTTGAGGCGCTTGAGCGAACAAGAAAACAATTGTTTACTACGGACAAGCGTTGCCTGAAAATCTCTACCATACAAAGTTTCAAAGGATGGGAGTCTCCTTCCGTAATAGTCATTCTTGAAAGCGACTTTGCTCTACATAGCACGACATTTCGCTCCATGTCGCCACAAACGATATATACGGCGATAACTCGTGCAAGGGAGAATATGTATATAATTAACATCGGTAATGACACCTACCACAACTTTTTCTATAATCAAACATTATGAATAATTTCACAACAATAGAGAAATACGCTATCATAAAGGTTCTCTCACACATCATGAAAGCTGATGGCGTTATTCATCCCAAAGAGGAAGAGTATATGGATAAAACATATAGAGATTTCTGCATAACAATCAATGATTTAGAAGACATTTCAAATATTGATGATATACAAACAAAACTTGTTATTAGCGGGATGTCAGATGAGAATAAGAATAAAGCTCAGGCATTATTCGTTGGTATGGCAAAAGCGGATGGCTTTTTACATCCCAAGGAAACGGAAATCATAAACCAATTTTTTGTTTGACAATAAGATTAGCAAAGATTAAGACTGGTATATGGTCTTTGGGGATGGATTCTATAACAGTACCACAAAAGATGTTTATCCCCCGTATTTTTGATTTATTCACGTTGCTATCCACTTTATTGAAATGCCTTCGTTACCCCATAGATAACGAAGACATTTTTGATAATGTTATACAAATAGCGTAAATGCCAAAAGAGCAAACAACACATTGATGACTATAGTTCCAATGATGCAGTAGTTCCTGACCTTTGTGATTTCATCATCAAGTCGTTTGATGGTTTTTTCCATGCCTTCAGCTGCTGCCTTGTCCACTTGGGCGGGCAACTCTTTCATTCGGGCAAAAAGTGTTTCAAACAATTCTCTGGAGCGTCCCTCCATCCTCAACGGAAGTCCGTCCTTATGCAGGACCTTGTACTTTGTGTTGAGTTCAGCCATCTGTTCAAGCAGCTTCTCTGCCAGTTCGTTAACTTCCAGAAGGACTTCCGTAACGTCCTTCTTCCTGACCGGTGCAGCCTTTGGGCTGCTTTCCGGTCTTACTAGGTAGTTTTTATTTGCCATAATAATACCTTTTTTGTTTTTATTGTTGTCCGCCCTAACTTTGCAGCGATGAAAGTTTTTAATCAAACTATTCATCGCTGCACGGCTTTCATTACCTTTGTCGTAGTAAGGTAACGATTGACCGCCAGGGAGATAGTCAATGGTGTCCGCTAGGTTTTGAGCCTATTTTTAGTTGTTGGCCTCCCTGGATTTTATTAGTTGAAAGTCAATTAGGAAGTTAGGTTTGAAACCTATTTAGGGTGGTAATTCCCAACTAATTACGGTCAATCAAATGTAAAATTCAAGTACGACAAAGGTATGAAAAAGATTTTTATCGGCATTGATGTTTCTAAAGAAACTATTGACGTGAGTTTTGTAGAGTCGGATTTCCAGCAGCAACCGAAGTATCTGGCACAGTACCCGAACAGCAAGAAAGGCTACCGCTCAATGGTCCGCGACCTGAAACATGCTCTTCGTGACACCAATACTGGGCAATGGCTGTTCTGCTGCGAGACCACGGGCGCATATGACAAGCAGATGTGCCACTGGTTGGTTGAGAATGAGATGCACGTTTGGCGAGAGAGCGCACTCCAAATCAAACAGAGTTTGGGCATTCGTCGAGGCAAGAATGACAAGGCGGACTCTATGGCCATAGCCGACTATGCTCGCAGACATCCCGATAAAATCAACTTTTTCAAAATACCAAACAAGGAACTGGCCGCGCTGAAAGACCTGTTCATGTATCGCCAGAACCTTGTGGATAAGCTAAAAGGTGTCAAGAACCGCCAAAAAGCCATGAAAAGCCAAGGCGATGCCGTCAGCAAAGCAGCCAAGTTCATCTGCCGCGACACCAATAACGAAATAAAGCGGCTAGAACGCAGCATTGCTGAGTGCGAAAACGCCATGATGGAGGTAATTCGTTCAGACGAACAACTAGAAAGAAATTATGAACATGTGAAATCCATCAAAGGCTTCGGACTGGTGGTCACTGTCGCCCTGATGGTTTTCTCAGGAAATTTTCAAAACATCCCGACAGCCAACAAGATGGCCACATACTGTGGGGTCGCCTCTTTCCGCAACACCTCTGGCACAACTATCAACTCAAGACAGGATGTGAGACACCTAAGCAATCGCAGACTCAAAGGCCTGCTCTCTATGGCTGCCAGAAGTGCCATCCAGCACAATGATGCCATACAACGATACTATCAACGGAAGATAGATCAAGGAAAACTGTACGGTGTAGCCATTAACAATGTCAAAAACAAACTAATCCACATCGCTTATGCGTTGGTAAAAAGCAATCAGGATTATCAAACAGAATACATGTTCAATGAAGATGCCGTTTGAAGACGTTTAATCATCAACTATGAAAAAAATACAATAGGGTGCCCAAGCCAAATGGGAAGTTCACAGACAGGCATCTACACGGCAGATAAGATAATTTATGTACCAAATTCAATAATGTTGCACTTTCTGACGAAAAATTTCATCAAAATACTTGCACAATATCTTAGGAAGCTAAAATTTTTTAGTGCGACTTAAACGACATGCGAACCGTGATTATAAGCGATTGCTGGTCTGTTTTTTCAGAAGTAAGCCTCTTTGTTCTTACTGTCCTTCTTTTTTTAGCGTACAGCCTAATAAAATGGCGAAATAAAGCCTTTTAATTGAACGACATTCTTCCATCGCCAGCTGTTAATAAGTATCCAAGGATAGATGGAAGATATCTTTTTGACCTTTTATGGCTCGTTTTAGCGGACAGCCAATGGATATAGCCCAATCATGTGTGTAAGGGGGCTTACTTTTTAAAAAATAAATCCGCAATGCCTATTTATCGGCACTGCGGATAGGTGATTCTATCATTTTTAAAGTTTAGCGGACACCAATAATTTATTATTCTGACCAAAACGTTTTACTAGACAGCAAGAATTATAAATACGTTATTCCATTTTCAGAATACTCAAAGTTAACGATATCTTTGGGGGAATTTTCAACATTAATTTTCCCCATGAAAGTTTTTGTTTCTCCTTTGTCAGGGAAGACTGTAACTGTAAATGGTATATTTTCCACATTATCGCGTTTTTTGTATAAAACAACTTGAACTTTGTATTTTCCTATGGGGGCATTTTTCCCCTCTTCCCAATATATATTTTCTTGTGGAGATTTCGTATAAGGATTACTTGCATTTGCATCAATATCAAGTAGCCCTTTTACACCATTACATACATGCTCCTTCTTTGCATAGTATATTTCAAAATTGTCAGGATCGAAAACATGTAAATCTAAGTCGTCAGTGGTGTTCCACTTCAAATTAATTTTCAATGTTCCTCTTCCACCTTGAGTTTCAATTTGAGATGTTCCCTGTATTGTACTGATTTCTTCTTGAGCTTCTTGCACAGCCTGCTGCAACCTCATAGTTACTTGATCTACTTCATTCAAGGTATTATTAAGTTGTTCTTCCTCTTTGTGTAGTTGTTCTTCTTGTAGGCGGACATTTTCCTGCAAATCGTTTTTTTCCTCTTCTGAAATTTCTTCATTTTCTGCAATTTGCTGTGCTTGGGCTTGAACTTCTTGCTGTCGCTGATTTATCACCCGTTGTTGTGTTTGTATTTTATCTCTTTGAGTTCCTAATTCCTGTAATTGTTGTTGATCAGAGGCTATTTGTACTCTTCTTTCTTCTATAGCAGTAGTGGCAGCTGCTGATTCTAAGGCCTGTGTTGATACACTATTGTTGTCAGGAGTTATATTCAAATCTTGAATAGCTCTTGTCACAGAAGCATATGATGGAGATAGTTTTTTCGCACGACTTATATTTTCTCGGGCATTCCCAATTCGTCTTATAGTTCTTAAAATAAGTTCTTCACTAATGTACTGTTTGAAAGAACTTCTATCATATTCGGGACGCTCAGGAACTGCTTCTGGCATTTTATCTATTGCTAAGCGCCCACTAATGATATAATTAAACTCTTTGAGAAAAGATTCAATTACTTTTTCGTTATTCTTTATGACAATCATATTCTCACGGTTAATTGCTTCGGAGAAGAAAGTCCAGTTATATGAGCCTGTCATCACCAATTCTTCATCTATAATACAGAACTTGTGATGAAGCATGTCGGGATACTCATATAGGTATATTTTCAATCCAGCGTCAATAAGTTTGTTTAAATTTAGACAATAACCACCATTATTGATTAGGTCGTTATTAGTTACAAGTGTAATGTCTACATCACTCTTTTCAAGCTTTTGTTTAATAACTCTGAAAATATTATAATTAGTAAACCAAGCCATTGCTATTTTAATAGACTTCTTGGCAGATCTAATATTTTTAACAACTTCTTCCCCTATTTGTTCAAAGTGGCATTCCACACTTGTTTTGTTTTGTGGTTGAATTGCAATTCCGAGTCTTTGTACAATCAAATCTTTCTCATCTTCATCTGCTTTTGACCATATCTTTCTTATTCCAAAGTTTGAAAAATATGGTAATATTCCCTCTTCCCAAAATTTCTTCTGATATAATGGTGAAGACATTCTGAAGAAGTCTTTGGCCAACCCTCCTCTTACTTTCAGTTCTTTATTTGCTTGCAGAAGTTGTTTTGCAAGATTGTACTTTTCTTCTGTATCAATAGTCTCTCCTATTGAACATAATAGAGCATCAAATAGATTAGTGTTAAACTCATTGTCATTTCCAGAAAATAAAGCTTTTATCTCTACCTGAGGCTTTTCCTCAACAACTTTAGATATAATTTCTTTATAAGAGAACAAAGCGTTTCCACCTTCATATCTATCAAAATAGAGAGGTATGTTCTTCCCATTTTTGTAGGCCTCTTTCAAAATTGGAATGTCCTGATAGTTGTTGACGAAAACAACTACTCCTTTCGTTTTTGACGTCAAATCCTCGACTTCAAAAGTTCTTTCGCGAGGTATGTAGTTTAAAATTCTACATATCTTTTTGTCATTCTTATTCATAATGATATTATTTTTGAATTTGTTTATAATCTATATTAAAAAATATGTTCTTTATATGCTCTCGTTTCTCTAAACACTATTATCGGTGTAACCTTCTTCAAGGTTTCCTTGTTGACAATGGATTGGCAGGGCAAGTCGTCAGAAAGTTCTGGCTTTATCCACTCGTTGTTCCATAGTGGATCATCAATATTTCCCATTACTAATTTACAGAGACGAAGTGTGTATGGTGATTTCTTGCGCTTCTTGTCTTGTGTGTAGGTGATGTTCTGAAGCCAGAGTTGGTTGTAGTCAGAGTTGTGTTGTTTGCAGAGTTTGTCGTAAACTTTGCTGATGATGTCTCGTTTCTCTTTCATGTCTTTCAGCGAATCTACCATACGGCTGATGACGCGCAGCGCGTAGTGGCTCACGGTAACATTTTCCAATGCTATTTGTGTGGCAACGGCTGACATGGCACGGATGCTTCCACCTGGTATGAATTCTGAACTATTGTATTTTTTCAGATTAGAGAAGACGTTTTCTTTTTTTGATGTATTTTCGGCTTCACCCAAATCAACATCTTCCCAGTTCTCTCTGTTTTTTGACTGGCTTTCTTTAGATTGTAGTCTATTCTCTATGCGTTTGTCAAGATCAGAAAGCAGGTTTTTTAGTTGACCTCCATTTGGGAATTGGCGACCATACATCAAGATATATATCAAGTGCTTCTCAAAACTATCGAAATCAACGCCTTTTTTGTTGAAGATGGGGGTGTTGTATATGTAGAACAGTTTATCAGGTTTGATAGAATCAATGACGATAGTATCGCTGATTTTTGTTTTCTGCGAATTCATCCTGAAGTTCAGACTTTCAAGAACGGATTGCAGGATATAGGAAATCTGTTCCAATGTGTCTTTATCATTGCAGAATACCCTATAATCATCACGATAGCGGATAATTTCGTAATCTTTAATTTTCTTTCTCTGTAATGCCTCATGCAAGAGCAGGTCAGAATAACCAAGTACTATTTCACCAACGAAGTCGAACAATGCACTTCCCTGAGGAATACCGATGTTATGACCATGCTGAAGGGCACGTAGATATTTTTGAATGTTCGCTGCCAACTGGCGGTTTTTATCATTCTCATGCTTTGTGTTTTTACATGCTAAGGCCCATTCTATGGATTGGGGAATGATACAACCATAACAATTAGTAATATCGGTAACAAACATGTATCGATATTCTAATGACAGTTCTATCGAGCGCTGTTCCATTGCATTCCACCAATTAAAGATGGTTGCTGACTTGTGGAATGGCTCAACTTTTTCTGGTATGACAGGCAAGGCGCAAGAGGTGAGGTTTGGCACGGTGTATGCCTTGAAACATTGCAGGATTGCTTCCCACCCAGAAGGACAACACACTTCTCTTGCTAAGAAGTAATAGAGAAATGGATTGGCGAGAATCAAAGGACGAACTGCGTAATGCCCATCCTTGTTTAAGAGAATGTCAAGATTGACATTTGGAAGTTCGTCTGGTTTTACATCATTGAGGCAGTCTTCATATTTCTTATCTCCAATATTTTCCTTTACCCATGAGAGAACTCTGTTGAAGTCAAAATATTCGGGCAGTTCAAAACTATGAAACTGTTCTGATTTCATAAAGAAATCAAAAGCTTCATAGGAGGTTAGTGATAAGATGTTTTTTGACATCCTTTCCATGTTACAATTAGAATTACTGTTTTTCTTGGTTTTCCCCTTCATTAGTTCATTGTTTTTTATGTTTCATACAGCGAAGATAAAGGCTAAAATTGCGTTATTATTCGTTTTAGCAACGTTGCCATGAAAAGATAGTAAAATAGTATAGTTGTGGCTGCAACGTTGCAATTCTAAGTCAGACTGTCTGTTTTTGACGCATAATACCCATTACAAACACCAATTTAGTCTTTTACATTCCTTCTTACTACAATTGATGCTTCTCGTTGTTTAGGTTTGCAATAGTTGCTATAAAGTTCTTCATTCTCTGTTCGGAATGCTCGACTATCAAATTGCATAATAGTCTTTGGTGGCGTATAATTAACGGAGATTTGTTTAGAATGTATTTTGTCCAGGCCATGAGACTCCATTCCTTGTAGTATCTTTGCACGGACATCGTTAATCTTTTCTTCTATTTCGTTCTTCTTGTCAAGAAGACTTATTAGTTCATTTTCGTATTTGTCAAACCAAATTAGTTGGTCTTGTTGGCATGATGCTTGTGTGTTCGTTTTCTGATTAGAGTTGCATGGAATATGTGTATCTATTACACCTGCCACTAACTTATGATGCCAACCTTCAAATTCCAATCCTAATGAAAGCGTTAGATAAACATCATTTATGTGCATATACTTTTCAGGAGCCCTTTTCAGCTTTTCCATAAAGGCTGGATCTGTAATCGGAAAGTCATATTCTGAACCATAATATGAAAACTTTATTCTGTTTTTGGACTTCTCTCTGTTTTCATCAATATAAGCATATGCATTTTCAGCATGTATTAGCATTAAAGAGTAATTAATCTCCATTAGTTGCTCTGCTAATACTGCGCGTCCTCTGTTATAGAAAATTGATTGATGTTTGTTGTCAATGAATTGTTTAATAATGTTATCATCAAAGGATAAGTTACATTCATATTGTTCTAGTTTTGAATAATACACATTTTCTCTATGAGCCTTATTGGGACATGGAACTACATTTGAGAGTTTGATTATAGAAAACATCTTTATGTCTTCTGCCATGTAATTTGGAATCTCCCCATGTGTGGTTTTTGCTATTGGCCGAATCCATCGAGGTCTGCCGTCATTATTACGAATTGGACTGAATTCGCCATTTGCATTGAAAGCGATTTCTATCCCAGCAATGCAACGTCCTCCACGTTTGTATGAGTTTGCTAAGCAAATGAAGTACTTATCCATATATTGGAGTTGTTATACTAAATGTACTATTTTAACTTCTTCAATGGAATGCTTCTTCATATATTCGGCAAGAAGACGTCGATGGCACATTTCTGGATCTTCTTCACTACAAAGGAAGCAAGATCCATCGAACTGTTTTATTCCATACTTCTTTATAATATCACGTTGTTTGAGAGTTTTCGTAAATTCCTCGATGTATTCTGGCCATGTAATCATTTCCTTATGCCATCTGTTCAATAAATCTTTTGTTGGTGCAAAATCAGTAATATGCTTATAATCTATGCCACAGATTTGCTTAACAAAATATTTAAGGTCTTTCCCTTTTGCGAAACCTGAAAGTTGGCTACTATTGCTAATTCGAATGTCAACGAGCTGCTTAACCTTATTTTTCTTTAGAAGTTCAAAGAACAGCTCTGCACTTTTCTTCGTGAATCCAATTGTAAATAGTGTAATCATATCTCTGTTGTTTTTAATATTCATCTGTTGTTTCATTGTTGTCATACTAAGGAACCCATCCTATTTCATGATTCTTTAACCGGTAAGCGTCAACACGTTGTTGCTGTTCATCATACCCATCGCCAAAATCTGCGAATAGTGAATCTGTCATCTGACCTCCCACTGATTTGAGTTTATTCCGTTTCACATAGTCAAGTATCATTGCCTCCTCCAATATCTGATGTGAGCGGGTAATGGGGTCGCCAGAATCTTCATCGCGCATGATGTGCAGAACATCCCATCCTAAGTCATAGAAATATCTTGAGATGAAAGAAAAGCGATGACAGCCTAATGGATCTGCTTCTGAGCACATCAACGATACTCTTCTGTTTTGATTCAGTGCTTTATTCAGTCTTTCTACGCCGTTTAAGAAAGCGGGAGTTGTTACACCCAGTTCGAAATTGACCTGTGGTTTTGTTTCTTTGACACCTTTCTTGACAAATGTTGTTTCTTTTAAGCAATCGGAACGTCTTGCCCCAAAGTGCTTGCCAAATGGGACATACAATACACCTTGTTTTTTAAGCCACGATCTGAGGACTTCCTCATTGAATTGTGGCGTGTATTTACTATAGGGCATACTCCTCACATCAAGAATACAGTCTATTCTTTGTGATTCTAAAAGTTGATAGAATTCTTCTATACTTTGGTTGGAATGTCCGACTGAAAACAACTGTCTTTTAATCATAGTTTATTAAGCTGTTAAATCAATAACTCCGGCAACCAATTTATAGTGCCAATCGTAATGGTTAACCCCAAGCGACAATGTGAGATACAAATCGCCTGTATTCCTCTGTCCACAATTCTTAGTTCTAGAACGAAGTGCGTTAATGTATCTAGTATCAGTCAATGGGAAATCATACTGTGTGCCGTTGTAAGAAAATTGTATGCGAAATTTCTCATGACCATAATCGTCGTACTGCATAATGATGACTGGACTTTCAGGCATGATAAACATAAGCGAATAGTTACCATTCTCAAATACTTCATTAGGAACGGCCTTCCCCCTGTTACCAAAAATCAAGGAGTGCCATGTGTCACAAAGGGGGGTGAGGTTTTGACTGTTCTGTCCAAGTCTTCCTACTTTTCTAATAGAGTTAAAATGTACATTTTCACAATGCGCTCCAGTTGGGACTGCATCTGTTACATCTACAACAAGTATATCAAGCAAGTTGAATGAGCCTACGAGATATTCGGGCAGGCCATTATCACCATTCGACATCACAGGTCTTATCCAATTGGGAATACCATTTTGATTTCTTACAATTGAAATGCCAGATGCTGTATTCTGAATTTCAATACCAGCGAGACATCTGCCGCCGTTTTTGTAGGAGTTGCCCATACAGATGATTTGTTTTTCCATACTCTTTGCTTTTAGATTGTTTTCTGGTGCAAAGATGAGGAGAATATCTGCATTGCACATCAAAACTGCAACATTGCCATGCAAAGATGGCAAAATGGCGTTGAAATCGCTGCAACGTTGTCGAGGGGTATGGAAATCACTTCTTGACATATTTGACAATGGGAATATCTTCACATTCACAATCGCAGTTGGACTTACTGACTCTAACAAAGACTTTCGATTTGTCCAATCGCAAGATGTAGGCATTGCCCTCTCTTTCCGGCTTGTACTGGTTGGAATAAGTCAAATCGGGAATCTCACTACTAATCTTGCTCTTCAGATGGGCAATGGTCGGCTTGATATGTTTATCGTAAATGACGGGCAAACCCTTGGTGCGCGACTTGTAGGACTTTATAGTAACTTGGAAATAGATGTCGTATTCTCTGGGAGTGAACGTCAACCTTTTCTCGTTACCATCATCAAACTTAAAGGCTACTTGATACCTGCCAGTCTTCATGTTTTGTCCCAAGAACACCAAGTCTGGTGCAACTGGCGGAGGAGCAACGAGGAAATCGAAGAGGGCTTTATAGAAGCCGAAATACTTGAACTGACCCTTGCTGTCGCTGATGGTTATCGACTGGCGGATGCTGACCTTGCTCTGATAGAATCCCAGAATGTCATCGACCAATGTTAGAATACTTGACGAGATGGGAATACAGAGGAACTCCGTATAGTATTGTATCGAACCGCCAGCACTGCAATAGGGCACGACGGATGTTCCAATATTTATAAGAAGAGAAGGTGGCGTGTTGTGGAGTGCCTTCACCTGCAAGCGTTCATACAGCACATTGCGGAAGAAGTCAACTGTGGTCATATTACAAAGGCGGTCATAGACCTGCTGTATGAAAGCATCTTCGAGGTTAGGAGCCATATAGCTGATGACATCCTTAACGTATTGCTCGTTCATGCTTCGAAACTCTTCCACCATTTTGGGAATATATATGAAGTTGAAGCCACAGAGACGTGTAATCGTAACCAACAAACGGAAGTGCTGATTCAATTCTCCATTGCGTTCTTCATCATAAGAACTTTCCAGATAGACCATATACTGGTCGTTGAAACTGGCCTCGCCAGTGGGACAGGAGATAAGATAAGGCTTGGGGAAGGGTTTACCATCTTCTGCCTTCCTGTCGTTCTCAATCAGACTGTATTGTAAAGCAATGAGTAGCAGTGCCTCACGTGGTACACAGATATTGTCGCTTAAGGCAATACTATAAATGTGGTCGAAGAAAGCCTTACGCTCTTTAATAGACAATTCTTTCAACGTGTTGACTGCATCCGAGAAACGAATTTTCCGGGCATCACTCATCTCTTGATGAGCGATGGAGTACTCGGACATGAGGTGTTTCATGTCTTTAATCTCGCTCTCCTCGATGATATTATCAGCCTTTATCATCTCACTGATAATCCGAGCTATCGCCGTCCGTTGTTTCTTGGTCATAACTCTAAAATTTGAATGTTTTAATTATGAATTGTCAGATTTTGGATATAAAGATAAAAATAAATATCGGAATACCATCAAACACTCCTATAATTCTTTGCTTTTTTGTTGCATTTTAACAGTTGAGAGCGACTTACAGACTCAATTTGCTGCAAATCGCTCCAACTTATTTGCTATGTTTGCCTCAATAAGACTTACCTTTCTTCTTCGTTACAGTCCCCAAACCAAGTTTCTTCGTTCCGTCCCAATTGGTGAGCTGATCTGCACAACCATTGGAGCCACCAAGAGAAGTGTAGGTTTCTGCACTGCATGACATATAATCAACGAAAGAAATAAAGTGGGTCAGCGGATAAAGTTGTCTATGATAGATAGATTCAAAAAAATCAAAAAGCGTGTAGTCCTGATAGACTACACGCTTCCTGTATTATTATTCTTTTTTTACTTCACCTCCTCGAAGTCGGCGTCTTGCACATTGTCTTTGTTATCGCTGGCTGGTCCGGCTTGCTGTGCGCCGCCAAAGCCGGCTCCTGCACCTGGCTGCTGTGCGCCCTGCTGGTACATCTGTGCGCTGGCGGCTTGCCATGCGCCTTGCAGTTCTGCGAGGGCTGTGTCGATGGCAGCGAGGTCCTGTGCCTTGTGTGCGTCCTTGAGTTTCTGGAGTGCGGTTTCGATGGCTGGTTTCTTGTCGGCGGGGATGTTGTCGGCAAGTTCCTTGAGTTGGTTTTCCGTCTGGAAGATCATGGAGTCAGCCTGATTGAGTTTGTCCACACGTTCCTTTTCTTTCTGGTCGGACTCTGCATTGGCTTGTGCTTCTGCCTTCATGCGGTCGATTTCGTCCTTGCTGAGGCCTGACGATGCTTCGATGCGGATGGCTTGTTCCTTGCCTGTGGCCTTGTCCTTGGCGGTGACGTTGAGTATGCCGTTGGCGTCGATATCGAAGGTAACCTCGATTTGTGGCACACCGCGGCGTGCAGGTGCTATGCCGGCGAGGTTGAAGCGTCCGATGCTCTTGTTCTGCGCAGCCATGGGGCGTTCGCCCTGCAGTACGTGGATGGTTACTTCGGGCTGGTTGTCTTCGGCTGTGGAGAATGTTTCGCTCTTGCGTGTAGGAATTGAGGTGTTGGCGTCGATAAGTTTGGTCATCACACCACCGAGTGTTTCAATACCGAGGCTGAGCGGGGTTACGTCGAGCAATACGATGTCGCCCACACCGCTTTCCTTGTTGAGGATAGCGCCCTGTATGCTGGCACCTACAGCCACTACTTCGTCGGGGTTAACGCCTTTGGAAGGTGCTTTTCCGAAGAATTCTTCCACGAGTTGCTGCACGGCGGGGATACGGCTGGAGCCACCTACGAGGATGACTTCGTCGATGTCGGACGTGCTCATCTTGGCATCGCGGAGTGCCTGTTCGCAAGGTGTCTTGCAGGCCTGGATGAGTTCGTGGCTCAGTGCTTCGAACTTGGCGCGTGTGAGCGTCTTGACGAGGTGCTTGGGCACACCGCCTACGGGCATGATGTAGGGCAGGTTGATTTCTGTCGTGGTGCTCGAAGAGAGTTCTATCTTAGCCTTTTCTGCGGCTTCCTTGAGGCGTTGCATTGCCATGGGATCCTGCGAGAGGTCGGCTCCTTCGTCGTTCTTGAATTCCTGTACGAGCCAGTCGATGATGACCTGGTCGAAGTCGTCGCCACCGAGGTGGGTGTTACCATTTGTGGACTTCACTTCGAACACACCGCCACCGAGTTCGAGGATGGAGATGTCGAACGTACCGCCACCGAGGTCGAACACTGCGATGTTCATGTCCTTGTCGCTCTTGTTCAGGCCGTATGCCAGTGCTGCGGCAGTTGGTTCGTTGACGATACGCTTTACGTCGAGTCCTGCAATCTGTCCGGCTTCTTTTGTAGCCTGACGCTGTGAGTCGCTGAAGTAGGCGGGCACGGTGATGACGGCTTCCGTTACTTCCTGTCCAAGATAGTCCTCAGCGGTTTTCTTCATTTTCTGCAGCACCATGGCGCTGATTTCCTGCGGTGTGTACTGACGGCCGTCGATGTCCACACGCGGTGTGTTGTTGTCGCCACGTACCACCGTGAAGGGTACACGGCTGATTTCCTTGTTCACCTGGTCGTAGGTTTCGCCCATGAAGCGCTTGATAGAGTAGATAGTTTTCTTTGGGTTCGTCACGGCCTGACGCTTTGCGGGGTCGCCCACCTTGCGTTCACCGCCTTCGACGAATGCCACTACAGAAGGCGTTGTGCGCTTGCCTTCGCTATTGGCGATGACAACGGGTTCGTTGCCTTCAAATACGGATACACACGAGTTCGTGGTTCCTAAGTCGATTCCGATAATCTTTCCCATTTTTGTTTATTTTTTAATTGTTATTATTATTCGTTTTGTTTGTTTGCGGCTTTTCCGCTTGCACTATATCTATTTGCAAAGTCTGTGCCAAAGTCGGAAATTTGGAGAGTCGTAAATAAACTCATTGCCATAAACCGACTCTACGACATTCCGCGCAGCAAAGAATAAAAACCTATCCACGCAGCAAACAGCACCGCGGATAGGTTGTTTGTTTTTCTCCAATAAACTTGAAAAGTTGTATATTTTGTGTTTCAATAATTTTGAAAAGTTGTAAATTTGCCTCGTCAATAAACTTGAAAAGATGTATAAAAACACTATTATCATGAAAAGACTACTGTTTTTTGTGCCGTGTCTGGCGCTGATGCTTGTGTCGTGCGGCAATGACGAAGATTTTCACGTTACGCGCTTTTACGAGAAAGCAGCTGTGATGTATGCCGACCAGGTGGTGGATTCGCTTCACTTGCAAACCTCCGACAACTGGACCGCGCAGAAGAATGTCGACTGGTTTGATATCAGTCCTACATCTGCCACCATACCTCAGGATTACATCATGTGGTCACGCATCGACATTACCACTACGCCCAACACGACGGGTAAGGTGCGCTATGGCCAAATCTTCATAACGAGCAACCAGCCTGCCGGAATTACGGTGTATCAGCACCCGTTCCTCAACGTGTCGTATCCCTATATCACTAATGTGAGCGAGGATGAGGATACGTTCACCTGCCTCGACATCAAGGCAGATACCGCTACGACAGGACAGGTCATCTTTACCAACTATGCCGACGGTGCCACACTGACGAGCAACAGCGCATGGCTCACGGTGAGCAACGAGACATACGACAAGGGCACGCACCAGGTGGACTACACGCTGGAGCCGAATACTACGACGGAGGACCGCACCGCCATCATCACGCTGACGAGCAACGGTGTGAGCACGCCAATCAGCATCCGCCAGCGCGCCTACGTGGAGGCAGAATAGTTGGCGGTGCAGCAAATGCTTGATTATTAAACGATTAACCGATACTAATATATGGAAACGTGGATTTATATCATCATCAGCATCGTAGCAGGCCTCGCCGCCGGCTGCGTGCTGATGAAATTGTTTGCAGCAAGGAAAGAGACGCAACTCGGTGTGGCATGTGCCAAGGCAGAAGCACAGGCGGGACATCTGGCAGAACAGTTGGCTGCTGCACAGGAACGACTTGCTAAAGACCTCGCTGCGCAGAAGGCAGACTTTGAAGAGCGCCTCGACGATTTGACCAAAAACTATGAGGGGCGTCTCGACGGACTGGCAAAGGACTATGAGAAACGCCTTGCAGAACAGAAAAAGACTTTCGACGAAGAGAAAGACCTGTTGCGGCAGGACCATGCCATGGACTTACGACGGCAAGGTGATGCCTTCAAAGAGACAGCCGAAAAACTCAAGGCAGAGGTGAAGTCCGCCACGGAGGACATCCTCAGACAGCGGCAGGAGGAGTTTGCCGCAAGCAGCAAGAGCAGTCTGGACGGTCTGGTCAATCCACTGAAGGCATCCATCGAAGGCATGAAGGCGGTGTTCGAGGAGAACAAGGAGAAGCAGACGGAGATAAAGACCGTGATAGAGGACCACATGAAGGCGATTGCCGCCAAGAGCGAGGCAGCCAAGGAGAGTGCCGACCGCCTCACACAAGCCATGCGTCACAACTCGAAGGTGCAGGGCGACTGGGGCGAGATGATTCTCAAGGACCTGCTTGAGAGCATGAACCTGAGCGACGGTGTGCAGTTCGACACACAGCCCACCCTGCGCGATGCCAAGGGGCGCGTGATACGAAACGACAACGAGGCACGCATGAGGCCCGACGTCATTCTGCACATGGGCGACAACCGCGAACTCATCATCGATGCGAAAGTGTCGCTGTCCGCCTACATGGACTATGCCAATGCCACGAACGACGAGCAGCGCGAAATGGCACTCCAACTGCACATAAAGAGCCTGCGCGACCATGTGAAGGAACTCTCGCGCAAGGACTATGCCGCCTATATACAGCCGCCCAAGAGCACGATGGACTTCGTCATCATGTTCGTGCCAAATACGGGGGCACTGTGGCTCGCCCTGAAGCGCGAACCCAAACTGTGGCATCAGGCGATGAAAGAAAACGTCTATATCGCCGACGAACAGACGCTCAGCGCCGTGCTGCGCGTCATCGACCTGACGTGGCGACAGATAGCGCGTCAGAAGAACTATGAAGAAGTGTTCCGCCTCGCCAACGAAATGGTGAAGCGCGTCGAGGCCTTCCAGACACAATACGACAAAATCGGCGAACAACTCAACAAACTCCACGGCGTTTACGAAGACGGCGCAAAGAAACTCGCCCCCACGGGCCGCAGCATCATCACTACAGCCAACCAGATCAAGGGGCTTGAGGGGAAGGTGGTAGCGCCTGCGAAACTCCCCGAGACAACATCTGCTTCAGAAGAATTTACAGAACTGAAACCCATACAAGACACGTAGGGCACAGGAAAATAATTACGCATTCCGGCATCACTAAATCATAGCGCAGATTTATAAATCAAGCCCCAGGAACTCTATTTTATGAAAGAAAATAAAGACCTAATAACGAACGAACAGTTAGAGGCGTTATACGACGATGTCCGTGTCATCATTGAAACAGCACGGAACAATGCTGTGCGCAGTGTGGACTTCTGCCGTGTACAGATGTACTGGCACTTGGGGCAGCGTATCTTTGAAGAAGAACAACAAGGCAAGGCGCGTGCCGACTATGGAACGTATCTGCTTCAAAATCTCTCAAAGCGATTAGAACCAGAGTACGGAAGTGGATTCGGTTATCGGCAATTGAAATTCTGCCGCCAGTTTTACCGTACTTATCCAATTAGGAACACACTGCGTTCCCAATTAAACTGGAGCCAATACCGTAGGCTCATTCAGATAGATGACCCCGACAAGCGTGAGTATTACGAACTGGAATCGGTGAACAATGCCTGGACGGCGCGTGAAACGGAGCGACAAATCAACTCAATGCTCTACGAACGCCTGTTGCTGAGCAACGACAAGGAGAGCGTACTTGCGGTGGCACGTCAACAACGCATACCCGAAAAACCTGCGGAAGTCATCAAAGACCCCATGGTGCTGGAATTTCTGGGGCTTCACCGCGAAGCAAGTTATTATGAAAAAGATCTTGAGAGTGCCATCATAACCCACCTGACGGACTTCCTGCTTGAAATGGGGAAAGGCTTTTCATTTGTGGCTCGGCAGAAGCGTATCCTGCTCGAAGATGACGAATTCTTTGCCGACCTTGTGTTTTACAATCGGCTGTTGCGCTGTCATGTAGTCATAGAGTTAAAGACGGAAGAACTGACTCATCAGGACTTAGGACAACTACAAATGTACGTTAATTATTATGACCGCAACGTAAAATTGCCCGACGAGAGTGCCACCATCGGCATTCTGCTGTGTACTGCTAAGAATGATACTGTAGTACGTATGACATTGCCCGAGGACAACAAAACAATCCTGGCAAGTGAATATCAACTCTACCTGCCAACGCAGGAACAGTTAATAAAGGAAATCAATGAGGTAAAACGGTTGGCAAGAAACACAACACCTACGAAGCAGGATCCATAAAACTCGCCCCCACGGGCCGCAGCATCATCACTACAGCCAACCAGATCAAGGGGCTTGAGGGGAAGGTTTTGGGAGTTGAGAGTTGAGGCTTTTTTCGTTATTTCGTTATGACGTTATTTCTTTATGTAGTCGATTTTGACACTGTTTCCCGCCTTATTTTTTGTGCCTTTCTTCCTTTTGTGTTTTTTCTTGCGACATAATTCTTGCAGTTTTTATTGGAAATTGCTATTTTTGCATTTGTAGAACAAAGCAATAGAGACTATGATTGGAACATCAACACCACAAATATCGCTTGATTCGTTTACGCTGGAACTGCCTAAAGGCGACACCGCTTTCCTTAGGGCACTTGCCAAGAAGATGGGGTGGACTGTGAAGCGTAACCGCCATTCGATGACGTCCTATGAGCGTTCATTGCGCGACCTCGAAGAAGGACGGGTGTACGAATACGAGAGCCTGGACGACCTTATCAAGGAGATAGAGGAATGAGTGCGAAGTACAGACTGCGTATTACGGGCGAGTGTAAGCATAACATGAAGCTTTGCAAACGTCGTGGTATGCCGATGGATGAGTTGTGGACTGTTGTTGGAAAACTACTCAATGGTGAACAACTCGAAGAAAAGTATCATGCGCATATCCTGACGGGTGACCGTAAAGGGCAGTGGGAGTGCCATATCCAACCGGACTGGTTGCTCATTTGGGAAATCAGAGACCATGAACTTATCCTCGTCTTGCTTAACACAGGCTCCCACTCGGACCTGTTTAGCAAGAAGCGCAGGAAATGAGGAATAAGGGGTGGAAAAACGATGTCTATTTTTGACACTGTTTTCCGCCCTTGTTTTTTTGCCTTTCTTCCTTTTGTGTTTTTCTTGCGATATAATTCTTGCAGTTTTTGTTAGGATTTGTTATTTTTGCATTGGAAAGTTCGGAAAAGTGTTGTTTTGCTACACAAAATCGAAAAATTTAGAGGTGTTCGAATTATAAATAAAAAAAGCAATAATGAAAGAACAAGTATTGAAAGCAATGCGTGAGGCAGGTAAGCCTGTTTCGGCTGGTGAAGTGACAAAGGCACTTGGTGCTGACCGTAAGGAAGTGGACAAGGCGTTTACGGCGTTGAAGAAGGAGGGCGCTATTGTGTCGCCTGTGCGCTGCAAGTGGCAACCCGCCTGATGCACAATTTCAGAAGTGTAACTTTTACGCTTCGGCTCTTGATGTCTGAGAGCCCATAAAAAAAGCGTAGCATAGTTTTATATGCTACGCTTTTTAATTGTAACGTTTTTGTAACATCATTTTTTTTTGCGATTATAATCAACTACATACATTTGTACGGTCAATAATGACATTACAATTCATTTTTTAACTTCTAAACAAATAAGAATATGAAGAGGATTTATCTATTAAGTATCGTAACAATGGCTCTGGTTTTATGTTGCCCAGTTACGACAAGTTGTGAAAGTTGTACAGACGGCTCATTCACAACTAACACCAACCCTGTGAAACTCCCACAAGCGGCACAAGCCGTGTTGAATAAACACTTTGCCGGTAAGGAAATCTTACTTATCAAGCAGGATCGCGAATGGACACGCCGTTATTACGATGTTATTTTTGTTGACGGCAGCAAAATCGAGTTCGACAGCAACGGACAATGGACCGAGATTGATTGTCTGCAAGGTGCTGTGCCTGATGCACTCGTTCCGCAGCAGATTCTCACATTCGTGAAGAAAAAATTCCCGAATTGTCAGATTACTCAGATAGATCGCGACCGAAGGGGATATGATGTGGACCTCTCCAATGGTCTTGAAATTGAATTCAATAAGAATTTTCAAGTTATAGATATTGACGATTAATTAATAATTTACTAAAACAAAAAAAGATGAAAAGAAAATTGTATTTACTGTTGGGTCTGTTAGTAGCCCTGCAAATGCCGTTGCTCACTTCATGCAACGATGATGATGAAGATATCATGCCTACGCAAGTGCCTGCAGAGGTTACTGCAGCCCTTGCTGAAAGATACCCTTCTGCCACTCCTAAATGGGAAAAAGGAAAAGGTCTTTACAAGGCTGAATTCTATAATGAAAGCGGAGAGGTGGATGTTTGGTTCAAAGCTAATGGCGAATGGGTGATGACACAGACGGATATTTTCCCCCAAAATTTGCCAGAAGCAGTGAAGAACTATGTAGCCACCAATTACCCCGACCGCATCATTGACGATGCCGACCGTATTGAAACCCCGACAGCTGATTACTACCTGCTTGAATTAGAAAAGCCGGGAGCCAAAGACATTTACATTAAACTCACCCCAGGCGGAGAACTCATTCCATAAGAACAATTTTTATAAGATTGGAAAATAAAAACTGTGTTAGACTACAATAAAAGTAGTAAAACACAGTTTATTTTTTGATTACAAACTATTTTTTATTAACAAACTAAAAAACAAAAAAAAGAATGAAGAAGGTATTTCTTTTAGTATGTTCATGCGCGCTTATGGCGGCTTGCAACAACGGTGCGAAAACAAACAAGAGTGGCGAAAAGGACAGCGTTACCACTGAAGTGGCTGACACGCAAGGTGCTGAGATGAATTGCGAGGGCACTTACAAAGGCACCCTGCCCGCAGCCGACTGCCCGGGTATCGAAACGACCCTGACACTAAATGCAGACAAGACATTTACGCTCCATTCTGTATATGTTGAGAGAAACGACTCGTCGGACGAAAAGGGGACTTATACTGTCAGTGAAAACGTTCTGACGCTTCAGGATGAAGGCGGCGAGCAGTCCTATTATAAAGTGGAGGAAAAACAATTACGCCAGTTGGACAAAGATAAAAAAGAAGTTACCGGCGAAATGGCAGAGCATTATGTCCTGAAGAAGGACTGATGGGGCTTTCTATAAACCCCTTGATAGTTTTCGGAGCATTCAGATTATTCTGAATACTCCGAAAATTCTGTTTATGCCGAGTACTTTCCTACTTAATGAGGTTGCCCAAGATGTCACGAGTGATTTGGCGTGTGGCAGCACTTGTGGCGTTCTTCACGACGCGTCCTGTGGCTGATGTGGAGGATTTCCTTGACTTCTTGCCTGTTACCTTGTCTGACACGAATGTGCCGACGATTGTGGCGAGTGTGGCTGTGATGGCCGTCATGATGGCTTTGAACACTTTGCTGAAGAAGCCTTTCTTTTTCTTTCCGCCGTCCTTTTCTTCTTTTTCTTCCTTTTCAGCCTTTTCTTCTTCCTGTGCTTTGGCTTCCTTTTCGCTTTCGGCGAGCAGGAGTTCGAATGCACTGTCTCGCTCTTGCGCCGTGTCGTATTTGCCGTAGATGGGCGACTGCTTGATGAGGTCCATGCGCTGTCCTTCGGTTATGGCGCCGATCTGGCTGAGGGGGAAGAGAATCTTGGCACGTTCCACCATTGACGGCGCTCCCTTTTCGTCGAGGAAGGAAACGAGTGCTTCGCCTGTCTCGAGTTGCATGATTGCTTCTTCTGTGCTGAAGCCGGGATTGGCTCGGAAGGTTTCTGCTGCAGCGCGTACTGCCTTCTGGTCCTTCGGTGTGTAGGCGCGCAGGGCATGCTGTATGCGGTTGCCGAGTTGTCCGAGAATGGTGTCGGGCAGGTCGCTCGGGCTTTGTGTTACGAAGTAGATACCCACGCCTTTAGAACGAATCAGTCGGATGACCTGTTCTATCTTGTCCACCATCGCCTTGCTCGTGCCGTCGAAGAGCATGTGCGCTTCGTCGAAGAAGAAGATGAGTTTGGGGTATTCCAGGTCGCCCACTTCGGGCAGTGTGGTGTAGAGTTCCGACATGAGCCACAGCAGGAATGTGGAATAGAGTTTGGGCTGCAGCATCAGGCGGTCGGCAGCGAGCACACTCATCACGCCTTTGCCGCCTTGCTGGCTCAGGAGGTCCATGATGTTGAACTCGGGTTTGCCAAAGAACTTGTCAGCCCCTTGCCCTTCGAGCGCGAGGAGCGCACGCTGTATGGAACCAATGCTTGCCTTGGCAATTGTGCCGTATTTCGTGGTGAATTCTGCGGCATGTTGTCCCACATAGTCTGTCATGGCGCGCAGGTCCTTCATGTCGTCGAGCAACAGTCCGCGCTCGTCTGCCACACGGAAAATGATGTTGAGCACACCGCTCTGTATCTCGTTGAGTTGGAGGAGTCGCGCCAAGAGGTCGGGCCCCATCTGGGATATGGTGGCACGCATGGGGTGCCCCTGCTCGCCATACACGTCGTAGAGCCGTACCGGGCACGATTGGAACTCGGGATTCTCGATGCCAAACTCCGGCATGCGCTTTTCTATGAAACCGCTCAGTCTGCCTGTCTGACTGATGCCCGAGAGGTCGCCCTTCATGTCTGCCATGAAGCACGGCACTCCTGCCTGGCAGAATGTCTCTGCCATCACTTGCAGACTCACGGTCTTACCCGTACCTGTTGCACCGGCAATCAGTCCGTGCCGGTTTGCCATCTTTCCTATAATACTCAGTGCGCCCTGCGATGAATGGGCAATGTATAAGCCACGTTCTTTGTCAAGCATGATATAATAGTTTTGTTAGTTTCAAAAAGCAAATTTACGCATGAAAATGCATATTTTCCTTGATGTTGGATATTTTTTCGGAGTATTCAGAGTATTCTGAGTGTTTGGAGAATTCTGAAAGAAAAATATACCCCGATAGTCGTCAGTTCTTCTTATTGATTCTCTTGGACACGCCTATGGCGCCTGTGGGGCATACGAGGCGGCAGAGGTGGCAGCCTACGCATTTTGTGCCTACTATGCGCGGCTGGCGGGTGTCGGTGTCGAAGGTGATCGCCTGATGTCCGCCGTCGTGGCAGGAGATGTAGCAGCGTCCGCAGCCGATGCACTTCTGGCGGTCGATTACAGGATATACCATCGTTTCGCGGTCCAACTGTGATGGTTGCACGAAGTTGGGCAACTGTTCGCCCACAAGTTCTTCCAGGCTGTCAATGTTTCTTTCAGCCATGTAGGTTTGCAGTCCGAGCACGAGGTCGTCGATGATGCGATAGCCGTATTGCATCACGGCGGTGCATACCTGCACGTTGTGGCAGCCCAACTGTATGAACTCGAGTGCATCGCGCCATGTCTCTATGCCGCCTATACCGCTGAACTGTATTTTCTTCATGATGGGGTTTTTCGCCATTTCGAGAATGAAGCGCAGCGCGATGGGTTTCACGGCGCGTCCCGAATAGCCCGACACGGTTTGTCTTCCGCTGACTTCCGCTTGGGCAGACATGGTAACACTCTTTATGGTGTTGATGGCTGATATGGCATCGGCACCTGCAAAATAGGCTCCCATGGCGGGTTGGTTCATCTGTGTGATGTTGGGTGTCATTTTCGGAATGACGGGTATCTTGACGTTTCGTTTTACGAAAGCGGTGTAGAAGGTTACGAGTTCGGCATTCTGTCCTACGTCGCTGCCCATGCCCGTGAGTCGCATCTGCGGACAAGAGAAGTTCAGTTCCACAGCATCGCATCCTGCTTCCTCTGCCATTTTCGCCAGTTCTATCCATTCTTCCTCAAATGCTCCCATGATGGATGCTATGACAATCTTCGAGGGGTAGTTCTGCTTCAGTCGTCGGAGGATGTCGAAGTCCACTTCGTGCGGGTTCTCGCTCAGTTGCTCCATGTTTCGGAATCCGGCGAAGGATGTATTGTCTTTCACAGCATCGAAACGCGGTGATACCTCGCGTATGTCCTGTTTGCAGATGGTTTTGTAGAACACACCCGCCCATCCCATGTCGAAGGCGCGTGCCACCATGTCGTAGTTGGTGCATACAGCCGACGAGGCGAGGAAGAAGGGGTTCTCGCAGTGTATGCCACAGAAGTCGATGGTGAGCGATGGTGCCGTCTTTTCTGTGGCAGGTTCCACTTTCTTGTTTGCCTGTATCAGTTCCTTGATGCGGATGGGCCGGTCGTAGTGTATGCAGGCCTTTTCGGCTGCTTCCAGGTCCTTGTCTGTACAGTTCACCACCCATTGGCTGGCTAAACGGGCGTTGTCAAACCGTATGGCACGAATGGCGCGTGCGGGGTCGCCCGTCGTGCATGCTTTTGTGCAGGGTGCATCCTCGCACAGCAGGCACCGTTTCGCTTCTTCGTTGATGTGTAGCATACTCCTTATACTATGTATGTTCTATTAACTATGATTATTCAGTTATCCGTTTTTTAGGGAATTATCGGAGTTTTCTGAATGTTCTGAATACTCTGAATGTTCTGAATACTCTGAATATCCTGAATACTCCGATAACTCTCAACTGTCAACTGTCAGTTTGGCAGTGTTACCTTGAAGAGGTTGCTTTCGGTGTGTTCTTGCTTGATGATGTTTTTGAGTTCTTTTACCACTTCAGGATAGGATGCCGAGAGGTCGTGGTCTTCGTGGAGGTCGGTGGCGAGGTCGAAGAGTTGGCAGTTGCCGTTCTTCACGACGAGTTTCCAGTTGCCTTTTCTCACGCCAATCATGTTGGTTTCATGGAATTCCCAATAGAGGTGGTCGTGCATCACCTGTTCTCCTTCGCCGGTGAGTGTGGGGTAGATGGATATGCCGTCGAAGTAGTCGTTCTCAAGCCGTGGGTTACGGTATTTTTCTTCGTAGTTCTTGATGCCTGCCACGTCGCAGAATGTGGGCATGAGGTCGTAGAAGGCGAACATGAGGTCGCTCACTGTTCCCGGCTTGATTTTTCCTGGCCATCGTGCGATGAACGGTATGCGTATGCCGCCTTCGTGTGTGTTTCGCTTGAGGCCCTGCAGGAGTTGCTCGGTGTTGAAGAAACTCTGGTCGGCACCGCCTTCGGCGTGAGGACCGTTGTCGCTTGTGAAGATGACGAGTGTGTTGTCGGCGAGGCCTTTTTCGTCGAGTTTGTCCATGATTTGTCCCACTTGTGCGTCAAGTCGTGTGACCATGGCTGCGAACTGTGCGTGTGCTATGTCGGTGGGATTATAGCGTGAGCCTTGGTCGCCGCCGAACGACTTTTCCTGGCAGAAATGACCCTTGTATGCCAACAGGATGGAGTCTTCGGGCTGCAGGAGTTCTGCGTGTGGCAGCGTGTAGGTGAAGATGCCGATGAAGGGTTCGCCAGCCTTGCGGTCGTCGAGCCATTTAAGTGCTTCCTGATGTATGAGGTCGCTGGAGTACTGTGTGCGGTTGAGGTAGTCGGCACCGTACATGGCGTGTTGTGTGTTCTGCGTGAGTTCTATTCTCCTGACGTCGGTGTCGCCGGCTTTCTTGCTGTAGCGGTTAAGGAAGTTGGGATAGTAGAGGTGTGCCTGGAACTGGCAGATGTAGCCGTAGTACTCGTCGATGCCGCGTGTCTTCGGTGTGGAGATGGAGCCTTCGTAGCCACCTGCCCATTTTCCGAACATACCTGTGGCATAGCCGTTGTCCTTCATGATTTCGGGTATGATGACGTGTGCCGTGTCGTAGGGTTCCTGTCCCACCCGGGCGTAGTCCCTGCACGAGCCGATGTTCACCATGTTGTTGGCGCTCCAGTACTCTTTGTTGCCTCTGACGTGGGTGTGTCCGGTGTGCTGTCCTGTCATGAAGGATGCTCTCGAAGGTGCTGACACGGGGCTTCCGCAGTATGCCTGTGTGAAGCGCATGCCCTGCGAAGCGAGTCGGTCGAGGTTTGGTGTGGCGATGTACTGCTGTCCGTAGCAACCTATGTCGGCATAGCCTAAGTCGTCGCACATGATATAGAGTATGTTCGGTTTTTCCTGGGCGTATGCTGTTGCAGCCAATGCTCCTGTGCCCAATAAAGCCAATTTTGATAGTTTCATTGTTGTTATATGTTATTGTTGTTATTATCTGTTTATTTTACGAGCACTTTTGCCGATTTGTCTTTTTTGTCGGTGAAGACTTTGAGGATGTATGCACCCTGTGGCAGTCCTTCGGTTGAGATGGTGTTGCCCGAGGCTTGTCTTACGAGTGCTCCTGTGGCGGAATAGAGGTTCACTTTGAGAATCTTTGCAGCAGTCTTTGCTACGATTTTCTTATGACCCACTTCTACATTGACAAGCACGTTCTGGTCGTTGATGGTGGATGGTTTCCTGATGCCAGTGAGCACGTTTTCTCCGAACGGGTCGTTGGGGTCGGCAGCGAAGATGGCTGTGAGTTCCACGTTGTTGTCGCGCTTGAAGGTGTATGTGTTTCTTGTGGCTACGATGCGCTTGCCTTCTTTCCAGCATACGAATGTGGCGCCGTTGTAAGGCGTTGCTACTGCAACATCTCCTTCAATGACAGCACTTCCGCGTGTGGGGTCGTTGCTGCGTGCTGTTACAGTGAATTCGGCATCGTCATGAGTTACTTCAACTTCGAAGTCGAGCACCTGTCCGTGTACTTCGTCTTCTGCGTCGCTGAGGCCATTATCGGTTGCCCTGAGGCGCATGCGTGTGCGTCCGTCCTTGGCTGTGGCGGGCACAGTGTGGAGCAACTGCATGGTCTTTTCTGCAATGACTTGCTCTACGGTCTCAAACACACCGTCGCGGTCCCAGTCGAAATAAACGAATACTTCGAGGGCGTCGCTCTTGCTGACCGCCTTGAAGAGCGTCATGTCGATTTGGATTTCCTTGCCGGCAATGACTTTTGCCTTGTCGAGCGCGTTAATAGAGTAGGCTTTCGAGGGTACTACGTTCTGCTGTGTGGATGCCTTGTCTGTGCCGCTCTGTGTACGAATGGGGTAGGTCAGATTTTTTGGTGCGCCTTCGCCTTTGAGCGACACCTTGGTGAAGTATTGACCGCTTGTCGTTCCGCATGGCAGTTCGTAGATTTGTGCGTGGCGGGCGAAGACGGAGCGCGCAAGTTTGAAGAAGATGCGGTTCTCGCCGCCGATGGTGAGTGTGTCGGTGGTGTTGTCGGACGCCACGAACGAGTAGTATGTCATGCCGTTCGTCTTGTTCTCCACCACAATCCATTTGTCGGCGCCTGATGCGGTGGGCTGCGGCGTGCCTGTGGCGAGGTTCACCACATTGTATCCACCGCCGGAGTTGCTGCCCACGAAGTACCATGTGGCATTGTCGCCATCAGCCTTCTCGGAGAGTGTGCCGTCGCCGTTCATGTAGTTGCCTTTGGGTGTCTGCATGTTGTAAACCGCAGTGGGGCTACCTACTGCTGCCGATGGTGTGAAGGGCTTGATTTCGTAGTTGAAGGGCGTTTCCTGCAATGTCCAGTAGGATCCGTTGTTGGTCAGTCCGGCGTCCCATGTGATGACGATTTGCTTCGATCCGTGACGGTTGAGGCCTAAAGGCGACTGGGTGTTGTCCCTGTAGTTGTCGCAGTCAACAGAACTCAACCACTTGTATCCGGCATTGTTGCCCGAGGCGGAAGTGCCGATGTAGTAGTCAACCGGCTTCGTGCCTGTGCTCACCTGTGTCTCCTTGGTCAGGTTACAACTTTGTATGTACTTACCTGTTACCTTGTTCCGGATGTAGTAGGTGGGTATGTCGGTGTTGGTGTCGATGATTTCCCAATAGATGGGCTGCGACTGGTCGAGGCTTGTGGTAACCAACTTTCCGTTTTGGTCTGCCACGTAGTCTCCGAACTGTTTTGAAATGAGGAAATAGGTTTTTCCGTCGGACTTGATGGTGTCTTCGGGCTCCTCGATGGGGGTTTGTGGTTCGAGTGCGAGGAGCGAATCGACAATGGTCTGGTCAATCTCTTCAAACGACCAGTAGGAACCGCCATTGGTCAGTCCGGCATGCCATGCGATGACAAAATCGACTGCTCCCGAGCGGTTGAGTCCGCGCGGTGAGAGCGAATTGTCGGAATAGTTGTTGCAGTCGGTGGACGACAGCCAGTAGTAGCCACTATTGTCGCCCGATGTTGATAGTCCTAAATAATAAGGTATCGGACTTGCACCAGACTGGATCTTGTCGTCGAGACTGGCATTGCACGACTGCATGTAATTGCCTGTCTTGAGGTTCTTGACATAGTATGCCGGAATGCTTGCATCGGCTGTTTCGATGGTCCACATTTGTTCGAGCACTTTGCTTTTTGTACCCGGCACGAGGAAGCCGTCCGACTCGCTGATGCACTCGCCGGTCTTCTTCGAGATGACGTAATAGTTCTTGCCGGCTTTCGGTGCTGTCTGCGCAAGGGCTGAAACCGTTGGCACGAGCATAGATAGGGCAAATAAGAAAGTAAATTTTTTCATAAGTTTTTTTATGGTATTTATAGTTGTTTTGTTTCGGATAATGTTGTTGGTATGGGCTTGACGATTCTTTTCTGTCAAGTTGCGACGATGCTTTATCGCTCGCTCAGATATCGAGCCATCCGTCGCCCTGGCGCACCACTTCCGGTTCGCCTGTGGTGCACGACACGATGGTGGTCTGTCCGGGTTTGCCTTGTCCGGTTTCCACCATGAGGTCAATCTGGTTGCCGAAGCGTTCTTCCACGAGTTCAGGATTGAGGAGGTCCTGTGCGTCGTCTTCGTCTTCAGCGGGGAGTGATGCCGTGAGGAGCGGTGCTTCGAGGTGGGCGAGTATTTCGCTCACGATGGCGCTGTCGGGCATGCGAATACCCACTTCGCCACGTTTGCTGAATACTTTCGGCAGTGCCCTTGTGCCCGGCAGGATAAACGTGAAAGGTCCTGGCAGGTGGCGCTTCATGAGTTTGAAGACGGGTGTTTCTATCTTTGCAAACTCGCTGATGCTACTGATGTCGTAGCACACGATGGAGAGGAGTTGCTTCTCCGGCTCCACACCCTTGATGCGGCAGATGCGCTCCACGGCGCGCTCCTTGAGTGCGTGGCAGCCCAGGGCGTATGTCGTTCCCGTGGGATATATAATTACGCCGCCGTCGTTGAGCAGGTCGGCGATGCGCTGGAGTTGCTGAGGGTCGTTGTTTTTAGGGTATAGCTTCATTGGGTCGGTGGTTGTCGGTGGTTGTCGGTGGTTGTCGGTGATAGGTGTCCTTATATTCCGAATTTCTTGAGCAGGCGGTAGAGTTGCTGCACGGGTAGGCCTATGACGTTCCAGTAACTGCCTTCGATGCGTTCCACAGCCACCATGCCAATCCATTCCTGAATGCCGTATGCGCCCGCCTTGTCGATGGGGTTGAAACGCTCCACGTAGTAGTCGATTTCGTGTTCGGAGAGTGGTGCGAAGGTTACTTTCGTGGTTACGACGATGGTCTCGGTGTGTTCACGTGTCATGACGGTTACGCCTGTCATCACTTTGTGGGTCTTTCCGGCGAGGAATGCAAGCATACGCTTGGCTTCTGCCTTGTCGGCGGGCTTGCCGAGCACTTTTCCGCGAAGCATGACGGACGTGTCGGCAGTGATGACGAGGTCGCCGGCAGCGAGCGTGGGGCGGTAGGCTTCAGCCTTTTTTGTGCTGATGTGGCGCACGATATCCTCGCCGCGCAGGTGGTCGGGCCATGTCTCGTCGATGTCGGGCAGCACGCGCACGCTGAACTTCAGCCCCAGTTGTTCGAGGAGTTGCTTCCTGCGTGGTGAGTTGCTGGCGAGGATGATGTTGTATTCTATCGGGGTCATTGGCTTTCTGTTTTTTTATAGAAACTATAGAAATTATAGAAACTATAGATGCTATAGATACTATTGTTTTCCTTTTACCAGCCGAATGCTGTCTTGTCGCTCATCCATGTGCCTTGTGCCTTGAGGACTTGCTCCACGATGTCGCGCACACAGCCGTAGCCACCTTGGCGGGGACTGACGTATTTTGCTATGGCTCTGATCTCTTCAGCCGCATCGATAGGGCAGCACGGCAGTCCGCAGGCGCGCATCACTTCGTAGTCGGGTATGTCGTCGCCCATGAAAAGGGTCTCTTCGGGGCGCAGTCCGCATGTTTCGAGCCACTGTTCGTAGCATGGTAGTTTCATCGCCACACCTTGGAACACGTTTTGCACGCCAAGCCCCTGATAACGCTTCAGGACGGCTTCGCCCCTGGCTCCGGAAATGATGGCCACGTGCATGCCGCGCTTCACGGCGAGTTGCAGTGCATAGCCGTCCTTGATGTTCACCGTTCGCACAGGGTCGGCTTGCACTTCTGGCAGCACGATGGTGTTTGCGCTCAGCACGCCGTCCACATCGAAAGCCATGCCTTTTATGTTCTCAAGGATGTGTTGCATGATGGTTTCCTATTATATAAGGTGCAAATATAATGAAAAAATGCGGTATTTTGTCGCAAAGAAGAAAAAAAGCACGGTAACCGCATCAAAAAATAGACATTCTTGATATAGGATTTTCTGCATCAAATTATAGAAAAATGATGCAGAAAAGTCTATTTAAGGGCAAGACCTTTTGTTTTACTTCCATTTTAATAGCCAAACGCCACTTGTTTGGAAGTGCAAAGAATTATTTTTTCAAGATAAAATCTTCTGGTTGAAGTGTCCGCAAACCGCTAAATCCACCTAAATCTATGACAATACTATCATCACGCACTCCCACTACCTCGTATTCTTTGCCATCTTTGACTCTAACAATAGTATCTCCGACTTCTACTTTAATATTATCAAATGAAGTCACGCCTTTTCCTTGGGAATTATTGTTCTTCGGATTCAAATATTGTTGCATCATATCTTTCATTTCTGCAATGTCATTAGTTGCACCCCAAATCTTAAAGAACAAAATAAGGCAGAGAATGCCCCATACAATGTACAATATAACTATTAACGTTTCCATAATATGTATTTTATTGATTTATGCAAAAGTACAAATAAAAAGAAAAAAATAGGGCAACCGTGTCATCTTTCTTATGGAAGTAGCACCTTAAAGGAGGATGTGTCAAAATTGATTAAGTCGCCTAAAGGCGAGAATTATTACAAAACATACAAAATATAATCGACAGAAAATCAATTTGTTAGATTTGGTTAGATTTGTAGGATTTCTGCGCGACAGCGCACTCAATTCATTTTGAAACACCCTCGAAATCGAACAAGTTACTGGCTTGGTGCTTGATGTCGAAGTAATGTTGCGGCAACGAAAGCCTTACCCGTTAGGGAGATGCCCAAAAGACAAGACTAAGTTATTGTCAAAGAAACTCTTTTGCCCAAGCCGGCAAAGATTTTGGACAATATGGAAAGATGGACGTCTGTATCACCATTTTCTACTTTGGAAATATAGGATTTCTTCGTTCCAATTTTGTCAGCCAGTTGTTGCTGTGTAAGACCCGCCTCCTCACGTTCAGCCTTCAAAACCTCAGCTATGTAGAAAGCAATAGCATCAACTTCGAAGCGCTCACGTTCCGGCTCGCCTCTTTTACCATATTTGACATCGAGCAGTTCGCTAAAGTTTTTTGCAGCCAAAATAGCCTTTTGTTTTTCCTTGTTCATAATTTCTTTTACTTTCTTTGTTACAAATACCAATAGGAGCAGGGCACTATTTCAGTGTTTCGTATGGCGGCACTTCCGGCAGGAATTTGTAGGTGCCGTTTTCGTAGTCGATTTTGCAGCAGATGTGTGTCAGTCCGTTGCTGACGAAGAGGTAGCCTGCTCGGAGGACACTGTTGTAGGCGTTGATTTGTGTGAAGACTTGCTGTGTAATTTTTATTTCGGGTGCCTTGTACTCCACAATGACACGCGGTGTGCCGCCCTGCTTGTTGTAGATGACTGTGTCGCAGCGTCGTGCCACGCCACCCACGTTGACGGTTACTTCGTTGCCCATGAGTGCAGCGGGGTAGCCGAGATGGTCGGTGAGGTAGTGGACGAAGTGCTGGCGGACCCATTCTTCGGGCGTCAGAGCCACATACCGGCGGCGCAGAAAGTCGAAAATCATGCGACGCCCATCTTTTGTGGTCGTTTTTATGGGGTAGGGTGGCAGGTTGATTGGAATCATTTTTTTAATTTTGCAGTCAGGATACAAAATTACTCAATTATGAGAAACCGGCAAGAAATAGTAGAGAATTGGTTGCAGCGCTATACTGGCATGCAACTTTCAGAGTTTGGCGAGCATATATTGCTGACAAACTTCAACAAGTATGTGGACATCTTCTGCGAACTGACAGGAACAGAAGTGGCTGGCTATACTTCGAACATGCGCGCCGTGACTGCAGATGGCATCACGATGATCAATTTCGGCATCGGCAGTCCGAATGCCGCGCTGATTATGGACCTGCTGAGTGCCGTGAAACCCAAGGCATGCCTGTTTCTGGGCAAGACGGGCGGCATATCGGAGAAAACGCACCTTGGCGACTACATCCTGCCGCTCGCCGGCATCAGGGGTGAGGGTACGTCGAACGACTACCTGCCTACGGAGGTGCCTGCTCTGCCAGCCTTTATGCTGCAACGTGCTGTGAGTACGGCACTTCGCGATAACGGCCAGGACTACTGGACAGGCACGGTATATACCACCAACCGCCGCGTCTGGGAGCACGACGAGAAGTTTAAGGAGTATCTGCTCCAGACGCGGGCGATGGCTGTAGATATGGAGACCGCCACACTGTTCTCCTGCGGCTTCTACAACCATATCCCCACGGGTGCACTGCTGTTGGTTAGCGACAACCCGATGGTGCCCGAAGGCATCAAAACGGAGGCGAGCGACCGCCACGTTACGGAAAACTTTGCGCAGACACACGTGCGCATCGGCATAGAGGCGATGAAACTCATCATCGGTCAGCGTAAGACTGTCCGACACCTGAAATACGACTGGTAACTACATTATTGACTCATGGCATACTCTTCAAAGAAATCTACGGCACCTACACCCGACAGCATCATGCAAGACGTGAAGGCTGGAAAGGTGGCGCCCATCTATTTCCTGATGGGCGAGGAGGATTTCTATATCGACCAACTTGAGAACGATTTGGTGAATGCGTTCGTGAAGCCCGAGGAGCGCGACTTCAATATGATTACGCTCTTCGGTGCCGAGACGGACATCGACACCGTGATGATGACGGCGCGTGGTTTCCCTATGGGTGCCGAGCGGCTCGTGGTGCTCGTGAAGGAGGCGCAGAACCTTGAAGATTTCGACCGCCTGGAGTTCTACCTGAAAAAGCCGCAGCCCACCACGGTGCTCATCATGACTTACCGCCACAAGAAACTCGACAAGCGGCTCAAGGTGAGCACACTGATAGGGAAGGTTGGGGTGCTCTACGAGACGGAGAAGGTTTTTGAAAACAAGGTGCCTGCGTTCATCGTGAACTACCTGCGCCGCAAGGGACTGTCCATCGACGGCAATGCTGCACAACTCATGGCAGACCATGTGGGCACAGACCTGAGCCGTGTCGTTACGGAACTCGACAAACTCTCCATCGCTCTGCCCGAAGGGGAGAAAATGGTTACGATGGACATGGTGATGGAAAATGTGGGCATCTCCAAGGAGTTCAATAATTTCGAATTCACGGACGCCATCGTAACAAAGAACGCGCTGAAGGTTTTTCAAATAGCGAAATTTTTTGACAATAACAAGAAGGCATATCCCATCCAGATGCTGCTTGCCATACTATTCAGGTTGTTCCGTCAACTGATGCTGGCATACTATTCTCCCGACAAATCGGAGAGGGGACTGGCAGCCTGGCTCGACCTGAATTCCACCTATCCTGTCCGGAAAAACATCCTGCCCGGCATGGCGAATTACAAGCCGATGAAGGTGCTGAACATCATCGCTGCCATCCGCCGGACTGATGCCAGGTCGAAGGGGGTAGGGAACCCATTCACCTCGGATGGCGACCTGATGAGGGAACTTCTCTTTTTCATTCTTAACTGACGGATCTCTGGGGGGGCGATTGGAAAAATCAGGAAACTCCAGACGTCTTCAGGACATCCGGGAAGTTCCAGTCGTTTATAGAAAATTCCGGTAGTTTTTTGGCTTCCTATTTCATTCAAAAATCCTGCTTAAAACATAAATTCTCAAAAATTATGGCGTTAGAGTAGGGGTTTTCTGTCAAGAAAATCCCTTTTTTTTGCTTGAAAAGTGAAAAATGGAGTGGGGTAGCCATTTTTCAGACAGAAAATCACAGACAAGAATTATTCGCTCCTATCAACTGATTACCAAATTGTTACTTGAAATTAAAGCGTTTGAGACGGCGTTTCCCGGAAAAATCCGCATCGTTGCCCGGCGAGAGGAGTTTTTTTTGCTTTTTTCGCCATTTTGCCTGAATTATGTCCTTGTAATTTACATTTCAAAATATAAATACATAAAAACGAGGGGTTTTAGAATGTAAAATTAAAGTGAATTTACAAATTAAAAATATAAATTATAATAAGATTTTATAACTTAAATCTTTATGTTTTGAAATAAAATAAGTTGATTTACATTTATAAAGCGATATGCTTGTAAATTGATTTTAATGATTTATGTATTTCGTTATCAGCAAATTACACGTTTCTAAGAAAGTGGAAAATCAGATAAATGGCGGGTTTTGCTCCAAAAATGCCCATAAAACCGCGATTTTATGGCTAAAAATCAAAAATAGCTGCTTAGAACCAATGAGTTACACGTTTTTGTAATTGTGAATTACAAATTGATATTTACGACTGTTAATTTATATTTATAAACATGAAGACAATAATGTAAATTTACGTTTTGATTTATAAAATTTACATATTAATAAAACTTAAATTTGCTGTTAATTTTTTTTAATTTTTCTTTGGATTATTAAAATTTATGTTTACTTTTGCAAAGTCTAACTGACAAAGGGCATTTTTGCCCCTGAGGCATCGTTAATTGTGTATGTGCATATAATAATAGGTGTCAGGGTCATGATGCAAGATGTTAAAAAAGACAGTGGCAGGACCCCTGCAAAAATGTTGGATCTTAAAAACGAAAATTTCAGAGGCAAAAAATGAAGGAAAGAATTCGTCAACTGATGGAACAATTAAATTTGAACCAGCAGGAGTTTTCAAAAAAGATACGAGTTTCCTCCGCCTCGATTTCCAACATACTCGCTGGTCGTTCCAACCCCACTCACAATCACGTGATGGCAATTCATGCAGCACTACCTGAAGTGAATGTGAATTGGCTGATGTTTGGAGAGGGAGAAATGTTTGGAACCGGAGCGGTGGTCAGAGAAGCTGGTTCGCAACCAGAGGTGGCAGATGCAACAGACACTCAGCCGAATCTCTTCGACCAACCTCAGCAGCCAACGGTGCTGGCAGCACCCGTAACAACTGATCATGAGGTGCAGCGGGGTAAAGCGAAAAAAATTGACAAACAGCAGCGCCGGGTTAAGGAAATTATCGTGTATTACGATGACGGAACTTACGAGACCTTGAAGGCTGCAAGATAAATAAGGGCAGTTATGTGAAACTCCCGAAATTTTACCTTTTTCTAATTCCTTTTTTAGTTTGTCCGCGAGAAGAAGCATCTTTCCTATCGCGGATTTTTTTTGGCTTTGGGGGAAGGGTCGGTGGTTGTCGGAAGTTGTCGGAAGTTGTCGGTGGTTGTCGGTGGTTGTTCCTCTTATTTTATTTCTTCGGGTGTTTTGGCGAAGGTGGTGGCGCCGTTGGCTATGAGGATTTCCTTGTCGCGGAAGCCCCAGAGGACGCTGATGCACCCTACTCCTGCGTTGCGTGCCGTCTGTAAGTCCACTTCCGAGTCGCCCACATAGACCATTTCTTCTTTCGTGATGCCGAGCGTTTGCAGTATGGTGTTCACCATGTCGGGTGCCGGTTTGCGTCGCACGGTGTCGCTCTCTCCCACTGCCAGGTCGATATATTCCTTGAAGAACCGTTCGTTGAGTTCCTTCACGGCGGGGTCGAGTTTGTTGCTTACGATAGCCATGCGCTTGCCCTGCGCCTTGATCCGTCGGAGCATGTCGATGATGCCGGGATAGGGCGCTGTCGCGTCGAGGCAGTGGTCCATATAGTGTTTCCGGAAATCGGCGAATACCGCTTCGAGAACTTCTTGCGGTGTGTTTTCGGGTACAGCCCTTTCGATGAGTTTTCTTACGCCGTTGCCCACGAACTGTCGCACTTCCTCTGTCGTACGTTCCGGAAGTCCGTGGGAACGCAGCGCGTGGTTCGTGCTGGCTTTGAGGTCCTGGAGCGTATCAAGCAGTGTGCCGTCGAGGTCGAAGATGTATGTGGTAGGGTTGATCATGTTTTTTTTGCAAAAGTAGTCATTATTTATTTTTTTGTCGTTATTGCATTTTTCAAAACCATTCTTTATCTTTGCAAGACAATAGCGACAGATAAGTTTTTGCAATTTAAACATCAAAAAAACATATAAAAATTATGGAAAATCAAGAATTGTTAGCCAAATGCTCAGAAGTGGCAAAGGTATGGGCTGAGAGTCCGCTCTACGACGAAGCAACGCGCAAGAGCGTTCAGGCCATGTTGGACAATGAGGACAAGACAGAACTCGTTGAGTGTTTTTATCAGACCTTGGAATTCGGTACGGGTGGTCTTCGCGGCATCATGGGTCCCGGCACCAACCGTATGAATATCTACACCGTGGGTGCTGCCACTCAGGGCTTGTCGAACTACCTGAACAAACAGTTTGCCGGCAAACTCGACCAGATTTCCGTGGTTGTGGGTCACGACTGCCGCAACAACAGCCGTCTGTTTGCCGAGACGTCAGCCAATATCTTCTCCGCTAACGGCATCAAGGTTTACCTCTTTGAAGATATGCGCCCCACGCCCGAAATGTCGTTCGCTATCCGCCATTTCGGCTGCCAGAGCGGTATTATCCTCACCGCCAGCCATAATCCAAAGGAATACAACGGCTACAAAGCCTATTGGGACGACGGCGCGCAGGTGACCGGTCCTCACGACACAGGCATCATCGACGAAGTGAACAAGGTGGACGTGGCCGACATCAAGTTTGAAGGCAATCCTGCACTTATCGAAATCATAGGCAAGGAAATAGACGATATCTACCTCGACAAGGTACATTCCATCAGCATTGATCCCGAATGCATTAAGCGTCAGAAAGACCTCAAGATAGTCTATACACCGCTTCACGGCACGGGTATGATGCTCATCCCGCAGTCGCTCAGACTCTGGGGCTTCGAGAACGTACACTGTGTGCCGGAGCAGATGGTCAAGTCGGGCGACTTCCCCACTGTGGTCAGTCCTAATCCCGAGAATGCCGAAGCCCTCACTATGGCGCTCGAATTGGCAAAGAAAATTGATGCCGACATCGTTATGGCGAGCGACCCCGATGCCGACCGTGTGGGTATGGCATGCAAGAACAGCAAGGGCGAATGGGTGCTCGTTGACGGCAACCAGACCTGTATGATCTTCCTCTACTACATCATCATGAACCGCAAGGCTCAGGGTAAGATGCAGGGCAATGAGTTCATTGTGAAGACCATCGTAACGACAGAACTCATCAAAGCCATAGCCGACAAGAACAACATCAAGATGTTCGACTGCTACACCGGCTTCAAGTGGATTGCCCGCGAGATAGCCATCCACGAAGACAATGGTCCGCTGCAATACATCGGTGGTGGCGAAGAAAGTTATGGCTTCATGGCAGAGGACTTCGTGCGCGACAAGGATGCAGTAAGTGCTTGTTCATTGCTCGCAGAAATCTGCGCCTGGGCAAAGGATCAGGGCAAGACACTCTTCGATGTGCTCATGGACATCTATCAGGAATATGGCCTCACACTCAACAAGACCATCAACGTAGTGAAACCAGGCAAGAGCGGTGCTGACGAAATCAAAGCCATGATGCAGCGCTTCCGCGAAACACCGCCTACAGAACTGGCTGCATCGAAGGTGGTATGTGTGAAGGACTATCAGACCCTCAAGGTTACCGATGGCGAAGGCAATGTCGCAGATCTCGACATGCCTGCCAAAAGCAACGTGCTTCAATGGTACACCGCCGACGGCACGAAGGTGAGTGTGCGCCCGAGCGGTACGGAGCCGAAGATTAAGTTCTACGTTGAAGTAAAGGGCAAGATGCAGACAGCCTCTGACTACGACGCTGCGCGCGAAGTGGCTATGAAGAAAGTGGAGGCGGTCATGGCATCGCTGGAGATCTGATAATAGGAAATTCCGGAGTATCCGGACATTCCGGATTTTCCGGAGATTCCGGACAACTCTCAACTCTCAACTTTCAACTAATGTACTGGTTCCTCTTCTGTCAGGACAATATCCTGCTTTCAGGCAATGAAGAAAAAGGGTGGGGCATACCCGACGGCGATGCCCCACCCGTTGCGCTTGAGCGTTGGCATACCGTGCATCGTCTGCCCGACCTTGACGGTGTGCCATGCCGCTGTGTGGCGTTGGATGCTCCTGTTGTGGCAGAGGGGTTCCGCATGGTGGGGCTACGCGCCTCGTACGACATTCTGCCTCGTCCGTTGTACGACATGGCGGGCAAGGGACGCGAAATTCTCTATTGGGACCAGAACACGAAGTTTTGCGGTGTTTGTGGTGGTCCGATGAAACTCCACACCGACATCTCCAAGCGCTGTACGAACTGCGGCAAGGAAGTATGGCCCTCGCTTGCCATCGCCATTATCGTACTTGTTACGCGCGGCAACGAAATGCTCCTTGTGCAGAGCCGCAACTTCCGCGGCGACTTCATGGGACTTGTGGCTGGCTTCGTGGAGACGGGCGAAACACTCGAAGCGTGTGTGCAGCGCGAGGTGTGGGAAGAGACGCACCTCCATGTGGATAATATACGCTATTTCGGCAGTCAGCCCTGGCCCTATCCCAGTGGACTGATGGTGGGCTTTACGGCAGACTATGCCGGTGGGGAACTCCATTTACAGCGCTCAGAACTGCGCAAGGGCGGCTGGTTCGACAAGGACCGTCTGCCCGAAATACCCGGTAAGGTGTCGATGGCGCGTATGCTTATCGACGACTTTCTGGAACGGCATTCAATTTTCTGAAGTTATCGAAGATTTTCGAAGTTAACGAAGTTATTGAAGTTAACGAAGTTATCGACGATACCTTGGAACGATAAATAACAAAAGAAGAAAAAAATAGAAGATAACATCAGCATTAGTACCGTCGTTAACTTCAAGCGCAGCGATAACTTCAATAACTTCGCTAACTCCAAAGAGAAAAAGGTAATGTCGTTAACTTCAAGCGAAGCGATAACTTCAATAACTTCGCTAACTCCAAAGAGAAAAGAGGTATCGTCGTTAACTTCGAGCGCAGCGCTAACTTCAATAACTTCGTTAACTTCAATCAAGTGAAACTTGCGAAACTTAAGAACAGTAAAGATGACAAAGGGAAGTAAGTCCATATTTCGTTTAATATATTGCCTGGCGCATCGCGAGAAGTTGGTCAAGCCGTTTGGCGAAGTGATGCGCCGTGTGCGCGACTTCGTGGTGTCTGAATTGTCTCTCGGTGCGCGGCAAGCAGACGACTTCGGCTTCAACCGCGTACAGACAGCCCTCGAAACGGTGCTGTTGGCAGCCGACGAAACGGGTATCCGCGGCAATGTGCTTGTGGCTGCCGTGGCAGATGCCGTAATCGACGACGAGGAAGGACGCCTGCGTGCCAAGGCTGCGTTTGGCAATGACGTGTATGATGCCCTGACGGCATTCAGCCGTATCAGCACCTTGTGCAGCAAGGTAGAGGCGATGAAGTCCGAAAACTTTCGCAACCTGCTCATCGCACAGGCCAATGACATCCGCGTGGTGCTTCTGCTTATCGCCCGCAGTGTAAACGTGATGCGAAAGATTCGCGACACGAAGCAGAAGGATGCGCAGCGCAGGGAGTCGTACGAAGCCGCCTATCTCTACGCCCCCCTCGCCCACAAACTCGGTCTTTATGCCCTCAAGAGCGAACTGGAGGACCTGTCGCTCAAATACCTTGAACACGACGCCTACTATCACATCAAGGACAAACTCAATGCCACAAAGCGTGCGCGCGACGAATACGTGGAGCATTTCATCGCCCCTATCCGCGAAATGCTCGATGGCGAGGGCATGGACTATCACATCAAGGCGCGCACCAAGAGCATCCACTCCATCTGGCAGAAGATGAAGAAGCAGAAATGCGAGTTCGAGGGCGTTTACGACCTCTTTGCCATTCGCATCATTCTCAATGTGCCTCTCAAGAAAGAGAAAGAGCAATGTTGGAAGGTGTTCAGTCTGATTACGGCGCGCTACGAGTCGAACCTCAAGCGTTTGCGCGACTGGCTCACCGTGCCCAAGAGCAACGGCTACGAGAGCCTTCACATCACCGTTCGCGGTCCGCAGGACAAGTGGGTGGAGGTGCAGATTCGCACAGAACGCATGGACGAGATAGCGGAACACGGTCTTGCAGCTCACTGGCGCTATAAGGGCGTGAAGAGTAGCGGCGGCAATGTGGAGAGTTGGCTGGCGGACATCCGCAATGCCCTTGAGACAGGCGACGAGAAACTCCTTTCCGACAGCATGGCATCGTCGCGCCCCGAGCAGAACACTTATGTCTTCACTCCCAAGGGCGACCTGTTCAGCCTGCCAGCCGGTGCCACGGTGCTCGATTTTGCCTATATGATCCACACCGGTGTGGGCAACCGCTGCACAGGGGCAAAGATTGGCGGCAGAAACGTATCGCTGCGGCATGTGCTGCATAGTGGCGACACGGTGGAGGTACAGACCTCCAACAACCAGACGCCCAAGGCGGACTGGCAGCAAATCGTGGTGTCGGGGCATGCACGTTCCAAGATACGTGCTGCCGTTAAGGAACTCTCTGCCCGCGAGGCTGCCCTGGCGCGTGAACAGGTGGAACGACGGCTCAAGAACCGCAAGGTGGAATGGGACGAAACCGTCATCAACCGCCTCGTTCACAAGTTTAGTTACAAGGAGGCGAACGACTTTTTCAAAGACATCTCCAACGGTCGTCTTGACGTGATGGAAGTCATCGACCGTTATACTGAACTCTACCATCGCGAGCATGGCGCGAACACATCAGCGGAGCCTGTGCGAAGTGCCGAGGAATACAACTTCGAGCAGGACAGCGCCAATGCCGGTGCCGTGGGGCATGGTGGCGACGTACTCGTTATCGACCGCAACCTCAAGGGCCTCGACTTCCAGATGGCACGCTGCTGCAACCCCGTCTATGGCGACGACGTGTTTGGCTTCGTTACCGTGAGTGGCGGCATAAAAATCCACTGCACCGACTGCCCCAATGCCCCCGCCTTGCGCGAACGTTTCGGCTATCGCATCGTAAAGGCACGGTGGGCAGGAAAAGGCGGCGAGAAATACCCCGTCACACTGCGCGTGGTGGGCAACGACGACCTCGGCATCGTCAACAATATCACTTCCATCATTGCCCGCGAAGAAAAAATCATGCTCCGCAGTATACGCATCGACAGCAATGCCGGCCTCTTCTCCGGTGTGCTCACCGTACTTGTTGATGATACCGACACCATCGGAAAACTCGTCAAGAAAATCAAAGGAGTCAAAGGTGTCGTCGGGGTGGAGCGGGTGTGATTTCTTTGTCAGAGGAGGCCGGAGGTTTTCGGAAAATTCTGAATAATCTGAATAATCCGAAAATTCCGACGACTTTCAACTTTCAACGACTCTCAATTCTCAACTAACAATGTCCGACGGCAATTACAATCGAAATCTCCTTCCCTACCGCGACTATCAGAGCGGTGTGCGGGCTGGGCGTGCCACCATGCGTACGCGTGCCATGGAAAAACTGCGCGAACTCCTCGAAAAGACAGACCTCTCCGAAGAACAGCAGGCGGAAATGCTGCGCGAATTCCATGCGGCACTGAAATAGACAGCCAAAAAAGGATTTTTCCGGGAAAATCTTGGAAAAGTGTAAAATTTCGCATGAATTCACCTTGGAAAAGTGTAAACATGCTCGAAATGGTTATTTATAATTCTTTAATTAAGACATGAATATTATGACATCAACAACCTCTCCAAGTATGGTTAACAGAGTTTTTATAGCCTTGATTGCCGGTATGGTCTTCCTTTCCTGCAATTCGGTGGCTCAGAATGCACCGGAGGCTGAGAAAGCAGCGGCTGCCAAGCCGGCAGAAGGGCAGGCGGAGCCGGACAGGGACGTGCCCGAGGGTGCGGCTATCCTGATGAAGTGCTATCCCGACTTCATCAAGGGCTATAAGGACGGCAAACTCCTGATGAGCGACGGCACGACGCTGGTCTATGACGACGGGCGCGAGAAGTCGTTCGTGGAGAAACTGGACGATGCCGACCCTGAGGACATGTTTGCCTTCACGTACAATCGTAAGACGCGCATACCGGAATACTTGCAGGATGCCGGTCGCAGCCGTTGCGAGGCATTGTTCAAGAAGATGTACGGATCCACTGAAGCCGCTGTTCGCAGAAATCTGATCAGTGTGCCTTGGTTTGGTCAGAAAGTGCTCTTTACGAAGGTGAATGGCGCGGCAGACCGTCTGAGAGCCGTTGCAGCCGAACTGGCACAGCATCCGGAACTGAGCAAGTATTTCAAGTCGGAAGGCACGTTCTATTGGCGTCCTGTGCGTGGTGCCAAGCGCCTGAGTGCCCATTCCTACGGCATGACCATCGACATTGGCGGTAACTTCAAGACGTATTGGCTGTGGAAGAAGCCCGGTGCTAAGGAAACCGACCGGAACATCGTGTATGAGAACAAGATGCCTCTTGAGATTGTAGAAATCTTTGAGAAGCATGGATTTATCTGGGGCGGACGCTGGTATCACTATGACACCATGCACTTTGAATACCGCCCGGAAATTCTCATGAATAATCCCTGATGGGGTAGGCGTAATCGGAATAATCGGAATAGTCTGAGTGTTCGGAGTATTCTGATTATTCCTAAAACCCTGAATATTCCGATTATCCCTTAAATCTATGTCTAAAAAAACGTTAAAACCTTTCTTTGTTCCTTGAGAAATGAGTAATTTTGCGCGCAATAAAAAGTAATATAGAATAGGTTTTTTATGATTTCGAATTTTATTGCAGACAAGATTGTGATGGACGGTCTGACATTCGACGACGTTCTGTTGGTTCCCGCTTATTCAGAAGTGCTTCCAAACACTGTGAAACTGGACACCTGGTTTTCGCGTAACATACAGTTGCACATCCCCTTCGTTACGGCAGCGATGGACACCGTTACGGAGGCGCCTATGGCGATAGCCATTGCCCGCGAGGGCGGCATAGGTGTGATTCACAAGAACATGTCGATAGAAGAACAGGCTCGTCAGGTTGCCATCGTGAAACGTGCCGAGAACGGCATGATTTACGACCCTGTTACCATTCAGCGCGGCAAGACGGTGGGCGATGCGCTCGCCATCATGTCGGAGTACCACATCGGCGGCATACCTGTAGTTGACGAAGAGAATCGCCTGGTGGGCATCGTAACGAACCGCGACCTGCGTTTCGAACTGGACCACAACAAGACCATTGACATGGTAATGACGAAGGACCACCTCGTGACTACCACACAGCAGACCGACCTCGCCGGTGCTGCACGCATTCTGCAAGAAAACAAGATCGAGAAACTCCCCGTAGTTGACCGCGACAACCACCTCGTGGGACTGATTACCTACAAGGACATCACCAAGGCGAAGGACAAGCCTATGGCGTGCAAGGACGAGAAAGGCAGGCTTCGTGTGGCAGCAGGTGTGGGTGTTACGTTTGACACGCTCGACCGTATGCAAGCCCTCGTCAATGCCGGCGTTGATGCCATCATCATCGACACTGCCCACGGTCACAGCCGCAACGTTATCGAGAAACTCCGCGAAGCAAAGGCAAGTTTTGCAGGTGTAGATATTGTAGTGGGCAACGTAGCCACAGGCGAAGCCGCACGTATGCTTGTGGAGGCAGGAGCCGACTGTGTGAAGGTGGGTATCGGTCCCGGCAGCATCTGTACCACACGTGTCGTGGCAGGCGTGGGTGTGCCGCAACTTTCAGCCGTTTACGATGTGGCTTGTGCCCTGAAAGACACTGGTGTACCCCTCATAGCCGACGGTGGCCTGCGCTATTCCGGCGACATCGTGAAAGCCCTCGCGGCAGGTGGCACGAGTGTGATGATAGGCTCCCTCGTGGCAGGCACGGAAGAATCGCCGGGCGAAACCATCATCTTTAACGGCAGGAAGTTCAAGAGTTACCGCGGCATGGGCTCGCTCGAAGCCATGGAGAACGGCTCCAAGGACCGCTACTTCCAGGCTGGTGTGAAGGAGACGAAGAAACTCGTGCCGGAAGGCATAGCAGGTCGTGTGCCCTACAAAGGCACAGTTCAGGAAGTGATATACCAACTCGTGGGCGGTCTGCGCTCCGGTATGGGCTACTGCGGTGCAGCCACCATCGACGACCTGCACAACGCCAAGTTCACGCGCATCACGAATGCCGGAGTGAACGAGAGCCACCCGCACGACATCACCATCACGAGCGAGGCACCCAACTACAGCCGAAACGAATACTAATGAGGGTAATTTTATCCCTTTCAGCATAGCAAGAAAAAAGATCCCGAAAGAAAAGAATAGAATAATGAAAAAGCAACTTATTTTTCTCTTTGCCGCCGTGTCGCTGGGCGCTTTTGCCCAGGACCCTGTCGTGATGACTGTAAACGGCAAGGACGTGACCCGTTCCGAATTTGAATATTCCTACAATAAGAACCGCGACGTGGAAGGCGCCGTGGAGCAGAAATCGGTGGAGGAATATGCAGAGATGTATCTGAACTACAAACTCAAGGTGGCTGCCGCCGAAGATGCCAATCTCGACACTGTGTCGTCGATGAAGAAGGAATTTCTCTCTTACCGCGACATCCAACTCACGCCTTACCTTGTGGACGAGGAGTTCATCGACTCTGTGGCACGCGCCATCTACGACCGTCAGGCGAAACAACTCAATGGTCAGGACATCCTCACCATGCAGCACATACAAATCCTCGTGCCCTCCAACGGCACACAGGACGTGAAGGATGCTGCCCTTAGCCGTGCCGACTCCATCTACAACGCCCTTCAGGCAGGAGCCGACTTCGACGCATTGGCACAGAAAGTGTCGGAGAACCGCAACACAGCACGCTACGGCGGCCGCCTGGCGCCTGTTGGTCCGGGCATGCTGCCCAAAGACTTCGAGACAGCCGTTTATAAACTGCAGAAGGACGAAATATCCAAACCCATCGAAACACCGGACGGCTATCACGTGGTGAAGATGCTTAATCGTGCCCCTCTGCCACCTTACAGTCAGGAAAAAGACGCTATAGTAACTTATCTCAAACAGCAAGGCATAGAAGAAGCCAGTGCTGATAACAGGATACAGAAAATTGTGGCACAGTCCGGCGGTACGCTCACTCGCGAAGCCGTACTCGACAGTGTGATGCACGCACATGTGGGCACCGACAATGACCTGAAATACCTCATCGCGGAATACCACGACGGTCTGCTGCTCTACGAACTGAGTCAGCGCGAGGTGTGGACACCTGCCCGCGAAGACGAAGCCGCCCTTACCAACTACTACAACAGCCACAAGGCAAACTACGCCTGGAAGGAGCCCCGCTTCAAAGGCTATGTCATTCAGGCAAAGGACAAAAAGACCTTCAACGCCCTGAAGAAGTACGTCAAGAAGTATGCTAAGACCAATCCCGACGGCACCGACCTCACCAACCTCGTGAAGGAAGAATTCAATAAGGAAAACCTCGTGGCGAAGGTTAGCCGCAAACTCGTGGTGAAGGCTGGTGCCAACAAATACGTTGACCAGTACTTCTTCAAGCAAGGCACTGCTCCCGAGACGCCCGACTTCCCCTTCACCACAGCCGTGGGCAGGAAACTCAAAGCCCCCTCTTCCTATCTCGACGTGAAAGAAGCCGTGCAGGCCGACTATCAGGAAACCCTTGAGAAAGAATGGGTGGAGCGTCTTCGTGCCCGTTATCCCTACACCATAAACAAGGACGTGCTCAGCACAGTGAACAACCATTAATTCAACTTCCTGGAGTTATCGAAGTTAACGAAATAAAAGAAGTTAACGAAATAAAAGAAGTTAAAGAAGATAGCGAAGTTAACGAAGTTAACGACGATACTTTAGAACGATAAAAAACAAAAGAAAGAAGTTCAAAGAGAAAGAGGTAACGTCGTTAACTTCGAGCGAAGCGATAACTTCGCTAACTTCAAAGAAAAAAAGAGGTTACGTCGTTAACTTCGAGCAAATGGAACTTGCGAAACTTGAATCATTAAAAAACGGCGGCTAACAAGCCGTGTCATACCATATATATGCGTATTCTGAAGATATTGTCGCTGCTCTTTCCCATAGCCCTTGCTGCAAGCGGGCAGAGCCGCATAGTGGACAAGGTGATTATGATAGTGGGCGATGAACCCATCCTCCTCTCCGACGTTGAGGAGTCGCGCATCAGTTATGAAAAGCGCGGTGTTATCATCGACAACCCCTACAGTGCCATACCCGAACAGATAGCCATACAGAAACTCTTCATCCATCAGGCACTGCTCGACAGTGTGGAAGTGAACGACTCTGAGATTTCAGCGGATGTGAACGAGCGTATCAATACCTACATAGAGGAATTCGGTTCCCGCCAGAATGTGGAGATGTATGCCGGTAAGTCCATCTCCCAACTCCGTGAAGACCTCACCAAGCGCTTACGCGAGGAAAATCTCGTGCAGGGTGCCCAGCGCAACCTGACGAAGGGCATCAAGGTTACCCCTGCTGAGGTGCGCGAATTCTTCCGCGACATACCGCAGGACAGCCTGCCGATGATACCCACTCAGGTGGAGTTGCAGATTCTCACCCAGGAGCCGCAACCCACACCGGAAGAGGTGGAGCGTGTGCAGGAACAGTTGCGCGACATAGCGCGCCGTGTGAATGCCGGCGAGACCTCATTTTCCGCTCAGGCACGCGCCTATTCTCAGGACGGCAGTGCGAAGAATGGCGGTGAACTTGGTTTTACGGGGCGCGGACAGTGGGTGCCGGAGTTCTCGAAAGTGGCATTCAGCATGAACGAGCCCAACAAGGTGTCGCGCGTGGTGAAAACCGAATTCGGCTTCCATATCATACAGTTCCTTGAGCGTCGTGGCGACAGGGTCAACGTGCGCCACATCCTGCTCAAGCCGCAGATAGAAAACAGTGAGTACAACCGCCTCCTGCTGCGCCTCGACTCCATAGGCAACGACATCCGCGACGGTAAATTCACCTTCGACGCAGCAGCGCTGGCACTATCCGACGATGAGGATACGCGCAACAACAACGGTCTGATGGTGAACAAAGCACAGCGCAACACACTGACCTCGCGCTTCAAGATGAGCGAACTGCCTGCCGAACTCGCGCGGGTGGTGGATACGCTCAAAGTGGGAGAGGTGTCGAACTCCTTCATGATGGACAACGGCAAGGGTAAGACGGTGTGTGCTATCGTCTGCCTCAAAAACCGCATTCCGGAACACCGCGCCAACATGACGGAGGACTTTCAGGAACTCAAGGATGTGGTGTTTGCTCATCGCTGCGATGAGAAAATAGACGAGTGGATACGCGAGAAGCAAAAGACCACCTACATCAAGATAGACCCCGAGTGGAAACACCGCAACTTCAAGTACCCGGGCTGGGTGAAGGACAACTAACGACACACGCTTGACGACCTTGCAAATCATACGTACACACATCCTGCGCACATTAGCGCTCATCATATTTCTGCTTTGTGGTCTGACAGTCTTTGCACAAACCACAAAGCAGAAGAGTTTTGAGCGCATCTACCTCGTTCATGCCGACAAACTGATGTACGACCGCACGCAGTTTGACGGTGCACAACGTGCCAAGGGACGTGTGCATTTCCGTCAGGGTGTGAAGCAACTCTACAGCGACAGCGCAGTCTATAACGACCGCACAGCCAAGTTCGAAGCCTTCGGCAATGTGCGTTTCGTGCAAGGCGACACGGTTGATATACGCGGCAACTACCTGCGCTACGACGGTCAGGCACAGGTGGCTTACATGACGGGGCACGATGTGACGCTCAAACACACGCGCGGCACATTGGTAAGCGACAGCGTGCTCTATAACGTGCAGCAGGAAGTGGCTGAATTCTTCAAGGGCGGCAAACTCACACGCGGCGACGTTACCTTAACTGCCGAGCATGGCAAGTGCTTCATGCGCACCGACAGCGCCCACTTCGACAACAACGTGAAACTCACCAGTGCCCGCGGCACCATCACCACCAACGACATGGGCTACAACATGAAGACCAAGTGGGCACACGTGATGGGACCATCGAACATCATCCGCAAGAACAATAATATCTACACCGAGAACGCCTATTACAATGAGGCTACGGGTGAAGCGCGCCTGCTTCAACGCAATGTGCTCTACAAACCCGGCAACCGCGAGATGGCAGCCGACAGATTACACTACCGCAGCGACACGAAGGAAGCCATTTTCTCGGGGCGCGTGCGCTACGACGACAAGAACAATAACCGCACCGTGGAGAGCATCGGCGGACGTTATGATGAGAATGGCCGCACTTTCTACGGCGATGAACAGATGGTCTTTACCGACCACAAGAACAACCGCCGCATCACCACCGACAAAGGCAACTACAATGAGGCGTCGCGCGTCTTCACGGGTGAGCGCAACGTGGTGTTCGATGCCTACAAGGACTCCGTGCGCATGACGTGCGACCAGGGTGAATACCACGAGCGCGACAGCATTTTCTACGGTAACGGCCACGTGGTGGTAACAGACCGCAAGCACGATACCCGCACCACGTGCGACCGCGGCGAACACCACGGCAAGCAGAAACTCACCAAGGCGATGGGGCGCGTGAACTATTACGACCGCCGTAACCAGCGACGTGTGAAGTGCGACCGTGGCGACTTCAACGAAAACACGAAGATACTCAACGCCTACGACAACGTGTGGTTCCACGACATCCGCAACCGCCGCATGGCAACAGCCGACCGCGCCGACTACAACGGCTTCACCAAGCAGTTTGATGCCTACTGCGACGCGGGCAGACTCGTTCATGCGCACGACAGCATCAACAATCAGGACATGGTGGCGGAACACGTGCACTACAACGACAGTACAGGCTGGTTGCAGGCACGCAACGATGTGGTGTTCCATGACTATAAGCGCAAATACGACTTCCAGGGGCATTTCGTTGACTACAACGATCGCTGGGGACTTGGTCTGGCTACCGACAGTGCCATAGCCGCCGACCTCTCGCGCAAGGGGCAGGAAATGTATTTTCATGCCGACACCATAAAGGTGTTTTCTTACTATCGCTCCACCGATGAACCCTACGAATACGTAAAGGACCGAAAGTTGCCGAAGGGCTACGTGCAGGACTCCCTCTATCGTGTGCTGCGCGGCGAAGGTAAGGTGCGCTCGTGGAGCAAGGACGTGCAGGCAGTATGCGACACGCTGATTTACCATGAGAAGAACCGCGTCGTTACCATGCTGCGCGACCCCATCGTGTGGAACGAAAACAGGCAGATTCTGGGCGAGGAAATCATTGTTTATCTCAGTGAGGACGAGAAAAAGCCGAAAAACACTGCAGCCGGCAACAGGAAAGAAGAGAACGGCATGAAACTCGACAGCATCCACGTTAACAGTCAGGCACTCGTCTGCGAACAGGTGCTGCGCGGCGATACCCTCCACTTCAACCAGGTGGCAGCACAGCAGATGAGGAGTTATTTCCGCGATGGCGAAATCTATATGAACACCTGCAAGGGGAACGTGTGCATCGTGAACTATCCGTTGGAGAAGGACAGCGTTATCCTCTATCAGAACTACACTGAGACGGCAGCATTGCGCATGACGCTCGAGAAAAAGAAGTTGCAGCGCATCTGGGCACCGGCATCCACGGGTTGCCTCTATCCGCTCGGGCTCGCACCGCGTGACAGAACCTACCTCGAAAATTTCGCATGGTTCAGCGACATAAGACCTGTGGACCAGAACGACCTGCTTCTTTGGCGCGGAAAGCGGGGCATGGAACTCAAAGCCCGTAAACGCCGTGTGGCGCCGTTGCAGAAACTGACCGACTGACGGTGAATGTGCTGTGTCGCCCCTCCGGGGCTCGGTATGCGGGAACGGTGTAACAGGGGTTTCAGTCGCTTCGCTCCTTACACCCCTGCCTATGTTGTGTCGCCCCTTCGGGGCTCGGTGTGCGGGAACGGTGTAACAGGGGTTTCAGTCGCTTCGCTCCTTACACCCCTGCCTATGCTGTGTCGCCCCTCCGGGGCTCGGTGTGCGGGAACGGTGTAACAGGGGTTTCAGTCGCTTCGCTCCTTACACCCCTGCCTATGTTGTGTCACCCCTTCGGGGCTTATAGGCAACAGAACGATGACTGTCGCAGGAAATAATAAATAACCATAAAAACATTCTGAATAACCAGCACGTCTGAGGATAGTCCCGTAGGGACGTAACAGCATAGACAGGGGTGAAAGGAGCAAGGCGACTGGAACCCCTGTAAAACAGAAGGTTTGCCAATGAACCCCGAAGGGGTGGTACAGAAAGAAATACACACGAACAGATTAAAGCGTATCCCAAAATGTCAGATATCATACAACTACTCCCCGACACCGTAGCCAACCAGATAGCGGCAGGCGAGGTCATTCAGCGACCTGCTTCTGTTATCAAGGAATTGGTGGAGAATGCCGTGGATGCCGGTGCCACGATGATTCAGGTCTTCGTGACCGATGCCGGAAAGACGTGCATACAGGTGGTGGACAATGGTAGCGGCATGAGCAATACTGATGCGCGCCTGGCTTTCGAACGCCATGCCACATCGAAGATACGCAAGGCAGAAGACCTCTTCGGACTTACCACGATGGGTTTCCGCGGCGAGGCACTGCCCTCCATCGCTGCTGTGGCACAGGTGGAACTCCGTACACGCATGGCTGGCGAAGACCTCGGCACGCTGCTGCGCATAGAGGGTGGCAAAGTGGTGGAGCAGAGTGTGGCATCATCGCCTGTGGGGTCAAACTTTTCCGTGCGCAACCTCTTCTTCAATATCCCGGCACGCAGGAAGTTCCTCAAGTCGAACACCACGGAGATGAGCAACATTCTTCAGGCGTTTGAACGCATCGCACTGGCGAATCCGCAAATCGCCTTCAAACTCTATAAGGACGGTGTCCTCATGCTCGACCTTCCCGTGGGCAATTTCCGTCAGCGCGTCTGTGCACTCTTCGGCAAGCGCATGGACAGCCAGATAGTGCCAGTGAACGTGGAGACATCGCTCGTGAACATCTCCGGCTACATCGGTATGCCCGAGAGTGCGCGCAAGAAGGGTGCTCAGCAGTTCTTCTTCGCCAACGACCGCTACATGCGCCACCCGTATTTCGCCAAGGCTGTGGCCACGGCATACGACCGCCTGGTGGCAGAAGGTGTGCAGGTGCCTTTCTTCCTCAAGATGGATGTGGACCCCACGCGTATCGACGTGAATATCCATCCTGCCAAGACGGAGATTAAGTTCGAGGACGAACAGGCCATCTGGCAAATCCTGCTCGCGGCGTGCCGCGAGGCATTGGGCAAGTTCAATGCTGTACCGACCATAGACTTCGACACGGAGAACCGCCCCGACCTGCCACTCTTCAACGGTAGTACGGGAGTAGGTGTACCCACGATAGATACCGACCCTGCCTATAATCCCTTCCTGCCCAGCGACGGACCAAAGGGCAGTACATCGTCCGGTCCGGGCAACACAGGCGAGATGCCCTCGTATGCCGCGCCGTCGCGCGGTGCTGCGGGCAGCGATTGGGACACCATCTATCGCAACGCGCTCGACACCCCTGCCGACAGCGCAGACAGTCAGGACGGTCAGGTACCCAACCTCTACGACAATCTGCCGGAGGACGACAAAAAAGGGTGGGAGGACACTTCTGCCGACTACTTCCAGTATCGCGGCCGCTTCATCGTAACGGCGGTGCAGTCCGGTCTTATGTTTATCGACCAGCACCGCGCCCATATCCGCGTGCTCTACGACCGCTACCTCAGTCAGGTATCGAGCCGCAAAGCCACGAGCCACGGACTGCTCTTCCCAGTGGATGTAACGCTCTCGCCAGCGCAGAAAGTACTCTTCGAGACGATGAAAGACACACTCACCTCCGTAGGCTTCGAGTTTCGCGCAGACGACGGCGGCAAAGCCCTCCTCTGCGGCATACCGGCAGGTGCAGAAGGCCTCGACCCCGAGAACCTCCTCCGCTCCATCATAGAAGAGGCGGCAGATGGCAACGAAACAGCCACAAATGCCGTGGCAGAGCGTATCAGCCTCTCCCTCGCACGCCGCGCAGCCATACCCGAAGGACAACACCTCACACACGACGAAATGGCAGGCCTCATGCAGCAACTCTTCGCCGGAACACAACCCAAACTCACACCCGACGGAAAACCGGTCCTCGTCATCCTCCCCGACGACCGGATAGAGCGGTATTTTGATTAAGGGGGGGCTTCGGAAAATTCTGAGTGTTCGGAAAACTCTGAGTGTTCAGAGTATTCCGATAAATTTGATAAACTCGTACTTAAATTCAAATAAGAAGTGCAAGTTTTTAGCAAGAATAAGAAGTATTTCCGCGAAAAATGATTATCTTTGCAATTTGATAGGCATTGAGCGGGCGTTATTGGGATATGCGATGAAAAGCACCCCGTTTCGCGGTCTTAAAGTCTTTGAAAACGAGAGGTTTAGAGAACTTCAGAAAAAAATAATATAAAACAATACATAAAAAATGAAATTTAATATTTCAAGTAAAGCATTTTCGTCCCGTCTGCTCGACATGGGTCGTGTGATAGTATCGAAGAACTCTGTAGCCATCCTTGAGTGCTTCGTGTTCGATGTGAAGGACGGTAAGCTCACCATTATGGCTTCCGACAACGAGAACACGCTGGTTTCCAGTCTTGACCTCAATGAGCATGACGGTGAAATCCGTTTCGCCGTGAATGCCAAGACGGTTCAGGAGTCGATGAAGGAAATTCCCGATCAGCCGCTTGAGATTTTCGTAAACGAGACCACCTTTGAGGTTACTGTTGACTATCAGAACGGTCAGTACAAGTTTATGGGTCAGTCGGCAGAGGAATACCCCGTTCCGCCTGCTCTTGAAGGGGAGACCACCACATTCAGGATAGATTCCGAGCAACTGATTTCGGGCATAGGCCGTGCCCTCTTCGCTACTGCCGACGACACGCTGCGCCCCGTGATGAACGGTGTGTTTTTCGACATCAAGGAGAACAAACTTGCCATGGTGGCGAGCGACGGCCACAAACTGGCTTGCGGTGAGGTGGAGAACGTAGGAGCCAGTGAGGACGGTTCGTTCATTCTGCCCAAGAAGCCCGCATCGCTTGTCAAGGCACTCTTCGGCAACGAGAAGGCTGAAGTGGGTGTGGAATTCAATATGCGCAATGCTGTGTTCACGACAGAGAACTCCAAACTCATCTGCCGCCTCATCGAGGGACATTATCCTAACTACAAGAGCGTTATCCCGAACAACAACCCCAACGAGGCGACGGTAAATCGCGCCGGCATTCTGAGTGCGCTGCGCCGTATGTTGATATTCTCCAATGTCAACAGTTCGCTGGTAAAACTCAACTTCGAGCCCAGCCGCATCACCATATCCACGCAGGACATCGATTTCTCCATGTCTGCCACAGAATCGCTCATGTGCGACTATTCCGGCACACCTATGAGCATCGGTTTCAAGGGCACCTACCTCATGGACCTGCTCAACAATATGGAGGGCGACGAAATCGTTATCCGCCTTGCAGATGCCACCCGCGCCGGTATCATCGTGCCTACCAAGCAGACCGATGGCGCCAGTGTGCTGATGCTTCTCATGCCGATGATGCTCAACGACTGATAATCCCCAATCGGTCATTAGACCGACAGAAGTGTTAAAAATGTCTCTTATGTCATAACAGTATATATTTTGGCGTTTTGTCTATCAGTCCCTCTTGACGCAGCCCGCTACGCCTTCGAGTGCCAAACAGCCAAACCACTCAAAATCCATACTTTTCTGACAATAAGTCTAATGATTGATTTGGGATAGCAGGCACAAAACAGCAATAGAATTAGAAGTTTGGCTACAGACGCTATGTCGCTTGGTGCCAAACTTCTAAATGCGTAAAATAACAAGGTTCTGACAGTTCTGAAATAGTATTTTTAACAGTGAAACTGAATCTCCAACGCCCCCTAGTCTTCCTCGACATCGAATCCACTGGTCTGAGCGTTACTGCCGACCGCATCGTGGAACTCTCAATGGTGAAAGTCATGCCCGACGGTACAGAGGACGTGCGCACCCAGCGTTTCAACCCCACTATCCCCATCAGTGCCGAGGCATCTGCCGTGAACGGTATAAAGGACGAGGACGTGGCGGATTGCCCCACTTTCAAGGAGAAGGCGCACGACGTGATGGCATTCATCGAGGGCTGCGACCTTGCGGGCTTCAATTCCAACCACTACGACATCCCCCTTCTGGCAGAGGAACTGCTACGTGCCGGTATCGACTTCCGTCCCGAACGTCATCGGCTCATCGATGTGCAGACCATCTTCCACAAGATGGAACAGCGCACCCTCGAAGCCGCCTATAAGTTCTACTGCGACAAGAGACTTGAGGGCGCACACACCGCCGAGGCGGATACGAAAGCCACCTACGAGGTGCTGATGGCACAACTCGACCGCTACAGCGACTTGCAGAATGATGTGGCATTTCTTTCCGACTTCTCAAGCAGGGGCAAGAATGTGGACCTTGCATGCCGCATTGTGCTGAATGATGCGGGTGAGGAAGTGGTCAACTTCGGCAAGCACAAGGGCAAGACCATCCGCGAACTCGTCAAGCGCGACCCCGCCTTCTTCGCATGGGTGCAGCAGGGCGACTTCCCGCAGGACACGAAGCGTGCCTTCCTCCGTCTGCGCCTCAAATATAAGGACCAATAATATCAGCATAAGGATAATTAAGAAGTTATCGAAGTTAAAGAAGTTGACGAAGTTAATGACGATACGTTGGAACGATAAATAATCAAAGTAAGAAGAATGGCATCCGCATAAGGTAATGTCGTTAACTTCAAGCAAGTGGAACTTAAATAAAAGAATATGAACTTCGTACTCGGCATCACCGGCAGTATAGCAGCCTACAAAGCATGTACCCTCATCCGCCTGCTCGTCAAGGCAGGGCATGAGGTGCAAGTGGTCATCACCCCTGCCGGAAAGGAATTTATCACTCCCGTCACACTCTCTGCGCTCACCTCGAAGCCCGTGATCAGCGACTTCTTTGCGCAGCGCGACGGCACGTGGCACAGCCATGTGGACCTCGGGCAGTGGGCAGACGCCATGATTGTAGCCCCTGCCACAGCCTCCACCATCGGCAAGATGGCAAACGGTGTGGCAGACAACATGCTCGTAACGACCTATCTCTCGATGAAAGCCCCCGTGTTCGTGGCACCGGCAATGGACCTCGATATGTATGCCCATCCCTCCACGCAGCGCAACCTCGACCGTCTTCGTCAGGTGGGGAACGTCATCATCGAACCCACGTGCGGCGAACTGGCGAGCCACCTCGTGGGCAAGGGACGCATGGAGGAACCCGAGCGCATCATGGATGCCGTTATGGCACATCTGGCGCAGAACAAACCGCTTAAGGGCAAAAAAGTGTTAATTACGGCAGGTCCTACATACGAGAAGATAGACCCCGTGCGTTATATAGGAAACCACTCGAGCGGCAAGATGGGCTTTGCCCTGGCAGAGGAATGTGCTGCGCGAGGAGCCGACGTAATCCTCGTGGCAGGTCCCGTAACATTGCCCACGCCAAATGGCGTAAGGCGCGTTGACGTGCAGACGGCTGCCGAGATGTACGATGCTGCCTGCGAAGCCTTCAGTACAGCAGATGCTGCCATACTCTGCGCTGCCGTGGCAGACTTTACCGTGGCGCAGCAAGCCGGCGAGAAAATCAAGCGTGGCAATGACGGGTTGCAACTCACACTCGTGCCCACACGCGACATCGCTGCCGAACTGGGACGCCGCAAGAGGGCAGGGCAGGTAGTCGTGGGTTTTGCCCTCGAGACTCAGAACGAAGCCGCCAATGCCCGCGACAAGATGCAGCGGAAGAACTTCGACTTCATCGTCCTCAATTCACTGCGCGACAAAGGCGCCGGCTTTGCTGTAGATACGAACAAAATCACCATCCTCACGCCTGATGCGGAAAGGGCATATCCGCTCAAGCCTAAGCGCGAGGTAGCAAAAGATATTGTGCAGACTTTATGCGAAAAATTCAACTGATTGTCATCTGCCTGCTGTGCAGCCTTACCCCGGCAGGCATACAGGCGCAGGAACTCGACGCGCGTGTCAACATCAACCATTCCAAAATCAGCGGCACGGACAACTCCGTGTACGACAACCTGCAGGAAGCCCTCACTGAGTTCATCAACGAACGGCAGTGGACCAACCTGCAGTTCAAGCGCAACGAACGCATTTCGTGTACGTTCAACATCGTAGTGAACAAATACGATGTCGGTGGGCACAATTTCGAGTGCCAACTCCTCGTTACCGCTACGCGCCCTGTGTTCAACTCCTCCTATACCACAGTGGTCTTCAGTACCACTGACGACAATTTCAACTTCGAATACAAGGAATACGACAAACTCGATTTCCGCACCGAAGTGATAGACAACGACCTGACGGCACTCATCGGTTACTACGTCTATCTCATCATCGGCATGGATATGGATTCCTATTCGCCGCTGGGTGGAACGGAATACCTCGAGACATGTCTCAATATCGCCAACAACGCGCAGAGCCTCACAAATTCGCAGAAAGGGTGGAAGCCCTTCTCCGACAAGAAGAACCGTTATGCCATCATCAACGACTACATGGACGGTGGCATGGAGCCCATGCGACGGATGATGTATCAGTACCACAGGGAGGGCCTCGACGTGATGGCAGAAAACTCCGACCGTGCCCGTGCTTCCATTACAGAAGCCATGGACAAACTCAAACAGGTGCATGCCGATAAACCGCTCAGTCTCGTGCCGCAACTCTTCACGGAGTATAAGCGCGACGAGATAGTAGGCATCTATCAAGGCAAAGCCAATGGTACAGAGAAGGATGAAGTGTTCAATACCCTCTCCTCCATCAACGCCTCTATGAACACCTATTGGCGCAAAATTCAAGAATAACAGTCCCGTCCTCTCAAAAAACGATACACCGTGCTTACCCGACTACATATTTCCAACTACGCCCTCATTTCCCGGCTCGACATCGATTTCTGTGGCGGTTTCTCTGTCATTACAGGTGAGACGGGAGCCGGTAAGAGCATCCTTCTCGGCGCTCTCGGTCTGATTATGGGTAAGCGCGCCGACTCGAAGGCGGTGAAGGCTGATGCCACGAAGTGTGTGGTGGAGGCGGCATTCAGTGTGGAGGACGAGCATCTTCACGCTTTTTTTCAGGAGAACGACATCGATTTCGACGGCGAAGAGTGCATCGTGCGTCGCGAGGTAACAGCCACAGGAAAGAGCCGTGCCTTCGTGAACGACACCCCCGTGCAACTCACCACGCTGAAAACCCTCAGCAACTACCTCGCCGACATCCATTCGCAGCACCAGAATCTGCTCGTGGCGCGAGAGGACTTCCTGCTCGACACCCTCGACGGCTTTTCTTCCGACCATGTTGCGGCGGAAGCGTACAAGGCAGCCTACGAAGCCTGGCGCAACCTTGCAGCCGAACTAAAGGCGCTTAAGGCGCAGACCGATCGCGACACGGCAGAAGAAGAGTTCTTGCTCTTCCAGTACAAACAGTTCGAGGACGCCGCCCTCACCGATGGCGAGCAGGAAGAACTGGAGGAGGAGTCGGAGCGGCTCAACCATGTGGAGGAAATCAAGCAGGCGATGTACGATGTGGTGTCGCAACTGACGGGCGAAGGCGATAATGTGCTCTCCCGACTGCGCAACAGCCAGCGCTCGCTCGAAGCAGTAACACGTGTATTTCCACAAGCGGAAGACCTTGAGAACCGTTTACAAAGCGCGATTCTCGAACTCGATGATATCGCATCAGAAGCCGACCGCCATTTTGAGTCGCTCGAGTTCGACCCCGAGCGCCTGATGCACGTGGAAGAGCGGCTCAACGTGATTTACACCTTGCAGAAGAAGCACCACGTGAACACCATCGCTGACCTGCTTGACATCGCCGCCCGCATCAAGGATCAACTGGCAAGGATAACCCATGCCGACGAGGACATAGAGCGCATGGAGCAAGAACTCAACGTGCGCTACGATGCCATGATGCAAGCCGCCCGAACACTGTCTGAAAAGAGGCGGCAATCGGCGCGTGCCATCGAAGGCGAAATGCTCACACTCGTGGCAGAAATGGGTATGCCCAATGCACAGATGACGTTCCGTTTTGAAGAGAAAAAGCCCGATGCTTCGGGTACCGACCATGTTGTGTTCCTCTTCAGTGCCAACCGTAACGTTCCGATGCAGAATGCAGCCGACATTGCTTCGGGCGGTGAAATATCGCGCCTTATGCTCGCCCTGAAGAGCGTCGTGTCGAAGTGCAAGCAACTGCCCACCGTCATCTTCGACGAGATAGACACTGGTGTGTCGGGCACGCTGGCAGAACGTATGGCGCTCGTTATGCGCAGCATGGCGGACCGGTGTCAGGTCATCTGTATCACCCATCTGCCGCAGATAGCAGCCCGCGGTGCCCATCATCTGCGTGTGTACAAACAGGAGGACGAGGTAGGCACCACGTCGCACATCGTGCCACTCTCGCCCGAAGAACGCATCACGGAAATAGCCAATATGCTCAGCGGCGAAATGGTAACGGAGGCAGCCGTGAACAATGCAAAGGCACTCCTGAATGTGGACTGATTGCCGCACACAAAAACAGATAATTCAACTTTCTGAAGTTATCGCTATGCTCGAAGTTATCGGAGTTAACGAAGTTATCGACGATACCACCGTTCGGGATGTAAATGACTTTCTGTCGTAAAAAACATACGTCGTTAACTTCTTTAACTTCGCTAACTTCAAGCAAGTGGAGGTTGCGGAACTTGAAACAGATAATTATAAAAAATGCAATACAAAACCATCATGAACAGACTTTTTACATTGGCAGTATTGTCCCTTTCAGCAGTGTTTGCCATGGCGCAACCCAAGAATGTCGGCAGAGCCTTGCTCAAACTGACCACCTACGATGAGGCAGGCAAAGTGGTCAAGACGGTCAATGCCTTCGTTTGTGGCGATGCGTCCACCGCCGTAGCCTCTTTCGACGCCTTCAACGGTGCTGCACGGGCTGTGGCTGTGGACCTGAAGGGTACGACATACAATGTGGTGCGCATTCTCGGCGCCAGCAACGACTACGACCTCGTAAAATTCTCCATCGACGGCAAAGGCGCTCCCTTGCCCTTGCTGGAAGGCAGCGGCAAGAACCAGAAAGCCGGTACGACGCTCTACCTCGTTTCTTCGCCCGACGGCAAGCGTGAGGTGGTAAGCAGAGCCAGTGTGCTCAAGACAGAAGAATATGAGGAGTATTTTTTCTTCGATGTAACGGTGGCAAACCAGGCAACTAATTTCGGTTGTCCCATTGTTGATGCACAAGGCAATGTGGTGGCAGTGGTAAAGGAAAACCTGAGTAAGGGTGCGGCAAATGCATACGCCATCGATGTGCACCTTGCCAACGACCTCACCGTCAATGCGCAGAGTGCCCTTAATGCCGACCTTCGCAAGATATTGATACCCAAGGTGTTGCCGGCTGATGAAAAGGACGCGTATTCCTACGTCTATCTGATGGGCAACCTCAACGACCCGCAGTATGGCGCTGCACTGAGCGACTTTATCTCTGCCTGGCCCAACAATCCGGAGGGCTATGTGATGAGGGCGGATGCCAGTGTGGCGAACAAGGACTATGCCCAAGCCGATGCCGACTATGCCAAGGCGCTGTCGCTGGCGAACGACAATTTCCGTGCCGATGCCATACACTATGCCTACAGCCGCGCCATCTACAACAGGTGTCTCGACGAGAAGGACGGTCAGGCAGGAACGTGGACTTTTGACAAATCATACGACGAGGCAGTCATGGCATACGATGCTAACCCGCTCTCGCAATACCTCGTTCAGCAAGGCTGCTGTCTCTTCGCCAAAAAGGACTATGCTGCCGCGCGCGAGAAGTTCAGACAGGTGAATGCTGGCCACTATGGCACAAACGAGACCTTCTATTACGAGGTGCTCTCTGCTGAACGCTGCGGTGCTTCGCAGCAGGAGGTGCTCGCACTGATGGACAGCGTGGTGGCACACTGCACGAAGCCTTACGACCTCACCGCTGCCCAATACCTCTTCGAGAGAGCGCGGCGCCTCGACCAGGCAGGCGAATACCGCAAGGCGTATGCCGACCTCAAGGACTATGAACAGACCGTTGGTCCGAGGCGTTTGACCGACGAATTCTACTACCAGCGCGGCAAGGTGGCAGAGAAAGCCAAGATGTACCAGCAGGCACTCGAAGACCTCGAAACCGCACGCGGCTTTAACGCTTCGAGCCGCGACTTCTACGACCTTGAGATTGCCGCACTCTATGTGAACATAGGCGAGTACGACAAAGCCATCAGCCTCTGCGAGGACATACTCAAAAACCTGCCTGAGAGTGCGGACTGCTATCGCTTCATGGGCATCTGTTACGGTGAGAAGGGCAACAAGACGAAGGCAAAGGAAAACTTCAACCGCGCCAAACAACTGGGTGACGACACCGCCGACGGCTTGATGCAGAAATACATGTAGTACGTCCAATTTCTGACGTGACTTTGCTCCTAAGTCAGCAAAATGAACTAATTTTGTACCTCAAAACGCAACGAAATGAAAATTTCACTGAAATCAGCACTTATGGCTTGCACTCTGGCTTTTGCAACGGCAGCAGGGGCGCAGAGTTATAAGGTGGACAACCTCTACATGTTTGGCTCGTCGAGGAGTTTTAAGGATACTGTGGCATACCTCCTGCCTGTTCACCCCGTGGGCAATGTCCCCGTGGAGAGGGGATCGGGCTTTGTGATGTATTCCAGCCTCTATTCAGAGCAAATCGGCAAGCATTTGGCAGAAAAATACGGTGCGACCTACCAAACGCCCGTCATTTACTATGCTAAGTCGCTGAAAAAGGCACAGCGGTTGTACGCATCGCTCAGGAAGCGCATGAACAAGGAGAAAGGGCTTCATGTGGAAGAACTTCCCCTTGCACAGTTTGAGTTCCAACCCATCCCGCTCGACCTCATCAAGAAGTCGCTGGAACAGTCGAACGACATCTACAACAACGAAAGCGACAAGAACAGGCTGAACGAACAGGCGGGTGCAGCCAAAGAGGATGCAGCGACACCACTGCCAACAGAATTGAAGAAAGAAAAGAAAAGAAAGAAATGAACGTATATTTCAATGTAGCAGGAGCAAACTTCTGCGTCAACTTTAAGGAGAAAGTCAACGTGCCGCGTATGCTGCCATCGTTCGGTCCCTTCTGGCTCAAGGAAAAGCCTGAAGGCGACATCATGTTCACCGTAATGGTAGATAATGACCTTGTCAGCATGGAACGTGAAGGCAAACTCTTGGGCGATTTCGACGCCGGCAACTTCAACAATGTGGTATATCAGTTGGCCGACGGTACCTATAAGTTCCTCATGGTTACGCATTTTCCTGACGAACAGTTAAAAGATCAGCAAAACGTGTTTTGCGCCATGCAGCCCACTCCCGACTTCAGAGAAGTGAAGGTGTCGTTGCGTGGTTCGGCAGCCTTGCAAGGTTTCGGCCTGAACAATGCGCTGATGATATCCTATGCCTATGCCGGCAGTTTCCATAAGATGGTGCTCATGCATGCTTCCGTTACCGTCTGCGACGACCGCGGCTATCTCTTCCTCGGCAAGAGCGGCACGGGTAAGAGCACACACACTGAGCAGTGGCTGAAATACATACCCGGCACACATCGCCTGAATGACGATAACCCCGTGGTGCGTATCCTCGACGACGGCACAGTCATGGTGTATGGCACACCCTGGAGCGGTAAGACACCGTGCTACCGCAATCTGGGCTTCCCTGTAGGCGCTTTCGTGCGTCTGAAGCAAGATCCGGAGAATATCATTGAGAAAGAGACCTCTGTGGTATCTTTTGCCACAGTGCTCTCTTCATGTTCCACTATGATATGGGACAAACTCACTTACGACAAGATATGTGACACCGTAACAGAAATCATCTCCAAACGCCCCTCATTCTTCCTGCGTTGCAGACCTGACGAAGAAGCGGCACAGGTGTGTCATGCAGCCGTAACGAAATGAAAAGCGTTCTCGTTGACAACGATATATTCATTCCCGAGATAAAGCGTCTCATTGACGAGGGGAAAACCGTTACGTTCACCGTGCGCGGCTACAGCATGCGTGTCTTTGTGGAACATGATCGCGACAAGGTGTTGCTCGAACCGGCTGACCACCTTGAAACAGGCGATGTCATCCTGGCAAGGGCACGTTTCATAGGTCGCGACGGTCGCCCTATCATTAGGAATGGGGAAGAAGTGAGGAAGTACGTGCTTCACCGGCTCATCAAGCGCGACGGCGACGACCTCGTGCTCAAGGGCGACGGCAACCTCTTTGGTGTGGAAACATGCTGCACAAGCGACGTGGTGGGCAAGGTGCGCGGATTCTACCGCAAAGGGCGCAAAACGCCCGATCTCGTGACGGGACGCAAGTGGAGGACCTATTCCTACATCTGGCTCAAACTCACGTTCATGCGCAGGTATCTGCTCGCATTCTACAGGCGCGTTTGGCTGAAGGTCTTCCCCGTGAAGTACAAAAAAGAAAAGAATAATAATCAAAAACAATAATAAAATGAAAAAGAAAACAGGATTTCAGGTGCGCGACATCGCCGGTGAGAAAGTCCTCGTGGCTTATGGCTTGGAGAACATCGATTTCAGTAAGATGGTCAGCCTCAATGAGACGGCATGTTTTATCTGGGAACTCATCGAACCGGGCGAAGAAATCGACGTTGACAAACTCACCACAGCCGTAATGAACGAATACGAAATCGACAGCGCATCCGCCCGCAAGGACATCGAGGAATTGCTCGAGGCTTGGAAAGAAGAAGGACTTATGGAATAACAGATAACATTAAAATTAAAAAATAAGAATAAATGGAACTGACAGGAAAAATTATTCATGCCCTTGAACCAAAAAGTGGCACATCACAGAAAACAGGAAACCCATGGAAAATGCAAGAGTTCGTTCTTGAAACTCTGGAGCAGTATCCTCGCAAATTGTTTTTCAACGTTTTTGGCGAAGACAGACTGCGTGAGATGAACATCAAAGTGGGTGAAATACTCACCGTTTCGTTCGATATCGACGCCCGCGAGTATAATGGCCGCTGGTACACCGACATCCGCGCATGGCGTGTGCAGAGGGAAGGTCAGCAACCGGCTCAACAGGCACAGGCAGCCGCTCCTGCTCCTCAACCCGAACCCATTCCGGCACCGACGGAAGCCCCAATGGAGGAAGATTCGGACGACCTGCCCTTCTGATTCCGAACAGCGCGCAGGCGAACGGACGCGGCGGTAATAACGTAGGCAGACAGTGCCGCAAAGCATCACACTGACCACATGGCAAGCATCACCGCATCGAAAATAATGGTCAAAACCCTGAAATGGGTGGCTATTCTGTTCTTTACGAGCAGTATAGGCATGGTGTTGGTGTATCGGTTCGTACCGGTGCCGCTCACGCCGCTGATGCTTATCCGCAGTGCAGAGCAGAAGATGGCGGGCAAGCCTGTGGTGATGGAGCACGACTGGGTGCCAATGGAGGAGATTTCTCCCAACCTCGTTACAGCGGTCATTGCGTCGGAGGACCAGAATTTTACGCGCCATAGTGGTTTCGACATCACTGCCATCGAACAGGCAGCAAAGGAATATGCCGAAGGCAGGCGCAAGCGCGGGGGAAGTACCATCTCGCAGCAAACGGCAAAGAATGTGTTCCTCTGGCCGCAGTCGTCGTGGCTCAGAAAAGGCTTTGAGGCGTATTTCACGTTCCTCATCGAACTCTTCTGGTCAAAAGAACGCATCATGGAGGTGTATCTCAACTCCATAGAGATGGGCAACGGCATATATGGTGCGGAAGCAGTGGCAAAGTCCCATTTCAATACCACAGCGGCGAAACTCACGAAACGTCAGTCGGCACTCATCGCAGCCACATTGCCCAACCCGCTGAAGTTCTCCTCGAAGAACCCGAGCCGATACGTCAGTCGGCGGGTGCAGCAGATAGAAGTGCAGATGAACAATGTGCGCCGTGATGGTCTTGACCTGAAGCGCCACAGATAAAACTAAGCGTTAAGGTTCCGCCTTTAAACCCTTCAGAGGCATCTGCGCTCTAAAAGAAAATAAAAACCCTAAAAACTGATAAAATCATGAAAAGAATCTTTCTCGCTCTGATGGTAGCCCTGCTATCCTTCAGCGCAGCATCAGCACAACGTATCAGCCCCAGTGCTGTGCAACAAATTGTGGCAGAAAGAGGTCAGGCCTCTCAAAGCACCATCAATCGCTCCGGTCTCATCTACATGGGGGTGCGCAACGGTAACGAATACCATTACGGCATCGACGTACGTGTGAAAGGCAAGAACTTCCACTCCCAGTCCGACCGTGCCGTTTACCTCAAAGTGAAGAGTTACAGTCCTTTTGCGGCTTTCATCTATTTCAAGGATCGTTACGATGCCATGCGTTTCTACAACGGTCTTGACAAGACCCCTAACAATTTTAGCAGAGGACCGGGCAGAAATTATGTAGTAGGAGAACCCATCCTCAAGGACGGCTGGTGGATGATCGACCTCGCCGGCTATGGCCGCTATGCTACCAACGCTCCCAAGAAGTATCGTAGTGGAAGCGGTAGAAATAGAAGGTAAAAAAAACAGGAAAGACTGAACTTAAACAGGCCTTTCCAAGCATTTCAGGGATATTCCGGGCTTCTCCGGAATGTCCTTTTTCAGTCTTTAAAAACTTTGGTGTAGAGCACGGCATCTTCGTACGTGCCATTGCAAAAATGCCAGTCCGGCACAATGGCAGAGACGTTATATCCCGCCCGCTCGAAAAGTTTTCGGCTGACGGGATTGTGTTTTACTGATACGTAGGCATAGAGCAGGTGTATTCTGAGTTGCGACGTGGCGAACTCTTCCAGTTTTATGAGTGTTTGCAGTCCGTAGCCCTTGCCGCGGTGTTTTGCAAGAATGGCGATGCCCACTTCAGCCCGGCAGTCGGTGGGGGAGTGCGAGGTGAGGTCAACGAGGCCTACGGGTTCTTCTTTTTCGCCCTCGTTGATAACGACCATAAGGCGCATCTGTCCTGACGAAAAGATGTCGGAAGGCTGTCCTGCCAGATATTGCCTCAAGGCGTAGCGCGATGTGGGGTGGTTGCACGTGCCGAATAGCCAGAGCGACTCGTCGTTCTCCATGCGGTAGAGAAAGTCGAGGTCTTCGGGTTCAAGTTCTCGCAGGGTGATGTCCATATTAGCGTAGTTGTTTGTCTTTTGTGCCTTATCCGCGGCGGTTGTGCCAGTGATAGATGATTTTTTCGTTTCGTGGGTCGTAGGTGGCGAGTTTTATTTTGCCTGCCGTTTTTTCCATGAGTTCGAGCACTTTCTTCCGACTGAAAGCCCCGAGGTCGTAAATCACGTATGTGTATTTCTCGTAGTCGAGAGCAAGATGTCCTTCAGGCATTGTTGTTTCGTCTGCCTCGTGGCGGTCCACGTCGATGCCGTCTATTTCAGCAATTTTCTTCACGTTGTCTGCATGGTTGCCAATGTAGATAAATCGGTCGTTGTCCGTCATGAGTGAGGGGTGCAGATAGTTGCGTATGTTCGCCCAGAGACTTTTGAGCGAGGAGAGGAGGGCTTTAAGCAGTATGGCGAACTGTATGGGTATATAGAAAAGGAGTGCATAGACGGGGAAATGCTTGCGCAGGAAGATGAGCATCGCCTCGTAGAACACGTGTGCATACCTCAGTGTCGATTTGTTCGTGCTTTCACCCTTGTAGTGTATGATGCGTGTGGGCAGGTAGTAGTTCTGTTTGCCATCGTCCTTCATCAGGCGGTAGGAAAGGTCAATGTCCTCGCCGTACATGAAGAAATCCTTGTCGAACCATTCTTCTCTTCTGTCGTTCCTCACCATCATGAATGCTCCCGACACCACTTCTATCTTTTGCGGTTCGGTATCGGGCAGGTAGCCCATGTAGTATTGTCCGAAGATTTTCGACTTGGGAAAGAGCGTAGCCAGTCCGCTCATTTTGCAGAAAGCGCACCATGGAGTGGGCAGTCCGCGTTTCGATTCGGGTGCAAATCGTCCGTCGTCCACGAGCATACGCACACCGAGCGCCCCCATGTCCGGGTGGTCGTCGGCAAAGGCGAGTGCTTCTTCGAGGGTGTCCTCTGCAATCAGTGTGTCGGGATTGAGGAAGAGTAGGTAGTCGCCCGTGGCGTGTGAGGCGGCATTGTTGTTGGCGCGCCCGAAACCTACATTGCGAGTGTGGGCAATGATGTGGAGCATAGGGTGCTCCGTTGGTGGGAACTGTCGCTCGAGATATTCTGTTGAGCCGTCCTTCGAATTGTTGTCCACCACGAACACCTCAGCGTCGATGTTTCGGATGGCAGCCAGCACAGAACGGATGCATTGTTCTGCGAAGTATGCCACATTATAATTGACGATGATGATGCTTAGTTTCATCTGAGCGTACTCTCTTTTCTTCTTATAACGGATGATGATGCGTTTTATTTGTCGTCCGTGTCATTTTTATAGGTATATGGCCAGCAGAACAGTGCGCCGATGAGTGCTATGAGGAAGGAGTACTGTGCGGTGTCGCTGTGTGTTGATGCCAGATAGATGAACAGCGTACCGAGCACGGCTGCGGCGGTCAGAGCGAGCCTCATCCAGCCCCATTTGTAATACGCAGTCTCGCCGTTTTTGGCGATGTCTGTCCTCACTCCCTTGAAGTGGTAGAGCGATGCGGCAAGGAATGTGCCGCCAATGCCCAGCGCGATGCTCGCCAGGTCGAGGAAGTATTGTGTCCTTATACCATTCGACAGGAATGCTTCCGGCAGCACTTCGCAATGCGTCAGTATATAATATATGATGCCGATGAAGATAATCAGGCAGAAGGTGATTTGTTGTTTTTTTGCCATTTTCGTTTTTATTTTGTGGTGCGCACAGCCAGTGGCTATTCCAGTCGTATGCGGTTGGAGAGTGCGCGTCCGAGCGTTACTTCGTCAGTATATTCCAGTTCATCGCCCACACTGATGCCACGCGCCAATGTAGTGAGTAGCACGTCGTATTCCTTCAGTTTGCGCGAGATGTAGAAATTTGTGGTGTCGCCGTCCATCGTAGGGTTCAGGGCGAAAATTACCTCTTTGATGCCGCCTTCAGCCACCCTTGCCACTAATGAGTCGATTTCCAGGTCGGCAGGACCTATGCCGTCGATAGGTGAGATGACACCGCCCAGCACATGGTAGAGTCCGCGGTATTGCCCCGTGTTCTCAACCGACATCACGTTGCTGATGTTCTCCACCACGCAGATGGTTGTATTGTCGCGGCGTGGGTTGCTGCAGATGTCGCACACCTCGGTGTCGCTAAGGTTGTGGCACACGGTGCAGTATTTCACGTTGTCCGCCAGATTGATGAGGCTGTCGCTCAGGTCGTGTATGTCTTTTTTTTCCTGTCGCAGCAGGTGGAGCACGAGGCGCAGGGCAGTCTTGCGCCCTATGCCGGGTAGTTTCGACACCTCAGCCACAGCGCGTTCCAACAGTCTTGAAGGGTATGTATCAATCACTTTTTTATGCTAATTTGGAGCAAAATTAAAATAAAGTCGGCGAAAAAGCGTATTTTTGCCGTTACAAAAAGAATGTTCAATGAAGATAAAGTCGGCAGAATTCGTCATCAGTAACTCAAGGGCAGACCTTTGCCCCATTCACGATATGCCCGAATATGCATTCATCGGGCGTAGCAATGTGGGGAAGAGCAGCCTCATCAACTGCCTTGTGGAGCGTAAGGCACTCGCCATGACATCCTCTACTCCAGGAAAGACCCTCCTCATCAACCATTTCCTCATCAACGGCGACTGGTACCTTGTTGACCTCCCGGGCTATGGCTATGCTAAGCGAAGCAAGAAAGAACAGGAAAAACTTAGCAAAATCATATCTTACTACATATCGCAGAGAGAACAACTAACATCGCTTTTCGTGCTGATAGACAGTAGGCTGGAACCGCAAAGAATCGACCTCGAATTCATAGCCAATCTGGGCGAGATGGGTGTGCCGTTCGGCATTATCTTTACCAAGGCGGATAAGGTGAAGCGTGCACAAATCAAAGGCAACGTGGAGCGTTTTCTCAACCGCCTCCGTGAGGACTGGGAAGAACTACCGCCGTATTTCGTAACGAGCAGCGAGACGGGGATGGGGCGCGAAGATGTGCTCAACTATATCGAGAAAATCAACGAAAGCCTCCATTGAACGCCCTCAGATCAAGGTTCTAAATACTGAAATTTCAGACACTAAACACTATGCTCTGGACAGAACGCACACGACATGTGAAGATAGCCCTCGTGGTGGCAGCAGTGCTCATTGCTGCCATGTCGCTCGTGGCATCGTTCTATCTCATCCGCGACCTCAAGGCGGAAGAGCATAGAAAAATGGAAATATGGGCGAAAGCCATGCAGACCCTGCAGGAGGCGAATGAGAAAACGGATCTCAGTATGGTATTCAGTGTGATTGAGAGCAACCATACCATACCCGTCATCGTAATAGACCCTTCAGGCAACGTGATGGACTGCAGAAACGTGGACGTCGGACGCAATTCCTCGCAGGAAGACTCTATCGCAAAGATTAAGGAAATCGCCCGGAATATGCAGTCATCGGGCAACACGTTGAGAATGAATCTGACACAACAAGGTGTGGAAGGTCTCTCGCCCGAATATATCACAGTTTGTTACGGAGAGTCGTTGATGCTCGGACGCTTGTCGAGTTATCCCTTCGTGCAGTTGGGCGTGGTGGGGCTTTTCATGGCTGTAGCCATTTTCGCTCTGTTGTCGCTCAAGCGTGCGGAACAGAACAGGGTGTGGGTAGGACTCTCGCGCGAAACGGCGCATCAACTCGGCACGCCCATCAGTTCGCTCATGGCATGGAACCAAATCCTGCAAGAGCAATACCCCGACGACACGCTACTGCCCGAGATGGAAACCGACGTGAAGCGGCTGCAACTCATCGCAGAGCGATTCTCGAAGATAGGCAGCAAACCCGAACTCAAACTATGCGACCTCCTCATCATCGTGCAAGCCACGGTGGACTACATGCGCCGCCGCGCACCGGAGCACGTGCGGGTAAACTTCACGCCACCCGAAGAAGAAGTTCCCGAAGTTCGCCTCAGTGCGCCCCTCTTCCAGTGGGTGCTTGAAAACCTCTGCAAGAATGCCATGGATGCCATGCCCGACGGACGAGGCGAAATCAACATCTCCATCGTCAGGAAGGAAAGAAAGATACGCATCCTCGTTCAAGACACAGGAAAGGGAATCAATAAGAAAAATTTTAAGAACGTGTTCAAACCGGGTTTCACCACGAAGCAGCGAGGGTGGGGCTTAGGGCTCTCGCTCGCCAAACGCATCGTGGAAGAATACCACAAGGGTGCCATCTACGTGAAAGACAGTCAGATAGGGAAGGGCACCACCTTTGCCATCGACCTCAATATAGAACAATAATAAAATGACATATTTATGACGACGATTCTCACTACTTTTGCCGTAAAAGAAGAAATTATTGAGTTGAAAATCCCGAATGCCGAAGTGCATACTGCCCTTACCGATATTGGGAAAATTGCGGCAGTGGGTAACCTCATGAAAAAACTCTACGAATATAAGCCTGACTATGTGCTCAACATAGGCACGGCAGGCACCCTCAATCATAATGTGGGCGACATCATAGTCAGTCAGGACTATGTGGACCGCAATTACCAGAAACTGGGAGCATTACACATGGATTGGCAAATCTCCGACACCTTCGGCACAAACAAACTGCCATCTGTTATTGGTGGTGAGGAAAGGTTTGACAGATTCGTGGTCAATACCGGTGATGACTTCGTTACAACAGGCGATGAAATAGAAGGCGACATAGTGGATATGGAAGGCTACGCACAGGCCTGGGCATGCCGCGAACTACATATACCATTGCTCAGTGTGAAGTATGTAACGGATATCCTCGGACAAAACAGCGTGAAGCAGTGGGAAGAAAAACTTGCAGAGGCTCGGAAAGGACTGACGGCTTTTTTCGAAAAATATGCCGATGTGCTGAAAGATCAATTCAAATAAATAAACAGAAATGTCGAAGTCCGATGCGAGAGGTTTTACCATTTTGGCTGTAGTCTTGGCTGCGGTGGCATTGGGGTGTTATTTCTTCCTCTATCGCGCAGACAAGCCGGCACCAACTTCGCCGCCGTCGGACGAAGAAGCAAAGGAACTCGAGGCTTTCCGGCAAATAGTGCGGCAGGACTCCATTGCGCGCGAAGAGAATTATGCAGAATACACCAACGCTTTCTACCAACAGAATGCACGCCGCGCACCGAAGAAACATTATGACAGCAGGCAGCGGCGCGTGGTGGAGACGTTTCCTTTCAACCCCAACACTTGTGATTCGGCTACGTTTGTGCGCTTAGGACTGCCGTCATGGATGGCGTCCAATGCCATGAAGTATCGCCGCAAAGGTGGCATCTGGCATTCGCCCGACGATTTCGCCCGCCTCTATGGACTCAGCGAGGGCGACTACAACAGGCTGAAACCCTATATCGTCATTGACGAAAGGCATCGGAAAAAGACCTATTCAGACCGCCCCGCCAGCCACTATGCCGCCTCGCACGCGGCAACAGGCGGCGGAACACCGGCTCTTGCACAGGAGGATGCACAACCCGCCCGACCCGTCTATCCCAAGAAATACCAGGAAGGCGAGACTGTGCTCGACCTCAACACCTGCGATACGGCAGAACTCAAACGCATACCCGGCATAGGAAGTTACTATGCCAGAAAAATATGCAAATACCGCGACGAACTCGGCGGATATGTCTCCACCCAGCAACTATCAGAAATAGCCGACCTGCCCGAAGGGATAGAAAAGTGGTTTAGCACCGCACAGCATTCTAACGTGAGAAAAATCAATGTAAACAAGGCGTCCTTCAAAGAACTGGTGCACCATCCGTACCTCACGTATGAACAGGTCAGGGAAATAACGAATTACATCCGCAAATACGGCCCCCTGCAGTCGTGGAACGACCTCAGGATAAGCCCCTATTTCACACCCGACGACTTCCACCGCCTCGAACCATATTTCACGTTTTGACACATTTTGAAAGTATATGACAGTCATGAAAAAAACGCTCCTTCTATGCACAGTGCTCTTGACATTCGCCTTCAATAGCCTCTATGCCCAAATGCTCGGCACAGAGAAGTACGACAGGTTCTATCCAGGGAAACTGTGGTTCGACACCGACGGGCAAATCATCAATGCTCATGGTGGCGGACTTCTGCTACACGAAGGCACCTACTATTGGTTTGGCGAACACAAAGGCGAACATTCCAATGCAGCCCTCGTGGGGGTAACTTGTTATGCTTCGACCGATCTCTACAACTGGAAGAATCTGGGCGTGGCATTCAGTGTGAGCGATGAACCGGGCAGCCCAGTGGAGAGGGGATGTACCCTCGAACGCCCGAAGGTCATCTATAATAAGAAAACAGGTAAGTTTGTGATGTTCTTCCACCTCGAACTCAAAGGGCAGGGCTACAACCGCGCTAATGTTGGCGTGGCAGTGGCAGACAAACCAGAAGGACCCTACACATTCCTCAAAAATGGCAGAGTAAATCCTGGTAAATGGCCGCAAAATCTTGATAAAACATTCAAGAATAAGCAGTTTGATAAGAACCACAAAGGATGGAGCGATGAGTGGCGACAAGACGTGGCAGAGGGTATGATGGTACAACGCGACCTTGAAGGTGGACAAATGTCGCGCGATATGCAACTCTTCGTGGATGACGATGGTAAGGCATACCACATCTACTCGTCGGAGGACAACCTTACCATCCAGATAGCCGAACTCACCGACGACTACCTCGACTATACAGGAAAATATATCCGTATAGATCCCGCAGGGCATAACGAAGCACCCGCACTCTTCAAGAAGGACGGCAAATATTTTATGATTACCTCTGGCTGCACGGGTTGGGCACCCAATGCCGCACGCCTGCTCACTGCCGACAACATCATGGGCCCCTGGACACGCCATGATAACCCGTGCCGAGGAAAAGGCGCCGACAAAACCTTCAATTCGCAAAGTACATACATACTCCCACTGCCTAATGGAAAATTTATCTTCATGGCAGACCGCTGGATGCCCAGTAACCCCATCGACGGACGCTATGTGTGGCTGCCAATAGAGTGGGAGAGTGGTATGCCCGTTCTAAGGTGGCATGACCAGTGGAGGCTTGAGGAATAAAAAGTGGTGATATAGCCGCCCTGCAACTGAAAAAATGAAGTTTTATTGTTTTTTTTTCTGAAAATTTCCTGAAAAATATTTGCAGAATTCAAGAAACGATATTATTTTTGCAGTTGTAAAAAAATATACTTAGTATGATAAAGACTATACTTAAAATATCATTCGCACTGATTCTTCTTGCTTTGCCGGTTTCCGTTTCCGCTGCAGAAGCGCCAGCAGAGCCTGCTGAAAGCAACGTTGAGAGTGTTGCGGCTTCTGTGGAAATTTCTGTCAGCAGAAATTCTATCCGCGTGCTGAACGCACAGGGGCAGACGCTGGAATTATACAGCGTGACGGGAGCAAGAATAAAGGCTGTAAAAATCACGGCAGGCGACGAAACGGTTACGTTCAATGTGCCAAGAGGTTGCTACATCGTGAAAATCGGCGACTTCGTACGCAAGGTGAATTTGGTATAGCGAATGTGTTTTGACACATTAGAATTAAGAGCGAGATGTGAAACAGCGTCTCGTTTTTTATGAAAAAACAAACGACAACAGTGCGGTGATGACGTTAAACGAAAGACTTATCGACAAATCTACGAGGCGCGAGGCATTTGAAGAAATGGTTCGCACCTACTCACCGCAAATATACAGGCAGATCAGGCGGATGGTGCAGTATCACGACGATGCAAACGACGTGATGCAGGACACCTTTATGAAAGCGTGGACAGCACTCGACTCTTTCCGGGGCGATGCGAAAATCTCCACGTGGCTCTACCGCATAGCCACAAACGAAAGCCTCTCCTTCCTCGCACGCCAGAAAGCGAAGATCTCGCTCGAAGATGCCGACATGGTGCGAACACTCGAAAGCGATACCTATTTCGATGGTGATGAAGCAGCACTGAAACTGCAACGAGCCATTGCCACACTGCCCGACAAGCAGCGCGCTGTGTTCAACCTCAAATATTTTGAAGAGATGAAATATGAGGAGATGAGCGAAATTCTCGACACCAGTGTGGGAGCCCTCAAAGCATCCTACCACATAGCCGTGAAAAAAATTGAGGCATATTTTAATGAAACGGATTAAACCTTTCATGCCTTTACAAGTCTTATCAGTGCAAGAGTAAAAAGAATCAGTTATTTTAAGAAAGACTATGAGCACTACTTTCGATATAAACCGACCTGCCAAGGACCCCTTCAAGGTTCCCGAAAACTATTTCGAGGAATTTACGAAGCAGGTGATGGCTCGCATTCCGGAAGACGACGTGCAGACCACGAAAGTGGTCAACGTCCCTTTTTGGAATAGGGTGAAGCCATATATAGGCGTGGCAGCCGTCATTGCCATCGTGGCTGTGGCATCGCATGCCATAAAGAAGCAGGTGCCGGACAAGGATAGCCTGCAGTATGAGTCCGTAGTGGCACAAACCAACAACCAACAGTCGGAGTTTGACGCCATCTATAACTATATGATGTTGGACGATCAGAGTGTATCAGATTATGTGGATGAATAAAATTTTAATGAAAATATCGGCAATGAGTATCATCGTATGCGCAGTAGCACTGACTGCATGCGATAATGCTCATCTTTTACCGCCACCGCCACCACCTGGACTTAATCTCAAAGAGTTTAATCCAGACAAGATGGAACAACTCAACAAGGATTTTATCGTGAAGGAAGCACGCCTCACACCCGAAGAGCAGGAAGTGATTCTTCCCATTCTCTTTCAGGTGAAGAGCGAAAAGCGCCAACTTCGCCACGACATGCGAGGCATGACAAGGCGTGTGGAGCGCGAGCCGGACATTTCTGACAAGGATTGCGAAAAAATACTTGAGCAAATCAAGCAATGCCGCGATGGTATAGCAAAACTCAATCGCCAACTCTACGACGAACTGCAAAGCAAGGGCATCTCGGCAAGGAAAATCCTGATGGTCATTGCTGCCGACAACAAGTTCAAAAAGGCCACGTTCAAGAAGATGGCTTTGAGTGATGAAAAGAACGAACAGGATAATCCTGAAAAAAAGGATAACTGAACAAAGCAAAAACAAGATACCATCTGACTTCATATTTAAGTCTCGCTAAAAAGCGGGACTTTTCTTTTCTCGTTTACCAACTTTACGCTATTTTTGCCTTTGAATTATGGGGGTGCCCAACATTGGCTGAGAATATACCCCTCGAAACTGATCCGGACAATTCCGGCGTAGTGAATTAATTTAAAGTTAAAATGAAACATCTTTTTCTTGCAGGATGCCTTCTCGCATCCGTCATGGCGAGTGCGCAGACAGTTCGTGACACGTCGAATATCTCCGAACTCGAAAGGGCGCAAGTCATTGACATTCGTGCCAACAACAAAACCCCGGTAGCATTCACCAACATCAGCAAAACACATATCCAGAAGATGAATTTCGGGTTAGACATGCCATTTTTGCTGAATTTCACACCAAGTGCACTGGCTACGAGCGATACAGGTACAGGAATAGGTTATACAGGTCTGCGAGTGAGAGGAACTGATGCCACACGCATCAACGTGACGAGCAACGGCATACCAATGAACGACGCGGAAAGCAGTATGCTATATTGGGTAAATATCGGCGATTTTGCCTCTAATGTGCAGAACGTGCAGTTGCAGCGCGGTGTGGGAACATCAACGAATGGGGCAGGCGCTTTCGGGGCTACCCTCAACATGCAGACCAACGCACTGTCTACAACGCCTTTCGCCACACTCGACATATCCGGAGGAAGTTTCGGAACGCATAAGGAGACATTTTCATTCGGGTCGGGATTGCTCGGGGGGCATTGGGCTTTCGACGGCAGACTCGGACACATCGGCACAGACGGATATATCGACAGGGCATCTGGAAATCTCAATTCCTACTTCCTGCAAGGTGGGTACGTCGGCGATAACACCATCGTAAAATTCATTACCTTCAATGGTACGGAAAAGACATACATGGCATGGGATTACACTTCGAAAGCCGATATGGAAAAGTATGGAAGGACCTACAACCCCAGCGGAAAATACACAACGACCGAAGGAGAAACAGCATTCTACAACAACCAGACAGACAACTACCACCAGCAACACTATCAACTCCACTGGACGCAAAGACTCAATCCGATGCTCAACCTCAATGCAGCCCTGCACTATACCAAGGGCGATGGCTATTACGAGCAATATAAAACAGACCAAAAACTCTATAAATACCATATCGAAACAGAGTCTGGCGAGAAGAGCGACCTTGTGCGCCAAAAGAAAATGGAAAACGACTTCAGCGGCATCGTGGCATCACTCAACTTTAACGACAAGAAAAGACTCTCTGCAAACATAGGCGGCGCATGGAACATCTACGATGGCGACCACTTCGGAAATGTCATTTGGGTGCGCAATAGCATCAACAATCTCAACCCGAACCAAAGGTATTACGACAACAACGCACGAAAGACCGACGGAAACGTGTATGCCAAAGCCAACTACGAAATCATCACAGGACTCAATGCCTATCTCGACCTGCAATACCGACATGTGGACCTGAAGATGAAAGGCTCGTCGCAAGAGTTCAGCAATGGGGTGCAAGTGCCATTCGACATCAAGAAAAACTACGACTTCTTCAATCCAAAGTTCGGAATGCTCTACAAAATCAATCCGGCCAACACCGTGTATGCCTCATACGGTATAAGTCACAAAGAGCCCACACGAAACGACTTTGAAAACGAAGTCAGCACCTCACAACCCATACAACCCAAAGCAGAGCGCCTCAACGACCTCGAAGTGGGGTATCAGTTCGCCAAAAAGCGTTTCTTGTTTGCTGCAAATTTCTATTACATGGACTATGACAACCAGTTCGTACTCACGGGCGCACAGGATGCCAACGGAGAAATGGTGGCTGCAAACATCAAGAACTCCTATAGGACAGGGCTCGAACTACAGGCGGTGTGGTATCCGTTCGATGGATTTGTGTGGCAAGCCAATGCCACATGGAGCAAAAACAGGGCAAAGAACATGCACCTCAAGGTGGTGGATGAAAACTGGAACGAAAGTTATGTCAACGTAGGAACCACACACCTCTCGTTCTCACCCAATTTCATCTTCAACAACATCCTGTCATATCAGTACAAAGGCTTCTTTGCTGCGCTGATGACGAAATACGTTTCGGAGCAGTATATGACCAATTCAAACTTCCGCGCCTATACCGACATCGACGGAAACAGAATCAGCGCCATGCTTGACAGTTATTTCACATCCGACCTCTATCTTTCATATACCTTCAAACTCAAAGGCTTGAAAGGCATTACAGCCGGCGTAACCGTCTATAATCTGTTCAACGAAAAGTACGAGTCGAACGGCAGTTGCGGCATGTACTTCAGAAACAACAACGGTGCTATCAGTGCCTTCGGCAACTACGACTTCTGGGCATGGTCCACCTATTCCGCACAGGCGCCTACCAACTTCCTGGCGCACATCTCGTTCAAATTCTAAAAATATAAAAGCAATGATGGAACAACTCACCACATATCTCACTGAAAACTGGCTCGATGTCTGTGGCACGATAGCCGGCCTGTTCTACATCTGGTATCAGTACCACGTCGATGTGCGCCTATGGATAGCGTCGCTCGTCATGTCGTGCTTCTATTTCGCCATCTATCTGGGCGAAGGCTACTATGCCATGACTGGTGTCTATGTCTATTATTTCCTTGCAGCCATCTATGGACTGTGGGTGTGGCGGAGAAATGCCGGCAAGGAAGATAAGGAAGAAGGACTGCTCAAGCATGTCAACCTGCCGCTTGTAGTGGTCATTATCGTTTCCATCGCATTGCTTACATTCGTTCTGGCGCAAGTGCTCAAACAACTCGGGACTAACGGAAATCTGTGGATGGATGCAGCAACGGCGGCATGTAATATCGTAGGCATGTGGATGATAGCAAAAAAATATGTGGAGCACTGGTTGCTCTGGATTGTAGTGGACGTGTTGGCTGCAACCATGCTCTTTATTATGGATAAGCCCCTCTCTTCGGCTCTCTTTGCATTTTATGCCATCGTGTCAGTTTTCGGCTATATCAACTGGGTAAAGAAAATCGGCAAGAGCCACTGAAAACGACTCGAATATTGTGAAAATTACAATAATAGCAAACGGAGATTTCCCTACACACCCCGCACCGCTCAGTGCAATAGCCGAAGCAGATTACATCGCCTGCTGCGACGGTGCTGCCAATGCCTGTAAAGCACATGGCATTGTGCCCGACGTCATCGTAGGTGATGCCGACTCCATCAGTCCGGCGCTGCGGCAGGAATGGGCAGACAAATTCGTGAGGATAGAAGATCAGGACGAAAACGACCTAACCAAGACGTTCAACTTTGTATTACAACGATTCAGGAACGAACAGGAACTCCATTTTTATATCGTAGGTGCTACGGGTAAGCGAGAAGACCACACCATAGCCAACGTGGCACTACTGATGGACTATTACGACCTCCTCGAGAATCAGAAACTTCAGGCGACAATAATCATGATGACCGACCACGGGCAGTTTATTCCACACTCAGGAAAAACCGTCATAGCATCCTACAAAGGGCAGCAAGTGTCCATCTTCGCACACGATGCCAGAAACCTGAAAAGCACGGGGCTGAAATGGCCCATCTACGACTTCAAAAAATACTGGCAAGGCACACTCAACGAAGCCCTCAGCGACCACTTCGGAATACAAGCCGAAGGCAACTACCTCGTTTTTCTCAACTACTGACGGGGTGAGCCGTTTATGTTCGTGTCTGGCAAGTGCGCGCTGTAGGTGCAAAGACAGGTGCAATTCGTCACAGCAAAAAGAAATTATCCTCCGAAATATGTCAAAAAACAGCCTGTTATCCTCCGAAATAGGTGTGTTTTTTAAGAAATCATCCCCAGAAATAGGTATGATTTTTCAATAATCATCCTAAGAAATGTGATAAAAAATAGTTAAAACATCCTCCGAAACAGAATCTTGATAGGCAATTTAGAGAAAATAGTCAAAGCAAACATTTAGTCCGAAAATAAGCGATTGGAAATACTATAGGGGAAATCATAAAAAATAATCGTAACTTTGCCGCCGATTTGATTTTGCGGAAGATTTTACCGTTTCGCTGAACAGTTTTCAGATAACAAACCGACAGAATAAGCAATATATCTATGTCAGGAATAATCTTATGGGTGCTGAGCCACCTCAACTATTGGGTTGTACTCCTCTTCATGGCGATAGAGAGTTCGTTCATTCCCTTCCCCTCGGAAGTCATTGTGCCGCCGGCAGCATGGCTTGCTATGGGCGAATCTTCCACGATGAACATCTTCCTCGTAGTGGTCTTCGCTACCATCGGTGCCGACATCGGTGCTCTTGTCAACTACTGGCTCGCACGCTGGCTGGGTCGCCCCGTGGTTTATAAGTTCGCCAACAGCAAGTTCGGCCACCTGTGCCTTATCAACGAAGAAAAAGTGAAGCACGCAGAAGAATATTTCCGCCAGCATGGCAAGTCGAGCACTTTCTTCGGCCGCCTCGTCCCCGCCGTGCGACAACTCATCTCCATCCCTGCCGGACTGGCAAAGATGAAGATGGGGCCATTCCTGCTCTATACCACACTTGGCGCAGGTTTTTGGAACACCATCCTCGCCGTCATCGGTTATGCTATATTCAAGAGTTTCCCCGACTATCAGGATCCCGAACAGGTCAGCGAGCTCGCCAAAACATACAGCCACGAAATAGGCTACGCCATACTTGCCATCGTCGTCATCGTAGCAGGCTATTTCATCGTAAAGAAAATGCTCAAAAAGCGCAACGGCGCAGAAAAAACAAAATAAAACTTGCTCTTTCGGGTGCGAAACATTATCTTTGCACCCGAATTTGAAAAAACAACACGAATTCAGCCTAAGGAGAGGTGCTCGAGTGGCTGAAGAGGCACGCCTGGAAAGCGTGTAACCGGCAAAACTGGTTCGGGGGTTCGAATCCCCCTCTCTCCGCAATTTTGCGAAAATAAATGAAACCCAAATGTTCAAGAAATCTTGACATTTGGGTTTTATTCATTTTAGCGAGGCTTGCAAGGAGCCTCGCAGGAGCGTAGGGATGGATACAATCAGTCCTCTCTCTCCGCAAGTAAAGAAAATAAAGGCAGACACCAAGTTTACTTGAGTGTCTGTTTTTTTGTTTTACTTACTTGCAAGTAGTCAGGAAATTACCTATCTTTGCTATGCCATACGGCAGATAACATTGTTTTTTATAACATAACCTAACTATATTATGGCTTTATTCAAATGTTCAAGATGCGGTAATATGGTATCCGACAAGGCGGCAGCCTGTCCTAAGTGTGGGCATCCGGTAAATGAAGATGCTCAGTCTGACAAATTCGCAGGGCTCGAACAGACTCCCAGGAAAAAGAACACGACCTTGATGGTTCTGGGCACAGTGCTGGGAATCGTGTTGCTGCTCACGCTACTCGCCGGAGGTGCCTATCTCTACCTGAAAGGTAATTCGCCCGAAACCGTGGCATTGGCAGATAATGACACGACGAAGGTGGAAGAAGAAAAGGAGAATAAGGACAGCACCATCAAAGCCCTCGATGCAAAAGTCAAAGAACTTGAGACCAAACAAGCAGAAGATTCCATAAAAAAAGCAAATGAGGCAAGCAAGCCTGTCGTAGAGAAGCCTAAGCCTGTCCTGGATTCCGACGGAAGCCTCGATTATATCCTCGAAGACGGGAAATATGAGTACTATGGCACATGGAACTCGGACTACTATTCTTCCCACCCTTGCCGCCTGAAGTTTGAGAAGCGAAACGGCCGTTTGCGTAATTGTGTATATACTAATCTGACCTATAATAACCGCATTGTCCTGAAAGGATACATCAGGGATGGTGTGCTGCGCTTCGTAGGCAGGAGGAATGGCCAAAAGGTAACCATGAAATTCCGTGTTGACAGTCATGCGCACGACTTGTATGGTGAAGGCATAGATAATGCCAGCAACGACAGAGCCAACGTGTATTTCTCAACGGAGTATGAGGGCGAGAACTAACTCTGGACGTTACATGGGTTAAGGGCTCTTAAGAATTTCTGCCCGTTTTGCAGGACACGAAAATTTGTTGTCTGTAAACAATAAATATAGTCTTATGCCTAATTTTTTTATAATAATGTTTCGCATTTCAGAAACTTACACTATCTTTGTAGCATAAAAGTAATGGCATGACAGCGAACAGGCTAAATGTGGTGTTTATGGAGGAAGCCTTAAGGTTTATTGAGGCGCAACCGAAGTCTGTGGGAGATAAGATTTATGAAAATGTTCACAGAATAGAGCAAGGCGAACGGAATGTAAAGATTTTCAAAAAACTGATTGGCACAGAAATCTGGGAATTTCGTACATTACACAGTGGCAAACAATATAGGCTGTTTGCTTTTTGGGACACGGAGGCGGACACTCTGATTGTTGCTACTCATGGCATCGTTAAGAAGACACGGAAGACACCATCTAAAGAAATAACTAAGGCAGAGAAAATAAGAAAAGAATATTTCAACGAAAAACGAAGATAGAAATGAAACAGGTAGGGAAATACAAATTATACAGCATGGACGAAGCGCTTGACAAACACTTTGGCGCAATAGGTACACCAGAACGCGACGAACACGAAAGGCGTGTGGCAGATGCCGTACATGCCTACCACATAGGTGAAGCTATCAAGAGGGCGCGGTTAGAGCAGAATCTCACACAGGAACAACTCGGAGAGCGCGTCGGGGTACAAAAGGCACAAATCTCACGGATAGAGCGTGGATATAGCATCACTATCCCAACAATGAGACGTGTTTTCAAGGCTTTAGGCTTTACTACAGCATCATTGGAACTTGGCGGTGCTTTAGGGAAAATACCTTTGTGGTAAAATATACTCTACACAGGCAACAAAAGCGGGTGTGTCAAAATTAAAGAAGTCGCCTAAAGGCGAGAAATCCTGCAAATCTTTACAAATTATACAAATAAAATAATTGTCTGATAATCAATTTGTAAGATTTGATGAGATTTGTAAGATTTCTGCGCGACAGCGCACTCAATTCTTTTTGACACGCCCTCTTTATTGATTGTCAAATACAGTCTTTTAGTCTGAATCGGTCATTAGTTCTAATGCACCTTATCAACTTTCTGCAACTCTGTATTCTAAGCGTCAACCTCCTTGCGCCAATCCGCCCCCATGTTTTTAGGTCATTTTGCAGGCTGAAAATTTTGAATTTACCGCCCGAACCTTTATATTTGCCAAACATAACATAATAGAACCTAAAAACAACTACCATGAAAAGATTTGTGATCATTCTTATGGCGCTTGCACTTGGTCTTTCCGTTTCAGCGCAAAGAGGCCGTTACAGCAAGGGCAGAAAACCGGTTCGCACCACCCAGCGCGTAGCGCCTCGTCCAGTCACGACGATAAAAACCTGTCCCGACAACAACCACCCCCACGCCATCGACCTCGGTCTGCCCAGCGGCAAAAAATGGGCTTGCTGCAACGTTGGCGCATCGAAACCTACAGCATACGGCAATTATTATGCCTGGGGCGAGACGGAGCATAAGGCTAAATATAATGAGGATACTTATAAATGGTACAAAAAAGGTAAATGGATTGAAGATGAGTACTCTGATGAAGGCGGATATTATGAATATATAAGTACACAAGTTGAGAATGAAACATATTATAAAAATGCAGGAACGCTATGGCGAGGAACTTCACACGCGCCAGTTGATAGAACGACTTGCCGCTTCGCTTAATCCGGAAGACTCTTATTTGCTGGATATGGAGGGGATTAAGCAGATTTCCCGTTCTGCAGCGGATGAACTTTATAACTTAACGCATGGTGCAATCCATGTGGATGTAATGAATTTAGAACCTTTCGTTGAGAAAATGTTGTCAGCGGTAACAAAAGGCCGCTTTCTTCCACGGCAACACACAGCCGGCAATCTGCCAATTATTAACTGCGAAACTCTCGATAGTGTTCTTCAGCAATTGAATGCAAAATGATATTTTTGTCGTGTAATCATTGTTAAGATGTTTTTATAGCAAAATCCATACATTTAGCGCACCGTAGAAAGTTACGATGCGCTAAATGTTTATTTATCAAACGATTGCAAAGTGCCGTTAATCCTTCAGCCGCTCGATGCAGTCCTTCAGGGCGTCTTCCCACCATGGGATGTCGATGCCGTAGGTGTCTTTGATTTTTGTCTTGTCGAGCACGGAGTAGTGCGGTCGCTTGGCGGGGGTGGGGTAGTCCTCTGTGTGGAGCGGACGCACGCGGCAGTTTCTGATGCCTGCCTCGCGGTGTATGACGCGTGTGAAGTCGTACCATGACGTGGTGCCTTCGTCGGTAAAGTGGTAAACGCCCGGTACGAGACCATGGCGCACCATCTGGCAGATAGCCATCGCAAGGTCGTGTGCGTAGGTAGGAGAACCTATCTGGTCGGCTACCACACCCAGTTCTTCGCGTTCTTTGCCAAGCCTTATCATCGTCTTTACGAAGTTGTTGCCGAAGGGCGAATAGAGCCATGCCGTTCGTATAATGACGGCTCCTGCGCAACTGCGTATGACGCGTTCCTCGCCTGCCAGTTTTGTCGTACCATAAACGCTCTGTGGGGCAGTAGGGGAGTCCTCGCGGTAGGGCACGCACCCTTCGCCGCTGAACACGTAGTCGGTCGAGACGTGGATGATGTTGCCTCCGCGTTCCTCCACCGCGGCAGCGAGATAGCCCGGTGCGGCGCTGTTCAGTTTCTCGCACAACTCCTGCGCTTCTTCCGCCCTGTCAACGGCTGTAAAGGCAGCGCAGTTGATGATGAGGTCGATGGCATTGTCCTGAATATAGGCATTCACCGCCTCGCGGTCGGTGATGTCGAGTTCTTCTATGTCGGTGTGGAAAAACGTGTACTCCTCGCCGAATCTGTCTTCTATAAGGCGCAGTTCGTTGCCCAACTGCCCGTTGCAACCCGTAATGAGAATGTTCATACTTAAAACTCTATTGGTTTTTCTTTGTCTTTTATGTAATAGTCGGACAGTTGTCCGAGCATCGTGGAAATTTCCTTCACGGCACCGGCTGTCTCTTCCGAAATCTCGCGTTTCTGCAGTTTGAGCAGCAGCACCCCGTAGAGGCATTCCAGACACGTCTCAATCTCCGAACTGTCCTTGTCGGCACCTTTTTTGCGGCGCAGTTCCACGATGTGTGGCAGCACGCGGTGGTACATGCTCCTGTAGTACGGAAATTTTTCCGAAGCGAGCAGGCGGTTGTGCAATTCGTCGAGCGAAGCCACCGCATTCTTCACAATCTGCAGGTGCCCAGCCTCCATCACACCCTCCGAGCGCATCATCTCGCAGATGTCGGCATACCATTGCTCGGTGTCCTGCCGTGTTGCCGTGTCCAGTTCAAAACTGTTGAGATAGCCTTCCTTCAGGCGGTCGATGTCGCAGTGAGCGGCACGCACGATGTCCTCCACCTGCCACATATACAGAATGTACTCTGCACGGTTTGTCGTTCGAAGTTTGTTGGCTATAATCACAATCTGATGCTATTGGAGCGTGTTTCGCTAAAAGGTTTTTCAATAAATCGACATGTGGAGGAATGTCATGATGGCATAGATTACCGAAACGGTGATGACGATGCCGCCGATGATATGGTTCATCGTCTTCATGCCCCGTATCGTAATGTTTGCCTTCAGACGATTCACGAGCCAGGTCAGTCCTAACCACCAGAGCATGGCGCCACCGATAATCGACAGGTAACCCACTGCCATTTCATACCAGTGGTTCGGTATGACAAACGTCAGCAGGGCATAAACTGCCGTGAAAAGGAAGATAATCAGTGGGTTCGACAGTGTCAGGAAGAAGCCCGTGATGAAGTTGTGGAACAGGGTGCCCTTCTTTTTGTTGTGCGAAGGGCGGAAACCCTTCGACGGGTCGGAGCGGAACATCCAGATGCCGAAGAACATCAGCATGCCGCTACCCACCAGTTTCAGAATGAAAAGTATGTCTTCATCTTCAATGAAATATAGCATGAACGACATACCCATACCTGTCATCAGCGCATAGAAAAAGTCGCTCAACGCGGCACCCGCTCCTGTGGCAAGTCCGTATCGGCGACCCTTTTGCATCGTGCGGTTGATAATCAAAATACCCACGGGACCCATCGGAGCCGAAGCAAGGATACCGATAAGCATACCCTTGAGGACAATCTCAATGGTACTGCCGATGAATGTGTTCCAAAAGTCTGCTATTTGCAGAAAAATATGAAGCATATTGATTATCAATAAGTTGTCAGAGCTTGCTTGCTTTTAATAAAGCACCCTGTAGCACTATATGAGTGCAAAAATACAAAAAAATGTTAAACTGCGTAAAAGTATTGTTTCAAATGTAAATTAACGAATTTATAAAGGCATGAAATACAGGATGCGTCGAAATGTCTAAGTATCAGCGGCTAATACAACTTTTAATGTCATTTTTCCAACGACTTTTGCACTTTCGATGTCATTTTTCCAGTCACTTTTGGTTATGATGGCAGTACTTTCCATGTCCTTTGCTGCTCTAAAAACCTTTGGCATAAAAATTGCAAAGTAATATCACCGAAAAAATGAAACAAAAAACATAAAAATCATGAAAGGTAATATTGGAATAACCACCGAAAACATCTTTCCGGTAATCAAGAAATTTCTTTACAGCGACCACGAAATCTTCCTCCGCGAACTCGTTTCGAACGCAGTGGATGCCACACAGAAACTCAGGACTCTCGCATCGAAAGGCGAATTCAAGGGCGAACTGGGCGACCTGACCATTCAAATCGCCATGGACGAAACGGCTGGCACACTGACCATTACCGACCGCGGTATCGGCATGACACAGGAAGAACTCGACAAGTACATCAACCAGATAGCCTTCTCCGGCGCCAACGACTTCCTCGAGAAATACAAGGACGACGCCAATGCCATCATCGGCCACTTCGGACTTGGCTTCTACAGCGCATTCATGGTGGCAAGTCAGGTGGAAATCTTCTCCCTCAGCCATCAGGAAGGTGCCAAGGCTGTGCACTGGACCTGCGACGGCAGTCCCGAATTCACAATGGAAGAATGTGATAAGGCCGACAGGGGTACATCGATCGTGCTCCACCTTGCTGACGACTGCAAGGAGTTTGCACAGAAAAACAAGATTCTCGAACTCCTGCGCAAATACTGCCGCTTCCTGCCGGTACCCATCGCTGTGGGAAAGAAGACAAAGTGGGAGGAAGGCAAGGAAGTTGAAACCGACGAGCCAAATGTGGTGAACGACACAGAACCGCTCTGGACCAAGGCGCCTTCGACACTTAAGGACGAGGATTACAAGAAGTTCTATCGCGAACTCTATCCCATGGCAGACGAGCCGCTCTTCTGGATACACCTCAACGTGGATTTCCCGTTCAATCTCACCGGTGTGCTCTATTTCCCGCAAATCAAGAGCAACCTCGACGTGCACCGCGACAGGATACAACTCTATTGCAACCAGGTGTTCGTAACCGACCACGTGGAAAACATCGTGCCCGACTTCCTGACACTCCTACATGGTGTCATCGACAGTCCCGACATACCCCTCAACGTGAGTCGAAGTTATCTGCAGAGCGATGCCAACGTGAAGAAAATCTCCACCTATATAATGAAGAAGGTGAGCGACCGTCTCAACGAAATCTTCAAGGACGACCGCAAGGATTTCGAGGAAAAATGGGATGGGCTGAAACTCTTTATCCACTACGGACTGCTCAGCGAACCCGACTTCTACGACAAGGCTGCCAAGTTTGCCCTCTTCAAGGATGTTGAAGGCAAATACTTCACCTACGATGAGTACAGGGACCTCATCAAGGCAGAACAGACCGACAAAGACGGTACGCTCGTCTATCTTTACACATCAGACAAGGAAGAACAATACTCCTACATACAAGCCGCAAAGGACAAGGGCTACAGCGTTCTCCTGCTCGACGGACAACTCGACAGCCCATTGGTCAGCATGCTCGAGAGCAAATTCGAGAAGTCGCGCTTCAGTCGTGTAGATGGCGACACCATCGAGCGCCTCATACCCAAGACCGACGGACAGGAAGTGAAGTTCTCTGCCACTGAGTCTGCACAACTGGCTGATGCCTTCAAGGCTGCAATACCCGTTGTGGAGAAAAAAGAATTCCACGTCATGGTGGAACCCATGGGCGAAGCAGCAATGCCCGTCGTTCTCACTCAGAGTGAATACATGCGCCGTATGAAGGAGATGAGTGCCATACAGGCTGGAATGGGATTCTATGGCGAAATGCCGGATATGTATTCCTTCGTACTCAATGCCGACCATCCGGCGGTGAAACGCATTGTTGATGAACTGCCCATCGAGACACTCAACCCCATCGAGGCAGAACTCAAGGGACTGAATGCTCGTAAACAGGTCATCGAGCAAGAGCAAAAGGACAAAAAGCCCGAAGACCTCACCGAAGAGGAGAAGAACACGAATAAGGAATGCGATGAAGCCATCGAGGCACAGCGCACCAAGCGCACAGAGGCACTCAAGGAATATGCCGCCTCAAAACCCGCCATAGCGCACCTCATCGACCTCGCTCTCCTACAAAACGGATTGCTCAAAGGCGAGGCGCTCGACCGCTTCCTGCGCAGAAGTGTGGACTTCGTGAAATAAGTAAATACATATAAACCACCATACAGCGGATGCCCAAACCTAAGGCATCCGCTTTTTTGCTAAATATCCCCTCCTTATCTCTCAAAATTAACGAGATGTTTACATTTTATTTTATTTTATTTTATTGTTGTCCGCTAAAACGGGCTGAAAGTCCGTAAAGCCCATAGCCCAGGGCAACGCCCTGGGGGATAAGGTCAATGGCAATGGCGCACTGTAAGTGCAAAAGCAGAAACGAGATTAGCATTTATTTAATAATATGGCTTTTGTCCTTTCAGGACGCAAATACTCATACGTCCATATACCCAAGGCGTTGCCTTGGGCTATGAGCAGTAAGGCTTTCAGCCTAATTCAGAGCACTAAAACGGACGCAACAAAGTCAAAGAGTAAGCCCCCATAGATTACACCACCCATAAAACACCCAAACAGAAAGGCTTATGACTATGTCCATAAAACTTTTACCGGACACCAATAATTTTATTTGCAAACTCGTCTTTGCAAAATAAGGTAAAAATCATTTAAAAATTGCTAAAAACGCATTTTTATACATTATTATTATATTGTAACATAATTGTAACATGTATTTTTGTAAGGACATAACTATTTAAACTCAAAATCAATCTAAAGTTTCTTTCAGCATAAGGACGCTAAGGTTGGAATTTGATCTGAAAATAACATATAAAATATAGTATTATAATGAGAACAAAAATTACGCAATTGTTCGTTATCCTGCTCTCTTGGTTGGCATTGCCGGTTGGTGCACAAACGTACAGAATGACCACTGGCACGAGAGTATCGCTCTCCGACCTCACAGTAGGTAACAACTACGCAATTTTCAGTACGGCAATCTCCGGCACCAACACTTCGGGCCTTGCTTATGCCGGCTACATCTGCGACACTGGAAGTGCTTTCAAGATGAACAAGCCGGGCAAACTTCCCAAGGATTATACGCCCTCTGCCGCTGAAATTTGGACGTTGACCGCTAAAGAAGGTTCAACAGTAACTTTCAAAAACGCAAGTACCGGCAGGTACATCAGTAGCAACACATCAAGCCGGCTGAGTTCTGAAGAAGCGTCAGTCAAGTTATATGACTACCAAAATCTGCCATCGGGCATCAACACGATGGGAGAAGGCGAGTCATCTGTTTCCGACGACGGTCAATCCTGCATCAACTGCGCAACAGGCGACTTTACGAATGCGAATGTTTTCGGCATCGTCACGACCGAAGAACAGGCAGGATTGAAGGTCAGTCCTGACAACGCAATTGTTAACTATGCAGGTTTCTGCTATCCTTTCGCCTTCTATCAGGCAGTGGAACAGAAAACCGTCATCACCATCAATTTCGTAAAGGATGGCATTACGCTTTTTACAAAAACAGAGACCAACGTTTCCATTGGAAAAGAATATACCTACTTAGTACCAAATGCCTATCAGGGCTATCAAATCACTACTGCCTCAGACGGAACAAACACGGCTACTGCGGGTAGCGCACTTCGTTTCGTGCCTAATGAAACAGGCAATGTGGTTACCGTAACGCTCGGTCAGCAAGAGGAAATTCGTACTTTTAATAAAATTACACGAGAACTGTCGCTCACCGAAATCACCGATATCTCCCAGATTCAAGCAGGACAGAAAATTGTCATGAAAATACACAATACTAATGGTAATGGGGGATATCTCTTTTGGGGGTATAACCATTCATTAGGTAAGAGAGATTCTCTGAGATATGACACAGAAAGATACATCTTCACCATAACAAAAGCTGAAACTGACGGAAACAAGAAGATTGTTCAGATTATGGGTGAAGATGGATACTACTTCCCTGCATTATCCGGATCGAATTCTGAGAGCATTATCTTGGGCACCGCTGCCGATTACGAACTCATTTATAACAATGGCGGATACTTCTATTTGAAAAATGGGGACTTTGGAGTAAACAATAAAGGTGAATATGGACTTAGTCAAATAGTTCAATTTCAATATGGCGATAACAGACCGAATCAGCGAATATGGATATATGCTGCAGGAGAAGAAGCTTCGCTCACTGCAACCACAAGTATTCCACTCGACGTATTGGGTAATCCTGTACAGGATGGAGGCAAGTATGCCATCAGAATGCCCGGTCGCGCCACACAGGTAGGATACAATGTATATCTCACCGGTTCGACAGGCAGCAGTTATATTGTACACAAAAGTGCCTCACTCGACAACTCGATGAAGTGGACGTTGAGTTTTGCCCCTGGAGGATTGGTGCTGAAATCGGAAGAAAATGGCAATTACGCAGCAAGTTTCAAATTCACCGAAAAAAATAATAATGAAGCAAGCACATCATGGGCTAACGGTCACGACAAGGAATTCCTGACAGCCGCCACAGAGGAACGTGCTGAAGTCTGGTTCCCCACGCCACGGACTATCACGGTTGAAGGCAACTCCATCAATGGCTATTTACTGGAAACTACCACAAGTAACTCGACAAGCAACTATTTGAGTAACCATGGGGGCTACACATTTTCTAACATGGGATTATACAACGTCTCCACTGACTTTGGTAGCGTGTTCCAGTTCGTGCCTGCATATGATGTAAATTTCGTGGACGAAAATGGTCTCCCCATAACTGTTACCATCAATGACATAACATCCGCCTCCGGCGAATTCGTTCTGCCAGACGGAGGTTACTACACGTTTGGCAGTGGTACTTTCCCCGGCATGAGTCTCAACACGCTGGAAGAACTCTTATTCAACATCAATGGTATAGACTACGACTTCTCTGGCTTCTACCAAACTATATCGAAAATAACTTCCAGCTTATTAATCAAGGTAAAAAACAGTAATATTGATTATAACAGACCTGGTGCGCAGACGACCCTCAACGACAAGTTTGACCAAGCAATAGTTTCAGGCAAGCGCTACTTCCTCAAGATGCGCCAAAACGTCAATGGCACTACTGATGCAGAAATCGACGCCAACGTGGCATACCAAACCAAAAATGCTTCAGGACAAATTGCACCGCTCGCATGGAACGGCGACTCCACACAGGTATGGCGCCCCTACGGTAGTCTCCAGACCATCGTGCTCCGCAGCAGCGATGACACCTACTTGAAAGTGAACAACTATCCCACTTCGGGCATAGGCTACGGCACATCCTTCGCTTTCGATGCAACACTCGCAAATGCCACACCGTTCTCGGCATGGCCCTGCGACAACATACTCCGCAGATATCACCTCACAACTTCCAATTCCACCGGAAGCATCTACCAATACACTTCCGATGTAGTGAACAGTGCGAACACAGCCGGTCTCAACACTCAAGTTGTTACCACAGACGTGGGCGAAAAGATACAGTTCGTACCTGCTAACAAACTTTCATTCATCGTGAAAGATGAAAACGGAAATGAATACGCTAATCCGTCCATCACATACAATGGTTTAACATTTGACAAGACTGCCATGCGCGGTGTGTATGTGGAACAAGGCAAGGGCATCTCTAGCCTTAACATCACGGCTGCTGCCGGAGAAAGCGCAATCGCTTACAATGACGCACAATACAGATACTTCATAGGCAGTACCAAAATTCAGGCAGAAAACCTTTCGAGCGCCATTGCGAATCTGTCGGGTGATGCCACTATCATCATCCAAAAGAGACAAAACACTTCACCATACGCCATTGACGACCTCTTCGACGTAAATGGCGATTTAGTGGAGAGCAACAAGCTCTACCGTATCCAGTTCACCGGACATGGGAACTACTACCTCACACAGGTACACAAGTCGGATGAAACGATGGGGTCCAATGCTTTCATTGCTAACGGAAAGCAACACTGGTATGTAGAAAAGAGTGACAACGACAGCATAATGTTCTATACTGCAAACGAAGTAGGTTATCTGAGCAACAAGGAAGATGCTACAGGCAACACCTTTGCAGAGGCAATCGTAAGCAGTTTGTCTACTTCTTTAAGCAATCCTTCCGCTTCTGTAAAAATCCAGACAGTAAAATCTCCCGCCAGACTTGTTGCAGGAAGCACATTTGCCCTCCGTTGGAACCGGAACGATTGGTATTTCAACGGTGACAACGCAGCAACCTCAACTTTGTCTGCAGATAATTACTACACTCTGGTTACGGCAACAGACTCCTCGTTCTACTTGATGCGTACCTCAACAGCAGGCAACACACCTGCCTACATCAAGAAACCAACAAGCACAACGACTGGTGATGTTACCGTAACGACAGACATCAGCGAGGCTGCACCCATCGTCATTGAGCACATGAACGACAGCATTTTCAGGCTGAAAACATACATAGATCCTGCGGATCCTACTACATTCACTTATTTCGACAAGAAAAACGGCGATGCAACTGTGCCTTGTTTCTGGAAAGATGGGAACGGAAATCCGAGCGTTCCGAACTCTCCTGTCAAGTTCTATCAGGTGCTTGAGGTTGATGATGCCCTGAAGTTCGCTTTCGAAAGGCTCAACGGCAATCAAGACGAATATGTCTATAGATTCAAAACCACGGTGAACAACTCAACCAGCTATCTCGCCAGCCCAGGTGGTATGTCAAAGCATATCGGTTTTACCAAAAATCCGGGTATAGGAGCGAATTTCAGCCTCATACCCATCAGCCCAGTCTATGATGTGTTCAACTCGGAACTCAACAACAGCACTTACCGCATCGAAATGCCGGGACGTGCTGAAGAATCAGGAGGTCCTGTCACACTGACCATGAATGGTGGAGCAGGCTATAGTCTCTCCGACCGTGAACAGTACTACATAAACCCACAGGGTTTGAAACATTATCGCAACTATTATTGGTTGAGCGACATTGAACAAAACGTGCAGTACCGAAACGACTCCACACAGGTTTGGTTCTTGGAACCTAACGGCATTGGAGGAGCATGGATTAAGAACATCAATGGCAAGTATTGGAAAGCTGAAAGATTTGAAGAAGGCAAGAAACAGGTTACAGACACCGTTTCAAATCGCGAAAATGCAACCCTTTGGGCTATCATACCTGTCGCAGTAAGTGGGGTGGCAAACGCATACAACTTGGTTGCAGCAAACGATACTATTGCCACACCAACCAATTGGTACTTCTCCAATCATGGAGGTATTGATTATAACATGGGATTCCATAATAATGCAACTGATCCCGGTTCATACTTCACCTTCACTCCTGTGAGAAAAATCAGACGCGAAGATGCATACGAACAAGGTATTATCAGTGCCTATGGTTTTAAGTGCTACGGTCTTGGCTACAAGAACACTGATTATGCACCAGGCGACAGCCGCGACTCTATTCAGGGCTACGAACTGCCGAAAAACCTTTGGTTGCCCTACAATCCCATGAGTCAGTCCTATTCGCACATCACGTTCCATCGTCCGGAACTCATTGGCTACCACTATGAAAATGGTATTACCGAAACCAAGCACAGCGACAGGATTATTCGATATACCGGCTATGAACTCAACGACTATCCTATCATAGGTTCTAATCCTCCATACCAGAACGATGATGGGGACTGGACATTCGCCGAAAACACACGTTGGTATGCCATAACCGTCAGAGCGTGTGACGGAAAGAAAGAAAACCCATACATTATGAGTCAGAACTTCTTCCGCTACGTCAGTATGGCAGATGTCAATACGCCGTTCTGCGACAGATTCCTCTTCTGTTTCGTCGGCGACAGCATCAACGGTTACCTCGTTTACAACAAGGCTGAAGGTGCCGGTAGATACATGGGTAGTAAGAACGCAGACCACATCTGCACCGCAGGCGAGAGAAATATCAAGTGGTTACCAAACGACAATACTGAACAAGAGAAACTCTATTCCAAGCATCTCATCCAGGTAACGCAGCACTCACAAAGTGGTTATTATATGCTGGTCGATAGATATACCACCTTCAGTTTCGACGCTTATAATCCTCCACCAAATAACAATACAGTTGGATGGAATTGCTATTGGCACGCCCGCTACCAACCAAATGGTGCGTATATCAAAAACGTACTCGGTACAGAGGAATGGACAAATGGTCAAACCAATCAGGCTGCATCTTACGAACCTTCCATCTATCACAACGGTGGTTCCTACTTTGCACGCACCATGACATTCCCTGACCTGACAGCGATTTACGCCCGTGCATTCAACAAAGAGTTCTTCCACGATCACATAGGCTATCTTGGCATGCACACACATGCGGACAGTGTGGAACTGAACTACAACCTGCTTCAAGCGAACCTCAAGACTATCGGTCCGGTGAATCCTGAAGATTACACGACATTGTCTGAATACAAAGTGGCTTTGCAACAGGCAAAAGACGACTCGTTGGCAATGTACGACATCTTCCTTGAAAACCTCTATCAGTATGGTGTGAAGTACGACGTAAGGTTGGGATATAAATTAAGAAACGAGAAAACCGGACGTTGGCTCGCTGTCAAAGGCGACAACAATGATGGTCCTCTTACCCTCACAGATGTGTCGGATGCTGAGGAAGCAACCACACCCGGCGTACTCTGGAAATTCATCGAAGTAGGTGATAAGGCAATTGCAGACAACAGTAGTGTAAACAACAAGTACTACAAATTGCACAACATCTATCGCAGTGCGAACCTGAAAATAGGGTCTGACGGTTCAATCTCTCTTGAGCCGGAAGACTATGACCAGCGTTCTTCATACGGCGATGACTCTGGCATCGGAACGAACATCGACTTCGTGAATGACATGAGAAGGATGCACAACTGGGCAGAGTTCGTCATCAAGCCTGAAGGAGCAGAAATAACGGGCAGCTCAAAAGGCTACCTCCTCAGCAGTACAGGAAATGGTGTCTTCACAACAGACTACGACCTCGGTGACTCAGAACGCAATGCACGCTGGATGATAAAAGGCTTCGCGCTCGACACGATTCACCTCGCACTGCCCGAAACAGCACACAGCTCCACGCAGTTGGTTTATTCATCTGCCGTAGATCCCGATAAGGACTTCACATGGCCATATAGACACGGTCTCTCAGCATGGCGTATGACATGGCGTCATCACGAAGTGATACGTGGACAAAAGATTGTGCCGGAAGCAGCCTCGAATGACCGTCCGTTCATTACTGCCGGAACGGGTATCCTCTTCCGTGGACCGAAAGACGTGAAATTCCCTTTACTGCCATGTAAGGCAACAACGAAATACAACAGTCTCCTCGTTTCGCCGGATAGTAATGTAGAGAAGGATACCATTGAAGGCAAGCCAGGCTTCAAGTTGACCAAAAACAGCGGCTTCGTCATCGACTACGTCAACGATGAAGACATCGTACGCTGCTGCCTGATTGGCTCTGAGGGATACACGAACAGCAACTACACGAAATTGGATGAAGACCATGTGTTCCTGCCTAAGAACAAGCCCTATATCCCTAACAGTGAAGACTTCTATGGAAGTAAAGACTTTACGATTGCGCTCGAACTTGAAGACGAGTTTGGCAACATTACCAACATCGGCACTATCGACGCAGAAGGCAATGTTACAATCGGTGAATACGATAAGAATGCTCCGTTGTACGATTTGCAGGGACGTAGGGTAACCAACCCGATTAAGGGACATATCTACATCCAAAACCAAAGAAAAATTTATTTCAGATAATTGAAGCGAACAAGGATGGCGGCAAAGCAAAATGCCTGCCGCCATCCCAATCGCCAAACTTATAGCCAAATAAAAGAAAAAAGCTAAAATCTCAAGACATGAAGAAAACCTACATAAAACCGGAATACAAATCTATCAGCTTTAGCGATTTCTGCGGCGAAGACGACGGACCGGAAACAATCTCTTTCGGCACCCTCTCCCCTAAAGCAGACTTCGAAGAGGATGAAGGAACAAAAGAAGGATATTGGGGCAAGTTCGACTGGCAGTAGGCAACATCGCTAAAGAAAAGTAAAACAATACTACAAAGAGGTACGGCAAACAAGTCGTACCTCTTTGTGATATTTTGTGTGCCAGTGAGTACAAAAAACGGCTCAGCGAATAAAGCCAGTTTGCGACGAATAAGCTCCAGCGGAGCGATACAGCATAGGCAGGGGTGGAATGAACGGAGCGAAGCGTAGTGAATGAAACCCCTGTTATGTTGAAATTGTCATTTGGAGCTCCAGCGGAGCGATACAGAAATATGCACGTGATGATAACTATTTTCTGTGCCGCCCATACTGGGCTCACGGAACTCTAATGCACATAACAGGGGTTTCAGTCGCTTCGCTCCTTTCACCCCTGCCTATGCTGTTACGTCCCTCCGGGACTTTTGTGGCGGGAACTATCTGAAACCTTACTATCATCATCTGGAATTATCCGCTGACTCAAAAAAACAACCATTTGCCACGAATATCCATATTCTTTCGTAATTTTGCACTTGTAAAAGGAAAAAAAGGAAATGAAAAAGTTATTTGTGGCACTCTTTGTGCTCGCCTCCTGCACATCAAATGCGCAGAATGGCACACAGGATATGTCTGATGCTACACAGGACGACAAGCAGTTTCTCAGTGAAGTGGTGTATCAAAAGGAGGACTCCATTCTTGTGGAAAAAATGCTCCGGCAGACACCCGTCGGCAACCCCGTGCTTTTTTATGCCAGACAATTCATCGGAAAGCCATACGTGGCGCATACCCTTGAAATACACGACCCGGAATACCTCGTCGTCAATCTCCGTGGGCTCGACTGCACCACCTACGTTGAGACGGTCCTCGCCCTCGTCATGACGAAGCAGGAAGGAAAAACACGCTTCACCGACTACTGCCGGAACCTCGAAAAAATAAGGTATAGGGGAGGGGAGCGCAAAGGCTACCTTTCACGCCTGCACTACTGGACATGGTGGATGCACGACAATATCGAAAAAGGCATATTGACAGACGTGCAGGACGCCACCTATTTCACAGGAAAAATGGTTGTGGCAAACGACTATATGACCAAGCACCCCGATGCCTATCGCATCATCAAGGCCAACCCGGAGTTCCTGCCCGAAATAACGAGAATGGAGAAGGAACAGAACGGGCCGGACGGCTACTTCCTGCCTACGGCGAACACCGGTCTGCCGCATTCCAGACTCACGATGGTGAACGACGGCGATGTGGTGGGCATAGTGAAAATGTCGGGTGGTATCGACATCAGCCATCTCGGATTCGTGGCATGGGGAAAGGACGGAAAAATGCACCTCCTCAATGCCTCTTCATTAGCAAAGAAGGTGGTGGAAGACCCCGCGACTTTGCAGCAATATCTGCAACGGCAAAAACGACTCGGCGTGAGAATACTTAAAGTAAATATTGAGCAATAACGATTTTTTTTTGTTTTTTTTGCGTATCTTCGCGCATTAAACAATAACTCATTGCAATGGAGAAGAAAATTGTAGGATTTCTTTGGGTGATTTTCATCATATTTGTCCTGCTGGGCGGATTTATTATCTATGGCATGGACAAAGGATGGATTGGCTATATGCCCGACATCAAAGAAATACAAAGCCCTATCAACCAGTTCGCAAGCCGTGTATATGCTTCGGATGGCACACTGATGGGCACATGGTCGGAAGGCAACAACCGCATTTTCGTGTCGTACGACAGCATCTCGCATCATGTCATCGACGCACTCGTATCTACTGAAGACGAACGCTTCATGGAACACAGCGGAGTGGACGCGCGCTCAGTGGGCCGCGCCGTAATCAAGCGTGGATTCTTCGGACAGGAAAGTGCAGGTGGTGGCAGTACCATCACACAGCAACTTGCCAAGCAACTCTACTCAGAAAAGGCGCACAGCACCATGGAACGACTCTTCCAGAAACCTGTGGAATGGGTCATCGCCGTGGAACTCGAAAAGAACTATACCAAGCAGGAAATCATGACGCTCTATCTCAACTATTTCGATTTCCTGCACAACGCAGTGGGCATACGCACCGCAGCAAAGGTGTATTTCAATAAGCATCCAAAGGACCTTACACTCAATGAATCGGCTACACTCGTCGGTATGTGTAAGAACCCATCTTATTACAATCCTATGCACTACAAGTCGAACCCGCGCAAGAAAGAACTCGACCAGCGTATGCTCGACAGACGAAACGTGGTGCTGCAGCAGATGGTAAAGAAAGGAAAAATCACGATGGCGCAATACGACAGCGTCAGCGTGCAGCCCATTACCACGCGTTTCCACACCATAGACTACAAGGAGGGAAAGCAGGTGTATATGCTTGAATACCTCAGAAAAACCATGATGGCAGGCAAGCCCGACAGAACGAACTATGCTTCATGGCAGGAAAATCAGTTCTACGAGGACTCCATAGCATGGGAAACAGACCCGCTCTACGGATGGTGCAAGAAAAACTACAAGGCAGACGGCACTAACTACAATATCTACAACGACGGACTGAAAGTTTATACCACCATCGACCTCCGTATGCAGAAGTATGCAGAAGACGCTGTCGTGGAGCACGTAGGAAAATATCTTCAGCCAGCATTCGTCAAGCAGAAGAGTGGACAAAGAAACTATCCTTACAGCAGTGATGTAACTGCGGAACAACGCGAAAGAATCCTCAAAAGAAACTTCCGCGGAACCGACCGCTATAATGGCTTGAAAAAGCAAGGACTCTCTGACGATGAAATCATGAAGGAATACTACAACAAGCCCGTGAAGATGAAGGTGTTTACTTACAACGGCGATAAGGACACCACCATGTCGCCCAGAGACTCCATCCTCCACAGCAAGAAGTATCTCCGTTCAGCGCTCTTCTCCATGGATCCGCAGACAGGATATGTCAAGGCATACGTAGGCGGACTGGACTATAAGCACTTCAAGTTCGATATGGCAATGCACGGACGCAGGCAGATAGGTTCAACCATGAAACCCATCGTCTATGCACTCGCAGTGGAGGACGGACACAGCATCGACGACAAGTTCTTGAACAAGAGAATTTCCTATCGCGTAGGACCTACATTCTGGTCGCCAAAGAATGGCAGCAAGGCTGCCTACGGCTCGATGATGCCCATGTGGTGGGGATTGCAGACATCCAACAACTGGGTAACGGCATCCATCATGAACGACGTCGATCCCACAGGAATACGCCTCATTAACTTCCTGCATAACCTGGGCATACGCAACAACAAGATTAAGCCAAGTATTGGTCTCTGTCTCGGTCCGAGCGAAATCACGGCAGCCGAACTCGCCAGTGCCTATACCTGCTTCGTGAACAAGGGCTTGCGTTGCCCGCCCATATTCGTAACAAGAATAGAGGACAGTGAAGGAAACGTCATAGCCACCTTCGGACCGCGACCCAATGAGGTCATCAGCGAAGGTACGTCCTACAATATGCTCAAAATGCTGCAGAAAGTAGCCAACGCAGGTACAGGACGCGGAGCACACGCATGGTATCACGGACAGTTCGGCGCAAAGACAGGTACGACGAACGAACACGGCGACGCATGGTTCGTCGGTGTAGTACCACGCCTCGTAACAGCAGTATGGGTAGGCGGTGAAGACCGTGCCATCCACTTCGACAATATGGCATACGGACAAGGTGCGAAGGCTGCACTCCCCGTGTGGGGTAAATACATGCAGAAAGTGGTGTCAGACGCATCGTTGGGTTATTCCGCAAGCGAACACTTCGAGATACCGGATGTCATACCCGTCAATGCGCAGAACCAACTCACAGTGAAGAGTGGCGACTCGCCGCGACTCGACCCGCTGAAGATGCAACAGACGGGAGCGCCAACCAGACCCAGACCAAGACCGGCAACAGCACCTAATCGCCCCGCTGCACCAGTGCAAAGTGCGGAACCCGCAGCAGCACCGGCAGAGAGTGCACCGGCAGCACCTGCAGAACCACATCCGGCAGCACCGGTAGAGCATCACCCTGCTGCACCGGCACCTGCTCCTGCTGCACCAAAGGCAGAATAATAATCAGCAAAGCCAATAATGAAGTTTCTCGCAGTCATACCCGCCAGATATGCCAGCACGCGTTTCCCGGGCAAACCTCTTGCCATACTCGGCGACCGACCCATCATACAGTGGGTGTATGAACGCACGGCGCAGAGTTTTGACCACCTCTGCGTAGCCACCGACGATGAAAGAATACGTCAATGCGTGGAGCAGTTCGGCGGAGTGGCAGTGATGACATCGAGCAACCACCGCAGCGGAACAGACAGATGTGCCGAAGCGCTTGAGAAAATGGGAGGCGACTTTGATGCTGTGGTCAATGTGCAAGGCGACGAACCTTTCATTGAGCAGTCGCAACTCGAAACGGTGAAAGCCTGTCTTGAAGATGAAGCAGCAAACATAGCCACACTCGTACAGCCTTTCAGCCCGGACGACACGTGGGAAACACTGTCGAACCCGAACAGCCCCAAAGTGGTTGTCTCAGACGATGGCTATGCACTCTATTTCAGCCGCTCAGTCATACCGTTCCTGCGTGGCATAGAGAAAGAGGACTGGACAAAGAATCAACAGTTCTTCAAACACATCGGGCTATATGCATATAAGGCTGATACGCTCCGGAAAATAACAAAACTGCCGCAAAGCCCTCTCGAGGTGGCAGAATCGCTCGAACAACTCAGATGGCTGCAAGCAGGATGCACGATAAAGGTGGGTACTACCCAAAAAGCAACTATAGGCATTGATACGCCAAAGGATTTAGAAAAAGCAGTAGAATTATTAAAGACAAACCGTTAATGAAGAAAATCATTCTCATTTTCTCCGCAATCATAATCTGCCTCACCGCCTCAGCACAGGCGCTCAGGTCTGGAAGCAAGCGACTTAGGGACGGCGCTATGTACACAGGTCCGCTTTTGAAGGATAAACCCGAAGGAAAGGGAAAGGCTGAATATCCCGACAATTCCACGTACGAGGGAGACTTCACTAAAGGCTTGAGAAACGGTTATGGCACTTTCACCAAACCAAATGGAGAGAGGTATGAAGGCAAGTGGTTCAAAGGCGAAATGCACGGACCGGGCACATACTATTATAAGAACAACAACCACTACGTAGGCGAATGGTATAGAAATAAGAAGGAGGGGCAAGGTCTGATGAAGTATTACAATGGCGATGTATATGAAGGCCATTGGGAAAAGGATGTCAGAAGCGGAAAAGGAAAATATACCTATAAGTCTGGAGTGGTTTATACTGGCGACTGGGCAAACGACAAGAAAAACGGAGAAGGCATCTTCGAATGGCCCGACGGAACGAGATATAAAGGTCATTGGGTGGACGACAAACGTTCAGGAAAAGGAAAAAACACATTCTCCGACGGAGAAGTTTATGAAGGCGAATGGAGACAGGACGTGCCGTGGGGTACAGGAAAATACTTCTATAAGAACGGCGATGTGTATGAAGGTGAGTATTATGCCGGCAACCGACAAGGCTTCGGTGTTTACAAAATGAAGGCGGGAGGCGTTTATAAAGGACAATTCCAGAATGGCATACAGTCCGGACAGGGCGAGCAACGCTATCGGGACGGAAGCACATACGTGGGACAATGGAAAAACGGCAAGCGCGACGGATATGGCGTTTACAGGGAGCGGTCCGGAGCGTCCTACGAAGGAGGATGGCGTGCCAATATGATGGAAGGCGAAGGCATACTCAAAAAAAGCGACGGAACTGAAATAAGAGGTACTTTTGTTGCAAATGCCATAGACGGCAACTTCGTACAAATAAGAAAGGACGGAACAAAACTTTATGGCCACTATTCAAATGGTGTTGAAAACGGAACATTCATCACGCGCGACAGCCGCGGAAACATTATCGACCGAAAGAACTATGTGAATGGCAGGCTCGTAAGATAAAACAACGACATAACAAAGGGTGCTCTATCAATCTTCTGCGATATAGAGCACCCTTTGAGTAAAAATTAAGAAACTCAACTTTCTGAAGTTGTCGCTACACTCGGAGTTATCGGAGTTAACGAAGTTATCGACGATACTACCATGCGGGATGTAAATGAACAACTGTCGTACAAAACATACGTCGTTAACTTCTTTAACTTCAAGCAAGTGGAACTTGCGGAACTTAAATTAAGAAAAAGTATCAACCAAACATACCACACGACAATGAAAAAGACTGCAAAACCACAACGTCTGAAAATTGTTAAGGACGACCCATGGCTCGAACCTTTCGAAGAGGCGATTCAGGGAAGGCACAATCGTGTACTCGAGAAAAAATACGAACTCACACGCGACAAAATGCCACTGGCTGACTTTGCCGACGGACACCTCTACTTCGGTTTGCATCGCACAGCGCGGCAATGGGTGCTCAGGGAATGGGCACCAAATGCTACGGCAATATATCTCATTGGCGATTTCAACAACTGGACTGAAAGCGAAGAATATGCCTTCCAACGTGTAAAAGGCACAAACAATTGGGAAATAAAACTGCCCGCAAAGGCACTGAAACATGGCGACCTCTACAAGATGAAAGTCCACTGGAATGGCGGATGTGGAGAACGCATACCGGCATGGGCAAACAGGGTAGTGCAGGACGATGCAACGAAGATTTTCAGCGCACAGGTGTGGAGCCCGGAGAAACCCTATGAATTCAAGAAAAAGTCATTCAAGCCCGATGTCAATCCACTCCTTATATATGAATGCCATATCGGTATGGGGCAGAATGCCGAAAAAGTGGGGACGTACAACGAATTCCGGGAAAACGTACTGCCGCGAGTGATAGAAGACGGCTACAACTGCATACAACTCATGGCAATTCAGGAACACCCCTACTACGGCAGTTTCGGTTATCACGTCAGCAGTTTCTTCGCACCAAGTTCACGCTTCGGTACGCCCGACGAACTGAAACAACTCATCGACGAGGCACATCAGAACGGAATAGCAGTCATCATGGACCTCGTGCAGAGCCATGCCGTGAAAAATGAAATAGAAGGACTTGGAAACCTTGCAGGCGACCCCAACCAGTATTTCTACCCGGGCGACCGGCATGAACATCCCGCGTGGGACAGCCTCTGTTTCGACTATGGCAAGAACGAAGTGATACACTTCCTGCTGTCCAACTGCAAATACTGGCTCACAGAGTTCAACTTCGACGGATTCCGCTTCGACGGCGTAACATCCATGCTCTACTACAGCCACGGACTGGGCGAAGCCTTCGGAGGCTACGGCGACTACTATAACGGCGCACAGGACGACAATGCCATCACATACCTCACACTCGCCAACTTGCTCATACACGAGGTGAAGCCAAAGGCAATAACCATAGCAGAGGAGGTGTCGGGTATGCCCGGATTGGCTATGCCTTTTAAATATGGAGGAATGGACTTCAACTACCGACTCGCCATGAATGTGCCCGACTATTGGATCAAGACTATTAAGGAACAGGCAGACGAAAACTGGAAACCAAGCAGCATATTCTGGGAACTGACCAACCGCAGGGCAGGGGAGATGAACGTGTCATACTGCGAAAGCCACGACCAGGCACTCGTGGGCGACAAGACCATCATCTTCCGACTTATTGATGCCGACATGTACTGGCACTTCAAGAAAGGCGACGAAAACGAAATGGCAAGACGAGGTATAGCCTTGCACAAAATGATTCGCCTCGTTACAGCATCAACCATAAACGGAGGATACCTCAACTTCATGGGAAATGAATTCGGACACCCGGAATGGATAGACTTCCCGCGCGAAGGAAACGGATGGAGTTATAAGTACGCACGGCGTCAATGGAACCTCGTCGACAACAAGGAACTGTGCTACCACTGGCTCGGCGATTTCGACAAGGAAATGCTCGAAGTCATCAAGAGCGAGAAAAATTTCCAAAAAACGCCTGTCGTGGAAATCTGGCACAACGACGGCGACCAAATCCTGGCATATACACGAGGAGACCTGCTGTTTGTGTTCAACTTCAGCCCAACAAGGAGTTACACCGACTATGGTTTCATGCTTCCCGAAGGCTCCTACGACGTGGTGCTCAATACCGATGCCAAGAAATTCGGCGGAAACGGATTTGCAGACGACTCTGTGGAACACCTCACCAATTTTGACCCGCTCCTGAAGAAGGACGGAAAGGGCTGGCTCAAACTCTACATACCGGCACGAAGTGCAGTGGTGCTCCGGAAAAGAATAAATAGATAGATTATAAAGAAGTCTTTTAATTGTCAATGATATAATTACTATAAACTTCTAAAATGCTTTAAGAAAATGGTTTTTTTAGAAAATAAAATCAATATTCATTTAACAATATTGTTATACGCAGTTTTATTGTTAATATCATCATGTGCTTACCAAGAAAAAAGTTTCGAAGAATCTGATAATGATGAAAAATTAAGGAAAGCAAGTATAATAGCTCAAAAAATCGTAGAAGAGCAAATTGGAACTTGTGACTTTGATGGTTTTGATTATGTAGGAGAAGAAACTATGGTTAAAAATCGTTTTAAAGTTATACAGAAATTTGAGAGTTATGGTTTAGAATACGCATATAGAATATATATACAGTATAAAGGAGGTGATTGGGAAGATATTAATAATTGGTCGTATGGGCAACTTACTATAGAGGATGTTCTAACAGGTGAGCAACAATTCTTTCATGGCACGATGAAGAAAGAAGAATTGCAAACATTTACAAGAAAGATCTCTGGTATTGATTGCAAACTCGAAACCAAAGGAACTGGCGCTGTTAGAGTGTATACAGAAAGTAAATTGTCAGAAGAGCAAATTAAATCTGTAATTAGTAATATTTGTAAAGAATATGATACGATGTATTTTGCTACAAATTCGAATGATGTTGAGTATTGTAGTTGGTTTAATAATAAAATCTATGACCATGATGCTAATCAAATTAAAACATATACTCCGTAAACAAAAGCCTATAATGATTGATTTTTTTATTTAATATGTTTTCAGGAATAGTGGAAGCCATGGCTAAGGTCGTGGCAATAGAAAAAGAGCAGGATAACATACACTTCACCCTCGAATGTCCCTTCGCCGAAGAACTCCACATCGACCAGAGTGTGGCGCACAACGGCGTATGCCTCACCATAACGAAACTCAACGGCAAGACATACACCACCACCGCCATGCGCGAAACGCTCCTGCGCTCCAACCTCGGATTGCTCAAGGTGGGCGACGAAGTGAACGTGGAGCGCTCCATGCAGATGAACGGACGGCTCGACGGGCACATCGTGCAGGGACATGTGGACCAGACGGCAAAGTGCACCGCAGTGGAGGATGCTAACGGCAGCGCCATTTTCACATTCGAATACGAAGCGGACAAGGAAATGGCACGAAGGGGTTATTTCACTGTGGATAAAGGCAGCGTAACAGTCAACGGCACAAGTCTGACGGTGTGCAACCCGACAGACAACTCCTTCCAGGTGAACATCATACCCTACACGCTCGAAAATACCAACTTCAAGCATATCAAGCCCGGTACGATCGTCAACATAGAATTCGACATACTCGGCAAATACATCGCTCGGTTGCGACATTTCGAAGAATGACGGGGCAGGCGATAGAGGCAGCAATGCGAAGAGTATGAGGAAAAAGGAAAGATACGACTTTGTCATCTCTACACTCGAAAAGAAGTTCGGCGTGATGGACACCGAACTCTCCTACACGAGTCCTTTCGAATTGCTCATTGCCACAGTGCTGTCAGCGCAATGCACCGACAAGCGCGTCAACATGGTCACGCCAAGCCTCTTTCGCGACTATCCCACACCTGAGGCAATGGCACTTGCCGAGCCCGACGTCATCTTTGAGTATATCCGCTCCGTGAGTTATCCAAACAGTAAGGCAAAGTACCTCGTCGGCATAGGTAAGGCACTGACTGAGCGCTTCGCAGGCGAAGTGCCGCAAACCATGGAAGAACTCACGCAGTTGCCGGGAGTGGGCAGGAAGACGGCAAATGTGGTTTCTGCCTTCGCCTTCGGAAAGCAGGCACTCGCTGTAGATACGCACGTCTTCAGAGTGAGCCGGCGCATAGGACTTGTGCCGCAGAAATGCACCACGCCTTATGCCGTAGAGAAAGAACTGCTCAAAAACATACCGTCAGGGAAAATATCGCTCGCGCACAGTTGGATTCTCCTGCAAGGACGCTACACCTGTACGGCAAGAAAACCAAAATGTTCAAAATGCGAACTCAAGGAGGCATGCCGCTGGTTTGAGAAGAACCATGCATCGGCAGAACTGTGAGTTTTTTCATATTTATCCGCATAATGTGCAATCTTTTTGCTAATTTTGGCACTGCAACAAACAAACTTAAAATTATAATAACATGACAATCGACACTTGTAATTTCAAAGACCAGAAGGTCATCGTACGCGTGGACTTCAATGTGCCACTCGACGAAAATGGTAAAATTACCGACGATACTCGTATCCGCGGCGCACTGCCCACATTAAAGAAAGTGCTTGCCGACGGTGGTGCGCTCATCATCATGTCGCACATGGGTAAGCCAAAAGGCAAAGTGAACCCCAAGTTCTCTCTCAGCCAGATTACTGACGCAGTGAGCGAGGCGCTCGGAGTGCCCGTACAGTTCGCTCCCGACTGCGCAAAGGCTGCCGACCAGGCTGCAGCGCTCAAACCAGGCGAAGTGCTCCTGCTCGAAAACCTCCGCTTCTATCCGGAAGAGGAAGGTAAGCCGGTAGGTGTTGAAAAGGGTACCCCCGAATTTGACGAGGCAAAGAAAGAAATGAAAGAAAGGCAGAAGGAGTTTGCCAAAACTCTCGCTTCTTACGCTGACTGCTACATCATGGACGCTTTCGGTACAGCGCACCGCAGCCATGCTTCAACAGCCGTAGTGGCAGACTATTTCGACGAGGACCACAAGATGCACGGCTATCTCATGGAGAAAGAAGTGAATGCTGTTGACAATGTGCTTTCAAACATCCAGCGTCCGTTCACAGCCATCATGGGAGGCTCGAAAGTTTCTACAAAGATTGGTATCATTGAGAACCTGCTCGGTAAGGTGGATAACCTCATCCTCTGCGGCGGTATGACCTACACTTTTGCAAAAGCATTGGGTGGCAAAATTGGTAACTCTATCTGTGAAGATGATAAACTCGATCTCGCTCTTGACATCATCAAGCAGGCTAAGGAAAAAGGTGTAAATCTCGTGCTTGGCGTGGACTGCGTGGCAGGCGACGACTTCAAGAACGACTGCAACACACAAGTATGTCCCGCCAAAGACATTCCCGACGGTTGGGAAGGTCTCGATGCCGGACCTGAAACACGCGAAAGATTTGCAGATGTCATCAAGTCTGCAAAGACTATCCTTTGGAATGGTCCTGCAGGTGTGTTTGAGTTCGACAACTTCGCCGCAGGTAGCAGGGCTATTGCTGAAGCCATTGCTGAAGCAACAGAAAACGGCGCATTCTCACTCATTGGTGGTGGCGACTCCGTGGCTTGTATCAACAAGTTCGGCATGGCAGACAAGGTAAGTTACATCTCTACCGGCGGTGGAGCACTTCTCGAAGCCATCGAAGGAAAAGAACTGCCTGGTATTGCAGCAATAAAAGGCTAATATAAGTACAATAATAATTGGGAGCATCGCAAAATAGCCTTGCTCTCAATTTTTGTTTCAAAATGAAAAAAATACTGCTGTTTTTATCGCTTGCACTCACTTTGGCTGCCTGCAACTCCGAAGAGACGAAAACCTCGGCGCCCGAAAAGAAAACCAATCCCAAAGCGCTGAATGTCGCGCTGATGCCCGTAATCGACTGTCTGCCGGTGTATTATGCAGAGCAGACAGGCATCTACGACTCGCTGGGGCTCGAACTGTCAATCACCGACAAACTCTCACTCTTCGACCTTGACGCACAGATGGACGTAAAGACCACAGACGGCATCTTCACCGATGTGGCACGCGTGCAGTACAACAAGAGCAAGGGCAAGGAGTGGACAGTAGTCATGGCAACAAACGGGAAATGGGCGCTCGTGGCAAACAAGAACCAGCGCTTCACAAAGGTGGACCAACTCACGGACCGGATAGTGTCTATATCCAGATATTCCGCCTCCGATTTCCTCGCAGCACAGGCACTCAAGCAAAACAATATGAAATACGACGATGCCCTGAGAGTGCAGGTCAACAGCCTCGAAGTACGGCTGAATATGCTTAATAATAATCAGGTGGAGACAGCAGTCCTGCCGCAGCCCTTCCTCGCGCGTGCAACGGAGAAAGGACACAAGGTGCTCATGGCATACGAGGGAGCGGATAATAACCTCGGTTGCATAGCCTTCAAAAAGACTGCCCTGACAGACAAGAGGAAAGCAAAACAGGTGGAACTCTTCGTCAAGGGCTACAACCGCGCCGCAGACATCATCAACAGAAAAGGTCGCAAAGCCTGCGACTCACTGCTCATAAAGCATTACAACGTACCAGCGAAGGCTCTTCCGAAAGTTGTCCTCCCAAAGTACGAACACGCCCGCCTGCCCATCGACCCTACATTCACCGATGTCAGCAACATGCTCTACGAAATAAATGCCATAAAGCGCACCTTCGGACTCTACGAAACATGCGATGAGCGGTTTCTTAAGCAGTGAAATAGATATCGGCTATAATAGTTTACTTAAGAGTAAAGAAAGTACGGAATATAAAATCCTAAATTGATAGTATAATGAAGAATAAAAATAATTTATTTATTCGTTGTAAAAATAAGATTGTTAGATTAGCAAAAGACTTATATCACTTGAATTGGGAAGCAAAAATAGGGATTCTTTTTTTGATTCCGCCGATATATGGGGTAATTTGCTTTATCTTTAACGAAATGAATGTAGATCCTTCTTTATTTTGGTATGGGGATATAGATACAGTAGTTGTATATGAATATTATTCAGCAGTATATAAATCCTCAAATATGCCCTTATATTTAGGGTTAATGGCAATTGCTGGAGCTTACTTAATAAAAGGTAATTTAAAGAGAAAAATCAATCAATGAAACAATCTTTCCTATCAAAAATCATAGGCGGAGAACTGTATGATGATTTCAAAAGCTTTTCAAAAATTATTGTAGTAATAGGCTCTTGTGTCATAACGATTGTGTTTGTTTTTTCTTTGCTCTTTTACTGGGAATTTATTAGAAGTTTGTTGCATCTGTTTATAGGTAATTCTATATTATTTGCTTTATATATAGGGGCTATCATAATATTATTAGATAAAGAAGTGGAAGTTGAAGATAATAATACGTATGCTTGGGAAAAGAAATCATCTTCAAAACCAAAGACTTATAACTTTACTATTGCATGGGGTATAATACTCATCGTGTTAGGAATTTGTGCTATTTATGTAAGCAATCTTTATAGAAAACACTATGATTTTCAATGCAATTCTTTCCTAGTTGACGAATCTGCAAAAGTATATCATTTGGATTTTGATAATGATTGTGAAATTGCAGATGAAACAGGTAACTTGATAAGGAAACAAGGTTTTCAAATAGATGAGACCTATTCTTTCTGTGATTGGTGTGAAGAATGGGCAGAAGATTCTGAATTAGAATACGAATCAAACAAATATTTTAGGAAATAATTGATTTTACTAAAAGTGAAATTTTTACGATAATAATTGAAACACTTATAATATTAAAAAACATGTTACGAATAATAATAACTATACTTTTGTATTGTTTATTGGGCTGGTTGTTCTGCAATATAGACCCAGATACAGAGTATACTTGGTATTCTGGCATTTGGCACGGATTGTTCTTTGTAATTAATCTTATTAGAAGTTGGTTTACTGATGCTCTTTATAAAGCAGAAATATATACGACGGCTTACAATATTTTTTATTGGATATTCAGTATTATTTCTGTAATAGGTTTCCTTTTTGGCGGGACGGATAATAGAAGGCGTTTTTAAGATAGAATAACTTAACATACATTAAATCTCTTGTTTTTATATACTTTTGTCAAGAAAAACCTAACTTTACAGACAAAATCTGTGGTTTACCACAAACAATGTCTGAATAACTTTCCATAATACTATTACAACATGCTGAAACCATTTCAAATAATAGCAGCTGCGGCACTCTGTTTTCTTGTAGCCGCATGTGGAGGGAAAAAAGAAGCGGAAATAGACGTGCTCTCATCCGAAGATATTACAGTAACAGGCAATACGCCCAAACTTATCGCTGTACCCAAAGGAAAATACAATATTTCCTGTGTCAGTAGCAGTGATGAAGATAAAGGCTTGATTCAGATGAAAATACTGCTTCAAGCCAACAAAAGTGAGATGAAGAATCCCCAAATGACATCGCCCGTAAAGGTTGCGCTGATGGGCGAAGAAGGAAAAAAACTCGACTTGTCGCTTACAATGGATTTAGAGGAGCGTCAGCGCTTTGAAAAATGGATTAGCGAGTGCGCACAAGGGGCTGTTGAGGAGTTTATGTTTAGTAGCACAACGGCTGATGTAGATTTCTGGGAAGATATATTAGGCGACGTGCGAAGCATAAGACTCGAAGAAGTGAACGCAAGTGAGGTTGCAGAGGGTGCCGCAACAACAGAAGAAACACCAAAACCTCAAAAAGAAGTAATTCCTGTGTATTTCAGTTTATCAGGAGTTATAGGCGATGCCTACGACGCATCGATGCAGATGAACGGGCGCAGCGGTTCCGTTAGTTTTACTGCTGACGGTCGTTATCAGTATATGCAATTAAGGCTTGTCTCTAACGACAGTGCCGGCAATCTCGTCGTGCAGTCCTACTATAATGGCAAGCGCATAGCTACCTACCGGGGACGCTATACAGGAGGTTCATACAGCGGCACAGCCAGAATATGGAACGGAGTGAAAGTTAGTTTCAATCTATATTAAGCCAAATTGGTCATTAGGTTTACTGTATAAGTTTTGGCGTTTTGTCTGTCACGCACTCAAAGGCGTAGCGTGCTATTGTAAGAGTGATTGACAGACAAAACGCCAAAATATAATACTATTCTTATTTTCCTTTTCTGAAGCAAAGTTGTAAAAAATATCCAAAAGTTGGGGCAAAAATACATGAAAAATATCCAAAAGTAAACCCAAAACCAAAAGTAGGGGCAAAAAACAGGCGTTTTTATCCAAAAGTAAGGTCAAAAACACAACTTTTTCCAAACTAAATGTTTGAGTCCGCATTTCTCAGTAGGTATCGCTTCCGGCGATGCTTTATTGAATGTCAGTCTTTCAAAATCTCTTTTGGCGCACTTTTTGTAATACCATATATTATTGCTAAATTTGAACACTCAATATACTTGACAATATATGGACCAAAACACTTTTCAAGTTCTCTACGACGATGCCACGCAGTGCCTCGAAAGCAACCGGCTTCTCAAAGCCCTTGATGCCCTAGACGGACTGGTGGCACTCGCTGCCGACTGGGACAACTCGCAGAAACTGAAAGACCTCAGGCAGGCGTATGCCATGATGCTCGAATACATGAGGCAGGGCATAGAAGACCCGCAGCGCGAGCAGATGTACAAGTCGTTCTACAGAAAAGCCTACGAAATAAGAAACGCCACATATTTCAAAAACTATTTCCAGTATGCCGACAATGCTCAGGCAGCAGCAAGGCGCACACTCGACAACCTCTCCAGAACAATCACTTTCAGCGACATAACCGACCCTGCCACGTCTTACCGAAACATTTTCGACTTGATATGGACGTCGGCTCAACTCACGACAGAGCAGGAACGCATAGTGGCGGATGCACTTGAAAGCAAAGAGGTTGGGCGGACAGCAAAATGCTTGATAATCAGTGCGATGATGATGTCTGCACTGTCGTGTTTCGATGTGGCAAAGATGAAAATCATGCTGAACCTTTGCGAACATGCTGATGTGCAAATCCGGGCAAGGGCACTCGTGGGATTCGTTATGGTGTTCATCGAGCATGAAGAGCAGGCAATGCTCTATCCCGAACTCGCAGCACAGTGGTCATTGTTCCTCGACCGTCAGGGTGCCAGAAACGATGTCCTCGCGCTGCAACTGCAACTCCTCCTGAGTCTCGAAACCAAAAACATAGCAAAGAGCCTGCAAGAGGACATCTTGCCCGAGATGATGAAGAATGCCCGAAAGTATTCCGAAAATGGCAATATCGACATTGAGCAGTTCAATGCGGAAATGACCGACCTCGGACTGAACCCCGAATGGGAAAATGATGCTAACAACAAGGAACTCGGCAAGAAAATAAAAAGCATCATAGAATGGCAGCAGAAAGGTGCCGACGTATATATGAGTTCCTTCTCCATGCTCAAGCAGCGCTTCCCCTTCTTTGATGTGGTAGCGAACTGGTTCTGCCCCTACGACGAAAACCACCCCGACCTGCACATCTCTGCCCCGATGCGCGACTTTACAAGGTTGCTCACCAACTCCGTGGCGTTGTGCAGTTCCGACAAGTACTCCTTCTGCCTCGTTCTCGCCGAGATGCCCGCACAGAACATCGAAATGCTGAAGGGGCAGATAGAAGGCATGATTGAAGGGAAAGACCTGGAACTTGATTTCGGAGACGATGGGCAGGCGGATATGAATGTCGCCATACGTGTCTATCTGCAGGACCTCTACCGCTTCTTCTGTCTCTACAGGCGCAGGGCAGGGTTGCCCAACCCTTTCGCAAACAACCTCCTGCTGACCGACTATGCGCTATTGAAAGACGCACTGCACGAACCCGATATGATGCGACAGGTGGCAGACTTCGCCTTCGAAGAGAAAAACTATGGCATAGCCTGTACGCTATTCGAAGAACTCTTGCAGCAGAAAGAGGCAAATGCAGTAGCATGGCAAAAAACGGGCTATTGCCACCAGCGCCTCAATAACTACGAAAAGGCTGCTGAGGCCTACGAGCGCTCACTCCTTCTCGAAGAAAAAGCCTCGCCGTGGACCGTCAGGCAACTCGCGGCATGCTATCGTGCGATGCAGCAATACGACAAAGCACTCAGATATACCCTCGAAATGCTTCAGGAAAAGCCTGATGACATCGACCGCTTGCTACGCGCAGGAGAATGTTATATGCATCTCGCTGACTACGACAAAGCACTCGAACTGCTCTACAAGGCAGATTACCTCGCAGAAAAGCCTGGAAAAACGACGCGCGCGCTTGCGTGGACGGCACTCAAAGCCAAAAGGCTTGACGTGGCACTGAAAAACTATAACCGCATACTCGAAGACAAACCCTTGCCCGAGGATTTCCTCAATGCAGCACACGCAGAATGGCTCAGCGACAACATGCCCGATGCCGTGAGGCATTACAGGCAATACCTCAAACTCAGCCCCTCCGTCTCAGACCCCTTCGCTGCCGATGTCGAACTCTTTAGGTCATACGGAAAATCAGACCTCGACATCGCGCTAATGACGGATGCCCTCATGACATAAAAAGAGTCAAATAGCACAGAAATTATATAACCAAAAAACAACAAAACCATGAATACAATCAGAAAAAATATTGCAAAACTCCTTGCACTGACGCTGTTGCTCACCCTGACCTTTTCCTGCGAGCGATTCAACAGAAATAACCTCGAAAAAGCCATTGCAGAAATGAACAAAGAATGTCCGCAGAGAATGGAAGGCATGGGCACATTCCTCGGAGGAGAACTCAAAGAAAATATGGTCATCTTCAAATACAAATTCATACAAGAAAACTTCGAACTCGTAAAAGACGGATGGAAGTCGAGAAGCAAGGAGGAAAGTACCGAGATGATGGCAATGAGTTTTGTGTCGCAAGCGAAGGAAAACAAATCTACGGCAAGAGTCGTTGATCAAATACTCAACGCAGGTTGTGGACTCAGATTGCAATATGCAGGTGAAGACAATGATGCCGACAAGGTAATAATAGAGATAAGCAACGAACAACTCAGGAAGGCAAAACTGGAATACGCCAATGCCACACCCGAAGAAATGGCTCTCAAGGCGGTGAAAGCACAAATCAGCAACACCAAGGCACGTCTGCCTGAAAAAGTGGATGAAATGACGCAAATGGTGGACTGCGAACTTCAGGAGGGCTATGTTGTGATGACCTACGAAGTGGACGACACCAAAGTGGATTTCAGTATTCTCGAAGCACAGAAGGACAACATCAAGAAGAGCATCTTTGCAGAGAGCGAACTCAGCGACCAAATGAAAGGCGCAGCATTCGAAGACTACAGAAAGGCTGATCTCGGAGTAAAATATATCTACAAAGCCAAAAAGGCCGGCAGGTCTCTCGAAATTAAGTTTGAATCGCACGAACTACCAAGAGCCACTCAAGCCTCAAGCAAAATAAGGATGAACAGGATAAACCGTTAGTAAGCGGACAGCAAAAAACAGTCTGAAAAAAGAACAGCAAAACGATGAAGAAACTATTAAGCGTGCTGTTACTCGGCACAATGACGCTCAGCACAATATACGCGCAGAAAAACCTGCCAGCAGGGATGCGCGTGGAAGTGGCAGAGGCAGAGACCGACCACGGCGAGTACAGCATCTTTACATATCAAGACAGCGAAGATGTCGGCACCTTCGGCTACTACCTCAGTCTGGGGCGCATCACCGACTTCCTCGGGGCAGACGAAATTCTCGGTATGGAGGTGAAGAACCTGCACGAGGTAACCATACGTCTTGGTGCTACAACCAACGAAGCACTCGCCACCATCGAAGCCATCCTCGAACTCTACGACAAAGACCTCGGTACCACAGTAGAATTCCCCGGACGAGCCGCCACCAGCGGCTTCCGCCTCGGCGACCCCGTCACGGCCTCATGCACGGTGGTAAGGAAACCGATAGGAGGCAAACGTCTGCAGTTCATCTTCCCGGAAGGCAAACGCCAAGGCAGGGCATACCTCTCAAAGTCAACACTCAAGGAACTAATGACAAACTTCAAGTTCGACATAAAACTACACCCAAAACAGCATCGCAAGTAATAATTACAAGTGTCGCGCCGCAGAAAATAAAATCCTGCCGCTTGGACTTACGTGGCAATAATCCGTGTGATTTGTGTAATTCGTGGTTCATTTTTATCAAATGACAGATTAGTGGTAATTACATAAACTATAAACGCGCAGCGAAAATAATAAGTAGTGTTTTAGAATGGAAAGAAGAGAAATAAGAAATAGCACAGCAGAGTTCCTTATCTTCCAGATAGAAGGAAAGCAGCAAGGCATAGAAGTATATTATAAGGACAAAACCGTATGGTGTACACAGAAAGCCATGAGCATACTTTTCGACTGTTCTACGGACAATGTGGGTGTGCATTTACAGAATATCTACGAAACACAAGAACTGAGCAAGGAGGCAACTACCGAGAAAATTTCGGTAGTTCGACAAGAAGGAAACAGAAATGTTAATCGTACGCTTCAATTCTACAATCTCGATGCAGTAATAAGCGTAGGCTATCGCGTCAATTCAATACGAGCAACACAGTTCCGCCAGTGGGCAACGAGCGTTCTGCGAGATTATGCCATTCGGGGATATGTCATCGACCGAAAGCGGATGGAGAACGGCACATTTCTCGATGAAGACTATTTCGAGCACCTCTTGGCAGAAATCAGGGAAATACGTCTCTCCGAGCGTCGCTTCTATCAGAAACTGACCGATATTTATGCTACAGCCATAGACTATAATCGCGATGCACCCACAACACGGCAGTTCTTCAAGGTGATGCAGAACAAGATGCATTATGCCGTTCATGGGCATACGGCAGCAGAACTGATTGTAGAGCGGGCAGATGCAGAGCAAGAGCACATGGGGCTGACCACGTGGGAGAACGCACCGGACGGAAAAATAGTAAAGACAGATGTCTCAATTGCCAAAAACTACTTGAAACAGGCGGAACTGTCTGACATGGGACAACTCGTGAACGGTGTGCTCGAACTCGCAGAGCGCATGGCTAAGCGGCATGTTCCCATGACAATGGAGGACTGGGCAAAGCAGATAGACACCATCTTGGCTGCCGGAGGCAATGACATCCTGCAAAACGCAGGAAACATAACTGCCGAACAAGCAAAAGAACATGCCGAAACTGAATTCGAAAAATACCGAATAATCCAAGACCGCCTCTTCCAAAGCGATTTCGACAAGTTCTTGAGCGAATTGCCGTACATCGAAGAGTAAATACTCAAAACCCATCTTAAAGTAATCGAGTCTGACAACTTAAGAAAATATCAAAAAAAAATCTTATGATTTTGCATATTGAAAGTTAGTAAGTAAATAAATTTGCAATTGATATTGGGTCTTACCCATTAAAACATACGAAGCGTTATGCTTTTATGGTGGTACGACCCTTTTCCATATCCAACAATCTACGGGCAACAAGGTCATCATTCAGTATGAAGTGAAGGACAACCCAGTTGTTCCTTCTTTCCAACTAGAATGGACTTTCCCAGACGATATGGATCAGGACGAAATGATGGCTGTTATGGCTATGGATATGCAGAAGAAGATGATGCAAATGAATTATTCGTGATTTATATAGATAAAAGGATTGTAATCTTATTTGATATGGCAACATTTATATTAATGATAGCAATCATAGTGATATGCGGATTGTTGTTTGGTAAAGCCGATACTAAAAAGGAATTGCTTAATCAGGTTGGACTTGATTTAAGCGAGAACAATTGCAAAAATAAAAAGGAAAACGAGTTTCGCAAGTATTCCATAAAAGCCATGAAAGCTGTCGTTGACTTGGACTATTATAATGCCAGAAACGAGAAGGAATTCTTGACGTTTTTATCTGACAAGTTAGACTTAGCTCAAGGCCGGTATGTTGATGACGATTTTGGTGGTAGTAAATACGAATCTCTTAATCTCGGAGTAAAAACAAATTATGTCAAACATGCAGAAAGGGTAATATATAGACGTGAAATGGATATTAAAAAAGGTAATGATTCACCTTTGTCAAAAAGTGTCGTGTTCTCTGACAAGAAAAGTGCGAAAAAATATTGTGAGTTGCTTTGGGAGAAATACCAGTATCCTTGGCCAGAGAATTGGCTTCAAAAAGATGGAATGTAAATTAAGAAGTATAATTATCTGCTATCAGTTTTTCTCTTTAATCCTTAAATTGATTTACTAAATCGGTTTTCAAGGGACGACCTAAAATGTTGTGCGCGTAAGAAAATTTCTCCAACCCTTTTCCCAATTCCAAAAAAATCACTACCTTTGCGCCGCCGTTACGAGATAGCGGTTAATTCAAACCTATTAAAACAACAAAAAACAAATGGCAACTAAAATCAGATTGCAGCGTCGCGGACACAAAGGATATGCTTTCTACAGCATCGTTATCGCCGACGCAAGAGCACCACGTGATGGTAAATTTACTGAAAAGATCGGTACTTACAACCCTAACACCGATCCCGCCACAGTAGATTTGAATTTTGAACGCGCACTTTATTGGCTCGAGGCCGGCGCGCAGCCCACTGACACCGTTCGCAACATCCTCTCCAAGGAAGGCGTACTCCTCATGAAGCACCTCAAGGGTGGCGTGAAGAAGGGCGCATTCGACGAAGCAGCCGCACAGGCTAAGTTCGACGCATGGAAGAAGGAACGCGACGAGAAAAATGCTGCAGCAAAGGGCAAGGTAGCCGCTGAAAAGAAAGCAGATGCCGACGCACGCCTCGCTGCCGAAAAGAAAGTGAACGAAGAAATCGCAAAGAAAGTGGCTGAAAAGAAAGCCGCTGAGCACGCAGCAGAAGCAGAAGCCGAAGCAGCCGAAGCAGCCGAAACAGCAGAAGCTCCCGCAGAGGAAACAACAGAAGCCCCTGCAGAAGCATAAACCCGCTTGCTTTCAAAATTCCAAAAGGAGAGAGCCCGAGCAGGGTTTTCTCCTTACTTTTTCTGTTGTTGATTCAACTTTCTGAAGTTGTCGAAGTTATCGAAGTTAAAGAAGTTAACGACGATAGTGTTGGACCAAAATAACAGAAGAAAGAAGAAGGAACAAGAAGCAGAAGAAAAAGCTAACGTCGTTAACTTCGAGCGAAGCGAATAACTTCACTAACTTCGTTAACTTCAAAGAGAAAGAGGCAATATCGTCAACTTCAAGCAAGTGAAACTTGCGAAACTTGATTTATTGACAAAAATTACGTACTTTTGCGAGATATTTTGAAAAAATAGATAGACAACATAAAACAGAATAAATAATACATTATGATTAAAATAACATTCCCCGACGGCAACGTGCGCGAATACGAAAGCGGCGTAACCGGTTTGCAGATAGCCGAGAGCATCTCGCCCAGACTGGCACAGGATGTGCTCGCATGTGGTGTGAACGGCGAAACGAGAGAACTCAACCGCCCCATCAATGAGGACGCTACAATCAACCTCTACAAATGGGATGACCCCGAAGGAAAGCACGCCTTCTGGCACACCAGCTCGCACCTCATGGCAGAAGCCATGCAGGAACTCTGGCCAGGCACACAGTTCGGCATAGGACCCGCCATCGAAAACGGCTTCTACTACGACGTGATGCCCCCCGAAGGTGTAACCATCAAGGAGGAGGACTTCCCAAAAATAGAGAAGAAGATGCAGGAACTCCAGCAGAAGAAGGAAGCACTCGTCAGGGAGGATATCTCAAAGACTGACGCCATCAAGTTCTTCGACCAGAGAGGACAGCACTACAAGAACGAACTCATAGCCGACCTCGAAGACGGTACCATCACCACCTACACGCAGGGCAGTTTCACTGACCTCTGCCGTGGTCCGCACCTCATGACAACGGCACCCATCAAGGCTATCAAGGTAACCGCATGCTCGTCAGCCTATTGGCGTGGCGACGAAAAGCGCCCGCAGATGACGCGCGTCTATGGCATTACCTTCCCCAAGAAGAAAATGCTCGACGAATACCTGCAGATGATAGAGGAAGCCAAGCGTCGCGACCACCGAAAGATAGGTAAGGAAATGGAACTCTTCATGTTCTCCGAACTCGTAGGGAAGGGACTCCCCATGTGGCTGCCGAAAGGCACCACACTGCGCCTGCTCCTCGAGGATTTCCTCAAGAAAATACAGAAACGCTTCGGCTATCAGCAGGTCATGACACCACATATCGGCTCGAAGAACCTCTACGTTACCAGCGGACACTATGCCAAGTATGGCAAGGATTCGTTCCAGCCTATACATACACCCGAAGAAGGGGAGGAGTACATGCTCAAACCGATGAACTGCCCCCACCACTGCGCCATCTATGCCTCGAAACCACGTTCGTACAAGGACCTGCCACTGCGCCTCGCTGAGTTCGGCACGGTATATCGCTACGAGCAGAGCGGCGAACTCCACGGACTGACCCGTGTGCGCGGATTTACGCAGGACGACGCACACATCTTCTGCCGCCCCGAACAGGTGAAGGGCGAGTTCCTTCGTGTGATGGATATCATCATGATTATCTTCCGGGCACTCAACTTCCAGAACTATGAGGCGCAAATCTCACTCCGCGACCGTGAGAACCGCGAGAAATACATCGGAACGGACGAAAACTGGGAAAAGGCAGAACGTGCCATCATCGAGGCTTGCGAAGAAAAAGGACTGCCTGCAAAAATAGAATACGGAGAAGCCGCATTCTACGGACCAAAACTCGACTTCATGGTCAAGGACGCACTCGGACGCCGTTGGCAACTTGGTACCATACAGGTGGACTACAACCTCCCAGAGCGCTTCCAACTCGAATATACAGGAACGGACAACCAGAAGCATCGTCCCGTTATGATACACCGTGCACCTTTCGGTTCTATGGAGCGCTTCGTGGCTGTACTCATTGAGCACACCGCAGGCAAGTTCCCGCTCTGGCTCATGCCCGACCAGGCTGTCGTACTGCCCATCTCCGACAAATTCAACGACTATGCACAGCAAGTGCGCCGGCAACTCGAAGACCTCGGCGTTCGTGCAGCCGTTGATGACAGAAGCGAAAAAATAGGACGAAAAATCCGCGACAACGAAATCAAACACATACCATACCTGCTCATCGTCGGCGAAAAAGAAGTGGAAAACAATACCATTTCTGTCAGAAAACAAGGCGAAGGAGACCAGGGAAGCATGAAAGTGGAAGATTTTGCCAAGAAAATCAACGATTTGGTTGCGGAAATGACAAAAAACTACTAATTTTGCAGCCGCAAATAAATTCAAAAATAATTCTGCACGCAAAAAAGCAATTCTACGACACAGAGAATGAAGAACGACAAAACGAAGTTACGCTACAACGTCAACGGGCAAATCAGAGCACGCGAAGTGCGAATCGTAGGTGACGACATAGCATCAACAGTGATGACAACAGAGCAGGCTATACAACTCGCAGAGCAGAAAGGCCTCGACCTCGTGGAAATCTCACCTAATGCCGACCCACCCGTATGTCGCATCATCGACTATTCGAAGTTCCTCTATCAGCAAAAAAAGCGTCAGAAGGAAATGAAGGCAAAGCAGGTCAAGGTGGATGTCAAGGAAATCAGATTCGGACCGCAAACCGACGACCACGACTACAACTTCAAACTCAAGCATGCAAAAGGATTCCTCTCCGAAGGCGACAAAGTAAAAGCGTACGTATTCTTCCGCGGAAGGAGCATCCTCTTCAAGGAACAAGGAGAAGTGCTGCTACTGCGTTTTGCCAACGACCTCGAAGAATACGGAAAGGTGGAGCAAATGCCTAAACTCGAAGGCAAACGCATGACCATCTTCATCTCGCCAAAGAAAATTCAGGCAAAGAAAGATGCGCTAGTGCAGAGACCTGTCGAAGAAAGAGTAGCCAAGGCGGCTCCAAAACAGAAGGCCAAAAAGGAATACACCGGACCTAAAGTTGAAGGCGAAGACTTCTGACTGAATAAATAGAAATGCGCGCGTTGCGTCCGGTATCTCACGCAACCGCCTGTAATAATAACAATTAATAAATAAAAAGAAAATGCCAAAAGTTAAAACAAATTCCGGAGCAAAGAAACGTTTCACGCTCACAGGAACAGGTAAGATTAAAAGACAACACGCTTACCACAGTCACATCCTGACAAAGAAGACAAAGAAGCAAAAACGTAACCTAGACCACGCAGACCTCGTTGACTCAACGAACAAGCGTCAGGTACGCGAACTCCTTTGCCTGCGTTAATCCAAACGGGAAAAGACTGTAAAAAGAGAACTGGATTTTAATCAAAACAAACTTTTAATCTGAATGCACAGCCAGAAAGTCCGGTAAAAAAACGAACCGCCGGCGCTGACATTCGTAAAAAACAAAATTATGCCAAGATCAGTAAATCACGTTGCTTCAAGAGCAAAAAGAAAAAGAATTCTGAAACTCACGCGCGGTTATTATGGCGCACGTAAGAATGTTTGGACCGTTGCTAAAAACACATGGGAAAAAGGTCTCACTTATGCATACCGCGATCGTAGAAATAAAAAGCGCAATTTCCGTGCACTGTGGATACAGCGTATCAATGCGGCTGCACGCCTCGAAGGTATGTCATATTCACAACTCATGGGTGCCCTCCACAAAGCAGGAGTGGAAATCAGCCGTAAAGTCCTCGCAGACCTCGCTGTAAACAACCCTGCGGCTTTCAAGGCCATCATTGACAAAGTAAAAAAATAAAAATAATAACGACTCTGCGATGCAGAGGATAAAAAAAGGGATAAACTTATAACATCCCTATAAGATTTACATAAAGATAGGGACATGGCCTTGTTTATCATGGTTGTGCCCCTTTTTTCTATTTGAATGAAACCCTATCTGAAAGTAATACTCACACTTGCGCTACCCATCGCTGCATTCATCGCCTTCATGGCGATGCCCGACGATGTGGAGTTCTTTGGCGAAAAGATACAAAAGGTAAAACTCTTCGATGACGAAGAGACCGTCTTGATGGAAGACTCTATGGTGGCATCAACACCTGCTGATACCGCAGATGTTTTCCAAGTGGATACCACTAAAAAGCGCATCCTGCTCTTTGGAGATTCTATGGTAGGAGTGCTTCGCAAGCATTTCAGTAACTATTGTTCACAGAATGGAGATACGCTCTTCTCTGCAGTGTGGTACAGTTCCGGTTCCAGGCATTGGGCAAAGACTGACACCCTGGAGCATTTCATCAATCTCTACAAGCCGGACTATCTCATGATTTGCCTCTGCTCAAACGAACTCTTCCGCCGCGACCTCGATGAACGCGACAAGGACATCAAGACCATCATCGACAAGATGAATCGTCAGAACCTGCCATTTATATGGGTAAGTCCACCAAACTGGAAGAAAGACAAGGGTATCACTGACCTGATTCTTAAAAACGTAGGAGCGAGTCGTTTCTTCGACAGCAGGGAACTTGTGCTGCCGAGAATCTCTGATGGAGCACACCCGACGGTAAAAGGCGGCATTATGTGGGTGGATACGCTCACAAAATGGTTGGCAAGCCCGCAATGCGCCTATCCCATACGAATGGAGAAACCCGAGAAAGAATATAAGCCTGGTGCTGTGACACACCTCTCTCCGCCAAAGAGTTGAAAGTATTATTCCAAAATAGAAGATGTTACAAAGTCTTATCCATTTTCTGACAACACCAAACGAAATCGTACAGTTCTGCACCGTACAGTTCTGGCTGATGTTCGTGCTATTCCTCATCGTTTATGCATTCATCTACTGGCGCGAGGCGAAGTCGTTGCAGAAGAGTCTGCGTGAAGGGCAAACCACTGACATTACTCCTTTCTGGGCGAAAACCCAAAACTGGCGGTTAGCATACGTCATAGCCTTCAGCCTCTTCTTCTTCTGGAAGGCAAACGGCTGGGTAATGGTGCTTTTACCAGTTACGGCTCTCGCCACATGGACAGTCACCCGTTGGATGGAAACCATAGAAAGTAGGAACGCAAAAAAATGGCTTCTCGCGCTAAATGTCATACTCAACCTCCTGCCACTGCTCTATTTCAAGTACGCAAATTTCCTTTTAGTAAATTTCGCGCAACTTGTACAGACCAATTTCAATCCGCTCGACATAGCACTGCCCATAGGCATCAGTTTCTATACCTTCCAGGGCATCAGTTATGCAGTGGATGTCTATCGCGGAAAATTCACGGAACGGGTTTCTTTCCTCAGTTATCTCTTTTATCTCTCGTTCTTCCCGCTGTTGCTTGCAGGACCCATCACCCGTGCCGGCACACTCTTCCCACAACTGAAACGGACCACGCGCATCAGCGAAACGACGGCCTGTTATGGCATCTTCCTGATTATCCTCGGACTGATTAAGAAAGGTGTAGTGGCAGACTATCTCGCCACATACAACAACCTTGTGTTCGATATGCCTGCCACATATTCAGGATTTGAAAACATGATGGCTGTGCTCGGATATACCGTACAAATCTATTTCGACTTCAGTGGATACAGCGACCTGAGCATAGGCATTGCGGCAGTACTCGGCATAAGACTCAGGGACAACTTCAATATGCCTTATCAGTCGCTCAACCTCACCGAATTCTGGCGCAGATGGCACATATCGCTCTCCACATGGTTCAGAGACTATTTCTACATCCCACTCGGCGGAAACAGAAAGGGCAATGCGCGGACCTATCTCAACTGCTTCCTGACTATGCTCCTCGCAGGCGTGTGGCATGGTGCTTCGTGGATGTTCGTCATCTGGGGAGCGCTCCACGGATTAGGACTCGTAGTTCATAAATTCTGCAAGAAACATGGACTCGACAAATTGCCCAAGAATGTTTGGACAAAGTTTACTGCATGGACCATCACCATGCTCTATGTCATGGTGGCATGGGTGTTCTTCAGAGCCGCGAACCTGCAAGATGCTTCCGCAGTCTTCACAAAGATTTTTACAGATTTCGACTGGGCATACCTCCCGCCGTTCGTAGAGAAAAGAACACTCTGCTTCATCCTGATTGTATTGTCGTTCCTACTATTCGCGGTAAGGAGAAAAACTATGGACAGGCTGGCAGCAAGATTTATCCTCATGCCATGGCCCGTCAAGTCGATTCTCTTCCTCATCATCGTACAAATCATGCTGCAACTTCAGCAAGGCAGCGTGGCACCGCTCCTGTACGCTGAATTCTGAAAAACTTAGAACAATAAAGATAAATCTGATAATTATGGCAAAAATTTCAAGAATAGCAATTCTGGCGATGCTTTTTTCCTTAGCGTCGTTCTGCAAGGCACAAACCCTAATCACGCCCGATAACGACAAACTCGTATATGTGGGGCGCGTATGTACAGCAAATCCAAGTGCATACACATGGTCATATCCCGGAGTGCAGATACATGCAGTAGTAGAAGGAACGTCCACGGTCAGCATAAGGACAAAGGCGAAGTGTGGCGACTTTATGGTGGAAATCGATGACCGCGAGCCCTATAAGATTAAAGTGGGAGAGGGCAGTGGCACCGGACTGAATCTGGCTGAAACACTCGTCGCGAAAAATCTCGACAAAGGACAGCATAGACTGACACTGACCTACGTCGTGGAAGGCTTGACGCTGAAACCTGTGTTCTACGGCTTACTGCTCGAAAGAGAAGGACGACTCGCAGAACAACTGCCACAACTGCCGGAACGTAAGATAGAATTCATCGGCAACAGCATCACCTGCTCGCTCGGTATAGAATATCCCGAACCGGGAAATCCGAAATCATCATTTGCCAACGAAAACCAGTACTATTCCTATGAAGCCATAGCATGCCGAGAACTCAATGCGCAATGCTTCGTCGTGGCGCGTTCAGGCATTGGTGTATATCGAAATAGCGGCGGGAAACCCGCTGGCGACAAAGATGTATTACCCGCATATTACCCATACACTCACTTCCAACTTGGTGGAGACAGATGGGACTTCAGTCGCTTCACCCCCGACGTGGTTTGCATAAACCTCGGAACGAACGACACCTCCAATCCCTCATATTCTGTTGATCTCCTCGCTAAAGGCTACGACAATTTCCTCAAGACCATACGAGGCAACTACCCAAATGCAAAAATCGTCCTCCTTACAGGAACGATGAGAGTAGGGCAGCGCCTCGCCGACATGAAAACCGCACAAAAGCGTGCAATAGAATGGGCAAACCAACGTGGCGACAACGAAATCTATCGCCTCGATTTCACACCTGCAGACGGCTCCCTCGGATACGGACAGTACAAACACCCGTCAGCCCGACAGCACCAGCAAATGGCAAAAGAACTCGTTCCCTTCCTGAGAAATATTATGAATTGGGAGTGAACACTCTTATGCAAAAAAGGACAGAAAGTCCAAGTGTAGATATTATACCAAAAAAGAACGTCAAAGCCTGACGTTCTTTTTTGTGGGCAAAGATGGATTCGAACCACCGAAGGCGAAAGCCAGCAGATTTACAGTCTGCCCCATTTGTCCACTCTGGTATTTGCCCTTATTGCGACTGCAAAATTACTCCAAATTTTCCAAACTCCAAACAAAATCCACCATTTTTATTGCAGTGAGCGCAAATTCTTCGCCCTTGTTTCCTGCCGAACCTCCGCAGCGGTCAAGAGCCTGTTGGTGGTCGTTGACGGTCAGAACACCATAAATCACCGGCACGTCCGACTCTGTGTTCAACTCTGCCAACCCTTGAGTAACTCCCGAGCAGATATAGTCGAAGTGGGGGGTGTCGCCCCGAATGACACAACCTATGGCGATAATGGCATCCGCCATAGTACTATCCTTCATGCATGCAGCGCCATATACCAGTTCGAAAGAGCCCGGTACATGCTTCACGAGGATGTTCTCCTCCTTGGCACCATATCTTTTCAGTGTGTTAACGGCATTCTCCAAGAGGTTGTCCGTGATGTCGTTATTCCACTCGCTAACCACGATGCCAAATTGCATTTCTGAAGCATCGGGAATGGTATTTACCTGATTTGCTGTAAATTTGAAGTCCTTTGCTGACATAATCTCCAAAAGTTATTTAATAAAAAAAGTGAAAAACAGTTTGGCGCGAACCAACCAGTCTTTCACTTTCTATATTGTTTTCCTTATTATTTTACCAACTCAATCAGACCATCGATGATGGGCTCCGTAAAGGTGCCGTTCATGTTCTGTGGCTGGCAGTAGGTTGATTTGGGATAGTCTTTCTTCACCTGAGTGTAGATTTCAAGAGCACCCTTCTTGTTGTTCTGGCTTTCCAGAAGTTTACCGGCGTCAACGAGATATTGTGCGCTTGCCACGTCTTCATTTGCCAATTCTGCTGCCTTCTTGAGCGTTTCTACAGCCTTGTCCACCTGATTGTTGCCGGCGTAAGCATGACCCAAAGCAGCCACTATGGCAGGCGAAATAGTCTTGTCGCTCTGAGGAGTGAAGTCCTCAAGCCACTTGATGGCTTCCTTGTAGTTGCCCATCTTGTGGTAG